>NZ_JASHBX010000012.1:0-74591 GCF_047464415.1 Streptococcus infantis | reverse complement strand
GTTTTAGGAACTTTAACAACTTTAAGAAACGAATTTTCATCGCTCTGAATATAAAAATGGAGAGGACAACAATTGTCCTCTCCAGATGTTAGCTTTTATTCAACCCACTACAGTTGACAAAGAGCCACATTAAATTGAAAAAAACCCACCCAATGGGTAGGTTTCTGTTTTATATGGTTAAGCTAGATTAAGCTTTACCTTCTGAACCGAATACGTCGATACGTTCTTCAACTGAAGCTTGGATAGCTTTTACACCGTCAGCCAAGAATTTACGTGGGTCGAAGAGTTTCTTCTTGTCGTATTCTGCTTCGTTTGCTTCGTAGTCACGAGCAAATTTACGTGTTGCGTTAGCGAATGCGATTTGGCATTCAGTGTTAACGTTAACTTTAGCAACACCAAGTTTGATAGCTGCTTGGATTTGGTCATCAGGAATACCTGAACCACCGTGCAATACGATTGGGAATCCTGGTACAGCTTCAGTCAATTTTTGCAAGTGGTCAAGGTGAAGACCTTTCCAGTTTGCAGGGTAAGGACCGTGGATGTTACCGATACCAGCTGCCAAGAAGTCGATACCAGTTGCAACCATTGCTTTAGCATCTTCGATTGGAGCCAATTCACCATCACCGATGATTCCGTCTTCTTCACCACCGATAGTTCCAACTTCAGCTTCTACTGATACACCATTTGCGTGAGCAAATTCTACAACTTTACGAGCTTTTTCAAGGTTTTCTTCAACTGGAAGGTGTGAACCGTCAAACATAACTGAAGTATAACCAACTTGAATACACTCAAGTGCATCTTCGTAGTGACCGTGGTCAAGGTGGATAGCTACTGGTACAGTGATACCCATTGATTCAACAAGGTTAGCGATCAAGTTGCGAGCAACTTTGTAACCACCCATGTATTTAGCAGCACCCATTGAAGTTTGGATCAAAACTGGAGCTTGTTTAGCTTCTGCTGCGCGCAAGATAGCTTGAGTCCACTCAAGGTTGTTTGTGTTAAATCCACCAACTGCATAACCGTTGTCACGAGCTGCTTGGACAAATTTTTCTGCTGAAACGATTGCCATTTTATCAGGCCTCCTGTATATTTTTATGGGACATCCCATTTACATTGTTCATTTTATCACTTTTTAGCAAAAAAAGCTAGTTTTTCCCGTAGTTTCGATTGAATTTCTTCTATTTTTAGATATGTAAACCTTTTCCCGCTTGGTCTAATCCTTGTTCTGAGGCAGGTTCATGTAAAATAGCAAGTGGTCGTTATATCTTTCGAAACGATAGTCGATTTCTTCATTTTCTAATAAACTTTTGACTACGAAGAGTCCCAATCCAGCTCCCTTACTTTGTCGACTAGAAGCCGTAAAGGATTGTTCAAATTTATCTTGTTCCTCAAGTGTACAACCGTTCTCAATAAATATCCAGCCATCCTTATCACCGATTTTGAGATAGCCACCTTGGATAGAATGCTTCACCGCATTACTGATCAGATTTGAAAGAATCAGCTTGAGTACTGAAGGATTTAGATAAACGTGCTGAGCAGTTAGCTGGTTCTCTACTGAGATTTTTCTCTCCTTGGCTAATAAGTCATAGTCCTTCAATAGAAGATTGGTCATATCAAGAAGATTGATTTCTTCCTTCTTATCTCGCAATTCCTGTACCGAAGAAAGGGATAGGATTTGCTGCACGTGGTGGCTTAAATCATCCACAATTCCTAGAGAAACTCCAAGATAATGGTCACGGTCTTTATAACGTCCAATATTTGCTTGCATATTCTCCAAAAGAATCTTTAGACTAGCTAGAGGTGTTTTCAGTTCGTGGGAAGCTCCTCGCAAAAACTCAACCTTCATCTTTTCTAGTTGAAGAATGGCCTCGTTCTTCTCATGCAAGTCTGCAATAACGGTCAAGAGATGCTGATAGAGACTATTAATCTGCTCTTTGAGATCACCAATCTCATCCTTGGAATCCACGCGCAAGCGAACTTCTGCATCCAAATCCATCATTCGCCGAGTTACTCGCTTGATTTCCAAAATAGGAGCAACAATAGTTCTCGCATAGATAAAGGCGATGAGGAGCGAAATGATGAAAGACGCTAATAAAGTATAAGGCAGAAATTGAAGACTGATATCTTCTGCTTCTTTCTGCAAATCCATAGAAGCTAAAAACTGTAAGGTCATCGTCTGATCATCCTTAGTTTGAACTTCTCTTTCCTCAATGACCAAGGAGGCCGTTTGTCGTTGTTTATCAATGGGAAGATTATCATTGACTTCCAACTTATCCTGAGTCATCTCTCCCTTAATAGCTCCCTTGATATCACTGCTTTGAGAATAAAGATCAAGGACTTCCTGG
Organism: Streptococcus infantis; assembly: GCF_047464415.1. Lineage (GTDB taxonomy): Bacteria > Bacillota > Bacilli > Lactobacillales > Streptococcaceae > Streptococcus > Streptococcus infantis_AE. The sequence continues at coordinate 72,246 of NZ_JASHBX010000012.1, read as the reverse complement.
ATAGTTTGACTGTCCTTTCCTTGGAGGGATTGTGCAATTTCGGTAGCCTTGAGGCCTATGCTCTCCTGACGGTGACTGAGATAGGTCGGAGGAAAGAGAAAATAGATGGCCAAATGCAAACAAATGACTAAGGTAGAAAATACCGAGAAGGTATAGATAAAAATCTTTTTAAATAAACCTGAACGTCTCATTTTCTCTCCAATTTATAACCAACATTGCGCACGGTAAGAATACAATCTAGATCCAATTTTTTTCGTAATTCCTTGATGTAAACGTCAATAACACGATCGAAAGGTACTTCATCTGTCAATTTCCATACAGCGTCGATAATCTGAGCTCTAGTCAAAGCACGACCTTCATTTTTAACTAGATAGTCTAAGATTTCTAGCTCTTTTGCATTCACAGGAACATTTTGGCCTGCCACTGTGGCACTATAGCTTTCAAAGTCTACCTTAGTATCCTTATAGGTAAAGGTACGACCGGTATCATAATAACGTTTAAAAATAGCATCCACCCGAACCTTCAACAGAGATAGGGAAAAAGGCTTTTCCAGATACCCATCTGCTAGTGAAGCAAAGGCACTCATTTTATACTCTTCGTCCTGAAAGGCTGTCAACATTAAGATTGGAACTTGACTGCTTTTACGGATTTCTGATAAAACCTCTAAACCATTGAGTTTAGGCATTTGAATATCTAGGAGAACCAAGGCAACTTGGTGATTTGAAAATTGTTCCAAGGCTTCTTGACCATCTGCAGCCTGAATGGTTTTATAGCCATAATCCGCCAAGTAATCACTAATTCCCTCACGGATCATGTCTTCATCTTCTACAATTAGAATATTCATATAAATCCTTTTCTATCAAAAATGCTACCTATATTATATCTCATTTAGAAGAGAATAGGTAGCAGGTTTTTTATTCACTATCCAACAAGAGTTCTTTGGGTTGTTTAAAGAGGAGATTGCTTGAAGCAAGTGCCATAACTAATACTACCAATACCAAACCAAGTACAAAGATGATGGCAAAGTCTGAAGGTTGAATAGAAATATCCAGACTTGAAAGAGTTTTACTAAAGCCGTCAACTTCTGCACCACCACCGAGATTGGAAGCTTGGGCTGCCTTACTTGCCTGCTTAGCCACATCTGATGTAACATTGGCTAGTACTGTGTTTCCGATAGTACGAGCAGTATAGTTGGCTAAGAAGTAGGCTGAAATGAGAGCTGGAATAGCAATCATAACTACTTCTGTGATAAATTGTCCTAGAATACTTGCTTGTTTAAGACCAATTGAAAGGAGAATGCCAACCTCTTTACGACGGGCGTTAATCCATAGTGTCAGTAAGAGAGCAAGTAGAAGAACAGAGAAGCTCAAGCTACCCCAGAAGAGAAGATTAGCCATCTTGTACATACCTGAGATAGATTGCTCAAGGGCAGGATAGTTAGATGAACTCTTAATCAAGCTATACATCTTCCAGTTGATACCGTTGATAGACCCTAATTCTTGCATGACACTATCTAGGTTCTTATCTCCAGCTACAAAGAAGGTCGCATCTCCATAAATAGCGGTATCTTCTGTATAACCATAGAGCTGGGCAGCTGTGTGAATATCTGTGATAGCTGTATTCTCATATAGTTCTTGTGAGTAGGTCACAGTAGATTTATTATGTCCATCAAAAAGTCCTTTGATCGTGACTTCTACTGTTTCCTTGGCTCCTTTTTCATTATCTGCATCGTAGATATTGGAGTTGAGTTTGACCTTGTCTCCTACTTTCCAACCGTGTTTAGCAGCCAGGTCTTTATGCATGAGAATCTGGTGTTTATCATCATTTGTTAAGTGCTCACCTTCAACAAGTTTGTAAGAACCTGATACAAATTTATCTTCCTTAGAAGAGTCATTGACACCTGTTATCATCAAGCTACTTCCAAAACGTTGAGCTCGATCTGCAGTTAGATTTTTCTTGGTTTCAGGAGTTTCAATCAGTTCATAGCCTGTCAAATCACCGATAGCATTAATCCGTTTGATGTAGGATTCAATGGCCTTATTTTCAGTAATTTTTTTGATATCTTCACCCTTGATATTCCCCGCACCACGTGGAGTTCCTTGATTGACCCTGCGGTTGATTTGCATGGAGAAACTATTGGTGATATTTTTAAAGGTTTCTTGAGAAGCCTTGGCTGTCGCACCCTTGATAGACAAGCCGACCAAACTCAAACTAGCCATCAAGAGAATGATAAGAAAGATCACAAGCGACTTAAAAAATTTTCTTGTGACATAGGCAAATGCGTTGTGTAACATAAGATTCCTTTCTAGATTTACTTCAGTTTTTAATATGTTTAAAAGTTTTAGTTACTATTTTTTCTTGTTTCAGTCAGTTTCTTATCCTTCAATTCAAGTGTAATATCTGACGCCTGTGCCACTTCCTTACTGTGGGTCACAACGATCACACACTTGCCTGTTTTCTCAGCGAGAGATTTGAGCAAATCGATGATATCTCCAGCAGTCTTAGGATCCAAGTTTCCTGTTGGTTCATCTGCTAAAATCACTGGTGCTTCCGATACAAGACTACGAGCAATGGCAACCCGTTGTTGCTGTCCACCTGATAATTGGAGAACATTCCGCTTGATTTGACTTTCATCTAAACCAAGTTCAAGAAGGGTATCCTTGCTAGCTTTTTTATTAACCAAGCGGATATTTTCCAATGGAGAAAGATAATCAATCAGGTTATAGTTTTGAAAAACAAGGGAAATGTGGTGCATACGGTGATAAGAATATCCTTGTTCACGAATATCCTTGCCTTCGAATAAGATAGCTCCTTCGACTGGGCTATCAAGTCCTGCTAATAGAGACAAGAGTGTGGATTTCCCGGCTCCTGATTCTCCGATAATACTATAAAACTTGCCTGGTTCAAAATCATAATTGATTTTATATAAGACTGCTTCTGCTGTGTTTTTATAACGATAAGTAAGATCTTGTAATTGTAGTAAAGTCATGATTTCTCCTTTATTAACTGATGGATGATAAAATTTCTTTAGGTGATTTTCTAAATAAAAAGATAAAACAAAGTGCAACTGATAAACAACTAATCACAAGTAAAAAGAAATAAGATTCTCCAAATGATAGAAAACTTGTTGAAAGATTAGTTGCTTTTGCCAGCGTATCTTGTAGTGCAGCTTGATCGCTACTTGATAGTACAGTTTTCAAGAGATAGGAAGTAATGGCATTTCCTGCAAGAAATGCTGGTAGAATTGCTGCCAATGAAACTAGGATAACTTCCAGGCAGAATTGGCTAAAGATTGCTATTTTTCCTTTACCTAGTGCCAATAAAATACCAACCTCGTAAACTCGCTCTCGTAACCAAAGTGACAAGACCAAGACCAGCGCTCCTACCCCAGCAATCATAATGCCATAAAGGAAAATTTGGAGGAAGGTTTGGAAGGTCGAGACTGAATCCTTGATTTGTTCAAAGGCCTTATTTTCCTTTTCAACTTGGTAACCTTGGTTTTCCAGAGATAACTTTTCAACCTCTTGAATGATGCTATCCATATCTTTTGGATTTTCGAGATAGAAACGTGCGGCAGAAACTTGAGCTTCCTTATTTCCAAGAAGAGTTTGGCTACTTTCGTAGTCTGTATAGACCGTATTTTCACTAAAGTCTGATGATAGACCGGTAAATTTCTCTTGTTTTTGACCTGAGAAAATACCTACGATTTCATAGTCTAGCCTTTGTTCACTATCTCCTTCTACTTGACTAGGTTTCAGACTAATCTTATCTCCTACTTTTAGGTTGTTTTTCTTGGCTAAATCTTCATGGATTACGATTTTTTTACGATCCCCTTTTTCGATATGTCTTCCCTCTTTAAGGGTAAAGGCGGAACTAGTAAAAGAAACATCCTTAGAGGAATCTTCTAAAGCAATCAAACTGATGAGATTTTTTTCAGCTTCTGTCAAATCATCTCTCTGGATACTTTGTTCTCCAGTAACGACTTCTTTGTCAGTTAACTTGACTATTGTTTCTAGCTCAGGTGAAATCTTCTCAAGACCCTTTATCTTTTTCAGGCCATCTAGTTGAGACAATTGAAAAGTCTGATCCGGTTCGATTCTTTTAATCGAGAAAGATGTATTCAATGAGCGATAGAGATTATTTTCTACTGTTTTGTTGGACTTCATGAGCATCAAACAAGCTGATATTCCTGCCAATAAAACAAATAGAATCAAGAATAATATGAGACTTCTCAGTCGTTTTCTGCTGACATAAGCCCAAGCTCTTTGAGTGGGATTCATATAGCACCTCCATATTTGTAAAACCATTATAATATTCAAATATGAAATGTTTATGAAATCACAAAAAAAGAGCAAAATCTTTGCCCTTGTTTATATAAAAATAAAGAGCTAGCTGAAGCTAACTCTTTTCCTATGCGGAGAGAGGGACTTGAACCCTCACGACCTAAAGCGGTCACAGGATCCTTAGTCCTGCGCGTCTGCCAATTCCGCCATCCCCGCGTCGATTACTTTACTAGTATATCAACTTTCAAAAACTTTGTCAACACTTTTTTCAGATTTTTTTCAGTTTTTTTGAATACATTATTCTTTGATTTCAACTAGATTTTCATCAAGGATTTTCGCTCCTAATGTATTCTTAAAATGTCCAAGTGCAAACTGATGGTTTTCAGACCAAATGGATGCGACTGCTGGCTTGACAACTTCTATCTGATACCCAAGATTATAGGCATCGATAGCCGTATGCAATACACAGATATCTGTAAGAACACCTGTTAAGATGACTGTATCCACGCGACGCTCTCTCAGACGGATATCCAAATCTGTGCCAGAAAAAGCTGAATAGTGACGTTTGTCCATCCAGAAAACACGACTATCCTGGGCCTGTTCCTGATAAAATTCAGCTAACTTACCATATAGATTACGCCCGCTAGTCCCAATCAGATTATGAGGGGGAAATAGTTTACTTTCTGGATGAAATACATCATTTTCCTCATGAGCATCAATGGTAAAGAAAATATAATCTCCACGGTCAAATGCTAATCTAGTCACCTGATTAATCGCTTCTGATATAGCTTGAGCGGGAGCTCCTGCTGTCAATTTTCCATGATCCGCTACAAAATCTTCTGTATAGTCTATCGAAATTAAAGCCTTAGCCATTAATAGTCCCTCTTTTTCACTTCTTCAAAGATATCTGGAATCAAGACCTTAAGATAAGTTCCCTTCATCCCCAGTGAACGACTTTCAATAATTCCTGCTGATTCGAGTTTTCGAAGGGCATTGACAATCACAGAACGCGTAATACCGATACGGTCTGCAATGACTGACGCAGTTAATTGTCCTTCATTGCCATTCAATTCACCCAAAATAGCTGACACTGCTCTTAACTCAGAGTATGAAAGAGTGTTGACTGCCATCGTTACGGCTGTACGACGACGGATATTTTTCTCGTCTTCTTCACGTTGGAAGTTCAAAAGCTGAATACCAACCACCGTACTAGCTATCTCAACAAGAATCAAATCCTCATCTTCAAATTTCTTATCATTCCGCCAGATAATCAAAGATCCCAAACGAATCCCAGAAACATGGATTGGAGCAATTGTTGTCAAACCTTCTGAGAAATCAGCTCTACTCTCAACTGGAAAGATGCTTAATTCATGATCTACAGTCAGATTTGCTTCTGTATCGTAAATCATGTTTGCACCTTGAATATAGTCCTCAGGAAAAATTTTTGATTGGAAAAATTGCTCTACACGATCATTATTAGTCTTGTAGCGCATGAAATATCCCAAAAGACGTCCCTTACTATTTAGGATACAAGCGTTGCAATCAATAATATCCGCTAATTGGCGTGTGATGGCATTATATGGAAGATCATCTTGTAATTTCTCCTCCGCACGCTTCAGGATAGACGTAATTTTTCTCGTTTTTTCTAATAAATGTGCCATTTTTCACCTCGTGTTTAATCACTTCCATTATATCATAAATTGATCATTATTTCAATAATTATCTGAAAATTGTTTATTGAATTGCAATTCATGACTGTTCGAAAATTTTTACTAGTTTTTTCTAATTTTCTTGTTGACAGGTTTCTAAATTTTTGATAATATAATATTACAAGATAACAAATATATAAATCTATTTTCTCGTATGAAACTTTTCTTGACTCTCGGTCTCCTTATATATAAAAGCGATCCACCTCAGTGAACCGCTTTTTTTATTATTTATCACCCTTGTTACGGATTACAAAACCAGTTTTCTTCTCGCTTGAAGTATTGCGTGGTTTTTTATTATCCTTACGGTAACGTTTTTCCTTCTCAAATCGGTCGTTTTTGCGACTGCCTTTTTTGAAGTCATCTCGACGTTCACCACGTCGATTGTCGCGACGGCGATCTCGATCGTGACGGTCATCTCCACGACGACCTCCCTTACCTTTGCCACCAAAGCCACCACCAGATGGTTTAAATGGTAACGGTTTTTCACGTGCAATCTCAACTTCAGGAAGACTATCTGGGTCTTGAACAGTTAAGCTGAGGATATACATAGCCAATTCTTCAGGAGTGAATTCTGAGGCTAATTGACGAGCATCCTTGCCAAACTTCTCAAAGTTACTACGAATCTCCTCATTCGCAAAATCACGTTCAATTTTCTTAAGTGCAACCTGCTTCTTAGCTTGAAAGGCTTCTTCTGCACTTGCAGGTTTGAGACCTTTCATACGTTTCTTAGTCAAGTTCTCAATGATTTGGAGGTAACCCATTTCATTAGGTGAAACGAAGGTAATAGACTGACCTGACTTACCTGCACGCCCTGTACGGCCGATACGGTGAACATAACTCTCAGGGTCTTGAGGAATATCGTAGTTATAGACATGAGTCACACCTGAAATATCCAAACCACGAGCAGCCACGTCTGTTGCAACTAAGACATCAAGGTTGCCATTTTTAAAATCACGAAGGACACGAAGACGTTTGTTTTGGTCCAAATCCCCATGAATCCCTTCTGCACGGAAACCACGGATTTTAAGCCCACGAGTCAACTCATCCACACGACGTTTTGTACGACCAAAAACGATTGACAACTCAGGTTGATCAACATCCATAAGACGAGTCATGGTGTCGAATTTTTCTTGTTCCTTAACACGGATATAGTACTGGTCAACTAGTTCTGTAGTTAATTCTTTTGCAGCAATCTTCACATGCTCAGGTTCTTTCATGAACTGAACACCAATACGTTTGATAGCATCTGGCATAGTCGCTGAAAAGAGCAAGGTTTGACGATTTTCTGGGACACGAGAGATGATGGCTTCAATATCCTCAAGGAAGCCCATGTTAAGCATTTCGTCCGCTTCATCAAGAATAAGAGTTTCAATATCTTGCAATTTCAAAGCCTTGCGTTTAATCAAGTCTAGGAGACGACCAGGCGTTCCAACTACGATATGAGCTCCTGATTTAAGAGCCTTGATTTGTTTTTCAATACTTGAACCACCATAAACAGAACGGACTTTCACACCCTTGCTACGACCAAAGCGGAAGAGTTCTTCCTGACTTTGAACAGCTAGTTCACGAGTTGGGGCGATGACCAAAGCTTGAATGGTTGCTTCTTCTGTACGGATTTTTTCAAGTGTTGGTAAGCCAAAGGCTGCAGTTTTTCCTGTACCTGTTTGAGCTTGTCCGATGACATCTTTTCCTTCAAGGGCCAAGGGAATGGTTTGCTCTTGGATAGGACTTGCTTCTACAAATCCTGCTTTTTCAATTTCTGCTAATAAATCAGCAGAAAGATTAAATTCATTAAATTTCACGTTATTCTTCTTTCTAAAGATGGTGCGAAGCCATCCTATAGCGCTTAGTTTATACTTTTCTTGTCATGACGTACTTTCATATCTTTTATGAAAGACCGTGTTGCTTCTTTTCCACAAAAGAAAAGTACTGCTTTCTTTGCAACCTATATAGTATAACATAAGAGAGGGGCAAAAGATAGTCTAACCTCCCGATTAAATCATGTAAACGATTTTCTTTCGATTTGCTTCACTCAAAAAGTATTTGTTAGAGCATTCAGTTCTTGAAACTATTTTCCGTAGCAGATTTGTGCAAAAGTCTTTTTCTTGTGCTAGAATGAAAATCGAACAGGAGGAATAAAAATGTTAACATACGATTTAATTGTCATAGGATTTGGTAAGGCGGGTAAGACACTTGCCGGGAAACTAGCTTCAGCGGGTAAAAAGGTTGCCCTTATCGAACGTAGTAAGGCTATGTACGGTGGAACTTGTATCAATATCGGTTGTATCCCAACTAAAACCTTGTTAGTTGCTGCTGAAAAAGACTTGTCATTTGATCAAGTCATGGCTACTAAAAACACGGTTACTACACGCCTCAATGGTAAAAACTATGCCACTGTAGCTGGTACAGGCGTAGATATCTTTGATGCTGAAGCTCACTTTGTATCAAACAAAGTCATCGAAATTCAAGCTGGTGATGAAAAACATGAACTGACTGCTGAAACAATTGTTATCAACACAGGTGCTGTTTCAAACGTATTGCCAATTCCAGGTCTTACTACAAGTAAGAATGTCTTTGACTCAACAGGTATCCAAAACTTGGACAAATTGCCTGAAAAACTTGGTGTCCTTGGTGGCGGAAATATCGGTCTTGAATTTGCCGGTCTCTACAACAAACTTGGAAGCAAGGTTACAGTCCTAGATGCCTTGGATACATTCCTACCTCGTGCAGAACCTTCTATCGCTGCTCTTGCTAAACAGTACATGGAAGAAGACGGAATCGAATTGCTTCAAAACATCCGTACTACTGAAATCAAAAACGATGGTGACCAAGTTCTTGTCGTGACAGAGAATGAAACCTACCGTTTTGACGCCCTTCTCTACGCAACTGGACGTAAACCAAATGTTGAACCTCTTCATCTCGAAAACACAGATATTGAACTAACTGAACGAGGCGCTATTAAAGTAGACAAACACTGTCAAACAAACGTTCCTGGTGTCTTTGCAGTTGGAGATGTCAACGGTGGCCTTCAGTTTACCTACATTTCACTCGATGACTTCCGTGTTGTTTATAGCTACCTCGCTGGTGATGGCAGCTACACACTCGAAGATCGTCTCAATGTACCAAATACTCTTTTCATCACACCTGCACTTTCACAAGTTGGTTTGACTGAAAGTCAAGCAGCTGATTTGAAACTCCCATATGCTGTTAAGGAAATCCCTGTTGCAGCAATGCCTCGTGGTCATGTAAATGGTGACCTTCGTGGTGCCTTCAAAGCTGTTGTCAATACTGAAACAAAAGAAATTCTTGGCGCAACTATCTTCTCTGAAGGTTCACAAGAAATCATCAACATCATTACTGTTGCTATGGACAACAAGATTCCATACACTTACTTCACAAAACAAATCTTCACTCACCCAACCTTGGCTGAGAACTTAAATGACTTGTTTGCGATTTAATAGATTTAATAATAGAAAGCAGCCCTCCTTGGGCTGTTTTTCTTTTTCTAAAATCTCAAATCTGTCTTTTTCAGCATTTATGATATAATAGAAACATGAAATTAAAAACTACTTTGGGCCTTCTTGCTGGGCGTTCTTCTCATTTTATTTTAAGTCGTCTCGGACGTGGAAGTACGCTCCCTGGGAAACTGGCCCTTCAATTTGATAAAGATATTTTACAACATTTAGCGAAGAACTACGAGATTGTCGTGGTTACTGGTACCAATGGAAAAACCCTGACAACCGCTCTCACTGTCGGTATCCTAAAGGAAATTTATGGTCAAGTTTTAACTAATCCAAGTGGTGCCAACATGATCACAGGGATTACAACGACTTTCTTGACTGCAAAATCTTCAAAAACTGGCAAGAACATCGCTGTCCTTGAAATCGACGAAGCTAGTCTCTCACGTATCTGTGACTACATCCAGCCTAGTCTTTTCGTTATCACCAATATCTTCCGCGACCAGATGGATCGCTACGGTGAGATTTATACGACCTACAACATGATTTTGGATGCTATTCGAAAAGTTCCTACTGCTACTGTTCTGCTGAACGGTGATAGTCCACTTTTCTACAAGCCTGCAATTCCAAATCCTGTTCAGTATTTTGGTTTTGATTTGGAAAAAGGTCCAGCAAAACTTGCTCACTACAATACTGAAGGTATTCTCTGTCCAGACTGTCAAAGTATTTTGAAATATGAGCTCAACACTTATGCCAATTTGGGAGCTTATATTTGTGAAAATTGTGGATGTAAAAGACCTGACTTGGACTACCGTCTAACAGAATTGGTTGAGTTGACCAACAATCGTTCTCGCTTTGTTATTGACGGACAGGAATACGGTATCCAAATCGGTGGACTTTATAATATCTACAATGCTCTCGCAGCAGTCGCTATCGCCCGTTACCTTGGAGCTGATTCTCAACTGATTAAGCAAGGATTTGATAAGAGTCGAGCTGTTTTTGGACGACAAGAAACCTTCCAAATCGGTGACAAGGAATGCACACTGGTTCTCATCAAGAATCCTGTCGGTGCTACACAAGCTATTGAAATGATTAAACTAGCTCCCTATCCATTTAGTCTTTCTGTTCTCCTCAATGCCAACTATGCGGACGGGATTGATACCAGCTGGATTTGGGATGCTGACTTTGAGCAAATTACTGAGATGGATATCCCAGAAATCAACGCCGGTGGCGTTCGTCATTCTGAAATTGCTCGTCGTCTTCGAGTAACTGGTTATCCAGCTGATAAAATCACTGAAACAAGCAGTCTGGAACAAGTTCTTAAAACGATTGAAGCTCAAGACTGCAAGCATGCTTATATCCTTGCGACTTATACGGCCATGCTGGAATTCCGAGAATTACTAGCCAGTCGTCAGCTTGTTAGAAAGGAGATGAACTAATGGTTTATACTTCACTTTCCTCAAAAGACGGCAACTATCCTTACCAGCTAAATATCGCCCACCTCTATGGTAACCTCATGAATACCTACGGAGATAACGGGAATATCCTTATGCTCAAGTACGTAGCTGAAAAACTTGGGGCCCATGTAACAGTTGACATCGTTTCACTTCATGATGATTTCGATGAAAATCATTACGATATAGCCTTTTTCGGTGGTGGCCAAGACTTTGAACAAAGTATCATTGCTGGTGATTTGCCTGCAAAAAAAGAAAGCATTGACAACTTTATCCAAAATGATGGTGTTGTCCTTGCTATCTGCGGTGGCTTCCAACTATTGGGTCAATACTATATCGAAGCTTCTGGAAGACGCATCGAAGGCTTGGGTGTCATGGGACACTACACACTCAACCAAACCAATAACCGCTTTATCGGTGACATTAAAATTCATAATGAAGAATTCGATGAAACCTACTATGGATTTGAGAACCACCAAGGTCGCACCTTCCTCTCAGATGACCAAAAACCATTAGGACAGGTCGTATACGGAAACGGAAATAATGAAGAGAAAATTGGCGAAGGCGTTCACTATAAAAATGTCTTTGGTTCTTATTTCCACGGGCCTATTTTATCCCGTAATGCAAACTTAGCCTATCGCTTGGTCACTACTGCCCTCAAGAAAAAGTATGGTCAGGACATCGTCCTTCCAGCTTATGAGGACATTCTCAGTCAAGAAGTTGCTGAAGAATACAGCGATGTGAAAAGCAAGGCAGATTTTAACTAAACTTCCTATTTCCAGCATGCCATAGGCTGTTGGAATTTTTTTAGGCTCTTTTCCCCTTCTCCCTTGCATTTTCTACTATTTTTTGCAAAAATAGAGGGGTAGAAAGAAGGTAACATATGTCTAAATTACAACAAATTGTAACATATCTCGAATCTGAAAAGTTAGACGTCGCAGTCGTATCTGACCCCGTCACTATCAATTACCTCACTGGTTTTTACAGTGATCCACACGAACGCCAAATGTTCCTCTTTGTCCTTAGAGATCAGGAACCACTTCTCTTTGTTCCAGCTCTTGAAGTTGAGCGAGCAACTAGCACTGTCTCATTCCCAGTTGTTGGTTATGTAGACTCTGAAAACCCTTGGAAAAAAATCCAAAACGCCTTGCCACAACTTGATTTCAAACGTGTCGCAGTTGAGTTTGATAACCTCATCTTGACTAAATACCACGGTTTAAAATCTGTCTTTGAAACTGCTGAATTTGAAAACTTGACTCCATTGATCCAGCGTATGCGTTTGATTAAGTCAGCTGACGAAGTGCAAAAAATGATGGTTGCAGGTGTTTATGCAGACAAATCTGTCAAAGTTGGTTTTGACAATATCTCTCTTGACAATACTGAAACTGATATTATCGCACAGATTGATTTTGCCATGAAACGCGAAGGCTATGAAATGAGTTTTGATACTATGGTTTTGACAGGTGATAACGCTGCAAATCCTCATGGTATTCCTGGAGCCAATAAGGTTGAAAACAATGCCCTTCTCCTCTTTGACCTCGGTGTGATGGTGAATGGTTATGCATCCGATATGACTCGTACAGTCGCTGTTGGTAAACCTGACCAATTCAAGAAAGACATTTACAACTTGACTCTGGAAGCCCAACAAGCTGCCCTTGACTTTATCAAACCTGGTGTCACTGCGCATGAAGTAGACCGCGCAGCTCGTGAAGTGATTGAAAAAGCTGGCTACGGTGAGTACTTCAACCACCGTCTCGGTCATGGTATCGGTATGGATGTCCACGAATTCCCTTCAATCATGGAAGGAAACGACATGGTCATCGAAGAAGGCATGTGCTTCTCAGTTGAGCCTGGTATCTACATCCCTGGTAAAGTCGGTGTTCGCATCGAAGATTGTGGTGTTGTTACCAAAGATGGTTTTGACCTCTTTACAAGTACCAGCAAAGATTTACTTTATTTTGATTAAAAAGTATTTTATAAAAAATAAGATGGAAAAGCTTAACTTTCCATCTTATTTTTTGATTTGATAATAAATTTTATCAGCTCTATAACCTTTTCGTTCAACTGCATTTGGAATCGTCTTCCAAAAAGTCATACCCGCCTTTTCCATAACACGACCAGACGCTGGGTTTAGACTTACATAGCAAGCATCAACCTCTTCAAATCCAATCTCATCTAGACAGTATGATAAAACTACCTTCAAGGCTTCTGTCATGAGTCCTCGTCCCCAGTAGTCCTGCCCTAAGATATATCCAATCTCACAACTAGAGTTATTTTCATCTGCACTGACAAGACTAATATCTCCGATGACATAATCTGGATTTTCTTTGAGACAAATGGCCCATTTGTAGTAATTTGGATCGTCATAGGATTTTACCCAATTGCCAATAGAATTTCGAGTTTGTTCAACATTGAGGTGTGGATTCCAAGTCACATAAGTCAGATTTTCTGAGCGTGAAGCCCAATTATCAAACATGGCTTGAGCATCAGTTTCACAAAAGCGTCGCAATAGCAACCGTTCAGTATGTAATGTCTTTGTACCTATGGATTTCATAATTCAACCTCGCTTTTCTATTTTCAGGCTCGGGCTAAAAAAGTCCCCCGGACTTTTTTACTCCCAAAACTTATCAAATACGGTGATTGGTAAGTGGCGTTTGTGTTGGCCTTTGTACCACCATTTTTCAATGGTGGCTTGGGCTTCTGGGCTGACTTGCTTTCCTTCGAGGTAATCATCAATTTCATTGTAAGTGACTCCCAAGGCTACTTCATCTGCAATGCCTGGTTTTTCTTCTTCCAAATCTGCTGTTGGGATTTTTTCATAGAGGGCTGGATCAGCTCCAAGCTCCTTCAAAAGTTGTTTTCCTTGGCGTTTATTGAGGCGATAAAGTGGGAGAATATCTGCACCACCGTCACCAAATTTAGTAAAGAAACCTGTGATATTTTCCGCAGCATGGTCTGTCCCGATAACAGCTCCGCTATGGGCACCCGCAAGGGCATATTGGGCAATCATACGACTACGAGCCTTGATATTTCCCTTGTTAAAATCGGAAACTGCACTCCCTGTTGCTTCAACAGCTGCGGCCATAGCATCAGCAGACTCCTTGATATTAACGACCAAGCTCACATCTGGCTGAATAAATGCTAGGGCTTTTTGAGCATCATCCTCGTCAGCTTGCACTCCATAAGGGAGGCGAACAGCGATAAATTTATAACTATCATCACCTGTTTCTGCTCGCATTTCTTCCATGGCTAATTGAGCCAAGCGTCCTGCCAAGGTCGAGTCCTGTCCCCCAGAAATTCCTAAGACAAATGTCTTTAAAAAAGGATGTTTTTTCAAGTATCTTTTCAAAAAGTCAATCGAACGACGGATTTCTTCCTGGGCATCAATCACTGGTTTAACTCCCAGTTCTTGGATAATGGTTTCTTGCAAACTCATTCTTCTTCTCCTTCGCCTAGAGCTTCCTTACGCATCTTATCAATCAAGTCCATCTTGTCTTGCCATACATCACGAGCCAAGTCGACAGGGTAATGTTGTGGGTTAAGAACACGTTTGTATTCGTCCCAGAGCTTGTCAAATTCCTTACGAGCATAGGCTTGAATTTCAGGTAAACTTGGTAAATCATAGACTAACTTACCTTCCTTGAAAATGTCTATCAAGAGAGGAACAGCATCAAAATTACGGACAGTTTTCTTGATGTAAGTATAGGTTGGATGGAACATCTTGATTTCAGTCATGCTAGCAACATCGACACCATCATAGGTAATGTAGTCACCTTCTGACTTGCCTTTTTCACGACTGGTGATGCGCCAAACTTGTTTCTTCCCTGGCGTTGAAACCTTCTCTGCATTGTTTGAAAGCTTGATGGTATTGCGCATATGACCGTTCTCATCTTCGATGGCAACAACCTTGTAAACTGCTCCAAGTGCTGGTTGGTCATAAGCAGTGATGAGCTTAGTCCCTACACCCCAGACATCAATCTTAGCTTTTTGCATTTTGAGGTTAAGGATGGTATTCTCATCAAGGTCATTTGATGCATAGATCTTAGCATCTGTAAATCCTGCCTCGTCCAGTTGTTGACGAACTTTTTTAGAAATATAGGCGATATCTCCAGAGTCAATACGGACACCAAGGAAATTAATCTTATCACCAAGTTCACGCGCAACCTGAATTGCTGCTGGAACACCGATCCGAAGAGTATCGTAGGTATCCACTAGGAATACACAGTTTTTGTGCGTTGAGGCATAAGCCTTGAAAGCCTGATAATCATTGCCATAGACTTGTACCAAGGCGTGAGCATGAGTCCCTAGAACAGGAATACCGAAGAGCTTACCAGCACGTACATTACTAGTTCCATTGGCACCACCAATGACAGCGGCACGAGTTCCCCAGATAGCTGCATCCATTTCTTGAGCACGACGTGTACCGAACTCCATCAAAGGCTCATCTTCAATGACTGAACGAATACGAGCCGCCTTAGTCGCAATCAAGGTTTGAAAGTTGACGATGTTCAAGAGAGCTGTTTCAACCAATTGACACTGAGCCAAAGGACCTTCCACTTGAACAATCGGTTCATTGGCAAATACCAAATCCCCTTCTTGAGCAGAACGTACAGTCAATTCCAACTTGAGATTACGGAGATATTCCAAGAAAGCACCATGATAACCAAGTGACTCCAAATAAGCAATATCGCTATCCGAAAAACGCAAATTTTCAAGGTATTTCACAATTCGTTCCAAACCTGCAAATACAGCATAACCGTTTTTGAAAGGTTGTTGGCGGAAATAAACTTCAAAAACTGCTTTCTTGTTATGAATGCCTTGGTCGAAGTAAACTTGCATCATGTTAATTTGATACAAATCAGTGTGCAAAGTTAAACTATCATCTGGGTACATATACTGTCCTTCTTCCCTATTTGTAAAAAGATGAAAATGTTTCTTCTTTTCTCATAAATTAGTACTATTATAACACATTTTCTCGATATTGATAAAAAGCTAACAAGCTATTCCATGCTCTCGAGTTCATCCATATCTTTTTCATACTTTTTCTGAGCCCATTCACCATAACTTTTCAAACCTAAGTTTCCAATAAAGACCCAAGGAAGATAAAGGATATAAGTAAATACCCATGCATAAATATACTTAATATGTAGAGGGTTGTGCTGATAAATTTCGATATTGAACTGGTAGTTCTGTAGCATCAAGGTAGCTGTAATCACTAGAGTTAATAATAGGCAACCTAAAATTGTAAAATGAAAACGACTATAATAGGTCACACCAAGACTTCTAGCACGATTGAAAAAGTAAAAATTCCCTATGATTATAATTACGAGAAGCATGCTAGGATTAAAAAGGCTTGGTGCTAACACTGATATGAAATAAGCTAGAAACAATAATCCGATAGAAATATGAAAACTCTCTGCACCAGCTTTATGAAGTTGTTGCTCTTCTCTTTCATCTAAAAATTGATAATAATAAAATCTATTTTTCATCTTCTTCCTCCCAAAATAATTGGTCTAAAGTTTTGCCTAAGCATCTGCAAATGGACTGGCAAAGGGAGAGACTAGGATTATATTTCCCAGCTTCTATCAAGCCGATAGTCTGGCGCGTAACCCCGACAGCTTCTGCCAAGTTACCTTGTGTCAGTTCATGCTCTACTCGAGCTAGTTTTAATTTTAAATTCTTAACCACTTCTTACCTCCTCCTTAATTTTAAAAGTCGCGCTTCTTCTAAGTTCATTATATCATATAGTTTACATTATGCAATATATATCTGTCAATTTGTACGATTTTTTTAACAAGAAACTCTCTACCAGCTAAATGATAGAGAGTTTTCTGCTTATTCAAATTTTTTCAAAATATCTACAACGTCACTTCTCTGTTTGGCTTGATAGGCTTTGATGCCTAAACTTTCAGCCATGTTAGTGTTGTCTGCTATATCATCAAGAAAGACACAATTTGCTGGATCCAACTGATATTTACGGAGGATTTCTTCAAACATTTCTCGATCAGGTTTGATGACCTTAATATCACAGGAAAGAACAAACCCATCTAAAATCTTTTCTAGAGGTGCTAATTGATCTTTCAATAATTCATAAAAAACTGGTGAGGTATTAGATAGAACAAAAATACGATGGCCATTTTTCTTTAAACGTGCAAGAAGCGGAAAGACTTCCGTGTAAATATCGATATAGGCAGGCCAGTTCCAAATGACTTCTTCAACCTTTTTCTGATAGCAATCTCCTAATAGGGAAAGAACCTTATCAACCAATTCTTCTCGAGTCAAGGTCCCCAGGTCCAATCTTTCCCAGAGTCCCGACTGAAAAATAGCCTTGTCTAAAATTAGATAATCTTTCTGAGTTTTAGCTACAGCCTTCAAAATCTTATCCTTGTTCCATTCCAATAGAACATTTCCCATATCTAGTATGATATCCATTAACCCACCTCCATTATGAAGTGCCACTCTCTTCAATCGTTCATTTTCCGTTTACAACTCTTTTTGATAATAGTGCCTTTGTCCAGTATAGGGATAGTCTTTCATAGTAAAAACTTCCTGGTAGCCATACTTCTGATAAAAGGCTGGCGCTTGAAATTGATAAGTATTTACAAAAGCAAAGCGACAGTTTCTCTTTTTAGCTTCACTCTCTGCTTGCTGCAATAGTTGGGAGCCGATTCCTTGTCGTCGCAACTCCTCTTTCACAAATAAATACTCGATTTCTAGCCAATTTCCAAAGGTCTCTGCTACTAAACCAGCCATGAGTTGACCATGTTCATCTTCAACATATAGGTTTAGTGGCTCACATTCAGCTGCTTCCCTTTTAGAACGATTATAAGAGCGAATCAAATTCCCTATTTCCTGTGCTTTCTGAGACTCTGTATTCTCCAATCTAATGTGCATCAAAACCTCCTCAAAGACACTTACGCCTTGATTATATTCCTATTTTGAAGAACTGTCAAACTAAAAAAACTCACCAACCTGAGTTGATGAGCTTCTGACTTATTTTCTAAACTTCCATTGGCTGTAAATACCAAATGCAACAATCCAGATAGCTGAACCTCTAGCTCCCATTACAGTTGACTCTTGTAAGAAGAGTGTTCCAAATACAAAGATAAAGAAGAGCATAGTCAGAGGATTTAGCAAGCGATATTGTGGCATGAGATAGCCATCTGACATAAAGTCTTTAGACTTACGATATTTGAGATGGGCTACCATGATCAAGATGTAGATGGCGATATAAACACCTGATGAAGAAGCCGTAATCAAAGCAAAGGCATCTGATACTCCTGGAAGGACATTGATGAAGGCTGCAAAACCAATCAATACGGCAGAAGCAATGATTGCATTCTGAGGAACGTTGTGACGTGAGAGCGTGTCTGCCTTAATAGCTTTCAAGAAACGATTTGGTGAATCATGAGCAATTTGGTACAAGTGACGACCTGTTGAGTAAAGGGTTGAATTCAAGGCTGATGCAGCTGAAGTCAATACAACAAAGTTAATTAAAGCTGCCGCCCACTTAAGACCAACAAGTTCAAATACCGTTACAAATGGTGAATCTGCTGCAGAAAGCTCACGCCAAGGAATAATAGACATGATGGCTAAAAGAGCTCCACCATAGAAAAAGATAATTCGCAAGGGAATTTCCTTAACAGCCTTAGGCAAGACTTTTCTTGGATCCTTAGTTTCAGATGTAGTAACACCGATAAATTCAATCATCAAGTAAGCAAAGAAAACCATCTGGAAGGCCATGACAAAGTTCATCCCACCATTTGGGAAAAGTGAGAAGTGTTCACTAATATTAGCAAGACTTGCTGAACCATAAGGCGTTTCAAAGCCGGTCAAAACCATAAAAATACCTGTCGCAATCATAGCAAGAATAGCCACAATTTTAATCATGGCAAACCAAAATTCTACTTCACCAAAGATTTTAACGGCAATCAAGTTCACTAAGCCGAGTATTGTCAGAAATACAACCTGAATCAACCAAGATGGCCAAGATGGAAACCAAAACTGAACATAGTGAGCAATAGCCGTGATCTCGGCCATACCGATAAAGACTACTGAGAGCCAGTAAGACCAGACTGAGAAGTAACCCCAACCCTGACCTAGATAACGGGTAATAAAGTTGATAAAGGTATGTTGCTCCGGATCTTGGTACAACATTTCCCCGATAGCACGCATCATAAGATACATAAAGCCACCCGTAATCATATAGACCAAGACGATTGACGGACCTGTCAAACTAATAGAGCGACCAGCTCCTAGAAAAAGTCCCGTTCCAATTGTTCCTGCAATCGCCATAACCTGAACATGGCGATTGGTTAACCCACGTTCCATTTTATTTTTCTTTTTGTGCTTATTTTCTGAATTCATATAGTCTCCTCTAGTTTTTAGAATTAAGAAAAGGAGTAATAGGAAGCGCTTTCCCTATATCTACTCCTTCTTTTCATTCCTATTAAACTGTTTTTTCTACTTTTAAGATTTTAACATCATAGCTTCCTACAGGTGTTTCAATCGTAGCAGTATCACCTGTTTTCTTACCAATCAAGGCTTGCCCAATTGGGCTTTCATTTGATACTTTACCTGCAAAGGCATCTGCACCCGCTGATCCCACGATGATATATACTTCTTCGTCGTCTTCACCAATTTCTTGGATAGTGACTGTTTTCCCGATAGCAACTTCATCTTGAGCAACTGCATCGCTATTGACAATCTCAGCATAACGGATTTTTGTTTCCAAGCTAGAGATTTGTCCTTCAACGAAGGCTTGCTCATCCTTAGCTGCTTCATACTCACTATTTTCTGACAAGTCACCGTATGAACGCGCAATCTTGATGCGTTCTACAACTTCTGGACGACGAACTAGTTTCAACTCTTCTAATTCTTTTTCGAGTTTTTCCTTTTCTTCAAGGGTCATTGGATATGTTTTTTCTGCCATTTTTCTCAACTTTCTTTTGATTAAATTTAAATTTCTTTAGGTAGTAAAGCAAAATTATGTGGTAAACCACATAATTTTACAATGAAGACAAAGTCTTTTTAAAGCTTTCCTTAAATGATTTTGGTTAGTAGCGACCTTTTAAAATCTGTGCCTAAACCTAATGATTCTATCACTTCTAGACTCAGGTTCAAATAAGAGGTAGTGTTTTACTCTCGCAATTTCCGAACGCCTAAAACTTGTGAATTTCAGGCGTTTCTAATCATAGCGGAAAGACTTGTGTGACTTGCTATTCCCGTAAAAATTAGAGATTCTTTTCTACATTCACGGATGTAATAGCAAATCTTGTTCTAAGAGTTAGTTTGAACTACTTGATTGTGTCAATTTACTGTTAACATGCTCTGCAACGTTTCGATCATGTTCCTCTCGTGTCGTTGCAAAGTAAACCTTACCATCTTGTACATTGGCTACAAAGTAGAGATAGTCGCTCTTAGTTTGATTGATACTTGCTTCAATTGCATCTAGACTTGGACTGTCTACTGGACCAGGCATTAAGCCAAGGTTCGTATAATCATTATATGGTGAATTGATTGTTGTATCAATTGCTGCATCATCTGCCAAGCTAATATTTTGTCCTAGCTTACCTTCTGCATAGAGAATAGCAATATTACTCTGTAGTGGCATGCCAAGGTTCAAACGATTATAGAAAACTCCAGCGATCAGTTTGCGATCGTCAGTTTTCAATCCTTCTTTTTCCACAAGTGATGCGATGGTGAGGAGTTCATTCACTGTCAAGTTCTTTTCTTTGATTGCAGTGTAATGTGCTGACAAGTTTTTGTCCATAGCTGCCACCATTTCATCAATCAAGCTTTCAATAGTTGTGCTTTCTTTGATAGCATAAGTTGCTGGGAATAGGTATCCTTCTAGACGATAACGAACACCACTTTCTTTAGTTGGTAGACTTTCGAGAAGGGTTGGGTACTTAGCAACTAATTGAGAGATGAAGGTTTCATCTTGCACTTTTGCCAAGAAGGCATCAGCAGTCAAAGGTTCTTTAAAGTCTCCTTGAAGCTGACCAACTGTTTGTGCGATTTGATCAAGGGTATAACCTTCAGGGATTGTAAGATTTGCAAGTGCAACTTCTTGAGGTTGAGGCGTTCCACCCTTTTGCAATTCTTTGATGATATCATCTGTACTCATGCTCTTTTGCAAATTATAGTAACCAGATTTCAAATCATTGTAGTCTTTATACTTAGCATAAAGGCTAAAGATAAAACCGTGTTTTACCAATCCAGAGTTTTCTAAGGTATCACCAATTTGCTGAAGATTGGCCCCTTCTGGAATCTGAACCGTGACATACTGTTTTGAATTTGCATCGACTGGTTGGAGTGCAGATTCGACATAACGGTAACCAAAGAATCCACCTACACCTATTAAAATCAATAAAACTAATACTGTTACGAAAAAGCCTTTCAAGCGTGATTTTTTCTTTTTCTTGATTGGTTTCACTGATTCTTTACGACTTCTTCTAGGAAGTTCAGTTCTCGTTTCAACTGGAGCAGCTGGTTCTTGACTAGGAGTTTCTTTTTCAAGAACAGTTGGTTTCGGTTGAGGTTTAATATTCTTTCGAGCAGGACTTGGTTTGGCCTGATTCGTACGATAAGAAACTGGAATCCTTGTCGAAATAGCATTGAACTCTTTCTCTTCTTCCGCTGGTTGAGCAGGTTCAAGAGGCTTGACAGGTTCATCAGCTTCCGTTGATGGTAGAGGATCTGGAGCTACAGCTGGCTCTGAAGCTACAACTGGTTCTGAAGCAACAGAAGTTTCAACTGAATCATCTTGTAAAACTGGACGTGGTGGAACTGCTGGAGCATTAGCAAGCAATTCATCCACTAGAGAAACAGAATTGGCCATCAAGTCTTCTACAGAAGGTTCTTCCGCTGCTTTTTCCGCTTCTGAACTATTACTTAAATTTGAAAACAAATCATCGTTGCTACTTTTAGTATTCGCGATGCCGTCTTCTCTTTTTAATCTTTCTAAATCTCTTAAAATTTGTTCTTTAAAACTTAACTTTTCTTCTTCTCGAGAATTTTCGCTCAAAGGTGTTACCTCCTTGTTGATAATCCATAATATTATATCTTAAAAACTAAAGAAAAGCAACCATAGATGCCTTTCTGATGCCTAATTCGTGTTTTCCCAGACCATGTCATACCATTCTTCACCAGCAAAAGTCGACTTTGATTTTCCTTCATTCACAAAACCATGTTTCTCATAATAGCCAATGAGATAGTCATGGCAGGTTAGATTGATTCCCTCACGCTCATGCTCAAGAGCGAGATCTTTTAAAGCGGTCAATAATTTTCGTCCGACACCTAAAGCTTGAGCTTTCTTAGCAATGGATAGACAACTCACAGAGATATAGCCACCTTTTTGATGGCTATAATCTTTAATGTCTTCTGTAAAGGACTGGTCTTGTAAATATCGATGAGGGACTACTGGTCCCTCAATATAGCCTAGTATTTCCCCCTCTTTTTCAGCCACTAAAAAACTGGTCTTAATTTCCTTCAGATGAGCTTCAAAAACAGGACGAGGAATGGCTTCTTCAATTGAAAAATTTTCTAGTTCAATTTCAAAGATACGATCTAAATCTGTCAATCTAGCTTGTCTAATAATCATAGTTCCTCCTGATAATAGGGATTCTGCCAATGCATGAGAAAGGCAACTTCACTGCTCCTTTCTCCATCTACGATCCCTTGTTCCACAAATCCATTCATTTCAAAGTAGGCCAGCAACTCATCCTCACAAAGCAGATAAATACCTGGTCTATTTTGCTGACGGGTAACTTCCTTCAAAGCTGCTAGCAACAAGGTTCCAAAGCCTTGCCCCTGAAAATCGGGATCGACAGCTAAATCTTCAAGGATGATTGAGTTCTCACTAATGAATTCCTCATCTCCGATCTCAAGCATCCATTTTCTTAAAGAGGGAATAGGAGGTGTCGTCGCAGTGATATAAGCAATCCCTTGATCATCCAGGTTAGCTAAGAGAAACGTACCCGCATGCTTGCGGATACGTTCTTCTATTATTTCTCTATTCAATACTTCTAGGGAGTTTGAAATACTTTCTTGTATCAAGCAAATCTGATTTATATCTGATTGCTGTGCTTCCCTGATTTTAATTGGAAATTCCATGATCTTCCTTACTGAACATTGCTTGTCAAATTAGACAAGAGACGTTCGAATGAATATTCATAAGTTTGGATATCGCCAGCTCCCATGAAAACATAGACAGCATTGTCATGGTCTAGGAGTGGAGAAACATTTTCAACTGTGATAACTTGATGTTTCTTGTTGATTTTATTGGCAAGGTCTTCTACCTTGACATCACCATGGTCCACCTCACGAGCTGAACCGTAGATTTGTGCGAGGTAAACTGCATCAGCCTGATTCAAGGCTTGAGCAAAATCATCCAACAAGGCAATGGTACGAGTAAAGGTATGTGGTTGGAAAATTGCCACGATTTCCTTGCTTGGGTATTTTTGACGTGCAGCATCTAGCGTCGCAATGATCTCAGTTGGATGGTGAGCAAAGTCATCAATGATAACCGTATTATTAACAACCTTTTCTGTAAAGCGACGTTTCACTCCACCAAAAGTCTTCAAGTGTTCACGTACTAAATTCAAGTCAAAGCCAGCAGTATAAAGCAAACCAATCACTGCTGTAGCATTCATGATATTGTGGCGACCGAAAGTTGGAATGTGGAATTGGCCCAACTCTTGACCACGGAAGTGAACGGTAAAGGTTGAACCTGTAGTAGAACGAAGCAAGTCACATGCTACGAAGTCATTACCTTCTGCTTCAAAACCGTAATAATAGATTGGGGCATTTGCTGTAATCTTACGCAACTCAGCATCTTCACCATAGACAAACAAACCTTTGGTAATTTGTTTAGCATAATCATTGAAGGCATTGAAGACATCTTCCAAGCTTGTGAAATAGTCAGGGTGGTCAAAGTCAATGTTAGTTATGATAGAGTATTCTGGGTGATATGGCATGAAATGGCGCTCATACTCGTCAGATTCAAAGACAAAATACTTGGCATTTTCAGAACCACGACCTGTACCATCTCCGATCAAGTAGCTTGTATCAGTGATGTGTGACAAGACGTGAGAAAGCATCCCTGTCGTTGACGTCTTACCGTGGGCACCTGCAACTCCCATACTGATAAAGTCACGCATAAAGCTACCAAGAAACTCATGATAACGTTTGTAGCTGATACCATTTTGGTCAGCATAAGCAATTTCAACATTGTTATCTGGACGGAAGGCGTTACCAGCGATAATTTCTAAATCACCTTGAAGATTTTTTTCATCAAAAGGTAAAATTGTAATTCCTGCTTGCTCTAGTCCACGTTGAGTAAAATAGTACTTTTCAACGTCAGAACCTTGCACCTTGTGCCCCATTTGATGCAACATCAAAGCCAAGGCACTCATACCTGATCCTTTGATTCCGATAAAATGATAGGTTTTTGCCATTTTCTTCCCCTCTATTCGCTCATTCTAGTCAAGTTAAGCTCTTGTGCCACTTGACGTTCTTGTTCTTTTTGTTTACTTTTTTTGTTATAAATTTGGCTTTTCTTTAAAAAGTCATAATTGTTTTTCTTGGAACGACTTGTTTCACCGTCTGAAATTGGATGTTCCACTTGAGAAACGGTTTCTGCCAAAATATAGTGAGATTGACCTAACTTCTGACTATATTTCGCAAATTCTCCTGGATTTTCTTTTTGAAAAGGTGCTGTCGGTTGATTTGCTGGACGCACCTGGCTTGTTTTCGTTTGACGTCTCGTATGACTCACATCCTGAGTCAAATATCGAGCCGAGCGCTTCTTTTTCAAATCTGCACGAGCTTCTTCACGCGCTAATTCAGCATAGGATTTTTCTTTTTTCTCAATCGGTTTTACAAGAGGCTTGGCTTTCTCTTGCTTTTTTTCTTCAGTGATTGGAGACCATTCTAAGTAGTTTTTATCTTGATAATCACCTTTGATATTACTGATGAAATCAGACTCATCGTAGAGATTCATAACTGGCATTTCTGTCAACATGACTTCATCATCTGCCACTATTGGAAATCGTTTTTGTGTCATATTTATTTCCTTTCAATACTCCATTATAGCGTAATGTCTTGATTTTTCAAGTATAGGCTCATGAAATCCCTAAAATTTCTCGTATTTCAGCCAGACTCAGACTTCCTCGAGACTCTGTTCCATCCAAGATTTCAGAAACAAGATTTTTCTTTTTCTCTTGTAATTCTTGAATCTTTTCTTCAATTGTACCTCGAGTCACAAGGCGATAAACTTCAACAGCCTGCTCTTGCCCCATACGATGGGCTCGACCGATAGCCTGAGATTCAACTGCAGGATTCCACCATAAGTCTACTAGAATGACCGTATCCGCACCTGTGAGATTGAGTCCAACCCCACCAGCCTTTAGAGAAATCAAGAATACATCGCGCTCTCCTTGGTTAAAAGCCTTAGTCATTTCCTGACGTTCTTGAGAAGGAGTTGAGCCCGTAATTTTAAAGGAAGTCAAGCCTAAGTCAGGTAGCTCTTGCTCAATCCGATCCAACATACCTCTAAATTGTGAGAAGATAAGTACACGATGTCCACCTTCAGCAATCTGAACCAGCAAATCTCGTAAACTATCCAGTTTCCCGCTCTCTCCTTGGTAGTCCTCCATAAAGAGCGCAGGTGTATCACAAATCTGACGCAGACGCATGAGACCAGTCAAAATTTCGACGCGATTTCGTTGAAATTCCGAATCGCTTACCTGTCCCAGACGCTCCTGCATCTGTTGCAGCTGAGCAAGATAGATAGCTTTTTGTTGATCCTCCAGTTCATTCTTATAGACGACTTCAATCAAGTCAGGCAACTCTGTCAAAACCTCTTCTTTCTTGCGTCTCATGACAAAGGGTTTGATAAATTGAGCCACTCTCTCAGTTGATAGTTTCATAAACTCCTTCTTAGCAGGTAAGAGGCCTGGTAAGACAATCTGAAAAATCGACCAGAGTTCTCCCAGATGGTTTTCAATCGGTGTTCCTGATAGTGCAAAGACAGATGGAACCACAAATCGTCGCAAACTTTGAGCAATCTTCGTTTGTGCATTTTTCATCACTTGAGCTTCATCTAGAAAAAGAAAATCAAAAGATAGGTTTCGATAAATCTCACTGTCCTGACGGAAAGTAGCATAGCTTGTCACATAAATCTGATGATTTTCCGCCAAAATTGATTCTCGATGAGATTTTAAGCCATGCACGACCGCAACATCCAAATCTGGAGCAAACTTTTGAAATTCATCAGCCCAGTTATAGATTAAGCCAGATGGAGCAAGGATTAGGACACTAGTATCTGCTTGAACCTGACTACTTAAAAAGGCGATGGTTTGCAAGGTCTTCCCAAGTCCCATATCGTCTGCTAAAATCCCACCAAAGCCATAATGGTGAAGCATCTGAAGCCACTGAATTCCCTTTTTCTGATAATCCCTGAGATCTGCTTGGATATTCAGCACTTTCATCGGAAAATCTTCTGGATGCGTCAAATCATGGGCCAGATTGCGAAATTCTTCGGTGAAAGAAATTTGATCCTGGTCCTTAAATAGATGAGATAGGGTATAAGCTAGGGATTTACGAGCTCGAAAAGCTCCATCTTGTAGGTCCTCTATCCCTAATTCTTCTAAATCCTGACGGATACGCTTGGTCTGATCATCGAAATAGTAAACCTGATTCGAAGAGCTAATGTAATAATCTTGCTTCTCAACTAGCGATTTCATCGCTCGATCGATTTCTTCTTGATCTATATCTTGAAAATCAAATTGAATTTCTAATAGGCTTCCATTGGATGAGATGTGAACTTGAGGCTTCTGAACCTGATAAAGGTCTTGCAAGCTTTCAGAAATCTTTAATTCTCCAAGTGCTGCAAAGGCTGGCAAAACTTCCTGGAAGAAGGCATGGACTGCATCAGCTTTCAAACTTTGACGCCATGAACGAAAATCTGCTTCAAATCCAGCTGATAGAGCTAGTTGAAAAATCTCTTTCTCTAGTTGAATATCGCTAGCAAATGGAAGACTCTCTAGTTCATTACGATTCCTTACTAGGCAAGTTTCATACTGGAACTGCATATCCAAACGAATAGAACCGTCCTCTTCTCCTTCCATGTAGAAAGAAGGATGGAAAGACTGAATTCGAAGCCCCTCAGGAGCCTCTACCTTTCCTACGTTTTTGAACTGGGATAAGGTCGAAGCTAGAAGATCTCGATCACTAGTATCAAATTGTAAAATCTTTCTACCACTTTTATCGATAGATACTTTTTTAAATTTTTCTATAAGTCTAGCTTGCTCTTTAGACAGAAGGTAAAATGTACCTTTAGTAAACAAGACTTGTCCCTTATAAAATGAATTAAGCCCTACCTGTTGAACAATTTCCATCTCAAAATAGTTGAACTTTTCTTCAATTTGAAAGGTAAACAAACCTGCTTGACCATCAAAATCTTGAAATACAAGATGGTGATAATTCGAAATCTGATGGTCAAATTGAAATGCATCTAAACCCATCAGCAGACTAACACCCTGCTCAAAAAAAGACAGCGGGAAATAAAGATGACGACCTTGATTATGGAAAAAGAGGGCATTTTCAGCCTCATCTTCTACAATTCCTTGAAGGAAATTTAGAACAAATTGGCTACTTTCATCAAACTGACGAATATTCAAGGAAGTTTCATATAACTTCCCAATCATATAGGGTTTGCTAGTTTCTAAAACCTTCAGAAAAAGGGGTATATCTCGGATTACATAGAATTTCTGTGTCTGAATAAGACCGACTCTCAAAGTCCAAATAATACGATTAGTCCCTGCTTCAACCTGCCCTTGAGCAGACAACTGATAGATTTCAGAAAGTTTCGGAATTTGGACGGATTCTAAAAACTTTCCTCCAAAAGTAACCTGAGTTTCAACTTCTTCTTTCTTTTCGTGCACATTTTCCAGATTTCCTAAGAGTTCCTGGCCAATCGGATCATTTTTAAGGTAATGTTCTAGTGCTGCCAAATGCACACAAAACCCTCTTTTTTGGAAAAAATCACAAGCACAAAAAACCAAATCATCATCCAGGCTATAGCGAATTTCTTCATCTGCTACACGCGCATAGAGACGATGGTCTTTCTCTTTGATAATTTCAATCTGACTAGTTTCGTAGAGTTGAGCTCCCTCCATCCGAAGCTTACCTGGAATCAATTTAGCCATATGTTCCCCTTTTCTTTATCTCCTAATTATACCACATTTCTTCCTATGAAAATAGCCTTCTAGGGTACTTTTCCCCCAGAAGGCTAGCTTGTTAAAGGTTAGCGAAAGTGGTTAGGATTCGTTGACAAACTTCTTCCAAGACAGATGTCGGCATGGCTACATTTAAGCGAGCATGTAGAGCTCCTTCTTCACCAAAGTCCAAGCCTCTATTCAGGATAACCTTGGCTTCATCTCTTAAAAGCTTTCTTAGCTCCTCATCGCTAATATCATAGGCTGAAAAATCAAGCCAAATGAGATAGGTCCCTTGAGGTTTCATGACCTTAATTTTAGTTTTTTTCCCAAACAAATCAACTACATAATTGATGTGTTTCTCAATCAGTTCTTTGAGTTCTGTCAACCAATCTTCACCATAGCGATAGGCAGTTTCTGTTGCTAAATATCCCAAACCTGAGATTTCATGTTGATTATTAGCAAGCTGGCGTTTTTGGAAAGCCACTCTCAACTTGGAATTTTCGATAATGGCGTAAGAATTTTTCGTTCCAGCAATGTTAAAGGTCTTGGTCGCACTGCTTAAAATCAGTGAAAATTCTTTAAAATCTTCATTTACCGTATTGAATGACTGGTGTTTATTTCCAAACAAGGCTAAATCTTGGTGAATCTCATCAGATACCAGCAAGACTCCATGTTTTTGACACAGTTGTCCAATCTTCTCCAAGACTTCCTTCTCCCAAACACGTCCACCAGGATTATGAGGATTACAGAGAACGTAGAGCTTCACTTCCTCTTCGACAAAATCTTTCTCCAATTGATCAAAGTCAATCTCAAAAAGTCCGTCTTTTTCTACTAGAGAGTTGGGGATTAGTCTACGATTATTGAGCTTAATGCTGCGAGCAAAAGGAGGATAAACGGGTGTATTAATGAGTACTGCTTCTCCTTCTTTGGTAAAGGCTTGAATAGCTGTTGAAATGGCAGGTACTACTCCCTCGATAAAGACTAGAGCATCCTTTTCAAAGCGATAGCCGTGCTGTTTTTCCTCCCAATTTTGAACAGCTTCAATCAACCCATCACTAGCATAGGTATAGCCATAAACTAATTGCTCCGCATAGCTATGGACAGTCTGACGAATCTCAGGTAACACTTCAAAGTCCATATCAGCAATCCAGGCTGGTAATACTTCTCGGTCAGTCTCTGCTTCTTTCCATTTGTAGGTATGATGTCCAAAACGATTGGGCAAGGTCGTAAAATCATATTTTCCCATAGTCTTATCCTTCCAAGGCTTGACGCAAGTCTTCAATCAAATCTCTGGCATCCTCAATACCAATAGACAATCGCAAAAGATCATCAGTCAGTCCATAAGAATGACGAACCTCTGCAGGAATGTCTGCATGGGTTTGAGTGGTTGGGTAGGTAATCAGACTTTCTACACCACCCAGGCTTTCAGCAAAAGAGAATACTTTCAAAGTATTCAAGATATGAGGGATTCGTTTTTCATCTGCCACTTTAAAGGAAATCATTCCCCCACGACCTGTATACAAAACTTCTTTGACTGCAGGTGACTGTTCCAAAAAGGCTACAATCTCTTGAGCATTAGCTGTTGAGCGCTCCATACGAAGTGACAATGTTTTAAGACCACGAATCAATTGATAACTATCAAATGGTGACAAAACAGCCCCTGTCGTGTTGAGATTGTAAAAGAGCTTTTCGTACAAATCAGCATTATCTGTCACAACTACACCAGCTAGAACATCATTATGGCCTGCAAGGTATTTTGTCGCTGAATGAAGGACAATATCTGCTCCATCTTCAATTGGACGTTGGTAAATCGGGCTATAGAAAGTATTGTCGACGACAACTTTAGCACCCTTAGCATGAGCTAATTTTGACAATTTTTCAATATCAAATTCCAACATCAAAGGATTGGTTGGCGTTTCGATATAAAGTACATCCACATCCTTTTCTAGCTCGGCAATTAGCTCTTCTTCTGTGTTGGCATAGGTAAAGTGGAAACGTCCTTCCTGCTCCACTTGATTGAACCAGCGGAAAGAACCACCGTAAAGGTCACGGACTGCCAAAACCTTGCTTCCTACTGGAAAAACGCTAAAGGCTAACACAATCGCAGACATACCTGAACTAGTCGCCAAAGCATACTTGGCTGATTCAATTGCTGCCAAAACTTCCTCTGCCTTGCTACGAGTTGGGTTTTTGGTGCGGGTATAGTCAAATCCAGTTGATTGACCAAATTCTGGGTGCTGATAAGTCGTTGAAAAGTGAATAGGTGTAACCAAAGCACCTGTTGCCTCATCAGACTTGATCCCTGCTTGTGCTAAAATTGTGTTGATGTGAAATGATTTACTCATACAATACCTCCAAATCTATAGTAACTATTGTACCACTTATTTTGGATCCTTCGTTTTCTTGTTTTCAAGAGCTAGTTATAGTTTCAAACTATATAAAAAAACGATAACCTTTTCTAAAGTTATCGTTTTTTTGTTAAAAATCATTATCTAACGTGCTTGGCAAGATCTTCTTGGGCTTTTTTATTTGATTCTTCTTTTTCTTTCAGCCATTTTTCTTTAGCTTTTTCATACTCAGCAGCCGTTACAGTCTTATCTTGCAACTTGAGGTACTTGTATGATTCGACACCCTTATTTCCAGCTTGTGAGAATGGCGATGAGAATGGAACTGTCTTTCTCAAAGTCGGTGTTCCACCCTGAGAAACGTTTGGAATAGCAAGGGCGCTATCAACGAGCCAAGCTTGAACTTCAGCATATTTTTCATAACGTTTTGCTGGTTCTTGCTCCTTGTTCGCTTCTTCTAGCATTTGAGTGTAAGTATCCAGACCAACTGCCTTAGCCTTGTCATTGACCTCACCTGGTTCTAGACCAATGTTTTGCAACATACCACCGTTATTGACATTTAAGATATCAAGATAACTTGATGGATCCAAGTAGTCCGCACTCCAACCGCCATTATAGATATCAAAGTCTTTTTGAGCTGCAGTTTGAGCTAGGTAGCCAGAATTATCGTAATCGTCTGTTGATAATTGTTGGATATCGATCACCACATTCTCAGCTCCTAGAACAGATTCGATGGATTGTTTCAAAGAGCTTGCTTCAAGTACACCTTTTTTAGCTGATTGGTCAACTGTTACATCCAAGTGGATTGGGAATTGCACACCCTTAGCTTCCAATTCTTTCTTGGCTTCCGCAAATTTAGCCTTAGCCTTGTCAGGATTGTAGTATGGGTCTTGCGCATCTGCAAAGTTGATTCCTTGCCATTCTTGGCCATAGTTGACCATCTTTTCTGAAACAACATCACCAAAGTCTTTTCCGTTGATGCTTACAAATGTAGGAGGTACAACTAGGTTACGAATAATCTTCGTTGCTCCGTCTTCCCCTTGAGATTGAGCTCCATAGGCTGTACGGTTATAAGCATAGTTGAAGGCTTGACGGAAGTTTTTATTCAGAACTGCTTCTTGGGTTGATTTCTTTTCGATATCTGAGGACTTAGAAGTGAAGTTATAAGACTTTCTGTCCAAGTTGAAGTTCAAGTAATAAGAAGTTGCATTTTGCATACTATAGATGATGTTATCCTTGTTCTTCTCTTTAATTCCTTCAAAGCTTGAGCTATTTGGATAGAGACGTGCGTAGCTGTAGACTCCTTCTACAAAGTTACGAGCTAGTGCATCTTGGTCACTACCATCATAATAGGCCAATTTCACATCATCTACAAAGACATTTTTTTCATCCCAGTAGTTGGGATTTTTCTTGAACTCGATAACAGATTTTGAAACAAAGGATTTCATCAAGAAAGGTCCATTGTACAAAATGCTAGAAGGGTCTACCTTACCAAAGTCATCCCCTTTTGATTTCAGGAAGTCTGCATTGACAGGGAAGAGAATGGTTGATGTTGTTTTAGAATTCCAATAAGATTCTGGTCGTGTCAAAGTGTACTGAACTGTTTGGTCGTCAATCGCCTTAACACCGACAGTTGAAAAGTCAGTTGTTTTCCCGTTGATATAGTCATCCAAACCTGCTACAGAATCTTGAACCAGGTACAAAGCTTCGGATTTTTTATCAGCAGCATATTTCAAACCAGTTACAAAATCTTGGGCAGTTACTGGAGCATATTCTTCACCTTCAGAGGTATACCACTTAGCATCTTTACGAAGTTTATAAGTGTATGTCAAACCGTCCTGAGAAACAGTCCAATCTTCTGCCAAGGATGGAACGTAGTTACCGTATTGGTCATTTTCCATCAACCCATCTACCAAATTGGTAACGATGTCATTGGTTGTTGCACGGTTTTCTGCAAGATAGTTCAAACTAGACGGATCGCTAGAATAGACATAGTTGTATGTTTTAGTTGAACTAGCTGAGTTGCTACAAGCCGCCAATAGTAGACCGGCACTTAGGGCAAGGCCTGCCAGCGTCAGATATTTTGCCTTAGACTTTTTCATTTCCAGAACCTCCAAATTTAAATATTTGTATCATTATACAGCTATTGTTTTTTTTAGTCAAGCAATTTTATCTAATTTTTACCAAATTATAGATTTTTTTCTACTAATTTTATATTTTATCCTATTTTTTAAATAAAAAAATGAACAATTTAAACTTTTTCGGATAGAAAAGTTCAAATTACTCATTTTATTTATAAATTTTTATGATAATTTTAATCGTGCTCGTAACTGGTCAGCTTTTGCCTGTCCAATAACCTTATCTAAGAGACGAGTATAGAGACTCATGAATCCGTAGAGTCCACCACCGATAGCACCGATTAGAGCGACATAAATGAAACTCCAGAAACGTCCAGTTGGTTGGAAGACAAATCCTATCATCCATTGTAAGAAACCTACCAGAATAAACATGACAAGAGTTAAAATAGTCACTAGGACGGTTCGTTTAAGGATGATCTTTCGACGAACTCCTGTAATCTGACAGATTTCGCGATACATCAAAACAATTGGAATGATAAGACCGATAGTCGTTGAAATGAGAGGACCATAACTATGAAAAAGCGCTATTGATGGTAATTGTAAAACAATCTTAGCAATTGAGCCATAAACAAAATACAAGACTGCCTTACGGTTACGGAACATAGCCTGAAGCATTGGTGACAAGACCATGTACAAACCAAGAATGGTTGACTGCAAAACTGCAAAGACAAACAAGCCCATCGCCAAGCTATCTGGTTTACCGTAAAAGACTGTATAGAGTGGTTCACCTACCATGACTACTCCAACTGTTGCAGGTAAGAGGAATAGGAAAAGCATGGTAATACTATCTTGCACTAAGCGAGAAGCTGCTGGCAAATCCCCCTTGACATAGTTCTCAGTTAAAAGTGGTAATCCCACACTACCAATCGAAACTCCAACAGAAATGAGAATCATGGTGATTTTATTAGGATTGGCAGAGAAATAAGAAAACATGACAACTAAATCTTCATTATTGTAGTTGGTAAACCACTTCATGCTATTGATAAAGGTCATTTGGTCCAAAATTTGGAAAAGCTGAATAGCTGAACCTGTTATGATAAAAGGAATAGCTTCCTTAATCGTATCCATTAACAGATGTTTGCTATCAATCTTATCTCGTGTTTCAAAGACTTTTTGAAGCATTCCTTCTTTATAGAGGAAATAAAGCAAGACAGCAAAGCTAGCTACCATTCCCACAAAGGCCGCAAAGGTAGATTGGGTAACCGCTGCTAGATAGTCTCCTGAACCAAGCTTCATGATGATAAAGGTTGCTAAGAGCATCCAAATAACTCGGATAACTTGCTCAGCGATTTGACTCATGGCATAAGGCTTGAGATTATTCATCCCTTGGAAAAATCCACGGATGACACTCATAGACGGGAAAATCAAGACAGCCCAAGCTAGACTCTGCATAATGGGAATCAAGTCCTTACCGACACCAGAAAGATCTGCCAACCAAGGCGCAAAGAGATATAAGACCAAAGCAAAGACAAGACCTAGTCCAGTCATAAAGCCCAGGAAACTCCGAATCAGAGCAAAACTATGCTCTTCTTCTTTCATGGTGTTATACTTAGCAACCTGCTTTGCGACTGCAACAGGGATACCTGCTGTCGAAATCAACAAGAACCAAGCATAGATATTGTAACCCATAGTAAAGAGACCATTAGCCTTAGCAGCATAAGTCCCCATCCAGATATACCAAGGGATGATGTAAATGGCCCCGAGCAGGCGGCTGATAAAGTTACTAGCCGTTAGCCAGGCCGTTCCGCGTAACATCTGGGCCTGCTGATGATTATTTTCGTTAGACATAACTTCCTCATTCAATTTTAATAACTAGGAAATGTTCCTTATATTCCATTATAAACTTTTCCTTGTTACTTGTAAAATTCAGACTTTCGGTTTACAATAGAAAGTATGATAAAGATTGAAACTATATTAGACATTTTAAAAAAGGATGGTCTCTTCCGTGAGATTATCGACCAAGGACATTACCATTATTATCACAGTGATGTCGTTTTTGATAGCATCTGCTACGATAGCCGAAAAGCTCAAGAAAATAGTCTCTTTTTTGTCAAAGGAGCAGCCTTCAAAAAAGAATTTCTCCTTTCTGCAATTGAACAAGGACTTGGTTGGTATGTAGCTGAGCAGGACTATGAAGTCAATATTCCCGTCATTGTCGTTAGCGATATTAAGAAAGCCATGAGTTTGCTTGCCATGGAGTTTTATGGCAACCCTCAGGAGAAATTAAAATTACTTGCTTTCACTGGTACTAAAGGAAAAACAACCGCAGCTTATTTCGCCTACAACATCTTAAATCAACAACATCGTCCAGCTATGTTATCAACCATGAATACGACCTTGGACGGTAAGACTTTCTTTAAATCTGCTCTAACAACTCCTGAAAGCATTGATCTCTTTGATATGATGGCTCAAGCAGTTGATAATGGAAGAACCCACCTTATCATGGAAGTATCCAGCCAAGCTTATTTGGTGAAACGGGTTTACGGCCTGACCTTTGATGTCGGTGTCTTCCTCAACATTAGTCCTGACCATATTGGTCCTATTGAGCATCCGACCTTTGAAGACTACTTCTACCACAAGCGTCTCTTGATGAAAAATAGCCGAGCAGTTGTCATTAATAGCGATATGGACCACTTCTCTGTTCTAAAAGAACAAGTTGAGAACCAAGAGCATGACTTCTATGGTAGCCAGTCAAGTAACCAAATCGAGAACTCCAAAGCCTTTAGCTTCTCAGCTACTGGTAAATTAGCTGGAGACTATGATATTCAGTTGATTGGGCACTTCAACCAAGAGAATGCTGTTGCAGCAGGACTTGCCTGTCTTCGTTTAGGTGCTAGTCTAGATGATATCAAAAAAGGGATTGCGTCTACTCGCGTCCCTGGACGTATGGAAGTCCTCACTCAAAAAAATGGAGCAAAAGTTTTCATCGACTACGCCCACAACGGTGACAGTCTTAAAAAACTAATCTCAGTTGTTGAAACACATCAAACTGGAAAGATTGCTTTAGTACTCGGCTCAACAGGAAACAAGGGAGAAAGCCGTCGTAAGGACTTTGGACTTCTCCTCGATCAACATCCTGAAATTCAAGTATTCCTTACGGCTGACGATCCAAACTATGAAGATCCGATGGCCATTGCTGATGAAATTAGTAGCTACATCCATCGTCCTGTTGAAAAGATTGCTGACCGTGAGCAAGCCATCAAGACTGCGATGTCTGTTACAAGTCAAGAACTGGACGCTGTGATTATCGCTGGTAAAGGAGCCGACTGCTACCAAATCATCCAAGGGCAGAAAGAAGACTATCCTGGAGATGCTGCTGTTGCAGAACGTTATCTATAGTATATTTAAAGAAGGCTAGGAAAATCCCTAGCTTTTATTTTTTTATAAAGATGAATCTTTCTTTATCAAATTCTACAGCTAACTCATATTTCCCATCTTCATTTTGAATGATGTAGCCCAATAAAACTAAACTATCAACAAAGATATCTCGACGCTTCTGCATGAGCTGGTCTTTTATGAGAAATTTAAGCAAAAAGGTTGTCATATACTTGAGAGCATACTCAGGGTTGACATCACCCAAAACACCATAGAGTTTCTGCTGATCTTCTGTCAGCGGATACTGGTGCTTAACCTTATAAAAATAATTAGACAAGGTCATCTTTTCCCTAGCAAAATCCGTATACTCTTCAAGGATAGCTGCATTGGTTTGATTGCGTAATTCCGTCTGAAAATGTTTCTCCAGGATTTCTTGATAGATTGGACTATCGTCTCTCACAAAGACTTCTAGGTCTAGTTCAAGAGATTCTGTAGATTCTAGAAAGGGAAGATTGAGATAATAGCGTTTGTTTTCTCGAAGGATGAAACCAGCTTTAATATATTCCTCCAAATACTTATCAACAGGTATCTCCGGAAACTGAGCCTTGATTTCGCGGAGGATAACATCATCATGCTTATCAAGATAGTTTACCAAATCTCTAAAGAATGGTTGACGCGTCATGCGAGATGGATTAAAAATCTGAATCATGAAGATTCCTTTCTTTACAAACTAAAAGTGGTGATATTGCTAATTGACTAGGGTTAGTGCCAGGATGATTCAGAGGTACAGGAAGCCCCAACTCTCGATAATATTTTCTCCAGAAATCACTAATTTCCTGTGTATCATCCCCAAACTTCATGGGAATGGTCTCAAAAATAGGGAGAATTTCTGCTACAAACTGGGAACAGTAATAACCATCTCCAGCCAGGTAAAAGGAAGCATTGTAGGGCGAACCCAAAAGGCTCTCTGCCTGATTTTTGACTTCTTTGTGATCGATTTTCGGATAGCGATAAAGGTCATATACTTTCTCAGCTTCAAAGAAATCTTCAGGAGATTGGGCAATGACTCCGCCTTCCGTAGTTGCATGATAGATGAAGCCGTCTAAAAAAATGGCCACATGGCTATAGTTGCCAGTAGATTTCTGGATGGCTTGTCCTATATCTGACAAGTCCTTTATAAAAATCAAATCGCCAGATTCTAACATGCTCTCCTCCTAGCAAAAAAGGAGTCGAGACTCCTTTTTAACAATGGGTATCCCCATTTTCTTATTACAATTAAGCATTGAAGCTTTCAGTCAATTGTGGTACTACTTGTTTCTTACGTGAAACAGCACCTGGAAGGAAGGCATGGTTGTTTTCAAGTTTGAAGTTGAAAGCTGCTTCTACCTTGTCCATATTAGCACCAAGAGCCAAAATTTCTGAGTTTGAGTTGACGATATCTGTAATCATCAAAACGAAGTCAGAGTAACCGTTAGCTGCATTTGCAGCTTGGATAGCTGCTTCGATTTCAGCTTGGCGTTCCAAGACTTCAGCGATATCAACTGTATTGACTTGAGCCACACGAACGTTGTTTCCGTTCAATTCAAAAGTCTTGGCATCGATGTCGATCAATTCTTCTGCTGATTTGCTTGCCAAGTTAGTACCTGCTTTGAGCATTGCAAGACCGTATTCTTCCAAGTTAACTCCTGCCAATTCAGCCAATTCAGGCGCAATCACCTTATCAGATGGGTGAGTTGTTGGAGATTTCAAAAGAAGGGTATCTGAAATCAAACCTGAAAGCATCAAACCTGCAATTTCTTTTGGAACAGCTACACCGTGTTCTTTGAACATGCGGTAAACGATAGAAGATGCTGATCCAACTGGCTCCAAGCGCATGTAAAGTGGGCTAGCAGTTTCAAAGTTAGCTACGCGGTGGTGGTCCACAACACCATAAACTTCTACTTCAGCGATATCTGACACTGATTGTTGGAATTCATTGTGGTCAGTCAAGATAACTTGTTCTGCACCTTCTGCTTTAGCAGATGTGATAACGCGCGGTGCTTCAACACCAAAATAGTTCAATACGAAAGCTGTTTCTTCATTTGGAGTTCCAAGAGCCACCGCTTCTGTATCCAAACCATAAGCTTCTTTTGCAAGATAAGCAAAGGCTACTGATGAACCGATAGCATCTGAATCTGGATTTTGGTGACCAAATACTAGAATCTTAGACATGATAATACCTCGTTTCTTTATTCTCTTTATTGTAGCATTTTTTTTAATTTTTGACAAAAGTAAGAGGAGTCAAAGAACTCCCCACTACTCTTCTAAATGACTGAGTAAATTTTTTTCTTGGTTTTCAGATAAAAATCTTTCCTTTTGCACTCTCTTCTTACGTTTGAGAAGGGCTTCAGCAGACATGGCTTCTTCCTTACTATCGAAACCTTGAACATAGATGAGTTTTACTGGCAACCGAGCTCGTGTGTACTTGGCACCTTTCCCACTATTGTGGACAGCCACACGTTTCTTGACATCCGTTGTATAACCAGTATAGTAGGAACCATCCCGACACTCAACTACATACATATAAGCTTTATGATCCATAATAGATTTCTTGAATTTCTGGAGTATAGGAACCATCATCATTATGAACAATGAGTGGTGGCAGAACCTTAAAACCACTAGTGGAGCCGTCCTTAATAGCCTCGATCAAAAGCATATTGGCTTCCTTCTCCCGTTTAGGGTAGACAAATTGCAGACGCTTTGGAGCTAAATTGTGTTGTTGAAGCGTGTCTAAAATATCTAACAATCGATCAGGACGATGGACCATGGCTAAACGCCCATTGGATTTGAGAATACTTTGGGCACTACGGCAGATTTCCTTGAGATTGGTCGTAATTTCGTGCCGAGCCAACAAGTAATGCTCACTCTCGTTCAGATTAGAATTTGGGTCCACCTTAAAATAGGGAGGATTGCACAAAATCAAATCAACCTTGCTCCCCTGAATATAAGTAGGCATATTCTTCAAATCATCACAAATGACTTGCATCTGTTCTTCTAAGCCATTTAATCGGACTGACCGTTCTGCCATATCTGCTAGGCGTTCCTGGATTTCAACAGACAGAATTTTCGCCTTAGTCCTGCTACTGGCAAAAAGTCCAACAGCTCCATTCCCAGCACAAAAATCCACTATCAAGCCATTTTTAGGAAAACGAGGAAAGCGTGACAAAAGTACACTATCCACCGAATAGCTGAAAACCTCTCTATTTTGAATAATCTTGATATCTGTAGAAAAGAGCTGATTGATTCTCTCTCCTGATTTTAATAATTCTTCTACCATACTTCTATTATAACAAACTATATTAACATTTCAAGAGAGAAAAAATCAATTAAGACTTTTTCTTATTTAGATTAGAAATAGCTTCCTTGGTCCAGATAGGCATCATACGAGCCAAAGGAGCAAAGCCGTATTTGACACGGTCACTTGAAAAACGTCTCCGTCTCGGTAACTGATGTTTCTCTTCTTCCAAAGTCCGAATAGAAAGGCTTGCTTTCCCTGTATATTCGTCCAAATCGACAACTTGGACTTGAACTTCTTCACCGATTTTCAGTACATCATAGATATTCTCAATAAATCCTGTACGAATTTCAGAAATATGAATCAAACCTGTGATACCAGTCTCTAGCTCTACAAAGGCTCCATAAGACTGAATCCCTGTAATTCGCCCTGTTAGCTTATCACCTATTTTCATCTTAGTCCTCGATTTCAATCGTTTCGATGACGACATCTTCAACTGGCTTGTCCATTGCACCTGTTTCTACACCTGCAATTGCATCCAGAACTTCATAAGAAGTTTCATCTGCAAGCTGTCCAAAAACTGTGTGACGACGATCAAGGTGAGGAGTTCCACCTTGTTCCGCATAAATTTCCGCAATTGGTTCTGGCCAACCACCACGAGCAATTTCTTTCTTAGAGTATGGCAAGTGTTGATTTTGCACGATAAAGAACTGGCTACCGTTTGTATTTGGTCCAGCATTAGCCATAGAAAGGGCTCCGCGGATATTGTAAAGTTCTTCTGAAAACTCGTCCTCAAATGACTCACCATAGATTGATTCGCCACCCATACCAGTACCAGTTGGGTCTCCACCTTGAATCATAAAGTCTTTGATAATACGGTGGAAAATGATCCCGTCATAGTAACCAGCTTTTGACAGAGCGATAAAGTTGGCTACTGTTTTTGGTGCATGTTCAGGGAAAAGCTTAATACGCATATCTCCATGATTTGTTTTAATAGTCGCAATCGGACCTTCTACTGCTTCAATGTCTACTTGCGGAAACTGTAATTCTTTTTCTACCATACCAAATCCTTCTAAGGCATCAAAGATGCCATCTTCTTCTAATGTTTTTGTAATATAATCTGCTTTTTCTTTGATTTCGTCATGAGAAATCCCCATAGCAACACTAATACCTGCATAATCAAAGAGCTCTAAATCGTTAAGACCGTCTCCAAAGACCATGACGTTCTCAGGTTTAAAACCTAAATGTTCTATAACTTTTGCTACACCAGCTGCTTTTGAACCTGAAATTGGTACCACATCTGACGAATGTTCATGCCAGCGTACCATACGCAAAGTCGATGCTAAACTTTCAGGCAACGTCAGGTCATCTCCCTGATCCTCAAAAGTCCACATCTGATAGATGTCTTCTTTTTCATAAAAATCAGGATCAACATCCAAGTCAGGATAAATTGGATCAATGGCCTCACTAATCAACTCAGTTCTAGTGGAGAGTTTAGCAGTATGACTACCAACTAAACCATATTCAATCCCCACTTCCTTAGTCCAAGCAATATAGCTTTCAACCTTATCTTTAGCGATTTTGTTACTATCAATCACATTGCCTTTTTTATCCTCAATATAGGCACCATTCAAGGTAACAAAAAAGTCAGGTTTTAGCTCGCGAATCTCTGGCACGACACCGAAAATCCCACGACCAGTTGCAATCCCAGTCAAAATACCTTTTTCACGCAATTGTTTAAAAACAGTTGAAATTGAGGTGGGGATAAAACCAGTCTTTGAGTTTCTCAACGTATCATCAATATCAAAAAAAATAACCTTTATCTTTTTTGCCTTATATCTTAATTTCGCATCCATCACCTTTCCTCCTTCA
Organism: Streptococcus infantis; assembly: GCF_047464415.1. Lineage (GTDB taxonomy): Bacteria > Bacillota > Bacilli > Lactobacillales > Streptococcaceae > Streptococcus > Streptococcus infantis_AE. The sequence goes on along the minus strand of NZ_JASHBX010000012.1, from coordinate 31,173 downwards.
ATTCACTCTTTCCATTATACCATAAAGTAGTCAAATCCCACATCCCCAATAAAATCCTTGTCTCTTATCCGAATTCCTTTACTAGATACAGAACCAAATCATCATTATTTTGGCTAGTTGCATTCATTTCCAAGGGTTGATTTCGATACCAGACACCTGTCCCATCTGGAATGTAGCCCCGTCTGATATACAATCTCTGGGCAGGGCCATAGCCTAAGTGCAAACCTACACCAAGAGTGACCTTACTCGAAACAAACTTGACTCGTTTTTCTGCTTCTTCTAGCAGTTGATTCCCAATCCCTTGATTTCGAAAAGGCTCAAACACATTAAAATCTGATAATTCTGGATAGACTTCTGCAAAAGGACCATGTTTAGCAGAGGGCAAAATGGTAATGTAGCCCGCTACCGCACCCTCAACCTCTGCAACTAAGACTTCTCTCTCCCCACTTTCTTGCTCCTTAAAGTATAGAGTTAAAATCTCCTCTCTACTTGGCCAACCTTGGCTGATAAATCCTCGAGATAATCTTTTATGTCAGATTCTTGCATTTTTCTAATTGAACTTGTCGTCTTCATAAGCTTCTCCTTTATAGCTTTCTCCTAACATTATAGCATGCCAAGGTCAGAAAAAAACTATCTCTTGAAAAAAGACCCACCCGGGTTTTAATTCGCTTTCTTGTTTTCAAGCTAATGAAAAAGAGAGCCACTCGGACCCAAACTCGCTCTCTCATTTCAAAGCTCGTGAAAAAAAGACCCGTCGGGGTCTTACTCGCTCTCTTGTTTTCAAGCTCGTGAAAAAGAGGTCCACCCGGACCTCTTTTTTGGCTCTATAATATTTGTAGTGGGTAAATCCCCTATGGATATTATGAAGCCTATTTTTGTGTAGAAAAAAAGTTCCATAAGATCTATAATGAAAAGCGACCAAACCATCATTAGAAAGAATCATATGGAACAATTAAATTTTATCACAAACTTACTCGGAATTAAAGACAAGAACATCATAATTTTGGATTATATTGATGCTGGAACGCATAAAGAAGTCATCGCTAAGCTAGATTATCCTGCTCCTAAGTGTCATCACTGCCTAGGGCAAATGACTAAATATGACTTCCAGAAAGAATCTAAAATTCCCTATCTAGAGTGTGCAGGCTATAAGACACTCATTCGATTGAGAAAACGCCGTTTCCGTTGTAAAGTCTGCGGGAAAATAGCTGTCGCAGAGACTTCCTTAGTCAAAAAGAATCACCAAATCGCTACCATCGTTAACCAGAAAATCACTCAAAAATTAATCGAGAAAGTCCCTATGACGGCTATCGCAGAAAGTCTATCTGTATCTACTTCGACAGTCATTCGTAAATTGAAAGAATTCAAATTCAAGACAGATTTATCTTTCCTTCCAACTCACATGTCTTGGGATGAATACAGCTTCAAGAAAGGTAAGATGAGTTTCATTGCACAGGATTTTGATTCCAGAAAGATCGTAGTTATCCTGGATGGGCGAACTCAAGTGACTATTCGCAATCATTTCCTTCGTTATTCTAGTCAGGTGAGAAGTCGAGTGAAAGTCATTACCATGGATATGTTTAGCCCCTACTATGATATTGCCAGAAAACTTTTTCCTAACGCTAAAATCGTTCTCGACCGCTTTCACATTATCCAACATCTCAGTCGAGCTATGAATCGTCTTCGCATCCAAGTCATGAATCGTTTTGATCGCAAATCGCACGAATATAAGGCACTAAAACGTTACTGGAAACTCATTCAACAGGATAGCCGTAAACTCAGCGATAAACGATTTTATCGCCCGACTTTTCGCTCACACTTGACCAATAAAGAGATTCTCGAAAAGCTCCTTGCATACTCTCAAGAACTTAGAGAGCACTATGAACTCTATCAACTATTACTGTTTCATTTCCAAGAGAAACAAACAGACCATTTCTTTGAACTGATTGAAGAAACGATTTCTTGTGTAAATCCTATTTTTCAAACTGTTTTTAAAACCTTTTTGAAAGACAAGGACAAAATCATGAACTCACTGGAACTGCCCTACTCAAACGCAAAACTAGAGGCTACCAATAACCTCATTAAGGTCATCAAGCGCAATGCTTTTGGCTTCCGGAACTTTGAAAACTTTAAAACCAGAATCCTCATTGCTTTGAACATAAAAAAGGAGAGAACCAAGTTGGTCCTCTCCAGGTTATAACTTTTCATCAACCCACTACAGTTGACAAAGAGCTTCTTTTTTAATCTTCGTTTACGAAAGGCATCAAAGCCATTACGCGAGCGCGTTTGATAGCTGTTGTTACTTTACGTTGGTTTTTAGCTGAAGTTCCTGTTACACGACGAGGAAGGATTTTCCCACGTTCTGAAACGAAACGGCTAAGAAGCTCAGTATCTTTGTAATCAACATATTCAATTTTGTTTGCTGCGATGTAATCAACTTTTTTACGGCGTTTGAATCCGCCACGACGTTGTTGAGCCATGTTTTTTTCTCCTTTATAGTATTAATTGTCCATTAGAATGGTAAATCATCATCTGAAATATCCAAAGGATTCGTTGTTCCGAATGGATTTTCATCACGTGAAAAGTCAGGTACTGATTGAGTAGGTGCTGAATAGTTTGAACTTGGTGCAGAATAAGCTCCACCCGTATGTCCTTCACGCACACTACGGCTTTCCAACATTTGGAAATTCTCAGCCACGACTTCCGTCACGTAGACACGTTGTCCTTGCTGGTTATCGTAACTACGAGTCTGAATACGACCTGTCACCCCGATAAGTGAGCCTTTTTTAGCCCAATTAGCAAGATTCTCAGCCTGTTGGCGCCACATAACGACATTGATAAAATCAGCCTCACGTTCGCCATTTTGACTCTTAAATGTACGGTTTACTGCAAGAGTAAAAGTCGCAACTGCTACATTTGATGGGGTATAACGCAACTCAGCGTCACGAGTCATACGCCCTACAAGTACAACATTGTTAATCATAATCTACCTTCTTACGCGTCAGTTTTGACGATCATGTGACGAAGAATGTCAGCGTTGATTTTTGAAAGACGGTCAAACTCTTTAAGAGCTGCATCATCATTTGCTTCAACGTTAACGATGTGGTAAAGTCCTTCGCGGAAATCTTGGATTTCGTATGCAAGACGACGTTTTTCCCATGTTTTTGATTCAACAACAGTTGCACCGTTGTCAGTCAAGATAGAGTCAAAACGTGCTACCAAAGCGTTTTTCGCTTCTTCTTCAATGTTTGGACGAATGATATAAAGAATTTCGTATTTAGCCATTGATATGTTCCTCCTTTTGGTCTAATGACCCCAAGACATTGCAAGGGGTAAGTGAGGTTTGCTCACAATAAATTATTATACTAGAAAAAAATTTTTTTAGCAAGTAAAAACTGCTTCTATTTTATTTTTTACAGTTTTTTTGCTAAAGTTTGTGTAATTTCTTCAACCTGAATATTCTCAGATTCAAATTTCTGTTTAAAGGTAGCTAGATCAACCGTTCCCTCAATTTGAACTTCGATAACAATCTTACCATCTTTACGTGGAATATTAACAGTATGAGAAATATTTAGATTTTCCTCAACGATTAAAGAAACAATCTTACCAAGTACCCCAACTTCATTTTCTGTGATAAAACGAACACGGATTCCCTCTTCGCCATAACCAGAAATTTCAAGAAATGCTCTGAATACATCACGGTCAGTAATGACACCATAGACTTGTCCATTATCAATAACTGGCAAGATTCCAATCTTATTTTTCAGCATAAGGTAGGTTGCATCTTCCAAACTTGCATAACCTGAGACAGTTACAACATCACGAATCATGACGTCTTTTACTTTTGTTTTATTGAGCAAGTAATTCATCTCGAAGATTGAAAGACTCGTTGCTTTTGACGGACTGGCTTCAGCAATTGTTCCTTCTGTTACTAGACCAACTAATTTATCATTTTCAATAACAGGAAGACGATGCAAACCTTGTTCGCGCATCAAGTCCGCTGCATGTGCTACAGTCGTATCTGGACTAATATATACGACCTTTCGTGTCATAAAATCTTTAACTGCCATAGGAACTCTCCTTTATGTTTATAGTTTTATTATACACTTTTTACGAAAATCAATCAAACGCTTTCATCTCTTTTTCAAGATTCTGAAAACTCTGAAATACTATAAAAAGAGCCCTATATTAAGGCCCTCAATCTTATGATTATGTAATTTGTTTGGTAATCTTTCCCGCGAACTAAAACAATCCACTGGTTCTGATGATTGCCAAGCAATCTCTATCCGCAACCTAAACTAGTCTCCCAGACTATGCGAAGATTACTACGCAATCCTTATCCGCCGACTAAAAAGGTCCCCCGGACCTTTTTAGCCACCTAAATATGCTTTTCTGACTTCGTCTGATGCTGCGAGTTCTTTACCTGTTCCTGAAAGAACGATTTTACCTGTTTCAAGAACATAGCCTCGATCTGCGATGGCTAGTGCTTTATTGGCATTTTGCTCGATCAAAAGAACAGTTGTACCTTGTTTTTGAATATCTTGGATGATATCAAAAATTTCTTGGATGAAAATTGGTGCAAGCCCCATTGATGGTTCATCTAAGAGAAGAAGTTTAGGCGTTGACATAAGCGCACGTCCCATAGCAAGCATCTGTTGCTCACCACCAGAAAGGGTAGCTGCATCTTGGTTTTTACGTTCTTCCAGACGAGGGAAACGTGAAAAGACTTTTTTCAGATTTGCTTGGTTCTCTTCACGATTTTTCTTAAGAAAAGCTCCCATCTCCAAGTTTTCCAAAACTGTCAAACCAGGGAAGACGTGACGTCCTTCTGGTACTTGAGAAAGTCCTGATGCCACAATTTTTTGTGCAGGCATCTTTTGGATTTCTTGTCCCAAAAATTCAATTTTACCAGAACTTGGACGAACAAGTCCTGACAAGGTACGAAGGATGGTTGTTTTACCAGCCCCGTTGGCACCGATAAGGGAAACAACTTCTCCTTCATTTACTTCAAAGCTCACATCACGTACAGCTTGAATCATACCGTAGTGTACTGAGAGGTTTTCAACTTTTAACATAGACATTAGGCTTCACCTCCAAGATAAGCTTCGATAACACGTTTATTACTCTTGATTTCATCTGGTGTTCCATGAGCAATCAAACGACCGTACTCAAGAACATAGATACGCTCAGTAACTTCCATAACCAAGTTCATATCATGTTCAATCAGCATAATAGTAATGTTGAATTCATCCTTGATACGACGAATCAACTCAGTCAATTCTGCAGTTTCTTGTGGATTCATACCCGCTGCAGGCTCATCCAAGAAAAGGATTTTAGGTTCTGTAGCAAGAGCACGAACAATTTCCAAACGACGTTGTTGACCATAGGCTAAATTTTTAGCTAGAGTTTCAGCATCTCCATCCAAATCAAAGATTTTTAGTAATTCTAAGGCTTTAGCTTTCAATTCTTTTTCATTCTTATAAAAAGCTGGTAAGCGCAAGAAACTCGCAAAAACATGTTGTTTATGATGGTTGCTAAATGCAATCAGAACGTTATCCAAAACTGTCAAGTCCTTAAAAAGGCGGATATTTTGGAAGGTACGCCCTAAACCAAGAGATGCGATTTTATAGGGTTGCTTGCCATTTAACAAGTGACCATCCAAGGTTACTGTCCCTTCGCTTGGTTCATAAACACCTGTCAACAAGTTGAAGAGGGTTGTTTTTCCAGCACCATTCGGTCCAATCAAACCAACAAGTTCACCTTCGTTCAATTCGAGAGTGACGTCCCCAACGGCTGTCAGACCACCAAAATGTTTGGTTAAATTTTTTACTTCAAGTAATGCCATTAGTTTTGTCCCTCCTTCTTACCTTTTTTAAAGAGACGTGATAGGCTCAATTCCCATGTCCCAAGAAGACCACCTGGTCTGAAGATCATAACGAGTACCAAGGCCAAAGCATAGATAATCATACGAACGCTAGCCACGTCTTGAAGGAGCATGTTCAAGATTCCAAGCACGATCGCCGCAACAATTGCCCCTGTAATGGATCCTAAACCACCAAATACAACGATAATCAAGACATTGATAGAGTTGATAAACGTATAATCTTTTGGTACGACTGATCCGATAAATCCTGACTGAAGAGTACCTGCGATACTTGCAGTAACAGCACCAAAAACAAAAGCAATGATTTTAATTTTTGTAGTATTTACCCCTACTGACTCAGCAGCAATCTCATCTTCACGAACTGATAAGGTTAAACGTCCGATAGGACTGCGAAGGAAATTAAGAGTGGCAATCGTTGTAATCACGGCAAAGAAGTATACCATCTGCCAAGTTGTAAAGTTAGGAATCCCCAAAATACCAGCAGCACCGTTTGTAAGGCTTCCACCATTAATAATGAAGATACGAATAATTTCAGCAACCCCTAAAGTTGCAACTGCAAGGTAGTCACCCTTCAAACGTAGGGTTGGAATTCCAACGATCAAGGCAACCAAACCAGCAATGATAGCACCGAGCAACATAGCTCCAAAGAATGCACCATAGGTTGGAGATTTTGATCCGATAATGGCTGCTGCATAAGCACCAATAGCCATAAATCCAGCATGTCCAAGTGAAAATTGACCAGAGAACCCAACGATTAGGTTAAGACCTACTGCTAGAATAATATTGATACCGATTTGTTCAATAATCTGAATATGGAAAAGGTTCAAGACTCCTACTGAAACCAATAGGCTAATCAAACCATATCCAAGCAACAAAAGGAATAACCATAGAATATTAACTTTTAAATTTTCTTTCATTGTTTACACCTTCTCTTTCACATTCTTACCGAGGATACCAGCTGGACGAACAATCAAGATTAAGAGCAAGATTCCATACACGATGGCATCACGGAAATCTGACATTCCGAAGGCGGTAGCAAATGTCTCCAAAAGACCAATAACAAAGCCACCCAGAGCTGCACCAGGGATGATTCCGATACCACCAAGAACGGCAGCCACAAATGATTTAATACCTGGAGTCATTCCCATCAATGGTTCAAGAGAGTTATAGTAAAGTGCAATCAAAACACCCGCTGCACCAGCTAGAGCTGAACCCAATGCAAAGGTGAAACTGATTGTACGGTTCACGTTAATCCCCATCAGCTGAGCAGCATCACTATCTACAGAAACGGCACGCATGGCTTTCCCCATCTTGGTTTTTTGTACGATGAGTTGTAGAAGAACCATCAAAACAAGTGAGACAGTCAAAATCAACAATTGAATATTTGTTAGACTGATTGGTCCCAAGTCATAACGAACTGTTTGGATTGCTTGAGGAAAGGCACGTGTATTGGCGCCTACCAGATAGACCATCCCATACTCCAGTAAGAAGGAAACCCCGATGGCTGTAATCAATACAGAGATACGAGTTGAATGACGTAATGGACGATAAGCTAGGAACTCAATGATAACACCGAGAATTGCCGTTCCAATCATCGATAAGATCAAGGCTACAAAGAAATTTAATTGCAAGGAATTAATCAAGAAATAACCCATGAAAGCACCCATCATATAAATATCACCGTGGGCAAAGTTAATGAGCTTGATAATTCCATAAACCATAGTATAACCTAGGGCTAGCAGCGCATAAACACTCCCTAAGATTAGACCATTGACAAGTTGTTGAAGCATATGGTTCACTCTTTCTAAGTTTTATTTTTTAGGATTTTTATAAAAAATAATCCTTTCATAAACACCGAAACAGGGAGTGAGTAAAAGCTCATTCCCCATTTCCTGTATCTATAACTATGGTTTTACGACTTCTGCCGCTTCTACTTTACCATTATTCATGGTCATCATGAAGGCTGTTTTCACAGTGTTGTGATCTGCATCAAAGCTTGTTTGACCTGTAACACCTTCAAAGTTTTGTGTTTTAGCAAGATTGTTCTTGATATCAACTGAAGTTTTTGCACCTTTTGCTGCATTAGCTACAAGGTAAACTGAGTCATAAGCAAGAGCTGCAAATGTTGAAGGATCTTCGTTGTATTTTGCACGGTAAGCTTCAAGGAAGGCTTTTGCTTTATCTGAAACCTCTACTGTAGTTGAGAATCCTGAGATGAAGTAAATATTTGATGCGCGTTCAGCTGTTGCTTGTTGAACAAATTCTGCACCGTTAAATCCATCACCACCAATGATTGGTTTATCAATTCCCATACCACGAGCTTGGTTTACAATCTTACCAGCTTCTGTGTAGTAACCTGGCAATACGATTGCATCAAAGTCTTTATCTTTGATTTTTGTCAAAGCTGCTTGGAAGTCAGTGTCACCTGATACAAACGTTTCATCTGCTACGATTTCACCTGAGAATGAATCACGGAATGATTTTGCAATTCCTTTAGCGTAGTCGCTTGAGTTATCTGTATACAAGACAACTTTCTTAGCGTTCAACTTGTTTGTAACATAGTTAGAAATGATTTTCCCTTGGAAGCTATCTTGGAATGTTCCGATGAAAAGGAAATCTTGACCTTTTGTCAAACCATCTTGAGTAGCACTTGGAGAAATCAATGGAACTCCAGCTTGTGTAGCATTTGCTACAGCTGCTGCAGTCGCACCTGAAGTTGCAGGTCCTACGATAGCTGCTACTTTAGATTGAGTAACAAGGTTTGTTGAAACTGAAGCAGCTTCAGCAGTTTCAGACTTGTTATCTTTATCTACTACTTCGATCTGTTTTCCATCGATACCACCTGCTGCGTTGATTTCATCAACTGCAAGTTGAGCACCCTTTTGCTCAGATGTACCGTAAGATGCTACAGCACCAGTTTCTTCAAAGTTGAAACCGATTTTAACGACTTTCTCATCTACTGGGTTACCAGTTGAGTTTGAAGCTCCTGACTTCACTTCTCCACAAGCTGCTAAAACAGCTACACTTGCAAGAGCTACAAGTGATAAGGCAAATTTTTTCTTCATGTTTATCTCCTTTTAATTTCTTAATTTAAGTTACATGTTAAGAATATACCGAATTATCAGAAAATTGTCAACACATTTATCTTAATTTTTACATGATAACGTTTTCGCTATTTCTATAGAGACTACCAACAAAGGGAGTTTCCAATTCTTGGATATGACATCGTCGCACTTTTTTGATAAATCTCTCTTTTCCTAAACGGCTAACCACTTCTTCCACTTCTTCTGTTGGGACATACAGTTGCAGATAACGGTGTTTTTTAGAGTGGTAACAAATATCACCATAATTATCGAGTTTTTTTGCATCACGATTATAGTATAGGTAGATAATCAGACCAGACCGATTCTCTTTTTGAAACATATTACAACTTCCTTCTAACAATCTTCTTACTATTATATCAAAAAAAGCAAACTCAGTCGAGTTTGCTTCAAAAGATTAATTCAAAGAATTATTAGCCATGATTTCATCAATGAAACCATATTCAAGTGTTTCTTGAGCGCTCATCCAGTAATCACGTTCAGCATCTGCATGGATTTGCTCAACTGATTTACCAGAATTATCTGCAAGAATTTGCTCCAAAGTCTTACGAGTTTTAAGCAAGTGTTCAGCAGCAATCGCCATATCTGTTTGCTGTGTACCACCACCTGTACCACCCATCGGTTGGTGAATCATGTATTCTGCATTTGGAAGCATGAAACGTTTGCCCTTTGCTCCACTTGAGGCAATAATTGTTCCCATTGAAGCAGCCATCCCCATAACGATGGTTTGGACATCTGCCTTGATAAAGTTCATAGTATCAACGATTGCCAAACCAGCTGATACAGAACCACCTGGAGTATTCACATAAAGGTAAATATCTTTTGTACTATCTTGGGCATCCAAGAAAAGCAATTGGGCGATAACTGAGTTTGCCATATTGTCTTCGACTGGTCCAGTCAACATGATGATACGATCTTTTAGAAGACGTGAGTAAATGTCATATGAACGTTCTCCACGACTTGTTTGTTCAATAACTACAGGAATCATTCAATTCTCCTTCTGATTTCTAAATTTCTTAGTCGATTGACTCAATACAGATCTATTATATCTTTTTGGTCAAAAAAGGTCAAATTTTTGCTCTATTCTAAAGACAGACACAAAAATTCAACCTCCTTTCGAGACTAAAACCAATGAACAGTTTTAGTTTATGCTTAAAATCTTATTTAGTACCGAACAAGCGGTCTCCAGCATCACCAAGACCTGGAACGATATAGCCATGTTCGTTCAAACGTTCATCCAAAGCTGCTGTAAAGATTTCTACATCTGGGTGAGCTTCTTGAAGAGCTTTTACACCTTCTGGAGCGGATACAAGGCAGACAAATTTGATGTTTGATGCTCCACGTTTTTTGAGGGAATCAACAGCCAAGATTGCTGAACCACCTGTTGCAAGCATAGGGTCAACCACAAAAATTTGACGTTGGTCGATATCTTCAGGCAATTTAACCAAGTATTCTACTGGTTGAAGAGTTTCTTCGTCACGGTACATACCAATATGTCCAACTTTGGCTGCTGGAACCAAGCTCAATAGCCCATCGACCATCCCGATACCTGCACGCAAGATTGGAACAATTGCCAATTTTTTACCAGCCAATTGTTTTTGAACTGTTTTTGTGATAGGTGTTTCGATTTCAACGTCTTCAAGCGGAAGATCACGAAGTACTTCATATCCCATCAACATAGCAATTTCATCTACTAACTCACGAAAAGCTTTTGTAGAAGTGTCTGTACGACGCAAGATTGACAATTTGTGTTGAATGAGTGGATGATTAATGACTTCAAGTTTTCCCATTTTCTGAATTCCTTCTTTCAATTTATTCTTCTTATTATATCAAAAAATGGTTTAAAAATCCTTCTAAACCATCTTTTTTTTTAATTTTTAAATCAAGTTAGCTTCTTGAAGAGCTGCTTGTACTGTCTCAAGTGGTAAATGGGTCAACTCGGTCCCTTTTTCACGATAGAGATACTGGGCGTAGTCGTCCATACGGTACTGGTTAATATAAACGACACGCTCACATCCTACCTGAAGCAATTGCTTGGTGCAGTTGAGACAAGGAAAATGAGTAACGTAAGCTGTAAATCCTTTTGGAACGCCACGTTCTGCTCCTTGTAAAATAGCATTAACCTCAGCATGAAGAGTGCGGACACAGTGGCCCTCAATCACCAAACAGTCATGGTCAATACAATGCTCCGTTCCTGATACAGAGCCATTATAACCTGTTGAAATAACCTTATTATCCTTGACTAAAACAGCTCCTACCTTGGCGCGTTTACAGGTTGAACGATTGGCAATCAATAGGGCTTGAGCAGCAAAATACTCATCCCAAGCCAGTCTTTTTTCTGTCATAACTTCTCTCCTCCTGATCTATTTTTTGAAAAATGGTAGGCGTAAATCTGCGATTTTTTCAGCAGGAACCTTCATTCCATCCTTGATCCATTTAAGCAAAACTGATACGATGGCAGAACTCCAAAAAGAATGCAGGTAAGAGCTGACTCCTTTTGATTTTCCATAGTATTTTTCTAAAAACTCTTGCATGGCTTGCACAAAGATTTTTTCCAAGTGGTAGTCCAAGGCAAGCTGAATAACCTTGGCTTCTTTTCTGGCTTCACGAAAGAGATGAACCCAAACCAGATAGAGATCTGTTTTGACATCATAATGACTGAGCTGCTCCATGATATTATGGACACTGCGTTTAAAGACGCTTTCTAAAATCTCTTCTTTGGAGTCATAGTTTCGATAAAAGGCTGCACGGGAGACCCCAGCTCTTTTTACTAATTCGGAAATGCTAATCTTTGTCAATTCCTTTTTCTCCAAAAGTTGCAAGAGAGCTGTTTCGATAGCTTCTCTGGTCAGCAAATTGGATTCTTGATTGGATTTTCTGAGATTTTCAAGCGAATTTTCAGAAATTCTTCGTTCGGCCATAACACTTCCTTTCTACTTGTGACAACAGAGTGACGAGACTTTTGTTTTAAGATTTTTCATGATATAATTGTAAAAAAAGACAGAACCTTTGTCAATGTATAAGTGATAAAGATGGAGAATTTCTATGACTTGGAAGATTGTAGCTGACTCTGGTTGTGATTATCGTCAACTGGCAAATCCAGCAATTGATACTGAATTCATCAGTGTTCCCTTAACCATTCAAGTGGCTGATCAAGTCTTTATTGACGATGCTAGTCTTGATATTGACAAAATGATGGAAACCATGTATGCAACTTCTGAAGCTTCAAAATCAGCTTGTCCTAGCCCTGATGATTACTTGCGAGCATTTGAAGGGGCAAAACATATTTTTGTAGTGACCATTACCGGAACTCTTTCTGGTAGTCAAAACAGCGCTCAATTAGCTAAGAATCTCTATCTCGAAGAACATCCTGATACTCAGATTCATGTTATCGACAGCTTGTCTGCTGGTGGGGAAGTTGATCTAATCGTTGAGAAAATCAATGATTTGATTGACCAAGGACTTTCTTTTGAAGAAGTGGTTAATGCTATTACTGCTTACCAAGAAAAAACTAAGTTATTGTTCGTTCTCGCTAAGGTTGATAATCTGGTTAAGAATGGTCGCTTGAGTAAACTGATCGGTACAGTTGTTGGGCTCCTCAATATTCGTATGGTTGGGGAAGCAAGTGAAACTGGAACCTTGGAACTCCTCCAAAAGGCTCGTGGTGCTAAAAAATCTCTTCAAGCTGCCTATGAAGAGTTAATCAAAGCTGGCTATGCTGGTGGACGTATCGTCATGGCTCACCGCAGTAATGATAAATTCTGCCAACAACTCTCAGAACTCTTGCGTGAAAAATTCCCACAAGCTGAAATCAAGATTATCCCAACCTCTGGACTCTGCAGTTTTTATGCAGAAGAAGGTGGACTCCTCATGGGATATGAAATTGACTAATAAATCAAACAGGAGATGACTTATCATCTCTTGTTTTTTTATGGTACAATACTTTTATGAAACATTTTGACACTATTGTAATCGGGGGAGGCCCTGCTGGTATGATGGCTACGATTTCAAGTAGCTTTTATGGGCAGAAAACCCTTCTCATCGAAAAAAATCGAAAACTCGGAAAAAAATTAGCTGGTACTGGTGGTGGTCGCTGTAACGTGACCAACAATGGAACTCTAGATGACCTATTAGCTGGCATCCCTGGGAATGGTCGCTTTCTATACAGTGTCTTTTCCCAGTTTGATAACCATGATATCATCAACTTTTTTACTGAAAATGGCGTAAAACTCAAGGTCGAAGACCATGGTCGCGTCTTTCCAGCCAGCGACAAATCTCGAACCATTATCGAAGCTTTGGAAAAGAAAATCATGGAGCTAGGTGGGCAAGTTGCCACTCAAACAGAGATTGTTTCTGTTAAAAAGATTGACGACCAGTTTGTCCTTAAGTCTACAGATCAAACCTTCACTTGTGATAAACTCATTGTCACAACAGGTGGAAAATCCTATCCTTCTACTGGCTCTACTGGTTTTGGTCATGAAATCGCCCGACATTTCAAACACACTATTACCGAACTCGAAGCTGCTGAAAGTCCATTGTTGACTGATTTCCCGCATAAGGCCTTGCAGGGAATTTCCCTAGACGATGTAACCCTAAGCTATGGCAAGCACGTCATCACCCATGACCTGCTCTTTACCCACTTTGGTTTGTCAGGTCCTGCTGCACTACGCATGTCTAGCTTTGTCAAGGGTGGGGAAATTCTCTCTCTAGATGTCTTGCCACAACTTTCAGAAGGTGACTTAGTTGACTTTTTAGAAGAGAACCGTGAAAAGTCCTTGAAAAATGCCTTAAAAACTTTACTCCCTGAACGCTTGGCAGAATTTTTTGTCCAAGGATATCCTGAAAAAGTCAAACAACTAACTGAAAGAGAACGCGACCAACTTGTCCAGTCCATCAAGGCACTTAAAATCCCTGTGACTGGAAAAATGTCCCTTGCCAAGTCCTTTGTCACCAAAGGTGGCGTCAGTCTCAAGGAAATCAATCCTAAAACGCTGGAAAGTAAGCTAGTACCTGGACTCCACTTTGCTGGTGAGGTACTAGATATCAATGCCCATACGGGGGGATTTAACATCACTTCCGCCCTCTGCACCGGCTGGGTGGCAGGCTCAAACTAGAACTATAAATGATATAGTATCTAAAGATATTGGATAAGAAAGGAGCTATTTTGGAACATATTATTTTACTGAGAGGTGTTACACCGAATGGACAAAATGCTATCCCTAAAATGTCTTATCTGGTAGATATCTTAACAGAGGCTGGTTTTCAACACGTTCGAACTTATATTCAAAGTGGAAATATTATTCTTGAAAGCGACTTAGCCATAGAAGAAATACGAGAACAAGTCCATACTCTAATAAAAGAAAAAATCGGAGCCGACTTGAAAATGGTCATTAAAAATAAGAGTGATTTTACAAAAATTGTCCAAGAAAATCCGTTTGGAGAACACTATCTTTATGACCGTATACATATAATTCTTTTCCAGAATGCTATCCAAAGTCTACCATTAGAAAAATTGAATATTGACTATGGGGAAGAAGAAATTTGTATCGGCAACCATTGTCTTTACCTCTATCTCCCTAGAACTGCAAAACGAAAAAAGCTTAATACCAACTATCTCGAAAAGCTGTTCGGCGTTGATCTGACCATGCGAAAGTTAAACGTGGTAGAAAAATTACTAACAAAATAGGAAAAATAAGATGAACAGAAGAGAATCAGTCGAATTTGTCAACATGTGCTTGATTAAAAATGGGGACAAGGTCCTAGTTCAAGACCGAGTTAGTCCTGACTGGCCTGGCATTACCTTTCCTGGTGGCCATGTTGAACGTGGCGAATCCTTTGTCGATGCTGTCATTCGTGAAGTGAAAGAAGAAACTGGTCTGACCATTTCTAAACCCCAACTCTGTGGGATCAAAGACTGGTATGATGATGCAGATTATCGCTATGTTGTCCTCTTTTACAAAACTGAACACTTTACTGGTGAGCTCCAATCTTCAGACGAAGGAAAAGTCTGGTGGGAGGATTTTGAAAATCTATCTCATCTTAAACTAGCTACTGAGGATATGTCTGATATGCTTCGTGTTTTTTTGGAAGAAGACCTCAGTGAGTTCTTTTACTATAAGGATGGGGAAGATTGGTCTTACCAACTCAAATAACAGTAAATCGGCAGAGGTCTCTCCGCCGATTTTTAGCTTGTCTAATCTTCAAGCTAGGTCTGTGTCCTCCTACTAATACTCAATGAAAATCAAAGAGCAAACTAGAAAGCTAGCCGCAGGCTTTACTTGAGTATGGCAAGGTGAAGCTGACGTAGTTTGAAGAGATTTTCAAAGAGTATAAATTTCTGTTACTGGCTTTGTCAGTCCTAGCTTGGTCTTTGATTTTTATCGAGTTTGTGTGCTTACATAGTGGGCAATAACATCTGATGTGTACTGAGCTGTCCCTGGGCCAAATTTGTCAATATTTTCCTTAAACTCTGGATTATAGACATAGCCTTTTCCGATATGACCGAAGACTTCCATAGAGCAGTCAAATCCATAGGTACGAATGGCTTGCAAGAGCTTGACTGCTTCCTCTTGGTTTTCAGATGCTGTTATCGGCAGACCAGATTTTAGATTTTGAGCCAAGGTTTGAAAGATTTGATTAAAGGTTGTTGTAGCTTCATCCTCTCGTCCTTTTTGACGCTCGAGAGCCTGGTCCATGACTTCTTGGCCATATTTCTCTACTGCCTCTTGGTGGTATTTTTGATTGTCTTGATAGCTAAATCCAGTGAATTTTTCCTCAATGGTCATTTTTCTCTCTCCTTTTTGTTCTTGAATGGTTTTTTGTAAGGTTGAAATTAAGGTATCCAGATGTTGTCTTTCTCGAGTCAGGTAATCCAACTGTCTCGTCAAATGTGGTAACAAGTCCGTCTTTTCTTCCTTCAATAGCTCTGCTATTTTTTCTAAAGAAAAGCCTAGATACTTGTAATAAAGGATAACCTGAAGTCGTTCTAAATCCTCTTGGCTGTAGATTCGATAACCATTTTCTGACTTTAATGGGACCAAAAGTCCTATCTTATCATAATGGTAAAGTGTTTTGATAGAAACGCCTGAAAGCTGCGCAGCTTCTTTGATATGGTACATGATTTCCTCCTCACATAATTAGTATATACCCTCCCCTTTGGGGAGAGTCAAGTATTTTTTAAGAATTATGAAAACGTAAAATTGATTTTCTTGACAGACTTCAAAAATCATGATAGGATAATCAAGTCTATCAATCAAATAAAAAGCTCATAAAGAGTCATTGAGAGAAGGCTATTTGACAACTCAAGTAGCCTTTTCTTATTTTAAAAATAGATCGGAGTTTTACTATGTCTGAAAAATCGCAATGGGGCTCGAAACTGGGCTTCATCCTTGCGTCTGCTGGTTCTGCTATTGGTCTTGGAGCTGTTTGGAAGTTTCCATACATGACTGCAGCCAATGGTGGAGGAGGATTTTTACTGGTCTTTCTCATCTCAACGATTTTAATTGGTTTCCCACTTTTGCTCGCTGAATTTGCCCTCGGTCGGAGCGCTGGCGTGTCAGCAATCAAAACCTTTGGAAAATTGGGCGATAACAAGAACTACAATTTTATCGGTTGGATCGGTGCCTTTGCCCTTTTCATCCTCTTATCCTTTTACAGTGTTATTGGAGGATGGGTTTTAGTCTATCTAGGTATCGCTATTGCTAAAGCCTTCCAAGTTGGGATTAGCAGTGATTATGCCCAGCTCTTCACAGACATTATTTCAAATCCATGGATTGCTCTTGGTTCCCAATCCCTCTTCATCTTCCTCAACATCTTTATCGTATCTAAGGGAGTTCAAAAAGGGATTGAAAGAGCATCGAAAGTTATGATGCCCCTGCTCTTTATCATCTTTGTCATTATCATTGGGCGCTCTCTCAGCTTGCCAAATGCCATGGAAGGTGTAGTTTACTTCCTCAAACCTGACTTTTTAAAACTGACAAGTGCTGGACTCCTCTATGCTCTGGGACAATCTTTCTTTGCATTATCCCTCGGGGTTACAGCCATGTTGACCTATGCTTCTTACTTGGATAAGAAAACCAATCTGGTCCAATCAGGTATGTCCATCGTTGCCATGAACATCTCTGTATCCATCATGGCAGGATTAGCTATTTTCCCAGCTATGTCAGCCTTTAACATCCAGTCTGAAGGTGGTCCAAGTCTCCTCTTTATTGTCTTGCCTCAACTCTTTGACAAGATGCCTTTTGGAAGTATTTTCTACATCCTTTTCCTATTGCTTTTCCTCTTTGCGACAGTCACTTCTTCTGTCGTAATGCTGGAAATCAATGTAGGCAACATCACCAACCAAGACAATTGTAGACGTACTAAGTGGAGTATGATTTTAGGTGTTTTAACTTTTGTATTTGGTATCCCCTCAGCCCTATCCTACGGAGTCATGGCAGACGTTCAAATCTTTGGAAAGACCTTCTTTGATGCCATGGACTTCTTGGTTTCTAATCTCCTCATGCCCTTTGGTGCCCTCTGCTTGTCTCTCTTTACAGGATATATTTTCAAAAAAGCATTGGCTATGGAGGAACTCCATCTTGATGAAACACCGTGGAAACAAGGACTTTTCCAAGTCTGGCTCTTCCTTCTTCGTTTTATCATCCCAATCATTATCATCGTGGTCTTTATCGCCCAGTTTATGTAACTATAAAAAGGACTTGAGTAATGAACTCAGGTCCTTTCTTTTTACGGATGGCTAACAATCAATTCCAAATCTTGTCCTTCAAGTGTCCAAGTTTCAACATCACTTGGTAAGATAAAGTGGCTACCTTTTTGAATTGGATAATCTTTACTGTCCACAGTCAGTTTCCCTTGACCAGCCAAGACACTCAACAAGCTGTAATCAGCTGTTTTTTCAAAGTCAACTTTTCCAGTAATTTCCCACTTGTAAACTGCGAAGAAATCATTTGATACAAGAAGAGTTGAACGCAAATCATCTGCTTTAACAGTTACAGGACGGCTGTTAGCAGGCTCACCAATATTTAAAACATCAATGGATTTTTCAAGATGAAGCTCGCGCAAGTTACCATTATCATCCTTACGGTCAAAGTCATAGACACGGTAGGTTGTATCACTAGACTGTTGCGTTTCAAGGATCAAGATACCTGCTCCAATAGCATGCATGGTTCCACTTGGAACATAGAAGAAATCTCCAGCTTTTACAGGAACTTTTGTTAACAAGGCATCCCAGTTTTTATCTTCGATTTGCTGGCGGAGTTCTTCTTTTGACTTAGCGTTATGGCCGTAAATAATTTCTGAACCCTCATCTGCAGCAATAATGTACCAACATTCTGTTTTTCCGAGTTCGCCCTCATGCTCTAGTCCATAAGCATCATCTGGGTGAACTTGAACACTGAGCCAGTCATTGGCATCAAGGATTTTGGTCAAGAGCGGAAATACAGGTTCTGGACGGTTGCCAAACAACTCACGGTGTTCTGCATACAAAGTAGCGAGGTCTGTTCCTTGATAGCGGCCATTAGCTACCTTAGACACTCCATTTGGATGAGCTGAGATGGCCCAATACTCACCAATCTTTTCATTTGGAATGTCGTAGCCAAACTCATCACGTAGTTTAGTACCACCCCAGATTTTTTCTTGCATTACAGAATTTAAAAATAACGGTTCTGACATGTTGATCTCCTGTCTGATTTTTCTCCCTTCATTATAGCAAAAAAAGAGTTCTAGTTGAACTCTTTTTCATATCTTATAAAGTAGGGAGAAGATTTTATAAAAATAGTGAATAAATGTGTTCTACTCAATGCTTGCACCATTACTGGCAATGACCTCCTTGTACCAGTAGAAGGACTTCTTCTTGCTACGTTTGAGACTTCCATGACCAGCATTATCACGATCCACATAGATAAATCCATAGCGTTTGTTCATTTCGCCTGTTCCAGCTGACACCAAATCAATACAACCCCAAGTCGTATAACCAAGCAAGTCAACCCCGTCTTGGAAAATAGCATCTCGCATAGCCTTGATGTGGGCCTCTAGATAAGCAATCCTATAGTCATCTGCTACATAACCATTCTCATCCGGTGTATCAATAGCACCGAGGCCATTCTCTACGATGAACATGGGCTTTTGGTAACGATCCCAGATGGCATTGAGGGTGATTCGAAGCCCAAGTGGGTCAATCTGCCATCCCCATTCTGAGGATTCTAGATAGGGATTTTTGAGAGAGGCAAAAACATTTCCAGCTGTTAATTCTTTAACTTCTGGATCACCTGAGGCCACTCGACTTGCATAGTAAGAGAAGGAAACAAAGTCAACAGTATAATTCTTCAACAAGTCTTCATAAAAGGCTAGACCAGCTTCATTTGGCTCTGCTTCATCTCCTTTGGGGAATATTCTTGTCCAAGCAATAGAAAGTCGATAAGTCTTAAAGCCCATTTCCGCAAAAAGGGCAATATCTTCCTTGTAATGATGGTACATATCAATGGCTTCTTTTGCTGGGTAAAAATAGCCTTCCTCAAACGAGAACATCTTTTTCTGACCTGTGATTATGGCTTCACGGTCCTTTCCGATTGGAACAACATCAACATTCGCCAACCCACGACCGTCTATATTATAAGCACCCTCACATTGATTAGCTGCCGTAGCACCACCCCAGAGGAAACCCTCTGGAAATTGTAGTATTTCTGTCATCACTTTACCTCACATGATTTAGTACTACTATTATACTATCAAACATTTAAATAAAGCTGAAATAGCCCCCAAAAATGTTTTAAGAAAAGCATTTTCTTTACAAAAAAGCTTCTACGATGAACATAGAAGCCAAATAGGGTAGTTGAAGTTTGTATACAAAACTGCTTTATTTCATAAGATTTGGAAGAATGAACATGATAAAGAAAGCTAGAGCAACCATAATAAAAACATTAAGATAGATAAAACATTTTGCCAACCATGCATATCGCCCAGGTCTTAGTGGTCTTTCTACATAGGAATATTTTGGTTTTTTAGGATCATAATAAACAGCAACTTTTCCACCAATTGGAAAGCGTTCCTTAAGAGGAGATTTTGTAAAAGACAAAAAACTATTCCCCTTAACTTTGTATCTTAAAACTTGTGGAATTTCACCATTTTCAAAATTATCCGTTTTTACATCAGATACGATTGAACCTAAGGGAGTACTGATTGTATTTGAAATAGCAGATAGAAATTTAGGCCCTACGACCTTGTATTGGTTTCCATCAACAGTGTATTCAACAACTGGGAGACTAATCCCATTATAAAGAGCATAGGAATATCGGATAATAACTCCTTCCGTTCTTTCGGTACATCTCTTGGCATTGCTATAATCACTAAATATAAAATAGGAAAACATAAAATAGGTGAAGGCAGCAAAACCTAACATCATTAAGCCAATTAATAGAAAGAAAGTTGTTGGCATATTTTTCTCCTTAGAACATTGTTATGAAGCTATTTTAACAAATTTAACAGAAAAGACAAGAAAAAGACCGGATTAATCCGATCTTTCAATAGTTCATAGCGCACATTCTTTTTTAAGAATCATTATGGTTAACTTCAAATGACTAAGCGTCCTATTTCATACGATAAAAATCAATCACTAGACCTGCAGGGCCACTTACTAGCAGGGATTCGGTTCCCCAATCAGTTACAACTGGCCCATGTAAAATCTCAATCCCTAATTCTTTCAAACGCTTTTGATTCTGTTCCAAATCTTCAACTTCAATGTGTAGAATGATTCCTGACTGAAAATTTTCCAAAGGTATCAAATGATTTTGTGATAACATGAGGCAGTGACTGCCAATCGTGAACTGAGCAAAACCATCATCAACATAGTCTGCCTTCTTATCCAAGATACGCTCCAAGTCAGAACAGATCTGGGGAACATTTGAAACGATAATATCTAATTGATTTAAATTCATTTACTATCCTCCATAAAAAGACCGGATTTCTCCGATCTTTTAAGTTTCTCTCTAAGAAAATCAAAGCATAAAATTTACAATGTTTACTTTTGATTTTCCACAAGAGAAATTATTTGATTGCGCGTGATTGCAACCCTTCTTCTTCCAAGAAGAGACGGAATGGTACGAGTTCTTCTGCTTCGTATTTTTCCTTGAAGGCTTTGATTGCTTCTTCTGAGTGAAGTTTTGGATCCAATTCAAGTACTTCTACTGGAAGTGGACGATGTGGAGTGATGTGAGCATCGATAACAACAGTTTTACCTTCTTTGTTCAATTTAACAGCTTCAGCAACGACTGCGTCGATGTCTTCGATACGGTCAACTGTAAATCCAATAGCTCCTTGAGCTTCAGCGATTTTCGCATAGTCAGCATTAGGGAAGTCACAACCAAACAAGTGTTTGTTTGTGTCTTCGTATTTGTCCTTGATGAAGGCATATTTACCATTTGAGAAGACAACGTTGATAACTGGAAGGTCGTATTGAACGTTTGTGATCACGTCTGGGTAGCACATGTTGAATGCACCGTCACCCATGATGTTCCATACTTGGCGATCTGGATTGTCTTTCTTAGCAGCGATACCACCAGGAAGGGCAATACCCATTGTCGCGAAGAGTGGAGATGTACGCCACATGTTCTTAGGTGTCATGTGAAGGTGACGAGTAGATGTTTGAGTAGTGTCACCTACGTCGATTGAATAGATAGCGTCTTGATCAGCATGTTTGTTGATTGCATTGTAAACTTGATACAATTGCAATTCACCTTCAGTTTTACCTTCGAGTTTGTTCATGTAATCACGCCAGTTTTGGTTATTCTTAACGTTTGCACGCCACCATGGAGTAGATTCAACTGGATTCACTTTGTCAAGGATTGCTTTCGCTGCTTGACCTGCATCACCAAGGATTGAAGCGTCTAGGGCATGACGTTTACCAAGTTTGTAAGGGTCGATATCCACTTGGATGAATTTTTCAGTATTCTTGAATGCTTCGTAAACTTCAGCAAATGGGAAGTTTGAACCAAGGAAAAGAACTGTGTCTGCTTCAAAGACCACTTCGTTAGCTGGTTTCCAACCAACACGGTAAGCAGAACCTGTCAAACCTTCATAGTTCCATTCGAAAGCTTCAAAGTTTTTACCAGTTGTGATGATTGGTGCTTTGATTTTACGTGACAATTCAGTAATCACTTCACCTGCTTTAACACCACCGTAACCAGCATAGATAACTGGACGTTCAGCATTGTTCAAGATTTCAACTGCTTTGTCAATTTCAACTTCGTTCAAAGCAGGAGCGATGAATGAACGTTCGTATGAACCTGAACCGTAGTATGAGTTTTCGTCGATTTCTTGGAAACCAAAGTTTACTGGAATTTCAACAACGGCTGGACCTTTTTTAGAAACGGCAGCACGGCAAGCTTCGTCGATAACTTTTGGTAATTGCTCTGCGTAAGCTACACGTTTGTTGTAAACAGCGATACCGTTGTACATTGGGTTTTGGTTTAATTCTTGGAAAGCATCCATGTTTAATTCATTAACAGGACGTGATCCAAGGATAGCAAGGAATGGAGTGTTATCCATAGCTGCATCGTAAACACCGTTGATCAAGTGAGTCGCACCTGGACCACCTGAACCAACTGCAACACCAATAGATCCGCCAAATTTAGCCTGCATAACTGCTGCAAGAGCACCTGTTTCTTCGTGGCGAACTTGCAAGAAACGGATATCTTTGTCTTCAGCCAAAGCGTCCATTAGTGAGCTGAGTGTTCCTGATGGGATACCGTAGATTGTGTCTACGCCCCATGTTTTCAATACGTTAAGCATTGCTGCAGATGCAGTAATTTTCCCTTGAGTCATAATGATAACTCTCCTTAAAAGTTAATTTGATGAATAATAAAAGCGCTTTTATATGTTTTTTGAAAACGATTCAGTAAATTTACACTCCTAATTTATCACATTTACTTTTAGTTTCATAAGAATGTGCTCAGAAAACTTCATTCTCTATTACAGTACAGATTGAAAACGTTTTGAAAATCTGTTTTAGAATAGCAAAAAAGCGGTTAAGACCGCCTTTTTATACTCAATGAAAATCAAAGAGCAAACTAGGAAGCTAGCCGCAGGCTGTACTTGAGTACGGCAAGGTGAAGCTGACGTGGTTTGAATTTGATTTTCGAAGAGTATTAATCGACTTTAGTAAAATTAAGCATAAGAGAGCTGATTAAAACAGAGACTGAACTAAAGGCCATGGCTAATCCTGCAAGTTCTGGATTGAGCACCAAACCGAGTCCTGAAAAGACTCCTGCTGCAACTGGAATACCGATAAGGTTATAGATAAAGGCCCAGAAAAGATTGAGTAGAATACGATTAAAGGTCTTCTTACTCATATCAAAAGCACGCGCCAATCCTAGTAAATTGTTGGTTGTAAGGACAAGGTCTGCTGATTCGATAGCAATATCTGTTCCAGAGCCCATGGCAATTCCGACATCAGCTACACTGAGGGCTGGCGCATCATTGATGCCATCTCCGACAAAGGCCAATTTGCCATTCTTTTGAAGCTTGTGAATTTCATGCGCCTTTTCTTCTGGCAAGACATTTGCGATTACTTCTTCTATTCCAATTTGCTCTGCAATAGCATGGGCTACTCCAGCATTATCTCCGGTAAGCATGACCGTTCTAAGACCACGTTTTTTCAATTTAGCAATTGCTTCTTTAGCATTTCCCTTAGGAACATCTTGCAAGGCAAGTAAGCCTTTTAGCTCTCCATCAACGGATAAGAAGACAACTGTTTTCGCTTCTTTCTCAAGCAAATCAAATCGTTCTTGATAGTCACTCGGAATATCAAGGTCAGCTAATAGTTTAGCATTCCCAAGCAAGACTTGTTTACCATTAATAGTCCCAGTCACACCTTTCCCATGCAAGGCTTGGAAGTTTTCTACTGGATAAAGACTGATTCCTAATTCAGACGCACGATTGACAACAGCTTGAGCTAGCGGGTGTTGAGAGGCATCTTCTAATGAGGCAGCCAAACTTAACACTTCTCTTTCATCACCGATAACATCTGTCACTACTGGTTTTCCTTCTGTCAAGGTTCCAGTTTTATCAAAAACAACCGTTTGAACTTTTTGGATTTCCTGTAAAACTGTACCGTTTTTGAGGAGAACCCCCATCTTAGCACTTCGTCCTGTTCCTACCATAAGTGCTGTCGGTGTCGCAAGTCCCAGAGCACAAGGGCAGGCAATAATCAAAACAGCAACTCCGTAAAGAAGGGAAGTCACAAAGCTTTCACCAAGCAAGACAAACCAGATCCAGAAAGTAAGGAGGCCTAAAATGACAACTGCTGGTACGAAAATTCCAGAAATCTTGTCTGTCAAGTCTTGTATAGGAGCACGACTCGTTTGGGCTTTCTTCACAAAGTCTACAATCTGAGCCAACATAGTCTCAGAACCAACTTTTTCAGCTTTAAAAATGATCGTACCACTGTTATTGATGGTTGACCCAATAACAGCATCACCAACTGACTTATCGACCGGTATACTTTCCCCAGTCACCATTGATTCATCAATACTCGTTTCACCTTCTATTACAGTCCCATCAACGGCAATTTTCTCACCTGGTCGAACGCGAATGAGATCCCCAACTTTGACTTGTTCTAGAGGAATTTGAACATAAACATCATCACGCAAAACTTCCGCTGTTTTTGCTTGTAAGTCTAATAATTTTTCAACTGCCTGCGAAGCATTTTTGCGCATGCGTTCTTCAAATACTGCGCCTAAAAGAACGAAGAAGAGGATAAAACCTGCACTTTCAAAATATACTGGTAAGCCTGCAAAAAGAGCAAATAAACTATAGACGTAGGCTACTAAGGTTCCAAGAGCTACCAAGGTATCCATGTTAGCATTATGTTTCTTAAAGCTAGCCCAAGCACTTCTGATATAAGGAACTCCAGCTACCAGCATAATGGGTGTTGTAGCCAAGAAGGTACCCCAGTGCATAACTGGGTGACTGATACTGCCAGTCAGCATACCAAGCATGATAAGGACTAATGGTAGCGTAAAAATGCTGGTAATCCAAAAACGTTGCAACAGACTGAGAGACTTTTTAGTTTTTTCAACAACGGTGTAGGTTCCCTTTTGCATTTTCATGCCACATGAGAATTCATGTTCACCCAAGTCTTGAGGAGTAAAGCGAATGACTTTTTCCTCATCTTGAGCGATTGGTTCTAGAATCCCTTCTTCTTCGAAAAGAATTTCTTTATAGCAGTTTGATGGTGTCACACGGTGAAAGGTAATCTCAGCAGGAATTCCTTTTTGTAGTTGAATATGGGCTGGATGATAGCCTTTTTCTGCTTTGATACGGATTTTTTGAACACCATTTTCAAGACTTGCCTTTACAATTTCGGTCATATCCTTCTCCTATTCTACAATCATCTTACCGTGCATCATGTTCATGCCACAAGAGAAACCATATTCTCCCGCTTCTTCAGGAGTGATTTCAACCACATATTGGTCTCCCATAGGCAGATCAGCATGTACACCAAAGTCTGGAAATACAATTTGGTCCAAGCAAGGTGACGGATCTTTTCGATCAAAAATAATGCGAGCAGGTTGAGATTTTTTGAGGATAATGGTTCCTGGAGTATAGCCTCCCATGACTTCCACTCGAATTTCCTGATAGCCATTCTTTTGTTGGGCTCTCTTTCCGTCTTCTTGCGGTTTTTGGAAAAACCAAAAGAGGATAAAAGCGATCATTCCTAGAACAATTATAGATACAAATAGATTTAACATAGCGTCTCCTTTACATACAATTACATCTTACTTCTGCCACAGCACTTGCTTTTTTATTTGCAATCACTTCTTCCAAACCTTCCAAATCAGCTAGGGTAAAGTCACATTCTTCAATCAAATCAGCTAGTAAGAGCTTTATTCTGCGAGAACAAAGCTTGTCTTTGATATCTTGGACAAGTAACTTCTTGCTATCTTCCTGCGTCAACAGAGCTGAATAGATAAAGGACTTGCCCTGCTTTTCCCGAGTCAAACATTCTTTCTCCACCAAACGTGCCAAAAGTGTCTGGATCGTGGACTTAGACCAGCTGAATCTTTTTTCTAATACTTTTATCAGATCCGTACTAGTCTGCTCGCCCTGCATCCAGATAATCTTCATGACCTGCCATTCTGCATCTGAAATCTGCATCGTCATTCCCTCCAAAATCTACATTCGTCAATTACAATTATTACTATACACCTATAATCTACATTTGTCAACCAAAGAAATCACATTTTTAAAATTTATCGCCGCTATAAATATTTTTTATCGCCACAATAAAAAATACATATTATCCAAAGCTCTCTTTTAATGCTACAATAACTGTATCATTTTCCTAGATGGGAGGTTCTACTTTTGGATTGGTCCATTGTTGAACAATATCTACCACTCTATCAAAAGGCATTCTTTCTGACCTTGCATATTGCAGTTTGGGGAATTCTAGGTTCTTTTTTGCTAGGGCTCATCGTCAGCGTCATCCGGCATTACCGCCTTCCTGTTTTCTCACAGTTGGCAACAGCCTATATAGAATTGTCACGAAATACACCCCTTTTGATACAACTTTTCTTTCTCTACTTTGGTCTACCTCGAATAGGGATTGTTCTTTCTTCAGAAGTCTGTGCAACAGTCGGGCTCATCTTCTTAGGTGGTTCCTACATGGCAGAATCCTTCCGAAGCGGGCTAGAAGCCGTCAGTCAAACCCAGCATGAAATAGGTTTAGCCATTGGCCTCACACCATTTCAGGTCTTTCGCTACGTGGTTCTTCCACAAGCGACTGCGGTGGCTCTACCATCCTTTAGTGCCAATGTTATTTTCCTGATCAAGGAAACTTCTGTCTTTTCAGCAGTTGCCCTTGCTGACCTTATGTACGTTGCTAAGGATTTGATTGGACTCTATTATGAGACAGATATTGCGCTGGCTATGTTGGTGGTTGCTTACCTCATCATGCTTCTACCAATTTCACTAGTCTTTAGCTGGATAGAAAGGAGACTCCGTCATGCAGGATTCGGGAATGCAAGTACTCTTTCAGGGAAATAATCTCCTGAGAATTTTACAGGGATTGGGAGTCACAATTGGGATTTCTATCCTGTCTGTCCTCTTATCCATGATTTTCGGAACGGTGATGGGAATTATCATGACTTCTCATTCTAGAGTGATTCGTTTCTTGACTCGTTTTTATCTAGAATTTATCCGGATCATGCCCCAGCTGGTGCTCCTTTTCATCGTTTACTTTGGTTTAGCTCGAAACTTTAATATCAATATTTCTGGGGAGACTTCTGCTATTATCGTTTTCACCCTCTGGGGAACAGCTGAGATGGGTGACTTAGTTCGTGGAGCTATCACTTCCCTGCCTAAACATCAATTTGAGAGTGGACAAGCACTTGGCTTAACTAAATTTCAACTCTACTACTACATCATCATCCCTCAGGTCTTAAGAAGATTGCTCCCACAAGCCATCAACCTTGTCACTCGGATGATTAAAACGACTTCCTTGGTTGTTTTGATTGGGGTTGTTGAAGTTACCAAAGTTGGACAACAAATTATAGATAGCAATCGTTTGACTATCCCAACCGCTTCCTTTTGGATTTATGGAACCATCCTAGTCTTGTATTTCGCGGTTTGCTTCCCTATTTCCAAACTATCTACTCACTTAGAAAAACATTGGAGGAACTAAATGTCTGAAACTATTTTAGAAATCAAGGAACTAAAAAAATCCTTCGGAGACAATCCTATCCTCCAAGGACTTTCCCTAGATGTTAAAAAGGGGGAAGTGGTCGTCATCCTAGGGCCGTCTGGTTGTGGGAAAAGTACCCTACTTCGTTGCCTCAATGGTTTAGAAAGTATTCAAGGAGGAGATATCCTGCTGGATGGCCAGTCCATCGTTGAAAATAAAAAAGATTTTCACTTGGTTCGCCAAAAAATCGGCATGGTCTTTCAAAGTTATGAACTCTTTCCTCACTTAGATGTCCTTCAAAACCTTATCTTAGGCCCTATCAAGGCTCAAGGAAGAGACAAAAAAGAAGTCACTGAAGAAGCTCTGCAACTACTAGAGCGTGTTGGACTTCTAGATAAACAACATAGCTTCGCTCGTCAATTATCTGGTGGACAAAAGCAACGGGTAGCCATCGTTCGTGCCCTTCTCATGCATCCAGAAATCATTCTTTTTGACGAGGTGACGGCTTCACTGGATCCAGAAATGGTGCGTGAGGTTCTGGAACTTATCAATGACTTGGCTCAAGAAGGGCGTACCATGATTCTGGTAACCCATGAAATGCAGTTTGCCCAAGCCATTGCGGACCGCATTATCTTCCTTGACCAAGGGAAAATTGCTGAAGAAGGAACTGCTCAGGAATTCTTTACAAATCCACAAACCAAACGAGCACAAGAATTTTTAAACGTCTTTGACTTTAGCCAGTTTGGCTCATACTTATAATAACTAAAGGAGATTATTATGAAACTACTAAAACCAATTCTAACTGTTTTTGCTCTAGCATTTGCGCTTATCTTTGTCACAGCTTGTAGTTCAGGCGGAAGCTCTGATGCTTCATCTACTAAGGCAACTGCCAAAGCTCGTACTATTGATGAAATTAAGAAAAGTGGCGAACTTCGAATCGCGGTATTTGGAGATAAAAAACCATTTGGTTATGTTGACAACGATGGTTCTTACCAAGGTTACGATATCGAACTAGGTAACCAATTAGCACAAGACCTTGGTGTGAAGGTTAAATACGTTTCTGTTGATGCTGCTAACCGTGCTGAATACTTGATTTCAAACAAGGTTGATATTACACTTGCAAACTTCACAGTTACTGACGAACGTAAAAAACAAGTTGACTTTGCCCTTCCTTACATGAAGGTTTCACTCGGTGTAGTATCTCCTAAAGATAAGGTCATCACAGATGTGAAACAATTGGAAGGAAAAACCTTGATTGTGACCAAGGGAACTACTGCTGAAACCTACTTCGAAAAGAACCATCCAGAAGTGAAACTTCAAAAATATGACCAATACAGCGATGCTTACCAAGCCCTTCTTGACGGACGTGGAGATGCCTTCTCTACTGACAATACTGAAGTATTAGCTTGGGCGCTTGAAAATAAAGGATATGAGGTAGGAATTTCTTCTCTAGGCGATCCAGATACTATTGCGCCAGCAGTCCAAAAAGGAAACCAAGAACTACTCGACTACATCAACCAAGAAATCGAAAAAT
Organism: Streptococcus infantis; assembly: GCF_047464415.1. Lineage (GTDB taxonomy): Bacteria > Bacillota > Bacilli > Lactobacillales > Streptococcaceae > Streptococcus > Streptococcus infantis_AE. The sequence goes on along the minus strand of NZ_JASHBX010000012.1, from coordinate 1,978 downwards.
TAGGTAAAGAAAACTTCTTCCACAAGGCCTATGAAAAAACACTTCACCCAACTTACGGTGACGCTGCTAAAGCAGATGACCTGGTTGTTGAAGGCGGAAAAGTTGACTAATACTCTTCGAAAATCAAATTCAAACCACGTCAGCTTCACCTTGCCGTACTCAAGTACAGCCTGCGGCTAGCTTCCTAGTTTGCTCTTTGATTTTCATTGAGTATAACATCTAATAAACATAACAAAAAGAAATCAGGTAATCCTAGTGACTACCTGATTTTTATATACCTTAAGCATTTTGCCAATTTTCTTGATCTTCTTTAAAGCGTTTTAGGAGGTCGAGTCCTTCTGGTGTGATATAGCCTTCTTCTTGAGCTAGATGAATCAGTTCGCTGTAGTTTGAAAGGGTTACTAGTTTGACACCAGCATCCGCAAAGTTCTTATCTGCTTTTGGCAATTGATAGCTGAAGATAGCCACAACTCCAAGAACATCAGCTCCTTCACGTTTAGCAGCTGCTACGGCTTCAAGAACTGAACCGCCAGTTGAAATCAAATCTTCGACAACGACCATCTTTTGTCCTTGGGCTACACGGCCTTCGATTTGATTTCCAGCACCATGGTCTTTTGGTTTGCTACGGATATAGGCAAATGGCAGATTCATCTTGTCAGCGATGATGGCACCATGAGGAATACCTGCAGTCGCTGTTCCTGCAATCACTTCTACTTCTGGGAATTCTGCCTTAATAGCTTCCACAAAACCATTTTCAATCAAGCTACGAGTATCTGGATAAGCAAGTGTCACACGGTTGTCCGTATAAATCGGTGACTTGATACCTGATGCCCAAGTAAAGGGTTCTTCTGGCTTGAGGTAAACGGCTTGAATTTTCAATAGATGGCTGGCAATATCTTTAGCAAGTGTCATGGTCTACTCCTTTTGTTTTTATAATCTATTTCTTTAATTTCAGTCTTGGTTCCACTCATCCTTGATAGCATGATAAGCTGCGACTGGATCAGTTGCTTGCGTAATCGGACGGCCAACTACGATGTAGTCACTGCCAATCTGGTAAGCTTCTCCTGGGGTTACTACCCGTTTCTGATCCCCTGCTTCTGTCCCTCTTGGGCGAATCCCTGGTGTCAGACAGATAAAGTCTTCATGAGTTGCTTGTTTGATAAGCTTGGCTTCTTGGGCCGAGCAAACGACTCCATCTAGACCAGCTTCAGCTGTTTTCTGGGCATAGTGGATAACCGACTCTTGGAGGCTGGTTTGGATATTTTGACATTCTTGCATTTGTTCCTCCGAGGTTGAGGTTAATTGGGTAACAGCTATGAGAATCCCCTTGTCTCCCAATCCTTCACGCGCTGCTTGCATCATCTCAACCCCACCTGCTGCCTGCACATTGGTCATATCAACTCCCAGGTTCGATAAAATTTTCATGGTTGATTTGACTGTATTGGGGATATCATGCAGTTTGAGATCCAAAAAGACACTATGTCCTAATGACTTCAAATAACGGACAACTTCAGGTCCTACAGCATAGTAGATTTCCATTCCTACTTTGACATAGAGCTTTTCCTCTGCTGGAAATAGGGCTAAGAACTCCTTGGCTTCTTCAAAACTTGGAAAATCCAGAGCTATGACTGGGCGACTTTCACGCATGCGTTTCTCCTTTTATCTTTCTTATCAGCCCAGCTTCCGTCAAAAAGACTACAAAAAAGGAACCTGCCAACAGCAAGGTTCCACGAAAAATGGGTAGAATCCACCCTTTCACCGTCTAACCTTAGCTGCCTCTCTGGACTGCTTTAAAGGTTTTTTACTATTCTATTATTTAAAGTGGGACTTGTCAAGTAAAAACTAGTATCCGTATGCGGTAGAATTTTTTAGAACGCCTAAATTCATAATTTTTTTAGGAGAACATCACCGAGTTTTAAAAAAAGACTGAACAAATTTCTTGCTCAGTCTTGACATTGATACATTTATCAGGTATCAT
>NZ_JASHBX010000011.1:0-74839 GCF_047464415.1 Streptococcus infantis | reverse complement strand
CGGTTGCTGAACCATCGTTTCCTACTTCAACCTTAGTTGCTGTTGGGTTAGCGTCTTCTACTGCTTTCTTAACGGCATCTTTTTCTGGTTGAGTTAAGGCTGATGTGTTTTGAACTGGTGTCTTAGCAGCTGGTTCTTGAACACCTTTAGAATCTGCTTCCTTAACAGTCTTATCGCCTGTAAGAGTTGCTGTTGATCCATCTGGGAACGTTACGGTTGCTGAACCATCGTTTCCTACTTCAACCTTAGTTGCTGTTGGGTTAGCGTCTTCTACTGCTTTCTTAACGGCATCTTTTTCTGGTTGAGTTAAGGCTGATGTGTTTTGAACTGGTGTCTTAGCGGCTGGTTCTTGAACACCTTTAGAATCTGCTGCTTTTACAGTTTGTGCTGGTGTCAATTTAGCTGTTGAGCCATTTGAGTAAGTTAATGTTGTTGAACCATCATTTCCAACTACTACTGTTGTCGCATCTGGGTTCGCCGTTCTTACTGCTGCTTCTACAGCTTGTTTTTCTGGCGTAGTCAAGGCTGATGTATTCTTAACTGGTGTTACTGTAGGTGCAGTTGGTTCAATTGTGAATACTGAGTTTCCTGGAATAACATCTGTACTTCCATCCTTATAAGTCACCTTAACATTCGTACCATCTAAAGTAACACTTTCAATCTTGTCGCTGAAAGTTGGGTTAGCATCTTTAACAGCTTTTTCAATAGCACTCGCTTCTGGAACAGTGTTTGATGTAATAGGTGTTGATGGCGCTTGTGCGTTATATTTGAAAGTTTGTGGTTTCCACATAAAACGGATACGCCCAAGTTGTCCTGGTGTAGTCGCATCACCAACATGTTCATAGCTTGTATTACCCGCTGCATCTTCAGCAAATAGGTAACGAGTGAGTTGTCCGTTACTTTCTGTGTAAGTGTTCTTAGGAACTTCACCAGTTACTCGAACGATAGCTGGAGTTGACTCTGTAGCAGGAGTTACTACATGAATACCTTCAGTCTTAAGATACAAACCACCTTTATTTCTACCGTTTAAGAAGGTAGTGTCTTCTGCACCAAGCCCACTTCGGTTATCTTGCGGCAAAGCTAGATAAGCTTTTACAATCTTACCTGAATTATCAGTTACCTTTAGCTCAATATTATTTTCTTCACCAGAGTAAACATAAATGGCTTGTGTCGCAGGATCATCATATGGAATGTGTAAGGTTGGACGAACTGTCTCTTTTACAGTAACTTTAGTTGGAGTTGATGTATTATTTGCAGCATCTGTTGCTGTAACACTAATTTGATCATCAGCATTCAAAGCTGGAACTGGGATTGAAAACTCACCATTGTCACCTGCTTTTGCAGAAGCTTTTTGTCCATTTGGAAGAGTAACCTCTACGGTTGAACCTGCTTCAGCTGTACCTGTAATAGCAGTAGCGCCTGCCTTAACTGGATTTACAGTTGGTGCTGCTGGTGGTGTTGTGTCTGGTTTTGCTTCTACATTAATTTCTTTCCATCCAGTTGGACTTGAGTATTTAGTTTCTTTAATATTTGAAATGACCTTAGCTTTACCTGCTTGGATTTTATCCTTCATTTCAAGAACAACTGTATCAAAGAAACCATCACTAGAGTATGAGGTTACAACTGCTTTTGATTCGTCTTTTGAAGTCCATGCCCCAGGAATTGAATCGCGTTTAATAGCTACTTCGCTTCTACCATTGTTAGCATTAGGGTAATCAAAGTAAGCAATTCCTGCATCATGAGGGACTTTTAATGTAACTGTCGTAGTTTCCGCAACAATACTTTGTTGATCTTTCGAATCAGTTGAAGGTTGCACAGTTGATTCACCTAGACCAACTGCAACTTCTGTCGCTTCACTTTCGCTAACTCCAATTTTTTGAGTAATCGTTACACTATCTTTTGGAACCAACTGATCTTGGTTAGTAATATTACTATTAAATCCTTTTGAAAGTGTTGTTGTCCAGGTTCCATCTGTCGCTACTGTGATATTATCAGCTAGAGTAGTTCCTGCAACTTTTACTGTTACAGTGGCTCCTGGGACACCTGTTCCTGAAAGTGTGTTATCCGTAGATTTCACACCTGCTACGGTCATACTACCTGTAGCTTGTAATGTCGGTGTAACTGCAGGACTTGGTACTGCGAATATATATTTTAATAACTGCCCACCTTGTCTCAATGTAACTGTATTAGCAGCAGCATTGTATGTTTCAGCTTTTTGTTTATTTACTTCTTTAAGTGTATAACCTTTAGCTTTTATTTTCGTAATAGCTTTTTGCACTGCTTCGATATTACTCAAATTAACAACTTGATCTCTATCTCCTGGGATCGCACTACTTGCTGCGAGCTCATTACCCGCTTCATCATAAAAGGCTACTTGTACAATTTGTGGTGCTGTAAACTCAAATTTTTCGATTTGTACACGTTGCAAGTTAGTACCCGAACCCGTACTTCCTAAGAATGACAACGCATAAGTTGCATTTGAGTTGTTAAGAGCAGTCTTAGCACTTGGTTCCATGATTGAAGCATTCGCAGTCTTCAAATTAGTTGACCATTTTTCAGAACCGTAAGTTACAATAAACTCTTTTGATTGACCTTTATATTCAATTTTAAAGTCTACCCATTGGCCACTTGGAGCTGGATTTAGAGCTTTGGCTGCTGAGCTACTTGTCGTTACCCTACCAGCATTATTTGATGAGTAGAATGAACCGAAGGCATTTGTTTTCCAGGCTCTCCCACCATATTGTGGATCGGCTGATGCATTTTGGTTGGCATTTGGGTTAGAAGTGTTGTGCCATGAGTCTAGTTTGAAACCAAAGGCATTTTTGATAGTACCCATACCAATAGACGCTCCGGATTGACCAATAGTATCTACATTACCTGTATGGAAGACGAAGCCGACTCCATCACCACCTAGACGACTACCTACAGTATGACCTTCGTATTTATCACCAATATCTACCTTACCAGTAAAGGTAAAGTCTTCCCTAGGATCAATTTTAAAACGAAGGTAAGCACTACCAACTTGACCTGACACGTCATCTGTTAATTTAATTGTGCCAGACGTTTCATCATAATTTGCCGTACCACCTTCTTTAAAGAAACTATCAAAGTTATCTTTCGTTACTGTAACACGATCAAGTCTCGATTCATCAACTGCACGTGATGTTCCTTCAGAAGTCGCACGTTTGTTTCTGACTTTAGGAGTTTCTGAAGAATCTGTAGTTTCTTCAGATGCTGCTTCAGTTGTTATTTCAACTGTTGCTTCAGTAACTTCCTTCACACTTGCCACTGCTTGAGTCAAGCGTTCAACACTTTGGTTTACTTGTTCTTGGCTTGCTGAACCGTTCGCAACTAATGCTTCAGCTTCTTTAATTGCAGCTGCTACTTCAGCTTTAACGGAAGCTTCTTGACCTTCCAAGTTTTTAGCTTTAGCTTGCGCCAAAACAGCTTCTAGTTGAGATTTGTCAGCTGAAACGACAGTTGTTGCTGAATTTGCTTCTACTACTTCAGTTGCAACTGAGCTAGCTGTAGCTGGTGCCACATAGGTCGGTGCCTCTGTAGTAGGTTCAGCTTGCGTTGCTAAAGTTGTAGTTTCTGCCTTAGCTTCTACACTGTCAGCGTGGACTGCTGGAGTAGCTAAAGTTGCTCCAACAGCAAAGACAAGCGAACAACCAAACAAGAAATGTTTTCCTTTTTTAATCATTCGCCAATTCTTTTGTTCCGCATTTTTACGGTTAAAATACATCGCGTATTCCCCTTTTTATAATTATTATAGTGTTTTTTGCACACTGGTTTATTATACGTTATTTACTTAAATATTTCAAATTATTTGATTTCTTTTTTTAAATGAGTGATTTTATATAAATATATCCCTGAAATCGTTAATTTTTCACATATTTAGGTACTTTTGAACTGTAATTTTATAATATTTGACATTAAAGAAATGATACTAAATCATGAAAAAAACTTGAAAATATCAATCACTTTAAATCTGTTTTACTTTTTTTGTTTCTTATATCTTTTATTTTAATTCATTTGTAAATATTTACTTATTTTTTATAAAATGTCAATTTGTTCTTATTTTTAAAAATTATGAACTTTTTCTATTTAACATCGAAATAATATTCACTCCATAAAAAAGGCGGTGGGACAGAAATCGATAGACAAAGTCTCGATTTCGTAGTCCCAGCCCCGCGAGGATGATTAGGAACTTTTTGGAGTCTAATACTCAATGAAAATCAAAGAGCAAACTAGGAAGCTAGCCGCAGGCTGTACCTGAGTACGGCAAGGCGACGCTGACGTGGTTTGAATTTGATTTTCGAAGAGTATAAAAGACGAACAAAAAGTTCAATCATCTACCGCGTCAAAGTTTGTTTCCTAATAAAAATGAGGTCGGGATCTTTTGTCCCAACCTCCAGTATATAAAATTATTTAGCTTCAAATCCTTCTGCAACTGCTTCCGCAAAGTTTTCTTCTACGATGCTTGCGCAGTGGTCACAGATGGTTGCGTGGTAATGACGTTCTGCTGTTGTCGGGTCGATACGACGGCAACGGTCACACACTTCACCAGCTGCACGTTCTACAGTGAAAGCTACATCTTCAAAGGCTACTGCACCTTCTGGAGCTGCACCTTCTGCGATAGTCAATTCTGAGACAATCAAAAGTTGAGCAACATTGCTATCAACAGCTCCAAGAAGAGTTCTCACAACTTCGTTTGGATAAACTGTCAAATGAGCTTCAAGGGATTTACCGATGACTTTTTCATTACGAGCTTCTTCCAAGGCTTTTTGAGCTTGACCACGGAAGTCCATGAAGGCTGCCCATGTGTCCAAGATTTCCTCTTGGTTGGCAAATGTTTGAGCTTCTGGCAATTCTGACAATTGAACAAAGTCTTCGGCTTCAAACTCAAGATATGACCAGATTTCTTCAGCAGTGTGAGGAAGGATTGGAGTCAAGAGTTTGGTAATTTTTACAAGAATATCGTAAAAGACAGTTTGCATTTGACGGCGTTCCAATGATTTGGCTCCTTCGATGTAGACAACATCTTTAGCAAAATCAAGGTAGAAGGCTGACAAGTCAACGTTGATAAAGTTCACTAGTGCTTTATAGATTGTCAAGAATTCAAAGTCAGCATAAGCATCACGAATTGTTTTCACAAGCTGATTAAAACGAATGGTCATGTACTTATCCACTGAACGAAGCTCTTCGTAAGCAACTGCATCCTCAGCTGGATTAAAGTCAGATGTGTTAGCAATCAAGAAACGAAGAGTGTTACGGATCTTACGGTAAGTTTCAGAAACTTGGCTCAAGATATCCATAGAGATACGCACGTCGTTGCTTGAGTCTACACTTGTTACCCAGAGACGCAAGATTTCCGCACCAAATTGTTTCTCAACATCGCTTGGAGCAATGGTATTTCCAAGAGATTTAGACATCTTTTCACCTTTACCGTCAAGGGCAAAACCTTGTGACAAGATTTGTTTGTATGGTGCCACACCATGGTTGGCAACAGATGTGATAAGAGAAGAGTTGAACCAACCACGGTATTGGTCTGAACCTTCAAGGTAGAGGTCAGCTGGGTATTTAAGTTCTGGACGGTTAACCACAACCCCATTCCATGATGAACCTGAGTCAAACCATACGTCCATGATGTCAGTTTCTTTCTTGAACTCTCCATTTGGTGAACCTGGATGTGTAAATCCTTCTGGCAAGAGGTCTTTAGCATCACGTTCCCACCAGATGATTGAACCATGCTCTTCAAAGAGTTGAGCTACATGTTCAATTGTTTCAGCTGTCATGATTGGTGTGCCGTCTTCTGCGTAGAAGATTGGAAGAGGAACCCCCCAGGCACGTTGACGTGAGATTACCCAGTCACCACGGTCACGGATCATGTTGTAAAGACGGACTTTACCCCATTCTGAATGGAATTTCACTTTTTCGATTTCATTCAAGATATCTTGACGGAATTTTGATACTGAAGCAAACCATTGTGGAACTGCACGCCAGATGATTGGTTTTTTCGTACGCCAGTCAAATGGGTATGAGTGAGAGATTTCTTCTTGGGCAAGAAGAAGATTTCCTAATTTTTCAATAACCGTTGGAACAACCTTATCATAGAATTGGCCTTCAAACTCAGCACCAGCATTAGCCATCATAAGCCCGCGTTCGTTAACAGTCACGGCAACTTCTAGACCATTAGCAACACCAACATTGTAGTCATCCTCACCAAATCCAGGAGCTGTATGGACGATACCTGTACCAGAGTCTGTTGTAACGTGGTCACCAAGGATAACGAGTTCATCTACAGCAGAATCCCATGGGTGTTCAGTCACGATGTGGTTCAATTCTGAACCACGGTATGTAGCCAAAACTTGAACATCCGCCCAGCCAAATTTTTCAGACAAGCTGCTCAACAATTCAGCAGCAACCACAAACTTACGAGCTTCACCAGCAGGTTGTACCAAAACGTAATCAATATCCGCACCAACAGTCAAACCACGAGAAGCAGTGATGGTGAATGGAGTTGTTGTCCAAACGACGATATAAGTATCTGTATCAAGAACACCTTTGCCATCTTTAACCTTGTTGGCATAGTAAAGTGATGTTGATACCAAGTCATGGTATTCAATTTCCGCTTCAGCAAGTGCTGACTCAGATGACCAAGACCAGTAAACTGGCTTAGCACCACGGTAGATGTAGCCCTTGTTAGCCATCTCACCGAAGACACGGATTTGCGCTGCTTCATAATCAGGTGTCAAAGTTACATATGGATTTTCCCAGTCACCAGACACACCCAAACGTTTGAAGTCTTCGCGTTGTTTATCTACTTGAGAAAGAGCGTATTCACGGCAAAGTTTCAAGTATTCAACCAAATCCATCTCTTTGCGTTTGACACCTTGTTTGGCCAAAACTTGCTCGATTGGTAGTCCGTGTGTATCCCAACCTGGGATGTATGGTGCGTAAAATCCTGACATAGACTTAGAACGAACAATGATATCTTTTGAAATCTTGTTCATAGCATGACCAACGTGGATATTTCCGTTAGCGTACGGAGGTCCATCATGAAGAGTGAAGTGAGGTTTCCCTTCATTCAACTCTTGACGACGTTGATACAATTTTGCTTCTTCCCACTCTTTTTGCCACACTGGCTCTTTGGTTGGAAGTCCTGCACGCATTGGGAAATCTGTTTTCCCTAGATTTAAAGTTTCTTTGAGTTTCATGATATCTCCTTTATGATATAGACAAAATAAAAACCACGACTCGCTAAAAAGGACGAAAATCGTGGTACCACCTTTGTTCGGAAAAAGAACTAGTCTTTCTCCCTCTTTTCCCGTAACGCGGGGAACGTCAAATCTTACTAACTTCAGACTTGATAACTTGAGAGGATAATCTCATCAACAGGGATTGTAGGACTTCCACCATCTCCTACTCGCTGAAAATATGTTAAATTAGATCTTGTTCTCAGATTTTCTTTCTTATAAAAGATTAATAGATTCTGTCAAGGGTGTTGGTTGAGAATCTTCTTGGCTTGAAGAATCAACTTCTTCTACTACTGAGCTAGCAGTAGCTGGCTTTTCTTCTTTTTGTGATTCAGCCAATTCTCGATTAGCTGCTTCAATACGGGCTTGGAGCTCTGCTACTTCCTCAGGTGAAAACTGACGGGTCATGTCAATTGGCTCTTCATCCTGATAGGTAGAAACATCTTCACCCAAAACTTCTCCAACAACTTCTTTAAAGGCTTCGTCACTTGTTTGAAGGTAAGTTGCTGTCGGGCGCAAAATTTCTTCCCAGTCAGAAGAGTCTACAATAGCTAATTGACTCTCAATCGTAGATTTCAAACGTTGATGGAAGACACGGCTCTTGTTCTTCAATTCTTCCGTCTCTACAGCAACCTTCTTAGCATTATCTGTAGCTTGACGCAAGATTTCATTAGCCTTATACTTAGCCTCATCAAGCAGACGCTGGGCATCTTGTTCAGCCTGTTTAAGGATATTTTGAGAGCGTTCATTAGCAGCTTGTTTGACACGTTCTGCAGTATCTTGAGCAATCAATACAGACTGGCTCAATGACTCCTTAATCTCATCAAAATAAGACAAACGTTCCTCTAAATTTTTAATGTGTTGTTCTTTTTCGTGATTGCTACGAACAAGTGTTTCATAGTCACGAACAACAATATCTAGAAATTCATCAACTTCTTCAGGATTAAAACCTCTGAATTTGGTACTAAAGGTTTTATCCTTGATTTCTAACGATGTAATTGGCATATTTTCCCCTCACTTACTTAATAATAGTTGAACTATCAATTTTTTCTTATCTTTTTTAGTCTGGCCATTTTCTTTGAGTAAGATCATTCGTCCAAAGCGTCTGACACTTACTAAATCACCAATCTGAACCTGATAATCAGATTTTTCAACCAGATGGTAATTTACCTGAACATATTTTCTTTCTAATAAATCGGCTGTCTGGGAGCGAGATAATTTCAGAACATTCGATAAGAAGGCATCCAAGCGCATGCTCGGAACTAAAACTTCTCTTTCCTGATAGTCATTTTTGGATTCTAATAATTCTTCAAAAGGCCTTACTTCTAGTTTTACAGGTAATCTAGCAACCTTTTGAATTCCATCCTGGAAGAGGGAAACAAATTTCCGGTCCACAATGATTTGCGCTCTATTCTCCGTTACTAATATATCACCAAATAACTTGCGATCAATTCCCAGACGATTCAGAACGGTTCCTAAAATCTTGGAATGAGTCAATTGGTCAAACTTACTAGAATAAACAATCTCGAGTAATTCCATTTCAAAATCCGCCAAAGTCGGTATGAAATAATCTGGTGCAAGAAGCACACGACTATACTCACTAGGCACAAAATCATTGCTTGAAAAAACTTGAATCCCATGATGATTCCCCAATGTCTTTAAAATAAAGACCTGATGGGGATTGATAAAGGGAGTTAGGATGGGAGCGTAGTGCTCTTCGACCTGCCTAAGCCACTCCAATCCTTTATCAATGAAAGGAATATCCTCGACTGAGAAATGCTGATAAATCTCTTTTCTCATGCTAGTATATAAAGAAAACGGATCAAATAGTTTCCAAGTAAATGAACTAAAATGACAGCCACCCAAACTGAAAAATCAATACCACCAATACTTAGGGGCAGACGTCTCAAGGGTTGAAGGATAGGTTTGACTAAGCTAGTTAACAAACGACCTAGTGCTGTATCATAGGCATTGGGTAACCAAGATAATAGAGCAAAAGCTACAAGTATCCATGAATAGATAGTTGCAGCATTCTGTATTAAACGAATTAGAAAAATCATTACTTCACTCGATTTCTCTTCATATCAAAATCAAACTCTTCACCGTGAGAACCATCAGGCAAGCGAATGTCTTCAATATTAACCACAACTCCTACTGGTGTCAAAAGATACATAGTATTTGCAACTTTTCTCAATTCACCAGCAAGCACATGGCGAGCCCCATCTAAGTAATCTAGACAGCGGCGTGCTTGTACTTCAGTCATATATTGGAAGTCAATTAGAATACTTTCGTTGCCTGCCAACAAATCAACAATATCTGTTGCATCTTCGTAGCGACGAGGATAACGAACATCAATAGTTACCTTTTCTGTGCTACGATGGCTCTGCATCGCCAACTCTTGCTGACGAGCATGAAGGCGCGTAATATTTTTCTCTTTAGAATTCACTTGTGAAGATTGTGGTAACTGTTGAGCTCGTGGAAGTTCTTCCTTTTGAGCCGAAACTGAAGTTAAGGTTTGTTCAGACTTTAATTCAGCAACGCTTGGTGCCACCTCTTCTCCATCTTCAGTGAAATAATCTATAAACTTATCAAATTTATCTTTTAGTGACATGGTTATTTCCTATTTAAAAAATGCTGTACCGATTCGAACGAAAGTTGAACCACATTGAATCGCTTCTTTGAAGTCTCGACTCATACCCATACTTAGTTCGGTCATCGGCATATTAGGGAGATGTTTTTCTTGAATGGTTTTTTGCAATTCTTGCGTTTCTTTAAATATGTCTAGTAACTCTTGACTAGTCGCTTCAAATGGAGCCATGGTCATCAGACCCACATACTCAATCTGGTCTAATTCTGAAAGTTCTGGTAAGAGGGCTAACAATTCTTCTTTCGAAAAACCGTGCTTACTTTCTTCCTTAGAAATATTTACTTGCAAAAAGCACTTAATCTTGTGGTCCGCTCGTTTTTGAATTTCCTGAGCTAGCTTTAAGGAATCTAAAGCATGAAAATAATCCACATAAGAAACCACTTCCTTGACTTTACGTCTCTGTAAGGTTCCAATCAAATGCCAGGTAAGATTCTTATCACTCAGAGCATGATACTTGTCAAGAAATTTATCAACACGGTTCTCACCAATGTGTTGCACTCCTTGCGAAACCAAAGCTGAGGCTGTTTCAACATCTACATATTTGGTCACCGCAATCACAGAAACCGAATCGTTTTCACGACCGGCTTCCTGAACTGCATTCGATATCTGTTGAAAAACAAGGTTCGTATTTTCTTTTAAATTCATCTTCATTAACGATTTTTAAAGAATGGTGGTGTTTCCAGCTCGTCTTCATCTGTCGCTGCTGGAACTTCAAAACGTTCCACTGGAGAAACAACTGGTTCTCCTTGACGAACGATGGCATCGCGTCTCAAGTCCCAGTCACCAAAGGCTGATGTCTTTGGTGCTTCTTGACGGCGATAACTTGGAGTTGGAATTTCTACTGTATCAGCCATATCAAAATTACGATCAAAAGTTTGTGCATGGCTAGTTCGAGCAGGTTCACGGTGGGTTGCTTGGCGTGGTTGAGCAGTTACAACTTTCTCAACTTTATCCTGACGTACTCCTGTTGCAACAACTGTCACGCGGATTTCGTCTTTCATTGTCTCATCAATAGATGTCCCAAGCCAGATGTTAACACCATGACCAGCTGCTTGGTTCACAATTTCTGATGCTTCTTCAGCCTCAATCAAAGTCAAGTCCAAGCCACCAGTTACGTTGACAATCACATCTTCTGCTCCATCGATAGTTGTTTCTAGAAGTGGTGAGTAGATTGCTTTACGAGCAGCTTCTACAACACGTTCTTCACCGCTACCGATACCAATACCCATAAGGGCATTACCTTTATTGGCCATAACAGTCTTAACGTCTGCAAAGTCCAAGTTAATCAAACCAGGATTTGTAATCAAATCTGTAATCCCTTGTACACCTTGACGAAGAACGTTATCTGCTTCACTCAATGCTTCGAGAAGTGGAGTTTTCTTGTCAACGATTTCTAGCAAGTTATTGTTTGAGATAATCAAGAGTGTATCAACATGCTCACGAAGTTCGTTAATCCCTTCGATAGCAAATTGTCCACGTTTGCTTCCTTCAAAACCAAATGGACGAGTGACAACACCTACTGTCAAAGCTCCGAGGCTTTTTGCAATACGAGCGATAACTGGTGCAGCACCTGTACCAGAACCACCACCCATACCAGCAGTGATGAAGACCATATCAGCACCGCTGATTGCTTCTGTCAATACTTCTTCGCTTTCTTCTGCAGCTTTACGACCAACTTCAGGTTGACCTCCTGCACCAAGTCCGCGAGTCAATTTAGGACCGAGCTGAATAACTGTTTCAGCTTTTGTACTGCTCAAAGCCTGTACATCTGTGTTGGCTGCGATAAATTCAACGCCGGAAACGCCTTCGTCAACCATACGGTTGATGGCATTTCCACCACCACCGCCTACACCGATTACTTTAATGACTGCACCTTGTGCAGCTGCTGTATCAAATGAAAATGTCATATTTATATTCCTCTATTTTATTCGTCAAACATGCTTCCAATCAAGCTACGGAAACGATCCGTTAATTTACCTTTGCTCTTCTCTTCTGATTGAAGAGGAGCCACTGGTTCAACAGATTGAGTTGTTTCAGGCTCGGGAGTTGTCACTGTATTAAATACTGGTCGTGGAGAAACAGGTGAAACTGGTTGAGCTGAACTTCTAAAGTCAATCGGTTGGTGGCGTAAACTTTCGTCACCTCGAATTGCTCGTTGTGCCAAAACATTCACTTCAGTAAGACTACCAGCGAATTCTGACAAGCTGATGACATGGGCAAAAGCAGGGTTGCGAATCCCAACCTGATTTGGTACGAATAACTTAACGCGTACTCCAAATACTTCTTGGGCCAATTCAACGACACCTGGAAGAAGGGCATTCCCACCAATTAAGACAATACCTCCTGGCAAGTCTAATAGGTGACGTCTTTCCAAGTCTTGCTTAATTTGCTCAAAAATGTGCTTAAGTCTTGCTGAAATAATCTCAGCCAAGTATTCTTCAGTCACTTCAACTGGCTCAACTTCACCGATCACTTCAACTTGGAATGTTTCCTTGCTAGCTAGCGGTGGATAAGCTTCCCCATAGTTCAGTTTTAGACCTTCTGCAATTTTCTTAGAAGTCTTAAGAACTTTTGAAATGTCTTTTGTGACATAATCGCCACCCTCTTGGTTGACATTTGTATATTGAAGTTCTTGGTTGCGAATAGTGGCAACAGTCGTTTGACCACCACCCATGTCGATAACAGTCGCACCAAACTCACGTTCACCTTCATTCAAGACAGAGTGAACCATTGCAAGAGGTGAAATAATCACGTTATCGACTTGAACGCCTACACGCTCAACAGTTTTACGAAGATTGTGGAGGATCGTACGTGGGCCAGTGTACAAGAGACCGCGCATTTCCAAACGCACACCCATCATCCCGCGAGGATCACGAATTCCTTGGAATCCATCTACGACAAATTCCTCTGGAATAAAGGTGATAACTTCACGGTCTGGAGTCATACTTTTAGTCAAGGCTGATTTGACAACATTTTCGACATCTTGATCCGTAATTTCTTTTGTATCTGATGTCACTGGAATCATGCCTTGAGTTGGCTCCACTTGTAGCAAATTAGCTGGCAAACCAACGTTTACAGACTTGATTGAAATTCCTGCTTTTTCTTCTGCTTGAGAAATTGCAGACTTAATTGCAGTCGCTGCTGCTTCGATGTCAACGATAATCCCATCTTTGACACCTTTACTTTTGGCATTGCTAACGCCAATTACATTTACTTCACCATTTACAAGCTCTGCAACCAACACTTTAATAGAGCTAGTTCCGATATCTAAGCCTGTAAAAAAACCATTTCTAGTCATTACACTGCGTCCTCTCTATCTTCCCAGTTTCACACTTCTATTTTTAATAGCTACACCAAGGCATAACTACTCACAAAATATTATAACACAAAAAAAACATTCGTGCTCGAATTTTCTAACATTTAAACAAGCTTTTTCTTGAATTTTTATAATTATCCGACGATTGCATAGACGAGTAAACAAAAAAAGAAAGAGAATCTCCTTCCCTCTCTTTCTGTATACATTTTGGCCTCCAGTAAGGCTATTTTTAAAGTTCTTGTTTGTAAAATTCTTTCAAGGCATCTTTCCAAGTTGGAATGACAAATCCAGTAGCTTTGGCTTTTGCAAGACTCATTGTTGAGTTTAGTGGACGTTTAGCTTTGGCAGGAAATTGACTTGAGTCTACTGGCTTGACTTCGACATCTGTATCCTTCAAAATTTCAACCGCAAAGTCATACCAAGTTGTGTCTTCTGTCGCATCATTTGACAAATGGTAATAACCAAATTCCTTGCGATTTTCAGCTAGGAAAGTCATGAACTCAGCCAAGGTACGCGTCCAGGTTGGTCGACCATGTTGATCATTTACAACTGTCAAGGTCTTATGAGTTTTAGCAAGATTTTGCATCGTGAAGACAAAGTTTTTGCCGTAATTTCCAAAAACCCAAGCAGTACGGATAATATAGAAGTTTGAAACGTGTTTTTCTACAAGCTCCTCTCCCATACGCTTAGTCCGGCCATATTCAGTTTGAGGATCTGGTTTGTCATCCACTTCCCACTCTTGTCCAACTGGTTTCTTACCGTCAAATACATAATCTGTAGAGATGTAGACTAGAGTTGCACCATGCTTTTCGGATGCTTTTGCGACATTTTCTGTCCCCGTAACATTGATGACAAAGTCCAATTCTTTTCCTTCATCCTCTGCTGCATCAACAGCTGTGTAAGCCGCACAGTGATAAACTAAAGTCGGTTTCACCTCTTCAAAAACTTTCTCAACCATTGCTGCATCGGTAATATCCATCTCAGCCACATCAACCGCAACGTATTCTTCATTACGCTCATCCAACAAATAACGAAGTTCCGTTCCTAATTGGCCATTTGCCCCTGTAATTAAAATCATTTTTCTTCCTTTCAACTGATTCACAATTCTTCGGTATAGCAATAGAGGTTGGGACAAATGATTCCTACCTCACTTTTTATTAGCAATCAAACTTTGACGCGGTAGCTGATTGAACTTTTTGTTCATCTTTTAGACTCCAAAAACTCCTAATCATCTTCGCGGGGCTGGGACTACGAAATCGAGACTTTGTCTATCAATTTCTGTCCCACCGCCTTTTATTTTTCAAGAACCTCTTGTGTTTTAGCGTAGTTGGCTTCAACAGCTTCTTTTTCTCCTTGCCACCATTCTTGGTTATCTCTGTACCATTGAATGGTTTCTTTGAGACCTTGTTCGAAATTTGTGAATTCTGGTTTCCAACCCAACTCATCACGGAGCTTGCTTGCGTCAATCGCATAACGAAGATCATGTCCTGCACGGTCAGTCACATGATCATAGGCATCCGCAGGTTGTCCCATTTCCTTAAGGATTAGTTCCAAAACTTCCTTGTTGTTTTTCTCGCCATCAGCCCCAATCAAGTAGGTTTCACCAATTTGACCTTTTGTCAAGATTGTCCATACACCTGAAGAATGATCATTGGTATGAATCCAGTCACGAACGTTCTTTCCTTCACCATACAATTTTGGCTTAATTCCACTTAGGATGTTGGTAATCTGACGTGGGATAAATTTTTCAATGTGTTGATAAGGACCGTAATTATTTGAACAGTTAGAAATCGTTGCCTTGACTCCAAAAGAACGTACCCAGGCTTTGACAATCAAGTCTGAAGCTGCCTTAGTTGATGAGTAAGGAGAGCTCGGGTTATATTTAGTTTCAGCGGTAAATTTCTCACCTGGACCTTCACCATGACCTGGCAAATCCTCACGTAGAGGGAGATCCCCATAAACTTCATCTGTCGATACATGGTGGAAGCGAATATCATACTTACGAGCAGCTTCTAAAAGAGTATAGGTTCCGATGAAGTTGGTATGGATAAATGGTGATGGATCATTGAGTGAATTGTCATTGTGACTTTCCGCGGCATAGTGCACTATAGCATCTGCTTGAGCTGCCAACTTGTCTACCAAGTCTGCATCCGCAATGTCACCAACAACTAACTCAACACGATCACCTAAAATTTCCTCAATATTCGCGCGGTTCCCAGCATAAGTCAACTTGTCTAGGACTGTCACGTGAACATCTGGAAAATTCTTGTAAACATAGTGGACAAAGTTGGAACCAATAAAACCAGCTCCACCTGTCACGATAATTTTTTTGTATTCAGTCATATTCTTTCCTTTTTACAAATCTTCTTTTTTCAAAGGTTTTACATCCTTGAGAAGTGGATGATTTTTATCAGCTTCTGAAACCTCTGCTTCTGCAAGATTTTCCCATTCAATGCCAAGGCTTGGATCAGCGTAGTTCACAAAGGCATACTTGGGTTTGAGTTCAAGAGCCCAGTAATCATTGACCAGATAACTATAAGAAACTGTATCTGATAAAACTTGGAAACCATTGGCCACCCCTCGAGGGACAAAGATTCCCTTACTTGCATCAATTACTGTCTGGTAGGTATTTCCGAAGGTTTCGCCCTCGCGTAAATCAACCCAAGAGCCCAGAACTTTCCCACCATCTGCTACAGAGATGTACTTATCCCAAGGCTCTGCATGTAGGCCACGAAGAACATTTTTGCGTGAGAAGGATACATTATTTTGCAATTTTCCTTCTGCAAAGAAAGACTCTGGAAATCCAAGTGGAAGCATTTTTCCCTTTTGGAAATTTTCTTTAAACCAGCCACGATTATCACCATGAACGGGGATATCAAACTCCAACATACCTGGAATTGCATCAACCTTGCGTGCTGCAAGTGTCTTACCGAAAAAATTATCTGTCATCTATGCTTCTCCAATCAAACGGAGCAGATACTGTCCGTATTCATTTTTCTTAAGCGGTTGAGCTAAGGCCAACACATCTTCTCGACTAATATAGCCCATACGGTAAGCAATTTCTTCCAAGTTTGCCACCTGAACATTTTGCATCCGTTGGACTGTTTCGATGTACTGTGAAGCCTCTAGCAAACTTTCATGAGTGCCAGTATCCAACCAAGCAAAGCCACGTCCCATAACCTCAACGGATAAATCTCCGCGATTTAGGTATGCCTTGTTTACATCTGTAATTTCCAATTCCCCACGAGGGCTTGGTTTTATATTTTTGGCAATTTCTACTACATCATTATCATAGAAATAGAGGCCTGTAACTGCATAATTTGAACGAGGGTGTTCTGGCTTTTCTTCGATAGAAATAGCGTTCATGTCATCATCAAACTCAACAACACCAAAACGTTCTGGATCCTTCACATGGTAGCCAAAAACAGTCGCTCCTGACTCCTTGCTTGCTGCCTTTTGTAGCATCTTCGAAAGGCCAGGACCGTGATAGATATTGTCACCTAAGATCAGAGCAACGCTGTCATCTCCAATAAACTCCTCACCAATGATAAAGGCTTGCGCCAAACCATCTGGACTAGGTTGCTCCGCGTAAGAAAGTTGAATCCCAAACTCAGAGCCATCTTGAAGAAGCTCTTTAAAACGAGGCAAATCTTGAGGAGTTGAGATAATCAAAATATCCCTAATCCCAGCCAACATCAATGTTGAAAGTGGATAGTAAATCATCGGTTTGTCATAAACCGGCATCAGTTGTTTTGATGCAGCTCGAGTCAATGGATATAAACGTGTCCCCGAACCACCCGCGAGAATAATACCTTTCATAGTAGGGTACCTTTCTATATTATTACTTTACCTAGCCTCGCTTAAATTCCGCGTAAAATACGAACTATCTGTTTACTAGCATCACCATTTCCATAAGGATTACTAGCTTGACTCATTTTTTTATATTCTTCAGAATCGTCTAAAAGCATCTTAAAGTTTTGATAAATAGTCTCTTCATCAGTTCCAACCAATTTCAATGTTCCGGCAGCTACTCCTTCTGGTCTTTCTGTCGTATCTCGCATGACCAATACAGGCTTTCCTAAAGAAGGAGCCTCTTCCTGAACTCCTCCTGAATCAGTTAAAATCATGTAACTGTGATTCATGAAATTATGAAAATCAAGAACATCCAAAGGTTCAATAATCTGAATACGTTCTGTGTCTCCAAAAATTTCCGCAGCTGTTTCACGCACCAAGGGATTTTTATGAATTGGATAAATTACCTTAACATCATCATATTCATTTAAAACTCGTTTAACAGCTCTAAACATGTGTTTCATAGGTTCTCCGAGATTTTCACGTCTATGAGCAGTTAGTAGAATAAGACGGGTGTTAACGTTTAAATCTAAATCAGGATGTGTATAATCCTTTTGTACTGTAGTTGTAAGTGCATCAATAACTGTATTTCCAGTTACATAAACATTCTCTCTACCCTCTTTTAAAAGATTTTCTTTAGCCAATTCAGTTGGAGCAAAATGATAATTCGCAATAATAGAAGTCGATTGTCTATTAAATTCTTCTGGGAAGGGACTTTGCAGGTTGTAAGTTCGTAACCCAGCTTCAACATGGCCAACCTTAATTCCAAGATAAAATGCTGCCAAAGCTGCTGCATATGTTGTAGTAGTGTCACCGTGAACTAAAACAATATCTGGTTGTTCTTCTTCTAAAACAGGTTTAATTTTTTCTAAAATACTTGTTGTTATAGAGAACAAGGTTTGATTAGCTTTCATTATTTCTAAATCATAGTCTGGTTGAACTCCAAACAATTCCAAAACAGGACTAACCATCTCCTTGTGCTGACCAGTTACACAAACAACTGTTTCCATATCTGCCTGTTTTTTCAACTCATTCACTAATGGACACATTTTTATCGCTTCTGGACGTGTACCAAAAACTAGCATTATCTTCATGATTTCCTCCTAAATCAATAATTAAATTCTTTATTTGTTTATACATTTCAATTTCTGACCAATTTACTTCTTCTTTGCAATAAGAGAAAATAATTGAATCGTCACTTCCTCCTTTAATAAAAGCAGAATTACTAAATATAATGAAAAGAAAGCAACACCTGCTAGCATTAGAGAATAAAATGGTATAGTTATCGTTATCAGCTGATTCAAAATGATTAGTGGTATTGTAGAAACAACTGTTGCAATTATCACATTAACCAAACTCTTTATCGATATATTCGATACTAAATATTCTTTTGAAAAATGTAGTTGTACCATCATCTGCGACAATTCCGCAAAAAGAGTTGCGACAGAAGCACCAATAATTCCAAACTTAGGCATTAACAGTAGATTCAAAATAAGATTAATCACAGCACCAATCGTTACTGCAACCATAAAATATTTTTCTCTATTCATTGGAATCAATATTTGATTTCCTGTAATATTCGAGAAACCAGAAATAAGTAAAATTGGCATAAGTATTTGCATGGCTAAAGTCGCAGGAAGATACTGACTTCCTCCTAGTAATAAGATACTATCTTTTGCCTCTACAATAAAGAATACCATCAATGGAATCGCAATAAAAAATATAACCGCAGATGACTCCTTTAATATTTTTCTAAAATTCGAGGTGTCATTTTTACTAATATAAAATGAAAGTCTCGGTAGCAAAACTGCACTAATAGATGTAATAAGAGAAAGCAAAATCCACTTAACCTTTGATGCCACAGAATAGTATCCCACAGCCTCATTACCATTAATAAAACCGAGCATAACTGTATCTAAATTAGTATAAATATTTACCGCAAGTAATGATGCAAATAAATACCACATTGGTTTAAAATGATGTTTAAATTGTAAATTTTTATATAATTTAATATTAATGAAATGTCGGCTATGCCATAGATTTAAGATATTTGAACTTAGAGAAGAAAACAATGAAATACTAGCAAAAACAATATAATCCTCTGGCCTTTTCACAAGTAGAAAAATCAATATTAATGATAGAATTTTAAACACTACTGACCGGGTAGTAATATAAGTATATTCTTCCATTCCACTATACAACCAATTTAAGGCAAAAGGAGAAGATAAAATTGTCCCACATGTGAGCAATAAGAGTGAAAATTCTTTATTCAATTGTGTTATAAATATAGTCAAAAATAATAGTATTGCAGTTGTTATTATAGACATAGCAACGTTTATAATCATTAACTCCTGCACTACCTTTGACAACTTGCCTCTGTCATCTCTAACACTTGCTACTGCTTTGATACCATAAGTTGAAATTCCCAGAGAAGCAAGTAAAATACCATAATTCCCTATTGAACTAAAAAATGAAGTTAAACCTATACCAGTTGGATTCAATATTCTAGATATATAAGGAAAAGTGATTAATGGGAAGATGATATTTGATAGCGTCAGGACAATATTTAATAATGCATTCAACTTTATGGATTTATTCCCCATAATTTTTCAACCTCAATTTCAAATCTAAATATTTCAATAAAAATATAACTCTTGTATATAATTCTGGAATAAATAGGAAATTGACACCACCAAACAATCTATAAACGAAATCAACCCAAAGTAGATCGCTTTTCTCTCTTAATAACGTTTTTAAAGATTTTTTCGTAGTCTTAAGAGTTACTATCTCACCAAAATTTTCAACAACTTTTTCTTTTAAAGATTCAGAAAATGATTGTAACTTAGGTATATAAATACATTCTTTTTTTAGCGACATCATTAGCCATAGATTTTTTTGTTCAAAAGGGAGAAACTTCATTTTCTTATAAGCTTCCAAAATTTCTGAAAATCCAAATACTAACTCTTCTTGATAATCTTTAACTGCCTGATAAATACTCACATGTTTCTTATCATCTTCAAGAATAGGAATAATTTCACTATCTTTTTTATATTTCAAAACTGGACCATGATCTGCTACAAAAATATCTTCATAAAATTCAAAATTTCTACTCACAATATCATAAAATTCCGATTTATTTGGATAATCAGAAAATAATAAACCAGTTTTATCCGTTTTATTTTCTACTGAGTAAACATTAAGCATCAATCCTAGATAATAACCTACTATTCTCTTATCTGGAAGAGCCTTTTTGATACTATCTTGTATCGTTCCTTTCCAACCCACATCGACTAAATATACTTCATTTTGGTTTTTAGTTAAACGTTCTATATAATCACGTAGTAATTGACTGTCTTTTTTCTCTTTATTGAACTTCGTAATGAACTGAGGATGTTTTTTTAGTTTCTCTAATAAATGATCGTCTACTGTTAATACATATGTTGGTTTCTCTTTTAAATCTTGACAAATCAATATGATTTCATTATCAGAAAAGTTTAAATTTAACAAGAAATTTTGTAATGTAATTTTTTTATATTGGCGAAAAATCATCTCAAATTCTTCATCCTCTAAAGAAGTAAAAGAAGAATATAATGTCGATCGTCTAGAAACATAAAAATATTCTGTACAAATCTTTTGATTTTTCTCAAAAAAAGTATCTTGATATATATCAAAAAGTCTTTTCAATAACTGTCCTTCTCTTGAGCAAAAGAGTGCTATTTGAACATCATCTTGAATCATCTTTTTATGCAATTTCGAAATAAAGAATACGATGTCAGCTAAAAAAATATTAAACGGTGCTTTTTTACTGTTAGAAAATAAAATTTGATTATAGAGTCTTACCAACTCTTTCTCTGCTACTGTTGTATTTTTATCTATGCATTGTCTATAAATAGCATTTAATCCTAGAGAACGTGGCACTTCATAATCAGATTTATAATTATCTCCTATCATGGTAATTTCTATAGGTTTTAAGCCTAATTCTTTTAAAATTAACTTATATAAATTTCCTGTGGATTTACGGCAAGCTTTCTCACTCGAAATATAGATAGAAGAGAAATAATCCAAAATTTCAAACTTTTTTAATACAGTTTCTATTAATTCTTTATCAGTATAAAAATCAGAAACTAAAATAATCTGTTTTGAATCACTTTTCAATCTTTTTAAAACTTCTTGAATCTCCGAATCCAAGTAAATATGTTGTAATTCAATTTTCAACTCTAGAGTTTTAGCTCTATGAATAAACTCTTCTTTTGATAAAATTTTTATCTTATCTTTAATTTTATCGTATATTCCAGACAAAAGATCTGTATAACACATTTCTTCAGTGCCTAACTCTTTATTGTTTTCGACACTTTTTCTAATCTGGTATAATATTGCAGGAGATACATCAAAATTCAGCTCCAAAGCCATTTCCTTAGCCCACTGATACAAAGTTTGCTCAGGATGACAATTCCTATGTACAACAGTATCAAAAAAATCAAATGCAACTATTTTTGTTTTTATTTGAGATATATCAAACACTTCCATGTTTCACCTAACTATTTAAAATTATGATCCTATAATGACCACTCTATTTGCTTATTTAATCTAATTATCTTGGTACATCTACAGTTATAAGCAGTAACTCATTCGTTTATGAAAATAAATGGGTAGGATGGATCAATTCTATTAAACACACCATCTAAATATGATTTATACTTTCTTTTAGAACAATCCCTTCTCGAGAAACAATGATAAAGTTGTTGCATGAATAAATAGATCAAGAAAACAGTATACCTTAGTTTACTATTTACATTTCTACGAACAAATACAACTCTATTTCTCGCCATTAAATATTCTTGAAGTCCATTGACCGCTTTTATAGAGACCGAACCTTTATGATAAACATAACTTTGAGTAAGACATATATTCTTATAGCCTAATTTTTTAGCTCTATAACACCATTCTGTTTCTTCATAAAATAGAAAATAGCTTTCAGGTATATATCCAATAATTTTCAAGATAGAGGTTTTAAACATCAAACATGCTCCCCCAATATAGTCACTTTCGATTTTAGAAGGAAGTTTGTCTCTCTGAGCACCATGATTTTTTAAAGTTACAATTCCTCTATTAATAAAAATATCACCACCTGTAGATTGTACCAAGTTATTATTTTTATATTCAACTAACACTGGACTAACAAAAGCAACAGAGGAATCATCTTCTAGTTCTCGTTTACACGATTCCAAAAAATCAACTTCAATTAGTGTATCGTTGTTTAATATACAAATGTAATCATATCCATTATCCTCAGCATACTTTATTCCAATATTGTTTCCATTCGCATATCCTCTATTTTCTAAACTAGTAATAATCTTAATAGGGGATAGCGCCCTAGATAACTCTTTGACACTATCATTAACCGAATTATTATCTACAATCACGATGTCATACTCATTTGAATTTATAGTACTTCTCAAACTTTGTACACATTCAATCGTATCTTCATAATTATTATAATTGAGAATAACTATACATACTTTATCCATTATACACCTAATTTTCTATGTCATTTTTTAGCCTATAGTCATAGTAGAATATTAATGCAAGAACAATTGCCAATGAGAAACTTCTCTGCGCTCCAAAGATATTTAAAGAAATTGAAGTAATTATTAAATTAGTTAAGAGTGCAATAAAAAAGGCTCGGTCAACTCTATATTTATCATTTGACATTCTTAGAATTAAATTAATTATCTTATAAAATATATAACCATACATAAAAATTGCAGCTACACCAAATTGAACGAATAACTCTAAAAAACCTAAATCATCTAGATACATCTTAACGGCACCTGGCCCAGCCAAAATAAAATTACTATTTATGTTGCTTGATGTTAGAATTCCAACCCCAAGTTTCCATACATCATTAGCTAATAAACCAAGATAGTATTTCAACTCCCAGTATCTAAATCCTAACCCCATATCAAATGATCCAGTGTCGATATTTAAATATGCTTTAATATAATCCAATCCACCTCCATAAACGAATACTATAATTACAGTTATAAAACTTAAAGAGGTGAGCAATCTAGAAGTTCTTCTAGAATATACAAACATGAGAAAAATTGAAATCAAAACAGAAACCAGTAGCATCCTTGTCTGATTTACAAATGTTATATACATTAATATCGAGAATAAATAATAAAAGTATTTCCTGTTTCCAAATTTAAAATAGAAAAAAGTGGAGATTAACAAACCTATTATAATTAATGGTGTTCCATCTATTCGTACAGAAAATTCATTTCGATACCACAAATCTCCGAATTCTCTTAAAATAGATGGAAATAGTTCAAATTGAAATACTGTATATAAAAACCATGTGAATGCTCTAATCCCAAGAGAAAACATAAAAATATTGAGTGTATTATCTAAAATTTTTCTCATGTTTTCTTGTTTGTTCTTAAAAAGGTAAATCAATACAAAAAATAGAAAAATCCATATATATTGTCGGGATGCCAAAAAAATATTACTCACACTATAATTATAAAGAGTTTTAGCTCTTGATATCTCGTATATAATACATATAGATAAAAAAGTACCATAGATAAAAGCTGATTTAGAAATTCTTTTAGCATTAACAATCAGTATAGGAATCATTAAAAATAAGAGTGCAATAGATAAAATAGTTAATAAGTTTCTGTGCCAATATAAGTTGAGGGAAAACATAAGAAACATTCCCACTGATAGCATCACTGTAAAATAGTATAGAATCTCTATAAATTCAAACTTCTGTCTCTTCATTCATCTCTCCACAAAAAATTACAACTGATTAATCAGCTGATGAATCATCTCCGCTCTTTTTTCCCAAGTATTACTTTTCAAAAAATCTTCTCTAGCTATACTGTCATATTTCAAATTATTATTTTCAATCAATTGCACCAGATTCATTTGGTAATCTGAATAATTTGAATACATGTATACAAATGGTTCAAATCTCAGAATTTCCTTATAACATACCGTAAGTATATTTTTGCTAAAGTTAATATATTCATATAACTTAACCGGATCCACTGCTTCAACAATATCATTAATTTGAAACGGCATAATAAGAACATCTGCATTCTCAATATACTGATAAAT
Organism: Streptococcus infantis; assembly: GCF_047464415.1. Classification (GTDB taxonomy): domain Bacteria; phylum Bacillota; class Bacilli; order Lactobacillales; family Streptococcaceae; genus Streptococcus; species Streptococcus infantis_AE. The sequence continues at coordinate 50,646 of NZ_JASHBX010000011.1, read as the reverse complement.
CTTCTTGTGTGGTACACTTCCTAAATAATGAATTCTATCATGTTCAGGAATAACAGCTTTGCTAATCGGACCAATCAACTTATATTCAATATTATCAAAATCTTCTAAACTTCGTAAAATGATATCAAAATCAAACCAATGACTGATAGTTCCAACATATGCAAGTACAAGCTTTTGGTTATTCTTTTTATGCTGAGTAGGAATGCTTAAGATTTTACCATTATAACCATTTCTAACCACCACTATTTTATCAACCTGTTCTTCCAAGTTATAATCAGAAATAATATTTTCTCTTAATTTCTCACTCGAAACTAAGATTAAATTAGCTCTATTGACCAGTTTCTCTTCTAAATCCTTTAATCGCTGGCGTTCTTCTCTATCTTCTATAAAAGCCACATGATAATCCATACAATCATATATTATTTTTTGTTCTGAATTGTCTACAAGAGATGCAAACTGCATTGGATTTGTCAAATATACATATTCTGGTTTAAAAGCCTTAACTTTTCTTCGAATATTCCAAGCAACAATTTTATCATTCAGTTGCTTTAGTTTAGGTGATCTATTAACAAAAGGTAAGGCATAAATACGTGATATATTTGTAATGTTAGTATTTCTATCCTCAGTCAATCCTTTTCTATTATACCAATAGCGATACAGAACTAGTATCTCATAAAAATTAGATAAGCTTTCTGCAATAAATTGTGGACGCTGTTTTATCCAATTCCAATCAACATTTGTCACATATAAAATTTTTTTCATCTTTTTTTTATTCATTTTTAATAATTACCGACTAATTTTATTTTTCTCCATTAAAGTTAAAAAATAACTAGTGGATTCAAAGTTGCATTTGTTTGAAAACAAAGTTTTTTCTACTAAGTTTGTATAAACCTGATTAGTTGCAACATTTTGATGGTGCAATACCTTAATCTTCGGTGTGTAAATTCTCTTGTATCCTTTTAATTCAGCTTCATAATCTAATATCTCTGTTTCATAATAGAAGAAGGTGTTAGGGTTAAAAGCATACTCCTCTTTTTCGATAAAATCTCTCGAATATACAATAAACGAACCATGAAGAATTGGATTTTCTACCTGTTTTCTATAGTCTACTGATCCTTTTTTACGTCTATTTTGATAGATTGCTGTTCGAAGAGCTTTACTAGCTTTCAACCAACATTTGATTTTTAAAGCAAGACTAACTTGGCTCCCTTTTTTAAATTTTTCATTTAGAGCTTTAACTTCTTCATAAGTATAATGTGTCAACCGTTTTGGGTTTTGGTGAAGTTGGTAAGTAGTCGAGAAGATATCTGGCCCGAGCAAATGGAATTTCTCCTCACTATAGATATCTGTCACGATTTTTTCAAAATCTTCTGTTTCTATCTCAATATCGTTATTCATGATAACCATGAAATCGGGGTTATACTTTTCCTTAGCAAATTGATAAGCTACATTATTTCCACGAGCAAAACCAGCATTTTCATGGTTAATCAAAACATCAATTTCTGAATCTGATTCATAAAGCTCTTGTAGTTTTTCACCAGTACCATTATTAGAGAAATTATCAATAATAACGATTTGCTTTGCATTAGAATTGCCTTCTTTTATAGATTTAACACAAGAAATAGTTTCTTCTAAGACTTTGTAATGCAAAATAATATAACAAAACAAATTAGTGTCCTCCTAAATGCGATTTCTTTTCATCATCACTAGGCTCTTCGTGAAGATAGTTTTCTCCGTAAAGTCTTTTAAGGTAGCGGTCATACTCCGTTGGAACTTTAAAAAAGGTATCCTCAAAAGGCTTCTCTACTCCTTCTCCCCAAATCTCTACCGGCATAACTTCTTTAGCAAATAAAGAAGCATTGATAGTCCCAGCATACTGCTGCTTTTTCCAATCATACTTTTTATAGAGATTATCTAAACGTCTGTATACAGAATTTTGAGGAAATAGTTTTGCAAATCCTAGTTTTTTAAAGAAACCAATAATTAGTTTTTGCTTAGCGGAATGCATATCCACATGGTCGCCAACATAGGTTGTTCCTAAACTTGCTAAAAAACGATACCAGTATACTTTACCAAAGTAAAGCTTTCTTAAAAACGAATGATTTGGGGCACCGTCCAAAGGAATGATATCAATCAAATGCAATCCTAAATTTGTATTTCGTGGCAAGCCCAAACGTTTTCTTTCATTTTCCAAAAGGAATAGGCGAGGAAAGTAGCAATGCAAAGTGTCGCAATATTGATAAGCAAGAACCTGATATTTGCCTGCGATAATTCTATCCTTAAAAATTTCCGGAAGTCTATCGTAGCCTTCACGAGGTACTGCGATATCCATATCGTCATCCCATGGAATAAAGCCATCGTATTTGACTGCCCCAAGTACACTACCTCCACGGAGGAAAAAGTCTATATTATTCTCTTTACAAATTTTTTGAAACTCTTTTATAGCATCTAATTCAACTTGCTGAATCAATTTTACCATTTCTGTTTGGTTCAATATTTTACACCTCTTTTTGCTTTTAAAACTTTTCCTATGAATGAAACATTCCCTACAAAATAACGCTTAAAGAGGCGTTTAGGCTCATTTGCTACACGAAACAACCACTCAAGGTTTGACTTTTGCATCCATAGAGGTGCTCGTTGGATATGACCAGACAAGACATCAAAACTACCACCAACTCCCATAAATACCGAATTGACACCGTTATCCATAAATTTTTGAATAATATATTCTTTTTTAGGAGACGTAATGCCAACAAACACAAAATCAGGGTTCTTTTCACGAATATCTTCTTGAATATCTTGCTCATCATCTGCAGAAAAATAACCATTTCTGTATCCAACAACTATCAAATTAGGATAATCATTCTTAAATGCTTTGAGCATATCTTGCAAAACCTCTTCTTTTGCTCCAAAAAAGTATACTGAATATCCTTTATTATTCGATAACTCTAAAAGAGATTGCATCAAATCAATCCCTGCTACTCGTTCAGGAACAGGTGTTCCTAAAAACTTACTTGCAAGAACAACGGAAGCGCCGTCGGCATTTATGATTCCTGAGTCATTAACAATTTTTTTGATTTTCTCATCTGTATGGCACTGATTAATTTTATCAGCATTAACTCCCATTAAGTGTAATGCTCTTTTCCCCAGTACGTATTGTTCAACAGCATCCACTGTTTCCCTCATCGTAAGAGGATCAATGTTAATACCTAAAACTTTGATTCTATTTGTCATCCCTTACTTCGCTCCATCTCTCATCAATACAACTTTTACAGTTTTTAGCAATATTTCAAAATCTTTCCAGATGGTCCAATCATCGATATAAGCCACATCCAGTTTCACGACTTCATCGAAGTTTGTAATTTCACTTCGACCACTAATTTGCCACAGACCTGTAATACCAGGTTTGAAACTGAGACGACGTTTTTGTTCAGGTGTGTATTTTTCGTACTCATCTACAGTTGGTGGGCGTGTACCGACCAGACTCATGTCTCCAATTAAAACATTCCAAAATTGTGGTAATTCATCCAGGCTGGTTTTTCGGATAAATTGTCCGATCTTAGTCACTCGAGGATCGTTATCAATTTTAAACATACCACCTTGCATGGTATTTTGATCCATCAACTGCTCCTTGATGGCTTCTGCATCGACTCGCATCGAGCGGAATTTATAAAAGGTAAAGTGACGACCATTTTTTCCGACACGAGTTTGTGAAAAGATTGCAGGTCCGCCATCTTTACGAATCATGGGAACTAGAAATAGACTAGCAATTCCACAAAGGATCAACCCAACGATAGCACCACAAATGTCAAGGATGCGTTTGGCAATGACATGGCTCGGATTGTAAAAATTTGTAGAAAATGTCACTACGTTCAAGCCCGCCATCTCATGGATTTGTTTATCACGACCTAAGTTTTTGTCGAAAGCATTGAGATTGACTGTGACAGCGATTCCCATGGTTTCAAACTGAGAAATAAGAGCTCCAATGTCGTAGTCTTCACTTGGAAGATTGACAAAGACTTCATCCACTACCTCGTGCGTTGCATAAGAGATCAACTGTTCCCTCGGAACAACCGTCACCTTTTCATGAGTAAAGTCTGGCATGTCTAAAACACTGACTGCAACCAGTTTCCCTTGAACATCGTTAGCGGTTAACAAACGGTCCAACACTTTTTCAGTACGTGATGTCGCTGTGATCAACAAAATATTACGACTGCTCTTCAAATTATGGTTAAAGGTTTTCCAATAACGCTTCAAAAAGAAACAGAGGAGATAATTCAAAACACCATACAAAGAAAGTAAATAGAGCATCCCTCGTCTAGAAATCACAAATTTTTCTTTTAAGAAGAAACTTGAAAAACTAATCAACAAGGCATAAAAGAGGATGTATTTAATCGTTTCTACTAGCTCAACATACTGGCCTCGTTTGAAAAAATCTTTACCATAATCACTAATGTAGAAGGCTGCAAAGTGAAGAAAAAATAAGACGAATACTGTATTTGGAACAATATCAGTTTCTGAAATTGCAATCAGTATATAAGCTAATACACTAACAAGTATACTCTGTAAGAATGCCAGAGTTACATTGTAGAAAACCCTTCCTTCCATACTGGACTCCCTAACTTCATTTTATCTTTTTTCATAATTGCCATAGCCACCATAAGAACCATATTTTTCACGTTGAACATCAAATTTATTCAAAACTACACCTAGAAATGGTTTCCCAGTGTGTTCTAACTGACTTTTAGCTTTTTGCACTTCTCTTCGTTTTGCCACACCAGCTTCAGTAACTAAAATGGATGCATCACATTTTTGTACAATAATGGCTGCATCAATTACAACCCCTATAGGTGCAGTATCGACGATAATATAGTCAAAATATTTGCGTAAAGTCTCAATCATTTTTTCAAAGTTGGCGCTTTGTAAGAGAGCCGTTGGATTCGGTGAAACTGCTCCTGATTGAACTACAAATAAATTTTCAACGTCTGTTTCACAGAGACCATGTGACAAATCCTGAGTCCCAGCTAGATAATCTGTCAAACCAGTGATTTTTTCTCTTGACTTGAATACTCCAGACATGACTGAATTTCGGATGTCGGCATCAATCAATAGCGTTTTGTAGCCTGCACGCGCAAAAGCCCAAGCGATATTTGTAGAAGTTGTAGATTTTCCTTCACTCGGATCGACCGATGTAACTGCAATAACCTTTAAGTTATTCCCACTCAGTTGTATATTTGTACGTAAAGCATTGTAATACTCTTCCGCCTTTTTTAAAGAGTTCAGTTTTTGTTGTGCTAATTCTAACTTTACCATATGTTCTCCCTTACTTTAATTTATTCAGGTCTGGAATGACTCCAAGGAGTGAGATTTTCATAACATCTTCGATATCTTCTGGACGTTTAACACGGTCGTCTAGAAGTTCAACCAATAGAACCACAACAATCACCAAGCCTGCACCAGCACCGATTCCCATTAAGGTATTGCGACGGATATTTGGTGATGAAGGACCAGTAGCTGGACGTGCTTCTTCAAGAGTCGTTACGTCCGAAACTCGAGTAACTGCGATAATTTTTTGTGCTGCAACGTCTCGCAGTGCATTTGCAATACGACTAGCTTCGTCAGGTTTATGATCACTAACTGAAATAGATACGATACGTGTATCTGCAGGGACCGTTACTTGAACCTTTTTAGCCAATGCTTTTGCATTAACGTTCAAGCCAAGATCAGCAACTACTTTCTCTAGGACATCTTGAGATAGAATGATTTCACGATAGTCCTTGACCAAGTAGGCCCCTGCTTGTAAGTCCTGATTTGTTAGTCCTGCTTTATCGTTTTGATTTCGATTGACCACATAGATTCGCGTTGTACTTCTATACTCAGGTTTGACCACAAAACTACTATACGCAAATGCAGCAGCTCCTGCTACGATGGCTACAAGAAGGATTAGCAATTTCTTTTTCCATAGCGCCTTTAATAACTGAATAACGTTGATTTCAATAGTATCTTGTTCTTTCATTTTAACTCCTATATTATTTGATCTTTAATGACTTTTTGGGGATTTTCCACAAAGAGTTCCCGAGCCTTATCTTGGCCATATTTTTTGCTCACTAACTCATAAGCCTCTCGCATATAAGGTGGACGCCCCTCTAGATTATGCATATCACTAGCAACTATATGGACCAAATCCCTCTCTAAGAAATAGCGAGCACGCTTTTTCATGAATTTATAGGTATCGCCAAACAGTTTTGGTTTGAGGACACTTGAACTATTGACCTGGGTATAACATCCCATGTTGATGAGGTCGTGCACCCTTTTTTCATTATTTTCCAAAGCATCATAACGTTCTATATGGGCAATAACAGGGGTTATTCCCAACATCAAAATATTGGTCAATGCGCTATGGATTTCACGATAAGGGGTATTCATACTAAATTCTATCAAGGCATAGCGAGTGCCATTTAATTGAGGAATCTGTTGATTCTCTAATTTGTTTAAAGCATCACTGCTGTAATAGATTTCTGCTCCATACAAGATGGTTAAGTCGGGAGCAATTTCTTTAGCCAATTCCTTGACAACTTTAAAATTTCTTGCAATGTCCTCTTCTGGTGTTTCAAACATCCCCTTCCGACGATGAGAAGTCGAAACGATGGTACGAACTCCTTGAGCATAAGCTTCCTTCAGGAGGGCTATACTCTCTGCCTTATTCTTCGGACCATCATCTACATCAAAAACTATGTGTGAATGGATGTCAATCATCTTATTTTCCTTCCATGATATCTTTGATCTCTGTTTTGAGTGTCTCTAAGCTATTTGGATCGACCTCTAGCATATAAAGGCTGCTGTCAGGCATGGCATAGGAAGGAAGATCCATACGACCAGTTCCCTTTAGATCTCGAGTGATGACAGTATATTTCCCTCCACTTGCTAGTTGGGCATTTACTAAGCTAACCATGGTTTCAGGAGGCATATTGGTTTGTACAGAATCTTGCAGACTTTGCATAATACTATCAAAATTCTTCAAGGCTTCTGCTGAAGTTAGTTTTTGAATAATAGCAGCGATGACTTTTTGTTGATTACGCCCACGATCTCCATCACCATTGGTCAAGGAATAACGTTCACGAACAAAGCCTAGAGCCTGCTCAGAGTTTAGATGAACATTTCCAACAGGGAAGTGATAGTTCCCATGAAGCGATGTGAAGTCTTGATCATTATAAACATCAACACCACCTAAGAGATCAATCAATTTCAAGAAGGAGGTGAAGTTAAGTCGTGCATAGTAATTCAGATCAATTCCATAGAGATTTTCTAATGTATGAATGGAAGCATCCACGCCGTAAATACCTGCATGGGTCAATTTATCATTTTGATTGTTTCCACCGTCAGCTATGGGCACATAAGCATCACGAGGTGTCGTTGTCAGGAGAATTTTCTTGGTTTCTTGATTGACCGTCATGATGATATTGACATCCGAACGAGAAACGGAGCTAATCGGTCCGTATGTATCAATCCCACTAATATAGATATTAAATGCCTTGTTTTGAGAAACCTTAGGTGCCTCAACAGTCTTGGTTAGTTCTTTGGTATAAATCTTCTTGATCTTTTTGGCATGATCTGGGTACTCTTGCTCTATCAGATTTTCAAAGACACTGTTCAAAACGATTGCCTTGGTCTCTCCAGCCAGCAAACTCTTATAAGCAGCAAGATAGGAAGCACTCTCTTCAACCGTTAAGTCTTTACTCTGACTTGTCTTAATATCATCGAGCAGTTTTTTAATATTTTCTGCATCTGTTTTGGTCGGAGCCGTCACACTGGATAATTCCGAGACATTTCCAATCTCGCTATCCGCCAAAACTGCAACACTGATAGAGTAACTAGAATAGTTAGATGTCGCATTGAGTTGATTTGCTAGGCTGAGAAATTGATGAACTCCAATCAAAGAAATGGAACTAACAAAGACCGACACTAATAGTAAAATCATGGTGAAGATCTTAGCTTTTCTTTTTAGAATCAAAAGCAAGGCTATTAGCGCAAGCAGGATCATAACGATCGCTATAAAGACATTGGCATAGCTAATTGCTAAAATATGATATCTGAATATTAAAAACAACAAAAAACAAGCAAGCACTATATATACAAACAACAAAATAATATTGATGCTTTGTTGAAACTTGCTCGTTTTGCTTTCTTTTGAATGTCTACTCAACTTACACCTCTACAAAGTATTTTTCATTTTCATTATATCACAAAGTATTGCTGGATACCATCAACACATGTTAAGTAACCGTTTTTATTCACCTTAAAAACATGAATAGTAAATTCCAATGATAAAATGGCTAAAATGTCGCTTGAAAGAGGTATCTAATCTAAAAAAGACGGGGTTATAAACTGTTAAATCAAACCTCGACTTCCTAGTTCCAAATCTACGATGTTTTAACAATCGACTGGGTTATCAAATATTGTAAGTAAGGAATACAAGATTTTCCCCCAAAAAAGATTTCTAGAATCCAAAAAATTAACAAAAAAATCCAACCAGCTGTCACATCGAAAACTTATCGCTAATAAAAAGTAAGGCTGGGATGTTTGTCCCAACCTCTTCTTATGTTTATTTCACGTGACTTTCAAAGTCTTTTTGACTCTTTTCGACAGAATTTTTACGTTCTTGTTCCCATTTAGCCTTGGCGTCAGCAAATTGAGAGCTTGTAACAACATCTGTCTGTAATCTCATGTATTTGTAGTTGCTTCCAGTTCCTTTGATACCAACTAGTGAGTAAGCGCGTGTAAATGGTGTCACACGAGTCACTGAAGCACCACCACCGTTTGACACAACTGGGATTAGAAGGGAACTATCAATCAACCAAGCTTGTGCATCTGCGTAGTTTTCATAGCGTTTAGCTACGTCTGTATTTTCTGCATCTGCTGTTTTTAATTTTTGAGTATATTGGTCCAATCCGATACTTGTAATCTTATCAGCATCCTTGCTCGGATCAAGTCCCAAAATCTTGAGATAGAATCCATCTTCAGCGTTGAAAGGATTGAGGTAAGTTGAAGGATCTTGGTAGTCAGCTGACCATCCATCCAAGTTCAAATCATAGTCATGATCAGCTGGAGTTGGTGCTTGAACTGTTGCATTTATATAATCATCTGTCGACAATTGGATAACATCAACCACTACATTTTCAGAACCGAGCGTTGATTCGATTGATTGTTTGATTGAGTTTGTTCCAGAAAGCAAGGTCTTGTTAACCTGGTCTACAGGCAAGTCCAAATGAATTGGGAAGCTCACACCTTGAGCTTCTAATTCTTTCTTAGCTTCTGCAAACTTAGCTTGCGCTTTTTCTTTGTTGAAATAACCATCTTGAGCATCTTCAAGATTCATATTTGACCATTGTGTACCATAGTTGACCAATTTTGAAGCAACTGTTTCACCAAAAGTCTTGTCTCCAACTTGTACGAAAGTTGGTGGTACAAGCGAGTTACGAAGAGTGTTCTTAGCTGCTTCTTCACCATTTGATTGAGCTGAGTAGGCTGTACGATCAATGGCGAAGTTAACTGCCTGACGGAAGTTTTTATTCAAAACTGCAGCTTGAGTTGCTTGTTTTTGTTCATCGCTTGTTTTTGCAGTATAGTTATAAGCACCACGGTTGACGTTAAAGTTATAGTACCAAGATGTTGCATCTTGCAAGCTATAAACGATATTGTCCTTGTATTTTTCCTTTGTCTTAGCGAAGTTTGAGCTATTTGGATAAACACCTGCAGATGAGTAAGCACCACTTTCAAAGTTACGAATTGTCAAGTCTTGGTCTGAACCATCAAAGTAGGCCAATTTTACCTTTTCAATCGTTACTTTTTCTTGGTCATAGTAATGTGGGTTTTTCACATATTCGATAGAAGACTTAGATGTAAAATCTTTTAACAAATATGGTCCGCTATAAAGAATGCTGTCAGGTTTCAAAGTTCCGAAGTCTTTACCTTTAGAAGCAAGGAATTCTTCGTTTACAGGGAATAAGATACTGTTGGTTGTTTTTGAGTTCCAGAATGGTTCTGGTCGTGTCAAGGTATATTGGACAGTATAGTCATCTAAGGCTTTGACACCAACATTTGAGAAGTCAGTATTTGCACCTGTTACATAATCATCCAAGCCCTTGATAGAGTTCTGAATCAAGTCCAAGGCTTGTCCCTTGTTGTCAGCAGCATACTTGATACCAGTTACAAAGTCTTGTGCTTTAAGGGGAGCGTATTCTTCACCGTCAGCTGTAAACCACTTGGCATCTTGGCGAAGTTTGTAGGTATAAGTTAAACCATCCTTAGAAACACTCCAATCTTCTGCAAGGGCAGGAATGAGGTTTCCATAGTTATCATTTTCAAGCAAACCATCTACCAAGTTGGTTACAATAGCAGTGTTATCACCAGCGTAGTCCAAGAGATAGTTGAAGGTTGTTGGATCTGCACCAAAGGTAGACGAGTATGTTTTGCCGTCTGTTGCTGACTGGCCACATGCTGTCAATAGGACCGCAGCAGCCAGTGTCAACCCCGCTCCAATCAAACGTTTTTTAAGTTTCATGTTTTATTTCTCCTCATATGTTAGGTTTTGTAACATGGTTATATTTTAACAAATTTTGTCCAAAAAGTAAAGTTATATACTGATTTGACCTCTCATTGAAAATCAAAAAACAAAGAAATCCCGCTTCAAAACAGGATTTCTTTATTCATTACAAAAGACTATTTAACGTGATTTGCTAGTTCTTTTTGGTATTTGGCATTTGTTTCAATTTTCTCTTTTTGCCATTTCTTGAGAGCTTCTTCGTATTCTTTAGCTGTTACAATATCGTTTTGCAATTCTAAGCCCTTGAATACAAATGGATCTCCCTTGATACCAACTTGAGAGTAAGCTTTGGTGAATGGCACTGTGCGACTAACTGTCGGAGAACCACCTGAAGAAGCTACAGGGATAAGAAGTGAGCTATCTGAAACCCAAGCTTGTGCTTTGGCATATTTTTCATAGCGTTTGTTAAGATCACTTGTTTCTGATGCTGCATCATCCAAGAGTTTCTTGTACTCATCAAGTCCAACTTGAGCCATGACTTCTGGATCTTTACCTTTTGTGATACCCAAGTGTTTAAGAGCAGAACCCTTCTTAGCATCTAAGATATTGAGGTAGGTTGCTGGGTCTTGATAGTCTGGTCCCCATCCAGTTCCGTTCAAGTCATAGTCTTTTTGAGAAGGAACTTTGGCTTGAGATGTAATGCTCATTTTCTCATTGTCAGTCATTTGAAGTACATCGATGACAACATTTTCACTTCCAAGTGCTGCTTCGACAGACTGTTTGAGAGAGTTGGTTTGCTGTACAGCAATGACATCAGTCTGCTCAACTGGAATATCCAAATGGATTGGGAAGGTTACACCTTTAGCTTGCAATTCTGATTTTGCTTTTTCAAATGCAGCTTTTGCTTTTGTTGGATTGTAAAGGGTATCTTTACCATCTGTCAAAGCTACATCCTTCCACTGGTCTCCGTATGTTACCAGTTATTCCTGAGCCAATTCACCGAAGGTCTTTTCACCAACTTGAACATAGTCATAAGGCACAAGGCTGGTACGGATAATCTTGTCTGCACCTTCTTCACCATTCATCTGTGCAGAGTAAGCATGACGGTCAAGAGCGAAGTTGATGGCTTGACGGAAGTTTTTATTGAGAAGTGCTTCTTTAGTTGAAGTTTTTTGGGCTTCATCTGTCTTAGCTGTTTTATTGTAAGACTGACGATTTACGTTGAAAGTAAAGTAATAGCTTGTCGCTTCTTGCGGACTATAAACGATCTTATCGCCGTATTCTTTCTTAGTTGAATCAAAGCTTGAGCTAGTTGGGAAGAGACGAGCTGTTGTATAGGCTCCTGATGAGAAACTACGAATCAATGATTCTTGGTCAGATCCATCGTAGAAAGTAAGTTTGACGTGGTCAATTTTAACATTGTCTTTGTCCCAATAATTTGGGTTCTTTTCGTACTCGATCACGGATTTTGAAGTGAAGTTTTTCAAAATATACGGACCATTGTAGAGAATACCTGAAGGGGCTGCCGCACCGTAATCTTTTCCTTGAGAATTTAAGAATTCTTCATTAACTGGGAGCATGGTTGCTGTTGTTACCTTAGAATTCCAGAAGCTTTCTGGTTTGTTCAAGGTATACTCAACCGTATAGTCATCAACTGCTTTGACACCGACTGTTGAGAAGTCATTCGTTTCACCGCTAACGTACTCTGCCAATCCTTTGATGGAGTCTTGGATAAGTGTTAGGCCATCTGATTTACCATCAGCTGCATGTTTCAAACCAGTCACAAAGTCTTGGGCCTTGACTTCAGCATACTCTTCTCCTTCAGAAGTATACCATTTGACACCTTTACGTAGCTTGTATGTGTAAGTCAAACCATCTTGTGAAACAGACCAGTCTTCAGCAAGCGATGGAATTAAGTTTCCATATTTGTCATTTTCCAAGAGTCCGTCGACCAGGTTGGAGATGACATCTGATGTTGAACTTTTACTAGTAACGCCATAGTCCAATGTTGTTGGATCAATAGCATAAACATACGAAAATGTTGTTGGAGCATCTGCTTTTTTCTCAGTCTTGCCACAAGCCGCCAAAAGAAGAGCTGCGCTCATCGTTATCCCTGCTACTGCGAGCCACTTTTTCGATTTCATAGGTATTCTCCTTTAAAATACTATTTTTCACCATTATACCCTATTTTTATATAAAAGCAAGGGTTTTAAGGGTATTTTTTAGAAAATTCAAACTAATATTTATTAAAGAAATTTCTACACTTATTTTAGAAAAAACTCAAGCATCTTTGGATACTTGAGTTTCTAGGTTTATTTGGCTAATTCGACACTGAAGGCATCCCATGGAGCCAAGGTCTGTGTAGCTAAAGCTGCTTCTACTGAGGTATTTTCAATCAAGACAGATGTGATTGATTCTTCAACTGCGAACTCTTGCTTTTGGTTGGACAAGTTTGCCACAACTAGGAATCGACGGTCGCCATCTTTACGGATGTATGCAAAGACTTTTTCAGCCGTTTCAAGGAGTTCAAAATCAGCTCTCACCAACCAGCTATTTCCCTTACGAATGTTTACCAATTTTTGATAAGTATAGAAAATAGAATCCGGGTTTGCCAGTGCTTCCTGAACGTTGATTGCTTCGTAGTTTGGATTAACAGCCAACCAAGGTTGTCCGTCTGAGAAACCAGCATTTTTTGTCTCATCCCACTGCATTGGAGTACGCGCATTGTCACGTCCAATCACACGAATGCTATCCATGATTGTTTCCATTGAAACACCTTTTTCAAGGGCTTCACGCGCATAGTTGAGGGATTCAATATCTTCTACTTGCTCCAAGTTTTCAAATGGGAAATTGGTCATCCCAATCTCCTCCCCTTGGTAAATATAAGGAGTCCCTCTCATGAGATGAAGCAAGATTGCATACGCTTTAGCAGATTTTTCGCGGTATTCTCGGTCATTTCCCCAGATTGAGACGATACGAGGGAGGTCATGGTTGTTCCAGAAGAGCGAATTCCAGCCGTCCTCAACTCCTAATTCTGTCTGCCATTTGTTGAAAATCTTTTTTAATTTCCCAACATTTAGCTCTTTTTGGTACTGCCACTTAGGTTGTCCTTCCTGATACTGAAGACAGATATGTTCAAACTGGAAGACCATAGACAGTTCTTGTCCTTTTGGATCTGAATAGAGTTTTGCGATTTCTGGTGTCGCTCCCCATGTCTCCCCTACTGTCAAGAGCTCTTTGTCGCCGAAAGTAGCCTGATTCATTTCCTTGAGATAAGGATGGAGCATAGGACCATTGTTGACAATCTTCTGATCAGGTATCTTCCCAATCATGTCAATAACGTCCATACGAAATCCACCGATCCCTTTATCAATCCAGAAATTCATCATTTCATAGATTTTTTGGCGTAGTTCTTCATTTTCCCAGTTAAGGTCTGGTTGTTTCTTACTGAAAAAGTGCAGATAATATTGACCAGCCTTTTCGTCATATTGCCAGGCAGAACCACTGAAAATTGACTCCAATTCGTTAGGTTCATCACGCCAGATATAGTAGTCTCGCTCAGGACTATCAGGATTTTCACAAGCTTCGATAAACCAAGCATGCTCATCTGATGTATGATTGACCACCAAATCCATAATGATTCGGATATCTCGTTTTTTAGCCTCAGCAATCAGCTCATCCATATCTTCCATGGTTCCAAAGATAGCCGCGATATCTTGATAATTGGCAATATCATAACCATTGTCATCCATGGGGCTATCATAGACTGGAGAAAGCCAGATCGCTGTGATCCCTAACTTAGCTAGATAGTCTAGCTTACTGGTAATTCCAGGTAAATCACCAATCCCATCTCCATTGCTATCCTTAAAACTTTTTGGATAGACCTGATAAACAACGGCATTGTGCCACCATTTTTCTTGCATCTTTTTTCCCCTTTTAACATTCACTTTATTCCATCATAGACCTTTTCTTAATTTTATGCAAGCGTTTGCTTTAATCTTTTTCCTTATTTCGAACCTCCGTTGTTTCTTATCTTCCATTTTTTTTATATAATAGAGGTCAGAGGTAAAAAAATGAAAAAACAAGCTTTTAGTTCTGAACAATACTTAAATCTACAACGCGACCATATCTTGGAACGCATCAACCAATTTGACGGCAAACTCTACTTGGAGTTTGGTGGTAAAATGTTAGAAGATTTCCACGCTGCTCGTGTCCTTCCTGGATATGAACCAGATAACAAAATCAAACTCTTGCAAGAGTTAAAGGAACAGGTCGAGGTTGTGATTGCCATCAACGCTAGCAATATCGAGCACTCAAAAGCTCGTGGAGACTTGGGAATTTCTTATGACCAAGAAGTGCTTCGTTTGATCGATAAATTCAATGAACTTGGTATCTTTGTTGGTTCAGTCGTCATTACTCAATATGCAGGCCAACCGGCAGCTGATGCCTTCCGTAATCAATTAGAGAAAAATGGTATCGACTCTTATCTCCACTACCCTATCAAGGGGTATCCGACAGATATGGATCACATCATTTCTCCTGAAGGTATGGGGAAAAACGACTATATCAAAACTAGTCGTAACTTGATTGTCGTGACTGCTCCTGGGCCTGGTTCAGGTAAGTTGGCAACTTGTATGTCTAACATGTACCACGACCAAATCAATGGTATCAAGTCTGGTTATGCCAAATTTGAAACCTTCCCAGTTTGGAATCTCCCACTTCATCACCCAGTCAACTTGGCTTATGAAGCTGCTACAGCAGACCTAGATGATGTCAACATGATTGACCCATTCCATCTCCAAACTTATGGAGAAACCACAGTCAACTACAACCGCGACATTGAAATTTTCCCTGTTCTTAAGCGTATGCTGGAACGTATCTTGGGTGAGTCTCCTTATGCATCTCCAACTGACATGGGTGTCAACATGGTTGGCTTTGTAATCACTGATAACGACGCTGCCATTGAAGCATCTAAACAGGAAATTATCCGTCGCTATTACCAGACAGTTCTTGACTTCAAAGCTGAGAAGGTTGGAGAAACTGCTGTGAAGAAGATTGAGCTTCTCATGAATGACCTAGGTATCACACCAGCTGATAGAAAGGTTGCTGTTGCCGCACGTCAAAAAGCAGAAGAAACAGGCGGACCTGCTCTAGCTCTTGAATTACCTTCTGGTGAAATCGTTACTGGTAAGAACTCAGAACTCTTTGGTCCCACAGCGGCTGCATTGATCAATGCAATCAAGAAGTCAGCTAACATCGATGCTGAAACAAAATTAATTGAACCAGAAGTGGTGAAACCAATTCAAGGTTTGAAAATCAATCACTTGGGTAGCCGTAACCCTCGACTCCACTCAAATGAAATCCTTATCGCACTTGCAATCACAGCTATGCAGAATCCTGATGCAGATCGTGCCATGAAAGAACTCGGAAACCTCAAAGGAAGCGAAGCTCACTCTACGATTATCCTAACAGACGAAGACAAAAATGTTCTTCGCAAACTAGGAATCAATGTAACCTTTGATCCTTACTACCAATACGATCGTTTATATCGCAAGTAAAATACGACACTCACTCCTCTAAGAGTTGGATCCTTATCGTCCAGCTCTTAGAGTTTTTTTATAGCTTTCCAGCCTTTCACAAGCATAGCTTTCAAAAAGAATTCTAGTTTTAATAGAAACTGGGATAACATTTAAGTTTAGATTTATTTCTCATGAATTCTTAAAAGGAGTGATACTCAATGAAAATCAAAGAGCAAACTAGCCGCAGGTTGCTCAAAGCACTGCTTTGAGGTTGTAGATAGAACTGACGAAGTCAGTAACATATATACGGCAAGGCGACGTTGACGCGGTTTGAAGAGATTTTCGAAGAGTATGAATCAATCCTCTTCAATCTTGACTTGAACTACCTTGGCTGAGGTCTTGATCCGTTTTCTCTACAATATCAAATTGGTGTAATCAGACTGACTTCGTCACTCTTATCTAGAACCTCAAAGCGATGCTTGGAGACATCTACACAAGAGAACTAGTTTGGTCATTGATTTTCATTAAGTATACAAAAAAGTGAACAAGATAGCATTCTGATTTCCAGAAAACTATTTTGTTCACTTTTGCTTATGATTTAAACTTTGGGTTTATTCTACCGTT
This sequence comes from Streptococcus infantis, assembly GCF_047464415.1. Classification (GTDB taxonomy): domain Bacteria; phylum Bacillota; class Bacilli; order Lactobacillales; family Streptococcaceae; genus Streptococcus; species Streptococcus infantis_AE. Next base: position 33,960 of record NZ_JASHBX010000011.1, on the reverse strand, counting down.
ACTGACTTAGCAAGGTTACGTGGTTTGTCCACATCAAGTCCACGGTGTAGAGTTGCAAAGTAAGCGACCAATTGTGTTGGTACGACCATTGAGATTGGTGAGAGGTAAGGGTGTACGGTCGTAAGAACGATGTCGTCTGTATCTTTGGCAACATTTTCTTCTGCGATAGTGAGGACCTTAGCGCCACGCGCTGCCACTTCTTGGATATTTCCGCGAGTGTGATTAGCAAGAACCGGATCTGACAAGAGGGCCAATACAGGCGTTCCTTCTTCAATCAAAGCAATAGTTCCGTGCTTGAGCTCTCCAGCCGCAAAACCTTCACATTGGATATAAGAAATCTCTTTGAGTTTGAGACTGGCTTCCATGGCTACATAGTAATCTTGACCACGTCCGATATAAAAGGCGTTACGTGTTGTTTCAAGAAGATCACGAACCTTGCTATCAATCAATTCTTTTTCTGAGAGAGTTGATTCGATAGACTGAGCCACGATAGACAATTCGTGAACCAAATCGAAAGCTTTGGCTTTTTCATTGCCATTTGCTTCACCGACCGCTTTCGCAAGGAAGGCAAGAGCTGCGATTTGCGCAGTATATGCCTTGGTTGAAGCAACGGCAATTTCAGGACCTGCGTGAAGCAACATAGTATGGTTGGCTTCACGTGACAGAGTTGATCCTGGCACATTTGTCACTGTCAAGCTTGGAATTCCCATTTCATTGGCCTTGACCAAAACCTGACGGCTATCAGCTGTTTCACCAGATTGGCTGATAAAGATGAAGAGTGGTTTCTTGCTGAGTAGTGGCATACCGTAGCCCCACTCAGATGAGATACCAAGTTCAACTGGCGTATCTGTCAATTCTTCCAACATTTTCTTAGAAGCAAATCCTGCGTGGTAAGAAGTCCCAGCTGCTAGAATGTAGATGCGGTCTGAGTCTTGAACAGCCTTGATGATAGCAGGGTCCACCACTACTTGACCAGCCTCATCTGTATAGGCTTGGATCAACTTACGCATCACTGTTGGTTGCTCATCGATTTCTTTAAGCATGTAGTAAGGGTAAGTTCCCTTACCGATATCTGACAAGTCGAGCTCTGCAGTGTAGCTAGCACGCTCACGACTGTTGCCATCATAGTCTTGCACTTCAACGCCATCTGCCGTCACAATCACCAACTCTTGGTCATGGATCTCCATGTATTGGTTAGTTTCACGAATCATAGCCATAGCATCTGAGCAGACCATGTTGTAACCATCTCCAAGACCAATCAAAAGTGGTGATTTATTCTTAGCTACATAGATGACTTCAGGATCTTGTGAGTCAACCAAGGCAAAGGCATAAGAACCACGGATAATGTGAAGAGCTTTTTTGAAGGCTTCAAGTACTGACATGCCGTCTTCTTCAACAAATTTTCCAATCAAGTGTACAGCGATTTCTGTATCTGTTTGTCCCTTGAAGTGGTGACCTGCAAGGTAGTCTTCCTTGATTTCAAGGTAGTTCTCAATCACCCCATTGTGGACCAATACAAAACGTCCTGTCTCAGAGCGATGTGGGTGAGCATTGTCTTCTGTTGGTTTACCGTGAGTGGCCCAACGAGTATGTCCAATACCAGTTGTCCCCTCAACGCCAGCAGTTTTAGCAGACAATTCTGCAATACGACCAACAGCCTTCACCAAATGGTTTTCAGCACCACCTAGGACAAAAATTCCCGCAGAATCATAACCACGGTATTCGAGCTTTTCAAGCCCTTGAATCAAAATATCAGTTGCATTTGTGTTTCCAACAACACCAACAATTCCACACATAGTATATACGACACAGACAAGCTGTGCTTTCCCCTTAAATTGGTATAGTCTAATTCTCGATTTGCAGAATCAGCAAAAACAGTATATACTTGTTTCTTTTACTTGTCAAGAATAAAAATTGGTATAGCGTGATTCTGCCGATTCTATCTACTAAAAATCTATCATATTTTGCCTAAAGCAAGTATTTAAAAAGGGCTCTATCGCCCTTAATAACTACTATTTTGTAGCAACCTTTTCTGCTTCCACTACTTCTTGAAAGGTTTTTTGATAATTTACTTTAATCGTCATTGTCATGTGAGAGTCCTCGTTTCTTTTTGATGACCCTAGTATAGACAATAACCCTAAAAGCAAACTTAAGATTTTCTTAGAGAAAGCTTATACTCAATGAAAATCAAAGAGCAAACTAGGAAGCTAGCCGCAGGTTGCTCAAAACACCGTTTTGAGGTTGTGGATAGAACTGACGAAGTTAGCTCAAAACACTGTTTTGAGGTTGTAGATGGAACTGACGTAGTCAGTATCCTACATATACGGCAAGGCGACGTTGACGTGGTTTGAAGAGATTTTTGAAGAGAATTAATCTAAATGTTCTTTCTTTTCTAGATTTAGAGCAATCATATGCCACTCTGGGTCCTCCTGCCAGTTAGACAGTGAGCTGATATAACTAGCTACCTTACGTGCTTCTTCAAGAATCGGAAAATCTTCGATAATATCAGCTACTTGAAACTCTGGTAGACCTGACTGTCTGGTTCCAAAAATCTCACCCGAACCACGCATTTTCAAATCTTCCTCTGCAAGGACAAATCCATTAGTCGTTTCCGTCATGATGCGCATGCGATCTTTTCCAGAGTCAGTCTTAGGATTGGCAACGAGAACTGCGTAGGACTGCTTGTCCCCACGACCTACACGCCCTCTGAGCTGATGAAGTTGACTAAGACCAAAGCGATCAGCATCCATGATAATCATAACCGTCGCATTTGGCACATTGACCCCGACTTCGATAACCGTTGTCGAAACCAGAATATCTGTCTTTCTCTCTTTGAACTCCTGCATAATCTGGTCTTTTTCATCGCTCTTCATCTTACCGTGTAAGAGAGCAACTTTTGCTTTTCCTACAAAATGAGCCGTCAATTCTTCCGATAAAGCAATAGCATTTTTTAGGTCCAGGGCTTCAGATTCTTCAATCAAGGGCGAAATGACATAGGCTTGAGACCCTTTTTGAATTTCTCCTTCCAACCAAGTCAGGACCTGTGGTAATTGCTCATGCTTGATCCAGCGAGTTACGATTGGTTTGCGCCCAGCAGGCATCTGGTCAATAATGGAAACATCCATATCTCCAAAGGCGGTGATGGCTAAGGTTCGTGGAATCGGAGTCGCCGTCATCATGAGGACATCTGGATTTTCTCCTTTTTCACGTAAAATACGTCTTTGTCCCACACCAAAACGGTGTTGCTCGTCGATGATAATCAAACCGAGTTTAGCATAGTCTACCCCATCTTGAATCAGAGCATGAGTTCCAACAATCACATCGACCTCGCCCTTGGCAATGGTCTCTAAAACCATGCGTTTTTCTGCAGCTTTTAATGAACCTGTTAAGAGAGCCAGTTTCAAATCAGGAAAGAGACTTTCTAGACTTTCAAAATGCTGCTCTGCAAGAATCTCTGTTGGAACCATGAGGGCAGCCTGATAACCAGCCATTACGGCTGCGTACATCGCTAGACCCGCAACCACTGTCTTCCCACTACCGACATCCCCTTGCAAGAGTCGATTCATGTGATGGTCCGACTTCATATCTGCCAGGATTTCTTGCAGGCTCTTTTCTTGGGCTTGCGTCAAAGCAAAAGGCAAATTTTCTTTAACCGCAGTTAGTTTTTCTTGCGACCAATTCAGGACCAGACCACTTCCGTGAATCTTATTCTCAGACTTGAGGGTCTGTAATTGCATTTGGAAATAGAAAAGTTCCTCAAACTTGATTCGACGGAGAGCCTGCTTGTATTCTGCCAAATCCTTAGGGAAATGCATGGCACGAACAGCCTGACAGCGAGACATGAGTTTGTATTTATCGAGCAAAGTTTGGGGGAGATTTTCCTCTATCAATAGATCTAGGCCCTGATCAAAGGCAGTTTTAATGACTTTAACAAGGCTTGCTTGACTGACACCTTGTGCGAGACGATAGACAGGTTGAAGGTCGTCCTCCACTTGGGCTAAAACCTTCATCCCTGTGAGACTAGCCTTGGCGCGATCCCACTTTCCAAAGACAGCCAGAGTCGCTCCTAGCTCGATCTTGTCAGCCAGGTAGGGTTGGTTAAAGAAGTTCACTGCAAACACAACTTCTCCCTGCTTGAGACTAAAGCGTAGACGATTGCGCTTAAAACCATAATACTGAACACTAGCTGGCGTCACCACCTGACCAGATAGGACAGCCTTTTCACCGTCTTCTAGCTCTAGCACCTGCTTGGTCTTAAAATCTTCATAACGGAAAGGAAAGTAGAGCAAGAGATCTTGCAGGTTTTCAATTCCTAGTTTGGCATATTTCTCTGCTGACTTTGGTCCCACTCCAGGCAAGACATGCAAGGGTTGATGTAAATTCATGCTCCTCTCCTTTCCTTCTCTCTTTTAATGATATTCTCTCGGAATTCGATCACTGAGGAGACAAACTACCTCATAATTGATGGTTCCTCGGTAAACCGCTACATCTGTTGCAGTAATTTCTTGATCACCGTCTGCACCAATCAAGGTTACCTTGGTACCTAATGGATACAGCTTAGGTAAACGAACCGTGATTTGGTCCATGGATACCCGCCCTACGATAGGGCACAATTGTCCATCCACTAGAACTGAGAAATTCTGCATATCTCGTGTCCAACCATCTGCATAACCTATCGGTACCGTTGCAATGACTTGCTCACCGTCTGCTTGATAAGTTGCTCCGTAACCCATACAAGCACCAACCTCTACTGTTTTGATATGAACGATGGCTGTTTCCAAGGTCAAAGCAGGTTTTAGTTCATAAGGCAATTCCAAAACTTGTCCGCTTGGATTGAGACCATACATGGAATCTCCCATACGAACCGCATTGAAAATAGTTTCCGCATGCCATAGAGTCGTTGCGGAGTTACTAGCATGGACTAGTTCTGGGACATCTTGCAAGCCTGCAAGTATTCCCTTGAAACGCTCTAACTGTTGCTTAAAGTAGCTATCCGATTCTTCATCAGCAGTTGCAAAGTGGGTAAATATTCCCTCAACATTTGCTCCATGTTCCTTAAGTAAAGCTTGGGCTTGTGCCGCCTCGCTTGCACTTCTAAAACCAATTCGTCCCATACCTGAATCAATTTTAAGGTGAACGGTTAAGCCTGATAAATCTGAATCAGTAGCAAGGAGATTCTCAATCCATTCCAATCCAGCCACTGTCAAGGTAATATCAAAGTCCTTGGCCAATGAAAGAGATTCAACCTCAGATACTCCCAAAATAAGAATCTTCTTAGAAATTCCTGTCCGACGAAGCTCGATGGCTTCATCGATATTAGAAACGCAAAAGCCGTCAACATCATCCTGAATAGCTGTTGCAACAGCTACCGCTCCGTGTCCGTAGGCATTGGCTTTCACAACCGCCCATTTAAGAGTATCTTTAGGAATGTGCTCTCCCATTTGTTGGATATTGTAGCGGATAGCACCTAGATCGATGAGGGCCTTGGTTGGTCTATGTGGACTAGTTTTCATAATCTTCCTCCAAAATAACACTAGCTGTCACAAACTGATCTGTATGGCTGATCGATAGCCACACTTTTCCTGAAAATGGGGATTTGCTGAAGTAGGGAGCCCCTCTTTCATTGTTCAAAACTTCCAAGTCCTGAAAACCTAATTTCCCAATTCCCGTTCCCATAGCCTTTGAGAAAGCCTCTTTTGCTGACCAACGCCCAGCCAAATACTCGATTTGTCTACGACCTTTGAGACTGGCAAAGCGCTCCATTTCCTTGTCTGTCAAGACACGCCGTGCAAATCCTTCTCTTTTTTCAACTGCATTTTGAATGGAAGCTAATGCTTCAATATCAATTCCGTGTCCAACTATCATTTTCGTCAAAAGGAGTTGAGATACCCCCAACTCCATCCTTTTCACTTATTTTGTTAAGGTAGTATAGATTTCTTCTACCAAGGCAACTGTATTTTCCCATCCTAGACATGGGTCTGTAATGGAACAACCAAAGATTTCTGGTTGATTTTGGCGACCATCTGCCAAGTAGGATTCAATCATGAAACCTCGAACTGTTTTCTTAATCTTTTCATTCCAGTCACGATTGAGCAGAGCTTGACGAACAATTCGAACTTGCTCCATATATTGCTTCCCTGAATTATCATGGTTGGTATCAATCATGATAAAGGGATTTTCAAGCCCCATAGACTCATAACGCCCGATAGCATTTAAGAGAGTTTCATAGTAGAAGTTTGGTTCATTTTTCCCATATTCATTCATAGCTCCACGAAGGATAACGTGAGCTAGGGGATTCCCTGAAGTTTCAACTTCTTGTCCATGGTAAAGAAATGTTTGCTTGTTTTGTGCAGCATAGATGGCATTAAACATAACAGACAGATTTCCAGAGGTTGGATTTTTCATACCCACTGGTGCATCAATCCCTGAAGCTACAAAACGATGTTCCTGATCTTCTACTGAACGTGCACCTACGGCATGGTAGCTTACCAAGTCGTCAACCAAGACTAGATTGGATGGATAAAGCATTTCATCTGCTGTAGTCAATCCAGTTTCTGTAATAACTCGATAATGAAGTTGACGAACAGCCTGCAAACCATTAATCAAACTTGGCGCTTTAGAAGTATCTGGCTGATGAACCAAGCCCTTGTAGCCATCTCCATTGGTACGAGGTTTAGCTGTGTAAACACGCATGACCATGAAAATCTTATCCGCAACTTTCTTCTGCAAGTCTGCTAAACGGCGAGCATACTCAAGCACTGCTTCTTCATTGTCAGACGAACAAGGACCAATGACCAAAAGAATACGGTCATCCTTACCAGATAGAATATCAGCCAGTTCTTGGTCTCGGCTTTCCTTATGTTGCAAGGCTTCTGCAGACAGCTGTGTTTCCGCCTTAATCGCTTCAATATCGATTTCTTGACCTTTTTCAATAAATGCCATACTATTCTCCTAGTCTTTGGTAGATTTCACGAACAAGAGCTTCAGTATTTTCCCATCCAAGACATGGATCAGTGATAGATTTCCCAAAGACCTCTGGTTCATTTTGACGACCGTCTTCTAGATAAGACTCAATCATGAAACCACGGACATATTTTTTAATCTTTTCATTCCAGTCGCGGTTAATCAAAGTTTGACGAACGATGCGAATCTGATCCATATACTGCTTGCCTGAGTTATCATGGTTGGTATCAATGATGATAAATGGATTTTCAAGGCCCATCTTTTCATACTGGGCAATGGTATCCATCAAATTATCATAGTAGTAGTTAGGAATATTTTTCCCGTATTCATTGAGGGCACCACGGAGAATAGCATGCGATAGAGGATTTCCAGTCGTTTCAACTTCTTTCCCTAGAAAAAGGAAACTTTGTTTGTTTTGAGCCGCATAAATACCGTTGAACATGACATTGAGATTCCCAGACGTTGGATTTTTAAAACCTGTCGCAAAATCTGCTCCACTAGCTACAAAACGGTGTTGTTGGTCTTCAACCGAACGAGCTCCAACTGCCATATAAGAAATCAAGTCATCAACCAAAGGAAGGTTTTCTGGGTACAACATCTCATCCGCTGTCGTCATTCCTGTTTCAGAAATAACACGGTAATGAAGGTGACGAACCGCCTTGATGCCATTGATGAGACTAGGTGCTTCTTTGGCATTTGGTTGGTGAATCAAGCCCTTATAGCCATCACCATTAGTACGTGGTTTAGCAGTGTAGACACGCATGACCATAAAGACGCGGTCTTTTACTTCTTCTTGCAGTTTTGCCAAACGCTTAGCATACTCAAGAACTGCTTCTTCATTGTCAGACGAACACGGACCAATCACTAACAAAATGCGTTGATCTTCACCACGAATAATCGCTTCAAGTTCTTGATCGCGTTGTTGTTTATTGGCAAGTGCTTGTCCTTCTAATTTAGACAAACTACGAACTGCTTCAATATTAATTTTAGGGCTTTTGGCTGTAAATACCATGATTCATCCTCCTTATAAAGCAAACGGACGCCAAGCGAAAATTCACTTTTCACTAGGCATCCGCCTGAAAATTAGTCATTCTTAATGTCGTTTACCGTGACAGTTTTTAAATTTCTTACCAGAACCACATGGGCACAAGTCGTTACGCTTAACTTGGCTAAGATCCAAATCTGCAGGAAGCTCAGTCTGTTGCGCAGCAATATTACGAGTTGCTGTCGTACTGATATGACGCTCTGCTTGTGGACGCTCTTGTTCATGAATTTGTGCTTTCATCATCAAACGAGTCACATCAAACTCAATGGAACCAATCATATCATTAAACATGCGGAAACCTTCTGCTTGATACTCAACGACTGGATTATTCTGAGCATAACCACGGAGACCAACAGCATTACGCAACTGATCAAGAGCATCGATATGGTCTGTCCACTTGTTGTCTACAACACGTAGGATCAAGACTTTTTGGAATTCTTTAACAGCTTCCTCATCACGAAGCTTAGCAACTTGGCTATCATAGACTTTCAAGGCACGTTGGTAAAGTTCATCTTTGATCGCTTGGTCTGACAAACCTTCTAGGTCTGAAAGTGAAATTGAATCTTCTGGAAGCAAGTTGTATCTTGCAAAATTCAAGATAGCTTCTAGTTTTTCATCTTGTTTAGCACGCGCATGATTATCAACAACACGATTAATAGTGCGTTTAATCATTGCATGAACCTCAGGAGCCAAGTCGCGATCAGCAGTGATGACATCGTAACGTTGTGAGTAGATAATCTCACGTTGCTCACGCATGACATCATCGTATTGAAGGACTTGTTTACGTGTGTCGTAGTTGTTTCCTTCAACACGTTTTTGTGCTGCCTCAACCTGACGTGTCAACATACGAGATTTGATTGCTTCGTCTGACATATTGAGACGTTCAAAGACACCCTTCAAACGCTCTGAACCGAAACGTTTCATCAAATCATCTTCAAGAGAAAGGTAGAATTGTGACTCCCCTGGATCTCCTTGACGTCCTGAACGTCCACGAAGCTGGTTATCGATACGACGACTTTCATGGCGTTCTGTACCAATGACACAAAGTCCACCAAGTTCACGAACACCTTCACCAAGCTTAATATCAGTACCACGACCGGCCATGTTGGTCGCGATTGTAACTGCACCACGTTGGCCAGCATTCATGATGATTTGAGCTTCTTTGTAGTGGTTCTTGGCATTCAATACTTCGTGAGGAACACCTGCAGCTACCAATTTTTTAGAAATATAATCACTGGTTTCAACAGCAACTGTACCAACCAAGACAGGTTGACCCTTTTGGTAACGAGCCTTAACGTCTTCGACAACCGCCTTAAACTTAGCCTCGATACTTGCATAAAGAAGGTCTGAGTGGTCAATACGTTGAACCGGACGGTTTGTTGGGATTGGAATAACACGAATGTTGTAAATTTCACGGAATTCTTCTTCCTCAGTCTTACCTGTACCCGTCATACCAGACAATTTCTTATACATACGGAAGAGGTTTTGGTAAGTGATTGAGGCAGATGTCTTGGTTTCATCCTGGATTGGCACACCTTCTTTTGCTTCAATAGCTTGGTGCAAACCATCAGAATAACGACGACCTTCCATAGTACGACCGGTAAATTGGTCGACAATCAAGATTTCCTGCTCTTCGCTGACCACATAGTCAATATCAAGAATCATAATGTAGTTAGCACGAAGGGCATTGTCGATAAAGTGAGTCAAGGCTACGTTTTCGATATCGTAGAGATTTTCTAGTTTGAAGTAGCTTTCAGCCTTGTCAATACCAGAATCAGATAGACCAATTGTCTTAGACTGAATATCAATGATATAGTCATCCTTATCCAAAGACTTCACAAAATGGTCAGCCATATGGTAGAGTTGACTGGTTTCAACTGCATTGGCCCCTGAAACGATCAAAGGAGTACGAGCTTCGTCGATCAAGATTGAGTCAACCTCATCGACCAAGGCGTAGTTGAGTGGACGTTGAACCATATTTTCGGCACGAACGACCATGTTATCACGAAGATAATCGAAACCAATCTCTGAGTTTGTTGAATAAGTGATATCACACTCATAAGCTTCTTTTTTCTCCATTGGAGATTTGGCTGCCAAGTTAATCCCTACTGACAAACCAAGCCATGAGTACAACTCACCCATCTCAGTCGCGTCACGTTCTGATAGATACTCATTGACCGTAACTACGTGTACACCTTTACCTGAAAGGGCGTTAAGGTATACTGGCATAGTCGCTGTCAAGGTTTTCCCCTCACCAGTACGCATCTCAGGAACGTCACCATGGTGAAGAACGATTCCCCCCATAACCTGAACCTTATACGGGAAAAGACCAAGAACACGCTTAGCTCCCTCGCGTACAACAGCAAACGCCTCATACAAAAGTTGGTCAAGAGTCTCACCATTTTGATAGCGTTGTTTGAATTCTTCTGTTTTTGCTTGCAATTGCTCGTCTGTTAACGCAGCCATTTCATCTTCATATCTTAAGACTTTGTCCGCCATCTTTTCCAAGCGACGGAGTTCGCCTTTATCATTTTCGATGATTGTTTTTAGTAAATTTGCCATTTTTTTCCTTACTTTAAATTCTGAATATTTTAGAATGTTCTTTTTATTGTAGCATATTTGCCCAATTTTTTCAAGAAATATTCCGTTTTCCCTTAGAGCAAAAAAGAGCTAATCATCAAGATTAGTTCCCTTTAAAATTCCTACTCTTAGCTTCATTTTTCCCTAATTTGAACTTCTACTTAACTTAGCATTGAGAAACGAATCATCTTCAGTTATTAGACAAGAATTTCCTCAGTTCTCTCAAGGAAGATTAGCCTTCTTCTTTTCCAACTTCAGTTTTTTCATAAATTTTAGACCAGTATAAACTATCCAGTCATTGAGTAAGGATAAAAGGACTAAAACTATCCATATCAACCACCTAGCTAGATCCTTGGGCTCTAGTAAAATAAAATTAAATAAGATTAGCGAAAAAAGAGTGAAAGCTAGACTAAACAAGGCCATGAGAGGTAAATAAATCCAGTAAAAATAGTAAAGGAATGAAAAGTGCTTACTTCCTGGTTGTACCTTCCTTTGCCAACTAAAAAAGTAAAAATAGGGCACTAAAACTAGCAATTGTAGCAACTTCTCCATCTCCTCACCTCCAAAACTGTTTCCTATTTTTATTATAGCAAAAAGACCTGGAAAGTAGTTTCCAGATCTTGCAAGTCTTAGAAATAAACAACCAGTCTACTGTTTTGATGTAGAAGTACTAAAGTCAACCTTTGGAGCTGTCTTGGCTTCTTCGCTTTCTTTGAAGGTTTCTGCTTCTTTAAAGTTCATCATATTAGCAAAGAGAACAGTTGGGAAGCTTCTTAATTTTTGATTGTAGTCAGTTGCTGCCTGGTTGTAATCCTTGCGGGCTACAAAAATACGATTTTCGCTTCCAGCCAACTCCGTCATGAGTTGTTCCACATTTTGATTGCTCTTAAGCTCAGGATAGTTCTCCGTCAACACAAGCAGGCGTGAAATAGCTGAACTCAACTCACCTTGAGCCTCTTGGTTTTCCTTTGAAGTAACAGAGCCATTCCCAATTTTTGCACGTGCTTCTGCAATCTGGGTAAAGACTTCTGTCTCATGGTTCATTTGTCCCTTTACAGACTCTACCAGATTTCCAATCAAGTCTGAACGACGTTGGAGGGCTGTCGCTACATTTGCTTGAGCTTGTTCTACCTTGGTCTGTTCGGAGACAAGACCGTTATAAGTACCTACGACCGAGCAACCTCCCAGCAAGATAATTGCTAGCAAAATGCTCAATACATAAATGATTCCTTTATTTTTCATATCTAAACCTACTCATTTCTTTAAATTTTATACTGACATTACCAATCATCAGATGAACCTCCACCATCAAAGCCTCCGCCGTCCCAGCCACCAGAAGAATCTGAACCTGAGTCTGACCAAGACGAGTCCGAATCGGATGAGTCACTGATCCACCAGCCACCACTAGACGAGTCATCGTTACGAGAACTTCCACCTCCTCTGATAATGGCAATAAAGATGACGATGAAATAAATAATGATCCCGACCCCAAACATATTGTCCATAGGTTCACTGTTTTGACGGTCATTTGAGGAACTACTTCTATTTCGACTGGATTTTTTACCACTGATGCTATCGGAGTAACGTCTGATTTTTGCAGAAGCATCTGCAAATGACGTATCATCAGATGAAAAGGTTCCAGTTCCCTTATAAAACTGATTATCCAAACCTTTGGCAATCGCTAGAATTCCCTTACTATAGTCCCCATTTTTAAAATCTGTACGACTGGCTGCCAACAATTGCTTGGTTTGGTAGTCCGTTATTCTAATTACGGTATTATTACTGGTTTCAATTCTTGATTTACGATCTTGAACAGCTACCACAATCAAACTTCCAAAATTATCTCCTGAATAACCTACCTTCCAGGCTCTAGCCGTCTCATTAGCGACCGTTTCAATACTTTCTCCTTCAAGACTATCTACGATATAGACACCCACTTGAAGCTTTTCTGCCTTTTTACTATTGGCTTCATTCAAATCACGAATTTGTGTGATAGTGTCCTCTGTCAAATAATGATTTGGATCGTAGATACCATAGTCTGGTTTTTCAGGTGCGGTGAATGCTGATAGGAAGAGAAATACCATCAGCAATCCAAGCAGACGCGCCAAGAAAGGATTCTTAAACAATCTATATTTTTTCATAATAACCTCCCTGTTCAAGGAAAATTGTTTAGAGAATTATAGCATTTTGATTTTTACAAAGAAAGTACATTTTCATTACAAATCCATGACGCGAACTAAGAAAAAGATGTTATTTTGATGACAAATCGGACTCTCTAGAATGCATTAAATGGTCTAAATTTCCACCATATTGACTGCAACCTCTATAAGGAGCAAGCACAAGCACTCGGAACCAAGCTTAGATAAATTTCACATAGGGTGGATCTGTTGGCAAGTATTATTGCTTGGCATTATAGTTCAGAAGATTTGCATTTCTTAATATTACAGGACAAACCACGTAACTCATGACAAAAGAGAAGCTTTGAGAAGGAGGGATTCCTCTGTACTACACCCCCGAAAAATTTAACTTTCGGGGTCTATACATTCTTAAATCTACTAGTCTTTGTATTCTTGTGGAGAAAATTTCAGATCCATAAAAAAATTTTCAGAAATTTTTATTTTACAATATGATAAAAAATATAGTCATCGATATATTTATCTACTGATCAAACATTTTTAACGTTTTTTCCGCTATTCTTAAAATTTTCAAATCACTTGATGAATTTATGATGTTTTAGCACTCTCTGTTAGGGGTGCTAATTCACTGGGTAATTTATTTTCAAAATAAATATAGGCTTCATCTGTCGTAGCGTTCAAATTATCTATTCACATGCTTTTTATAGTGAAATTTTCTACATCCTACGCAATAATCTATCTCAAAATAATAATGATCTCTGCCATCCTTGGCATTTTCCTTGTTCAAGACAAAGTAGTTCTTTGGGTTGATGGCCATGGTTCGTAGAATGTCGTCAATCAGGAAAGTCAGAGGTACATTCATGGCAGAGTATTTTTGGAAATCTTCTTCAAAACGAATGTAGTCATCTGAGAAATAGTCCATCTGTAGTTTGTTTTCATAAAGCTCTTTCCTAGTCATGAACTTCCTCCTGACATAATTGGATTGCGAGAATATCATCTACCCTTATCAATCTATAGCCCTCATCCGTTTTAACAGAGATTTCTTGAGGAGACAATTCTCTTAGTTCACCCAATATCGTGCTTTTATGATTTTTCTCCTTGACCACAAAAGAGCCTTTTAGTCGTCCGACGTATAGCTGGGAAAGTAACAACAACTTCTCAACTGAATTCAAATCAGTCGATAAATCGACACGATTTTTTTCTTCACTGAGTGAACTCGTATGCTCCGATAAGAAAAATCCCATCCACTTCTGCATTCCTGGATCCTGGTAGTCCCTCGCGGATTGAAAAGGTAAGTAAGAACGATCAATCATTTGAGTCCATCTAATCCTCCAGCAGAATGCCCTCCGATCAGCTTACTTCTGGCAATACTTCTAGATGCATCCTCTAAGGCAGTCGCCTTCAAGAGAGAAGTAAAGCCGAATTGCTCTCGAATAGAATCAATGGCCGTCTGGAGCCTTTCTTCTTTTTCTAGCTTATCAACATCATCAAAAAGAGAAATCAAAGCAAAGGATTCGTCCACAAATCCTGAATAACTGATGGCAACACTCCTAACAGCTCCAGAAGTGTATTTACTATGGAATAATTTCAATACATAGCTGACTAAAAGACTCGTGCTATTGGTTGGTTCAACCTTCATTTGAGTATGAATCGACCGTTGTTCTTCATGCTTAGAAAAACCAAGATGGATAGATACCACTGTCGCCTTTTTACTAGCTCTTCGAAGCCTGATAGCCACCTGCTCAGCCATCTCTCGGAGTATAATTTCGATATCTCGCTGCTTGACATAATCTCTCGGTAAAATTTGCGAATTGCCTAGACCATGAGATTTTGGCTTATAGGGTTTATGAACATTACTCTCGTCAATCCCATTGGCATGAAACCATAAGCGAAGTCCAGCTTGACCAAGTTCTTTCTTCAGGACATCAGGATTGCTATTGGCTAATTCTTTAATCGAATAAATCCCCAGGTTATTCAAGCGCTTCTCCATCCGATGTCCAATCCCCCAAAAATCGGTCATCTTTGGAATGGACCAGACCTTATCTTCCACGTCTTGGTAAGACCAATTGGCTCGCATAGTCGGTGTACGCTTGGCTTCATTATCCAAGGCCAACTTAGCAAGCAGAGGATTGGCATTAGACATGCCGACCGTCGAGTAAATCCCTGTCTGCCGCCAGATATCCCTCTGGATACGATCCGAAAGCATATCCAGCTTATCTTTGCGAGAAATCTGCTGGTCTGGGACAAAATAATTAAGTGAACTAGTCAAATCAATAAAACTTTCATCAATAGAGTAGGGATAAATATCATCTGGACTGCCATAATTCTGAAAAATACGCTGGATGTCCATATTGACCGCGATATACTTATCCATCCTAGGAGGGACAATGACGGTCACTTGAGCCCAGTCTTCGATAAATTTCACATAGTCTGAGTCTGTCCGCAAGCCTTGTTTCTTGGCATTGTAGTAGGAAAATTTACGCGTCTTAATATCAAAGGGCAGGTCATAAGCACGGCCTACATTTGCTTTCCCAAAGACCTTTTTGAACATAGGTGAGGAGGCAAGAATAAGCCCAACAGAATTATCCGCTCGACTCATGACACAAAGGGAAGTTTTAAGAGGATGAAGTCCTCTTTCCACACACTCAACACTGGCATAAAAGGACTTCATATCGACAAAGGCAATATCACTTTTGGGCTCTCTGGAATAATCAAAGTAGCCCATAGGCTATCCCTCCATCGGTACAAAGTTGCCCACGATAATGCCTACAATCCGCGGATCTTCCTCATAAGAGATGAAAATATCCTTGTATTTAGGATTGATGGAAACTAAACGCAAGCCATCTTCTTCTCGATAGACCCGTTTGATATAGGTCTGGTTGTTACAAACCACTGCATAGACAGCGCCATCATAATCAAATCCAGTCTCTCGAATCAGAGCCACGGAACCATTTTGATACTTGGGTTCCATAGAATCCCCAGAGACCCAGGAAGCAAAATCGTGAGCTAGTTCCTCATTAAAGTAAACCGTGTCAAAGTTTCGATCATCATAAACTGAAGCACCGATCCCAGCTGACATGCGTTCGTAGACATGATACTCGAAAAGTTTTTCTGGCATGGCCGTTACCTTCTTAGCTTGTTCTTCTTGAACCAGGTTGCGAGCATAGACTACCACCTTTTCTTTCCCTTGGTTAGAAAGACTATTGTAGAGACGGACAATTTCGATTTGAGTAAAATAGCCTTTTGGTACTTTTAAGATTTTCTCTAGCTGAGCAACCTTTTCTTCAGAAGGCTCCTTGACTCCACGTTCCCAAGCCGAATAAGCCTGAAAACTAATGCCAAGCTGCTCTGCAATTTCCTTCTGTGTTAGCTTTAGCTCTTTTCTCCGAGCCTTAAGTTTTTCTGGTTGGTACATGACTTCCCTCCTAGTGTGATGTTTCAGCGTTGGTTGATTCTATATTTCAACATTCAACCATTTTGGTTTAGTTTTATTATATACAAAAAGTAGACGAATGTCTACTGGGAATGTTGAGTTTTGGCAAACGACTGGCAATGATGATACTATAGATTCCTTATCTCAAATACTGCCGTATGAATCCACTCGTTATGCATTTGAAAGTCATTTTCTATGATTTTACTAAAGGTGAAACCATTTTTTAAAAGCACTCTCTGAGAAGCCAGATTGTCCGTTGCCGTCCCTGCGATAATCCTATGTAAACCATAAGTAGTAAAGGCCTTTTCTAAAACGAGTTTAACCGCTTCACTTGCATAACCTAAATTGGTAACATTTTCCCCGATCCTATATCCAAGTTCTGCTGTTTTTCTATCCTTCCCTAAAACACTTAAATTGATTCTTCCGACCATAATACCTTGTGCATCTCTAATAAGATGCATGTAGACATCATGGCTCTCTTGTTCCCTTAACAATTCCCTTGTAATTTCTTTAAAACCTTCTAAGTCAAAATAGTGAGCTGGTCTAGGAGGTAAACTTCGCTCAAAATACTCCCGATTTTCTTTTTCAAAATAATAAATATCTATGCTATTTTCTTCAGACATCAGCTCTAAACTTATCATTCTAAACCATCTCCTATCATTCTCTAAATTCAAATGTACTCATGTTCACACAAAGTGACATTTACAGCATTTAAAGAGATATCTTAATTTTTTCATATCGTATCTACATTATAACACAACATACTATGAAGAAAAATAATATCCATCAAGGACCTCATAAATTCCAACATCTTGCTAAACAAGCAGGTATTTCACTTGAGACTATTTCTGAAGCTCTAACTCATAGCGATAAACAGGTAACAAAAATATATGTAAATACAGCTGATACAGTTAATCAGACAGTCGGTGAAATTGCTTTTAGGAATCTCAAAAAATGATTAAGGGAAATCTCAGGGAATTTTTCAGGGAAATTATTGATTTTTAAGCAAAAAAAGACATCCAAGAGAAAATTCTTGAATGTCTGTAAACGTTGATATAATCGTATTGATTAACGTTTTGAGGCAACTGACTTTGTCAGATTGCAGCCACATTTGTAAGCGACTAAAGTCGCAACAACTGTGTCAATTGCACCAATTTAGTAAGAAAATTTAAAAAAGAACACCCCGAAAGACTGGCTGACACTCAGCACTCTAAAATAATCTGAGTTCATGCATCTTATAAGCTAATTAAAAGACGGTTCAAATGAGCCGTCTTTTTCATGTATTCAACTATCGTTCACTAAAGGAGATTTGAAAATTATACATTGTACAATTAGGATTTTTACAAACTTTTATTACTTTACCACGCGCTCTATCTTCTGCATAAAACCATAAAACTTCTTGGCATTTTGTGCATTTTTCAGTCATACTTATACTCCTATAGTTTATTACCGCAATGACTACACCGTTCTGGTCGGTCGCTTGTTTTTCGTCCACAAATAGGACATTCAATAATTGCTGAAATGAGTTTTCGAATTAGTTTAATCATATTTATCACCAACCGAATTTCTTTTGGCATTGGCCATAGTATTGGCACATATGATTGCTGAAATCATTAACAATAGCATGCCTACAATGTTCACATTTATTTCCAGCTCCACGCTCTCTTTCGCAAGCACAAATCCAAGCGTTAATATTTCCCATGATAAAACCTCTTTCTACATTATTTAACCCCTAAATCTTGAGCTAATTCCTCCAAAGTATAGCCAGTTTGTCGTTGTAAGGCAAAAATAGCGATTTGTATTTTGTTACGCCCAGCTGATGGTTCTGGTCTCCATTGCAATATATCTTGCAAACATCTGATAATGTTTTCAAGATCCCGTATAACTGTTTCAGTTAACTCTCTTTCTTGAGTTAAGCTAATATATTGTTCACGGTCTGCCGAAGCCATTTGCCCACCGAGTTCGTTAATATCAGCAAGATGCTCTAAACGTAATTGTTTAGCTGTTTCAAGAATTCTCATAGCCAATTCTTGCTTCTGACTATACTTATTAATGGAAGATTTCCTAATAAACCATAAAATTACTCCAATAGCTACAATTATAACCAGTAACATACTTTCTCCTTATAAAATTTATATATTTTGTAGCAATCATGAAAATTCGTATCTATTTAAATACGAAATACCCCCTTTCTTATTTAAACTCAAAAAATCCCTGCTACAATAGGGGTTGAGCTTGTTTTAGTTAACGGTCGTCAACTAAAACAATGAAAAAATAAAAAATGCCAATTCAACAAGGTAACTAAAACCTTATTAAATCAGCATTTGACATATTTTTATTGATAACTTTGATTGTTTTAACAAACGACCGTTTGCTAAAACTGTTGATAGGTTTAATGTACTATTTTTCTAAGGATTTGTCAATCAATTATAGGTGATTTTTTCTATTTATTTGAATACTATTGCGCCTTAGCACATTATATATGGTTGCGGTGGAAATACTCAGCTGATTCGCAATATTTCGAACGGACATTTCTTTTTGCTGATATTGTGCAATAATTTGCTTTTCTTTATCTTTCGCTATTCCTTTATTGCCAAGTTTTACACCTTTTTCTTTCGCTTTGCGGAGTCCGTCTTTAGTGCGTTCAGAAATAGCTTGAAGCTCCCATTCTGCCACATAACCCAACATTAAACAAAAGAATTTTCCAGTTAAAGAATCTGTTTCAATATTTTCATGAATTGATTGAAGATGAATACCATGTTTGGTTAAATCTTCAATAATAGCAGAGAGGTGAAGCATTTTTCTGGTAAGTCTATCCAATTTATACACAACAAAATTTGTTTTAACACCTTGCTGGGCATATTTTTTCGCCATTTTTAAAGCTTTGTCAAGTTGTTTTCGCTCCTGATTTCCACCAGAATCTTTTTCGACATAGAGCTTGTCGCAAAAGCTGAGTGCTTCTTTTTGAACAGATAACCCTAATTCTTGCCGATTATCTGTTGAACTGACACGAGCATAGCCGATAGTTATGGTTTTGATATTTTCTTGCTTATTAGTATTATGGGTTGTCAAAATTTCTCCTTTCTTTACTATTGTAGCAGGAATAAAAGAGGAGAAATATAGAAAAAGAGCCATTTGGCTCTCAATATCATAAACTGATTACTTTTGAATCAAGTAACTTATTATATAAATCATCGGCATTAGCTCCTTGTTCTTGAATCCAATATAAGGCTAATACAAGTTTTTTAGGTGACTCTGCCTGCACGCAAGCCTGCCATTGACCGTTTAGAAAAATAGGAATAAATACACCATATAGACCCTCAAAATAGCTAATATCTGCTATACCCGTTCTTTTATACATAGCTAAACATATATCGTAAGCTGAATTAAAAACGTCATCTAATTCAAATCCCTCTGATCGAAGCCATTCTGCCAACTCTAATAAATTATGTAAAGAACTTGCTTCGTGCTTAACAATAGAATAATAGTATACTCTATCTAAGTTAGATAATTGTTGAATGGTTTTATCTTGAAATTTTAAATCCACTATATCAAACCTCCATACTACAATTTATACCTCACCAGAACCATTGCACTCTATACATTTACCATTCCCGTCACACTGTATACAACGACTACCTCCACCAGAAAAAACATTATTTGGATTGGGGTGAGGATTATTTATTCTGTCATCACCGGTTCCATTGCAAAAACGACAAATTCCAGTTCCATTACAAACACCACATTGAGCCATAAGGAACCTCCTTTTTTATTTTATTTTTTCAAAAGATTTCGCAATATAAGCTCAGGATTTTCTAAAGTAAGCTTGGTAATTTGATAGCTTTCAGAATCGTGATAATCAATTTCTTGAATAGATTCATTAAAATTGTATATTTTTGAATTTGGTAAAGCTGTAATAATAGGGGAATGAGTAGCTATGATGAATTGAGCTCCGCTTTGCGTTAGTTCATATATTTTTGCCATAAAGGCTAATTGATTTTGTGGCGAAAGAGCAGCTTCTGGTTCGTCTAAGATATATAATCCATTAGGTTTAAATTTATTTAAAACCAGACCTAAGAATGCCTGACCGTGAGAGCGTTCGTGAGGGATTCCGCCGTAAGAATCTAATTTATAGCCCATAGCAATCTCTCTACTGTATATATCTTCCAGATAAGTAGCTACATTATAAAAACTTTCGGCCCTCAAGAAAAATCCATCCCGTGGTCGCTTAGCTCCTCTAACAATCTGAATATATTCACTAAGGTTTGAATGAGTTTCTTTAGTTGCAAAATTAAAATTAACAGTTCCACCCTCAGGATTAAACCCTAAAGAAACCGCAATACCTTCAAGTAAGGTTGATTTACCACTCCCATTTTCGCCCATAAAAAAGGTAATAGGAGAAGACAAATTTAAAGAATCAATGGAATTTATTGATGGAATTTCAGAGTAGTATTTCCCTTTAGGTATAGGTTTTATCCTTATTTCTTTGACAAAAGCATCCATTGTATCCCCTTTCATTTTTATTATATCATTTATCTTTTGATAGATAAAGTAAAATCAATTAGTAAATAAAAAATAATTTCATCATTTTCTAAATAATTACTTCCACCTACAGTAAACTCAGTTTTGTCTTGTGTTGTGAAAGCTCTTTTCTCTAAATAATTTACAACATTTTCTGTTAAGGCTATCATATTTTTCATTTTCGAAGCAGTATAATCATAACTGGCTTTTACAGATAAAGCAAAACTTTTAACAATAAAAATTTTATTGATAACTTCTTTTGGTAAAAATCTATCCAAAGCTTTATAAAAATCTGCTTCAGATTGGCAAAATCCAGTAATTAAAGTTAGTGTGGGGCTGTTCTCAAAATTTTCTCCAATAAACTGTGCAATTCGTTCGTTGATAGTTTCGTTTTGAATTATTAAACCATTCTGGATAATTGGCATTTTGGAAATAGAATCTTGAATCAAAACTTTTAAAGTGGGTGAAACGAGATTTTTATTATCGTTTAACGCTTCAGGCTTATATAAATCAAAATAAAAAATCTGCTGTTTGCTTTTTAAAGATTCCTCAATAACTTTTCTATGTGAATATGGCGTTAATAAAACCTCATTTTCAAGATACTTAAAAATGTGCTGGTTAATGATTTGTGCTTGTCTTAATTCCTCTGAGTTTTTGGAAGGAATATTCGAAAGATTCACCAAGAAAATCAAAATAGTTGCTAAGTAAAGTTCAGCTTCTTGGCAATGATTAAGTAATTCTATTTTTTCGCTACCAAACACAACGGTAGCTTTTTTGGCTTGGTTTAAAAGAGCTGATTTGATTTTAAAAACAGCTTGCTTATAATCGAAAGTTTCGTCACAGTTTAAATCTTTGAAAATATCAGCTATCCTTTGAGATTGAAAGCCTAAATCACTAATCGGCAAAGCTTCGCGGTAAAATTCTGGAATTTCTTCGTCTCCCGTAAAAAGGCGGTTACTAGAAACACGGTTAATTTCTGGAATAAATGAAATTTTAGGGTTGTTTTCACTCACTAATCTATTCAAAATACTATTGACGAAATCTTCTTGGTTTCGTTTTTTCTTTTCAGATTTTTGCAAAATATAGCAAAACCATCCTAATCTAAATTCGGTCACACGATTTCTCCTTGAGATTTCTGAGATTTTTTACCTGATGAATGAGATAAAAATATTCGTTACACTATAATCATAAACAAAGTCGACAATGTTTATAACATAAATTATACCAAAATCAAAGGAGAAATCTCATGAATCATATTCAAAAATCAACCCCAAAAGTAGACCTTCATCAACTTGTTAGCCCCTATCAGTTAGAAGTGGCTAAAACACTGAGTGAAGCGATGGCAGATAATCAAGCCTTGGAGCTTCTCGCTAGCGATATTTTATATAAAGTGGGCAATCTGGCACTCACGCAGGCAGAAATACTCAAAAATACGCCAGAAGCTAAAGCATATACAGATTATATTCTAAAAGCATTCACTTATTACGCTACTGAAAAGATGAAATGAGGTAGCTTTATGATGGACTACTTTATATCTTTTATAATTATCATTGTTGTTGTATTTCTTTGGGATTGGTTCGAAAAACCAAAACAAGCAGATAAAAAGCACTATAACGAAGAAGAAATTGCCCTGGCAGAATTTCTGGAAAAACGGCAAGAAATCAATGAACTTTTCTTGGTCGCTAAAGCAGAAATGCGAAAAATTTCAAGAAAATAAAAGGATTGTTTAGATTAGACAAATGGTCAAAATATGTTCAAATATACTACTGTTTCATTGCTTAAAATTCATTCCAATCGCTATAAAAACTGAAAGTAGTGAAATTTAACTTTTCACCAATTTTCTTGTATAAATGAAGGCAGAAAGGAGACCAGCTATGAGAAAACTAATGGCATATATTCTTGGATTTGTTGCTTGTGCTTGGCTTATTAACTGGGCGGTGAAACTAATTCTGGAAGTTTGGTGGTTCTTGGTTTTAGTGACTGCTGTTATTTTCATTGGCTGGTTCGCCTTTCGGATTATTAAATCTAAAGAATGGAGGTAGAAATGAAAAGAAAGTTAGAAGCCTTATCTTGGAGCGAGTGGAATTGGCAACGTCCATTTTCTGAAGAAGACGTCAAAAGTTTGCTTGGACAGTTGGTCGGTCTAACTCGACGTAAAAGCATTGTTTTTGAAGTTCGTATGAATAAAAATCGCGTGCAGTATCTTCTGGGGACGGAAGAACAAGATAAACGTCATATTCACCAGCTGATTCAATCGCACCGAACTATTCAGTTTTCAAGGGTCTCAAAACGTGAAAAACTTTCGGTTGCGCGGTTAGTAAACATCAAAGAGTCTCACTATGCTTTAAAAACGGATTCTGTAGAAAATATGATACGTTCAAGCCTTACAATTTCAAAAATACTTCAGCCAGATGAAATAGTAGTTGTTCAGTTGGTTATTGGCGCAGGTTCACCACCTCGCCCGCAACCAAAAGATTTGCCGAATTTATCCGCTAAATGGTATCAAGTGATTACGAATAATATTCCTGAGCTTTCTGAAAACTCCAAAAAGCTGATGAAACAAAAACTAAACCAATCTACTTTTAAATGTGAAATTCGCCTTGGTGTCCAATCTCGCAGTATTTTGCGAACAAAGGAATTTTTTGACAGCCTACTTAGTAGTTTTCGCATGATGGAATCAAATGCAACCATTGAATTAAAACCATTGGCCATCCAAAAACTTAATCAAGCGCAACCTTCTTGGGCTTTCCCATATAGTTTATCTGTTTCAGACTTAGCTTGTTTCATGCTTTTACCTATTGGGGAAGAAAATATTGCAGGTGTGCCAAATATTCACCCTAAATTAGTAGTGCCACCTTTAGGCTACAATATTAACCGAAAAAATCAGCGAAGTTTGGCGCAAACGGTTGAAAGTCAATCAAGACCAATTCAAATTTCAACACAAGCTGGCAAAAAGCACACCGTTTTTCTCGGCTCAACAGGTTGTGGAAAAACCACCGCTATGAGTCACTTGATTTTATCAGATATAAACTCTAAAAATCATAGCGTCGTTGTGGTGGATGCCAAAGGTCAACTTACTCATGAACTATTAGAGCGCACACCAACTGAACACGATGAAGATATTGTGGTGATTTCACCCACTTCAAAGCGAATTGTCGGTATAAATCCTTTTGAACTAACTAAATATGGTATTGAGCCAGAAGTTATCGCAGATTATCTTTTAGAGCTACTTAAAGGACTTTATCCTGAACATTTTGGAATTTACTCACTGGATATTTTGTCACACAGTTTTTTAACTTTGGCGCGCATTCCAAATACTTCTTTAGTGATGTTACCGAGCTTACTCACTAATCAATCCTTTCGAAATAAACTATTAAGAGAGTTAAAAGACCCAATCGGACTGGAAAGTTTCTGGAACTGGTTTGAATTGCTCAGTGAAGCTCAACGTCACCAGATGTTAAACCCCATTTTGAATAAATTCCGCCAGTTTTTGCTTCGCCCGCAACTTCGGGCAATGTTGGGACAAACTAATCCAAATTTCAGTCTTGCAGAAATCTTCAAAAGCCGAAAAATCGTATTGATTCCACTAAATAAAGCGATAATTGGTTCAGAATCTGCGAAACTCATTGGTAGCCTAATCACTTCAATGCTATGGATGTTAATTTTGCGCCAGTCTTCGGTTGAGCCAAGCAAACGCCAATCGGTCTTTATCTATATTGATGAAACACCAAGTTTCCTAGGAATCCCCAACGCTAACTTAGATGAAGCACTTTCGCAATCTCGTCAGTTTAATGTTGGCTGGAATATTGGCTTCCAACATCTTGCACAGATGTCACCCCAGTTAAAAGCTGGAATTGAATCTAATGTTGCGAATAAAATTGTTTTTGGCTTAAATCTTGATGAAGCTCGCGAAATGGCAAAATATACTCTGGAGATTGACAAAGAAGATTTTTACAGCCTACCACCATTTTGGGTATATATCAGAACAGAAATCTTACCAAATACCTACCGCTGGCTTATCGGTAAGACCTACCCACCTAAACCAAAAATTAGAGATAGTCGCACGCCATTTTTAAATAGCTTGAGCCGATACGGACAAGATATTTCAGAAATTGAAAGCCAATTCGAAAACTACATTTTTGAAAAAACTGTTTTGAAAGACAACAATTCGCCACAACAGCTAACAGATTTAGGACGCAGAAAGCGTTCCAATCGCTCTTCGAATCGTGTTGATGAAGAAGATTCTTCAACCCCTGACAAATAAAGGATTTCAGGATTTTCACTCACACGACTTACTTCGTAACTAAGCACATTTTACGGGAGCACACCCTTTAAATTTTAATGGAGAACAAAACAGATGAAATGGAATTACAAAATAGATAATGATACGCAAATTCTTTACTTTTTAAGTCAAGCAAGATTTGCGACTACCAACCAATTAGCAAGATTATTTTTTGCCAATAGCGTGAGAGCTGACACCGCAATTCGCCGAACTAATTTTGCGCTTCAAAGTCTGAAAAAAGCTGGATTGGTTTCACACTTAAAACGGCGGATTGGTGGCGCACGCCGTGGCTCTGCTTCTTATGTTTGGCAAATTACTTTTCAGGGACTAAAATTCCTTAAAAACCAAGATGAAACAGTTGTTTTGCGCTATAAAAATAAATACGAGCCAACTCAGCACCACGTTGAACACACTTTGGCGATTACGGAAGTTTTTGTTGAGACACTAGAGACTGTTCGAAATTCAGAAAAACTGTCACTTGAAACCTTTTCCTTTGAGCCGAACTCTTGGCGGAGCTACCAAAAACTCTCTGGTATAGGCAGAACTTTAAAGCCCGATGCTTATTTAGAGTTAGTTAATCACGATTACGAAGACCATTATTTTCTGGAAATAGACCGAAGCACAGAAAGTCTTGCGCGCGTTGTAAATACTTGCAAGAAATATATTGAATATTATCGCTCAGGTATTGAACAGCGCCAAAAGGAAGTTTTTCCCTATGTTTTGTGGGTTGTGCCAGATGACAAGCGCAAGCTGGCGATTTTGAAAGCGATTCAAAAAGAATTATACAATTTTTGGGAACTGTTCACTGTAATAACACTTGAAGAATACCCAGATTATATCAAGGGAGGAATTTTGAATGAACCAGAAGAATCAAGATAGAGACTCAAAACAGTCTTCATACACCGCCGATGAAATTTGTCGAATTGGTCGAACGACTTACTTAATCCGTCACCGTTTTACTGGAAATCGCAATCTTGAAAATGTCCTAGAAAGATTGATTTTAAGCGATAAATCACTACTTTAACAGTAGTAAAAATGGTATAATAGAAGTATAAGGTGTGTGAACTCCAAAAGGAGAAAAACACATGAACAGAACTTTGACAATTTCAGATTATAGACAAGTAGATACTTCAAATCTTTCAGATATTACGGTGGTTTATTGTCGCTTAAGTCAAGATGATGGACTGGACGGAGATAGTAACTCAATTATCAATCAGAAGAATATTCTTCTTGATGTAGTAGCGAGAGAAAAACTGCCAAATCCAGTTCTTTTCGTTGATGATGGTTTCAGTGGAACAAATTTTGACCGTCCAGCAATTTCAGAAGCTCTGCGTTTGGTAGAAAATCGGCAAGTTTCAAACTTCGTCGTTAAGGATTTAAGTCGTTTGGGTCGCTCTTATATCAAGGTTGGTCAACTAACGGAAATCACTTTTCCTAGTTTTGATGTTCGCTTTATCGCCCTTAATGATGGCGTAGATTCGAATAAACCTAATGAAACTAATTCTATTTTCTTGCCAATCAAGAGTTTAATGGACGAAATGTATGCGGCGGATACCAGCAAGAAGATTCGAGCGGTGGTGCAAGCTAAAGCGAGAGCTGGCGAGCGAGTGACTACTAACCCACCTTACGGCTATCTAAAAGATTCAAACAATCCTAAAAATTGGATTATTGACCCAGTTGCCAGCGAAGTTGTGAAACGGATTTTTCAAGAAGCGAAAAGCGGAAAAAGCCTTTCGGAGATTGCAAAAGGGTTAGAAAATGACAAAATTTTTAAACCAGACCGCCACCGAATCGAAATTGGTTTGAAACCTATTTCCTCCAGTTCAAATGTGGAAACTTTGCCTTATTTTTGGACGCGAGAAACCCTAAGCGCTATCTTAGGGCGTGAAGAATATCTTGGACATACGGTTAATCTTCGTACACGGAAAAAATCCTATAAAGACAAGCGTAAGGTAGATAACCCAAAAGAAGATTGGCTGATTTTCAAAAATACTCATGAAGCGATAATTGACCAAGAAACTTTCGATATTGTTCAAAAAATGCGAAGTCATAAGCGTTCAAATCAACGGTATAAAAATCGGGCTGGTCACGAAAACTTGTTTGCTGGATTGGTTTTTTGTGGAACTTGTGGGCGAAAGCATTATTTCTGCCCACAAGAGAAAAATGGACTTAACCACGACCATTACAAGTGTTCTGGATATCGCAAGCCGATTGATGGTTGTGAAAATCCCCACTATATTCAAAAATCCGCCCTGATTGAGATTGTAAGTGGCAAGCTCCGCCAAACCATTCAGGAAGCCCACTTCAACCAAGAAGACTTTTTGAAAAAGTTGGAACAGCAAAGCCAAGCTCAATTTAATAAAGACAACAAAAATCAGCGTCAGCAACTCCAAAAAGATGAACACCGTTCTAAAGAGATTGACACCATTATTCAGAAGCTTTATGAAGATAATCTACTTGGTAAAATTTCAGATGAACGCTTTGTAAAATTAAGTCAGAGCTATGAAGAAGAACAGAGACAACTTCAAACTTCCATTTCTGACTTAACCGAAAAACTCGCCAAACAACAAGAAGATAACCTTAATATCTCCAAGTTTATGACGAGAATTTTGAAATATACAGAGCTACCAGAACTAACCGTTGAGATAGTGAATGAACTGATTGACAAGATTGTTATTCATAAGCCAACTGGCACGAAACGCAATCGAATTATTCAGATTGACATTTATTATAATTTTATCGGGAAATTAAACAACGAAAAAAGCGAGCCAAACGACCTGGCTCGCTAATATTAACCCATTTAACTAAACTGCTATGTGTCAGGTCAACTAAAGGTGCTCTTTGTAAGTATAGTAATTCTTTCGAATTAACGTTTACTAAATTGTGATGCTTTACGAGCTTTCTTAAGACCTGGTTTCTTACGTTCAACTTTACGTGAGTCACGTGTAAGAAGTCCTGCGCGTTTCAATGAATCGCGGAAGTCTGGGTCTACTTGAAGAAGGGCACGAGCGATACCGTGACGGATAGCTCCTGATTGACCAGCGTATCCACCACCTACAACGTTAACGAAAACGTCGTATGAACCTACAGTTGAAGTAACTGCGAATGGTTGGTTGATTACAAGACGAAGGTCAGCGTGTGGGATGTACTCTTCAACATCTTTTTTGTTAACAGTGATTTTACCAGTTCCTGGAACAAGGCGAACGCGTGCAACAGCGTTTTTACGACGTCCAGTACCTGCATATTGTGCTTGTGACATACTTTATTGTTCCTTTCCTTAGATAAGTCCTGAAATATCAAGAACTTCTGGTTGTTGTGCAGTGTGAGTGTGCTCAGCTCCAACGAATACTTTCAATTTCATACCTTGAGCGCGGCCAAGAGTATTGTGTGGAAGCATACCTTTAACTGATTTCTCGATCAAACGTACTGCATTTTTAGAACGAAGTTCACCAGCAGAGATTGATTTCAATCCACCTGGGTGGTTTGAGTGAGTGTAGTAGATCTTATCAGATGCTTTTTTACCAGTCAATTTAACTTTTTCAGCATTGATAACGATTACGAAGTCACCTGTATCAGTGTGTGGTGTGAATGTTGGTTTGTTTTTTCCGCGAAGTACGCTAGCAACAACTGCTGAAAGGCGTCCAAGAGGTACATCAGTTGCGTCAACAACGTACCATTTGCGTTCTACTTGGCCTGGTTTAGCCATGAATGTAGTTTTGTTCATGATTTCTCCTATATGAATATCGTTTTTGTTTACAGGGCGGATGTTCCGGTCCGCAAGTTATTTGAAAGGTTCCGGGGCCTTACAAATGGGGTAAACAATACCGTCTACTATTGTATCAAAATTCTCAGATAAAAGTCAAGAGATTGGGAAAATATTTTTTTATTTCTGCCAGATTCTCAACCTTTTTTCTTCCTGTTCCTGAAGGATTGTCTGAAAAATTTTAGAGACTAAATAAATGGCACAAGTCAAGAATAGCGTAACCACTAGATAATTGATCAAACGACCGTGGTCTCCAACCAATGGCGGTTTTGTCAAAAAGCCATAATCTCCACCCGTCATTAGATTAACCACAAAAATCACAGCATTAAGGGAAGATGTGATGATTAGGGTTCGTTTGAAGTCCAATAAGCTAGCATCGTAGTCCTTCAAAAGATAAATCAAGGAATTTCCAAGGAGGGCTAGGTGTCCGAAAATAAAGGACAGGATAGCGATGTGGGGGAAGGGATAGGGATCTGGTACTGGGTAAACAAAGGCTGCCAAAGTCCCAAATGTTCCAAGCACAGCAAAATACTGTTTGACTCTAGAAACACCAGGAAGCAAAAGCACTATAAACATTGCCAGACGGCAATGATAAAAGGGTAGACTTTCTGTCAAAGGCATCTGATTTACCAAATACCAGCCGTAAAGTAGAATTAATTGAACGGCCTGTAAAATCTGGAAAAATCGTTGACAAACTTTTTTCTCACCATAACGATAGGCAAGAAATACAGTCAATGCCAATAAAGTAAATAGACTTCCATACCAAAGAAGGTCAAATTGGGGTGGCTCCGTCGGCTGCGTGCTAAATAAAGCATCCCAAACATTCATGTAACTTTCCTCATTTTCATATAAGCAGGTCTCTTACTCATCTCTATAGAGCCTAGCTTACATTTATTTCATATAATTTTGTGTAAAAGAAACTGTCGATCTTAATATAAAACAAAGCTTCTAATCGACATATTGTTCCCGCTCACCCTGATAGACCTGCCATAGAATTTCCATTTGTTCTTGGGTTATTCGTTTTTCAGATAGGGGTGGGAGATTCTTGATATCAAAAAATTCAAGTTCTGCAATTTCTTGATTTTCTTGAAATTGTCCATCCAATAACTGACAGTCAAAGACGAACTTGGCATACTGCTTGTTCTGAAGTTGAAAGCGATTGGTATCAAAAACTGCCAATAAAGAGCCTACTTCTGCCGTAAATCCTGTTTCTTCCTGAACTTCTTTTCGGATATTTTCCTTGGGAGAATATCCTACCTCGCCAAAACCACCAGGTAATGCCCAAGTATCCTCTCCTTGCCCTCTAACCAGGCAAATCTTCTGATCTTGAACAATCCATGCCCTTACATCCATCAAGGGAGTTGCATAGCTACCTGTTGGTTTTAAAATTGCAGTCAATTCCTCTTGATCAAGCTCTGTTTGATCCTGCAAGACACTCCATAAAATCTGACGTAAATCCTCATAACGTTCACGGTCATAAGGATCCTTTGAATAGGTCAACCCAGTATCAGTGATAGCTAACATTCTCTGAATAGCTTTGGCGAAATCAGTTGTGCTCATTTTCTAGGCTTTCTACTAGCTTGGCTAGATTCATAGAGTTCGAACCTTTAAGCAGAATCTGGTCATGTGCGCCAAGACTTTCCTTGACCTGCTTAACCATGGCTTCAAACTGGTCTTCCTCAGTTGTTTTCTTGAAGTAGTACACATGGCCGATTGGGAACATTTGACTGGCTAATTGAGCCAAGTCAGCAATGTCTTCACCGTAGAAAA
Organism: Streptococcus infantis; assembly: GCF_047464415.1. Taxonomy (GTDB): domain Bacteria; phylum Bacillota; class Bacilli; order Lactobacillales; family Streptococcaceae; genus Streptococcus; species Streptococcus infantis_AE. The sequence continues at coordinate 3,468 of NZ_JASHBX010000011.1, read as the reverse complement.
TTACGGTATCAAGGGCATCGGGTGTAATGCTCAAAATCATCTGATTATGAAGTTGAACAGACTGATCTCCAAGTTCTTTCATATCCGCCAGAACTGCGAGTTTCTTGCCACCTTCATTGGCTGGGATGGCAGAAAACGTTTCTAAAATCAACTTCATGGCAGTTGGATTGGCATTGTAAACATCTGATAAGATATCCGCTCCATTAGCTGCTTTTTTCCACTCGGTACGATTGCGGGTCAATTCAAGATTTTGGAAGGCTTGGCGGATTTGCTCTTCAGTCACTCCTTCTTGAAGAGCAACATAAGATGCAATCATAGCATTAGTCGCATTGTACTTACCTGTTACTGGCAAGTCAAGAGCCTGCTCCAAGAAATTAGCCTTGAAGGTTAAGCTATCCTTACGCTCAGTTAATTCTGTAATTTCGAGTTCTACACCTGGACCAAAACGAACTACTTTTTGATCAGCAGGTAGATAATCTTCTACAATTGGATCAGTCGGTGCTAAAAGCAAGGCACCCTTTTCCATCCCATCAGCGATTTGCAATTTCCCTTTGGCAATTTCAGAACGGTCTTTAAAGAAGGCTAAATGAGCTTCTCCTACCAAGGTCACAATAGCTGTCTTTGGATGAGCCAATTCAGATAAGAGATGGATGTCTCCTAGGTGATCCTGTCCCATTTCCAAGACAAGCTTTTCGGTATCATCTGGCATATGAAGAACTGTATAAGGCAGCCCAATCTCGTTATTGTAATTTCCTTGAGTTTTGTAGGTTTTGTAGTTTGTAGAAAGCAAATGCGCCAGCATATCCTTGGTAGTAGTCTTACCGTTCGAACCTGTAACGGCAAAGACATCTACACCTGCCTTTTGAAGATAGTAGGCTGCGAGAGCTTGAAAGGCTGTCAAAACATCCTCTACTAAAATGTAAGGATGATCTGCTACTTCCTTCTCTGACAGGGTTACAGTAGCGCCATTTTCAAAGGCTGTCTCGATAAAATCATGACCATCACGCGCTCCCTTGAGAGGAATAAACAAATCCCCCTCAGCAATCAAGCGACTATCAAACTCCGCCTTAACTAGCGGACTATCCGGATAGACTGATACGTCATTTTTTGCATCAACAACACGCGCAACTTCGTGAATCGTAAGTTTCATGTTTACTCCTTTAAAAAGGGGCAAAAAGTCTCTTCCCGCCCTTATGTCTGTCTTTACAATAGGTGCGCTTCACGCTTGTCAAAGCTTTCTTTGGCAAGTTCCACCAAACGCTCGATTAGTTCTGGATAGCTAATTCCCATATTGTCCCAAAGCAAGGGATACATAGACCATTGGGTGAAGCCTGGCATGGTATTTAACTCATTTAGGAAAACTTCTCCCTTATCTGTATAGAAGAAGTCGCAACGCGACAATCCAAGTCCACCGATAGCACGGAAGGCAGTTTCGGCATTCTTGCGCATAATCGATATCACATCATTGCTAATCTTAGCTGGGATATCCATAGTAATTTTGTTATCGATATATTTGGCATCATAGTCATAGAAGGCTACGTCTTTGACAACTTCACCAGGAAGAGTGCTCTTGACATCATAGTTTCCTAAAAGTCCAACCTCGATTTCACGGGCATTTACCCCTTGTTCTACCAAGACACGACTATCGTACTTGAAGGCAAGCTCTAAAGCTTGGCGAAGTTCCTCTTTATTTTCAGACTTAGAAATACCAACACTAGAACCCATATTGGATGGTTTGGTAAAGACTGGGTAACTTAATTTTTCCTCAACTTCTGCAATCTTAGAAGCCAAGTCATCCCCTTCAACAATCCCTACGTAAGGAACTTGGGCAATCCCAGCAGATTCCAAGACACGTTTAGTCGTGATTTTGTCCATGGCAAGGCTTGAAGATAGGATGTTACAACCGACATAAGGCATTTTCAAGACTTCTAAGAAACCTTGAACGGAACCATCTTCTCCCATAGGTCCATGAAGAACTGGAAAGACAACGGCTCCTTCTTCGTAGATAGCACTTGGAGCAATTTTCTTGTCCCAATCAATCGTTTCATTGGTCATGAGACGTTCATCTTGTCCAGGAGTTTGGGAAAATTCTTGGGTTTTGATGAAATCGCCGGACTGGCTGATAAAGAAGGTTTTGACTGCAAAACAATCATAGTTGACCGCACGCATGACACTCTCAGCTGACAAGACAGACACTTCACGTTCTGCACTGCGTCCACCATATAATAGAATAATTGTTTGTTTCATATGATTTGTTCCAATTCTAATAGAATACTCGTCCTTTAGTATATCACATTTGTCCTTTTTTTTAAACTTGTACAGCAAAAAAGTATGCGGTAGAATTTTTTAGAACGCCTAAATTCATAATTTTTTTAGGAGAACATCACCGAGTTTTAAAAAAAGACTGAACAAATTTCTTGCTCAGTCTTGACATTGATACATTTATCAGGTATCATTAATTAAAGACTGAGTAAGAAGGACGAGTTCTTACTCGGTAAGGCGAGAAGTGTTAGCGCACTTTTCGTCTTTTTTTATTCGATTAATTTAAGTAAATTATAACACATTTTTACATACCGTGCAAGCATTTTATGCTTGATTGTAGCACAAAAAGACCTTTTTTTACAAAGGTTATTGTTATATAACTTTTTACATACTTTATTATATACTTTTATTGTTTTCTGAAGTAGGATAACCTTTTACTATCAGGGTAACATTGATATCTAGATGTATTTTCTTTACACATTTTACTTATTCTTTTTTTAATGGTATAAGCAGAAACTTCCTCTAAAGAAATAAATTTTTCATAATCTTCTCTCCAGTTACCAAAGAATAGTTCCCTCAAAGAATCCTCATAATTCAAAACAATTATCCGACTCATCGTTTCAGCTCCAGCAAGCGTCCAGTACATTCCTCTTTTTTTCATTCTATAAGTGACCTTACGATGCTGACTCTCCATTATCCCTATTCCTGCATGACTGAATCCTCTTTGTTCGGCTGGTTTAGTGTATTGGAAATTTCTCAATATTTTACTCTTGAACCTCTCAAATGACTCTTGTTCTTCTTCTGTTTCGATATAACTTTCAGTCGTATCCAGAACAGTTCTCATCAACTGCTTATCATGTTGCTTAATCGCCTGGAAAGCTCTATCTAATAGTTCTTCAGAGTAAAATTTTAAATAATTCTTCAACTCCTTATTTACATGGTACTCATCCCAAAAATGTTCATGCCGTTTAATTCGCAAAACCTTCGCAATTTCTTTGAAAACATAGGGTGTATATCCATGACCTCCATCAGAGTTCGTAATCAATAGAGTCTGATTCGTAATTTCGTAATTATTAAAAAGATAATCGATCACCTGCTCCCTCACTAAGCGATTGTCAAGACCAATAAATTCCTTTTTGTCCTGGAGTTCAAATCGATTGCTGCCAACTTTTTGGCTTCCCGTATGGACTACAAAATGGGATAAAT
>NZ_JASHBX010000010.1:0-90190 GCF_047464415.1 Streptococcus infantis | reverse complement strand
TTACTCAAAGTTAAGTGACGATAGCCTAGGAGATACACCTGTACCCATGCCGAACACAGAAGTTAAGCCCTAGAACGCCGGAAGTAGTTGGGGGTTGCCCCCTGTGAGATAAGGAAGTCGCTTAGCTAAAGGGAGTTTAGCTCAGCTGGGAGAGCATCTGCCTTACAAGCAGAGGGTCAGCGGTTCGATCCCGTTAACTCCCATTTTAGCGGGTGTAGTTTAGTGGTAAAACTACAGCCTTCCAAGCTGTTGTCGCGAGTTCGATTCTCGTCACCCGCTTTGAACATTTAGTTCATTTACCAAGTTGTTTAACTTGGGCGCGTAGCTCAGGTGGTTAGAGCGCACGCCTGATAAGCGTGAGGTCGGTGGTTCGAGTCCACTCGTGCCCATTGAAATATGGTCCGTTGGTCAAGGGGTTAAGACACCGCCTTTTCACGGCGGTAACACGGGTTCGAATCCCGTACGGACTATTTATTGGAGGATTACCCAAGTCCGGCTGAAGGGAACGGTCTTGAAAACCGTCAGGCGTGTAAAAGCGTGCGTGGGTTCGAATCCCACATCCTCCTTTATTATTAACGCGGGATGGAGCAGCTCGGTAGCTCGTCGGGCTCATAACCCGAAGGTCGTAGGTTCAAATCCTGCTCCCGCAATAAGGCTCGGTAGCTCAGTTGGTAGAGCAATGGATTGAAGCTCCATGTGTCGGCGGTTCGATTCCGTCTCGCGCCATTTAAATATTTTGGAAGGGTAGCGAAGAGGCTAAACGCGGCGGACTGTAAATCCGCTCCTTCGGGTTCGGGGGTTCGAATCCCTCCCCTTCCATAACCTTAACTACGGGCATAGTTTAAAGGTAGAACTAAGGTCTCCAAAACCTTCAGTGTGGGTTCAATTCCTACTGCCCGTGTTTTAAAATTATGGCGGGTGTGGTGAAGTGGTTAACACACCAGATTGTGGCTCTGGCATGCGTGGGTTCGATCCCCATCACTCGCCTATTTTATATTATTGGGGTATAGCCAAGCGGTAAGGCAAGGGACTTTGACTCCCTCATGCGTTGGTTCGAATCCAGCTACCCCAGTTACTATTTGCCGGCGTGGCGGAATTGGCAGACGCGCTGGACTCAAAATCCAGTGTCCGCAAGGACGTGCCGGTTCGACCCCGGCCGCCGGTATAGTAATAAAGACAAGGTTTTCGGACCTTGTCTTTTTTGTTGAACAATTTATTAAAATTTCACTAAAAAAGGTCTATACCATTTACAAATTGTTTTGAAAGGTTTATAATGTAATTGACATAATAAATACTAGATTATTTCTTAAGGGGGTTATCATTATGCCTAAGTATATTAAAGCTGATCAATTTTTCTATCCACATGGTATTCGTCGTGGAGGTTATTTGGAACTTATTGATGGTAAATTTGGTAAGCATGTTGAAGATATTTCTGAGGATGCTGAAATTTTAGATTATTCTGGTTATAGCATCGCACCTGGTCTTGTTGATACACACATTCATGGTTTTGGTGGTGTGGATGTCATGGATAATAATATTGAAGGGACTCTTCATACGATGAGTGAAGGTCTTCTTAGCACAGGTGTTACTAGTTTCCTACCAACTACACTAACTTCATCATACGAACAATTGCTGGCTGTTACTGAAAACATTGGTGCACGCTATCAAGAAGCATCTGGTGCTAAGATTCGTGGTATCTATTTTGAAGGGCCATATTTTACTGAGGAATTTAAAGGAGCTCAAAACCCTGCTTACATGAAAGATCCTCGTATGGATGAGTTTCGTGCATGGCAGAAGGCTGCTAATGGTCTTCTTAATAAAATTGCTCTTGCACCTGAACGTGATGGGGTTGAGGACTTTGTACGTACTATTACTGGTGAAGGTGTAACTGTTGCTCTTGGTCACTCTAATGCTACCTTTGATGAAGCTAAAAAAGCTGTTGATGCCGGGGCTAGTGTTTGGGTTCATGCCTATAATGGAATGCGTGGTTTAACACACCGCGAACTTGGTATGGTTGGTGCCATGTATGAGTTACCACACACTTATGCAGAATTGATTTGTGATGGTCATCACGTGGATCCTAAGGCTTGCGAAATTCTTCTTAAACAAAAAGGAACTGAAAATATTGCCCTTATCACTGACTGTATGACAGCAGGTGGTTTGCAAGATGGCGATTATATGTTAGGTGAATTTCCAGTTGTAGTTGCAAATGGGACTGCTCGTCTTAAATCTACAGGTAACTTGGCAGGTTCCATTCTCAAACTTAAAGATGGTTTGAAAAATGTTGTTGAGTGGGGAATTGCAAATCCTCATGAAGCAGTCATGATGGCTAGTCTGAACCCAGCTAAATCAGTTCATATCGATGACGTCTGTGGACAAATTCGTGAAGGCTACGATGCAGACTTTATCGTGTTAGATAAAGATTTGGAATTAGTAGCAACTTATCTAGATGGTGAAAAACGTTATCAAGCATAATCTAAAAAGTAGAAACGATTTTCGTTTCTTCTTTTTTTAAATAAATTTGTTATTTCTTTCACAAATTACTTGATTTTTGTATTGGAAAGGCTTACAATTATGATATAAATAATACAAATAAAAAAGCGGAGGATTGCTTATGAAAGCTTATACTTACGTTAAACCAGGCCTTGCGTCATTTGTTGATGTAGACAAACCAGTTATTCGCAAGCCAACAGATGCTATTGTGCGTATCGTTAAGACTACTATTTGTGGTACAGACCTTCATATTATTAAAGGCGATGTTCCTGCTTGTAAGAGTGGAACTATCCTAGGACATGAAGGAATTGGTATTGTAGAAGAAGTCGGAGCAGGAGTTTCAAACTTCAAAAAGGGTGATAAGGTTTTGATTTCTTGCGTTTGTGCATGTGGCAAGTGTTACTATTGTAAAAAAGGAATCTATGCCCACTGTGAAGACGAAGGTGGATGGATTTTTGGACATTTGATTGACGGTATGCAAGCAGAATATCTTCGTGTGCCTCATGCTGATAATACTCTTTATCATACTCCAGCTGACTTGTCTGATGAAGCTTTGGTGATGTTATCTGATATCTTGCCAACTGGCTATGAAATTGGTGTCTTAAAAGGGAAAGTTGAGCCTGGTTGTAGTGTAGCTATCGTTGGTTCAGGGCCAGTTGGATTGGCAGCTCTCTTGACGGCACAATTCTATTCTCCAGCTAAATTGATTATGGTGGACCTAGACGATAATCGCTTGGATACTGCAGTTTCTTTCGGTGCTACTCATAAGATTAATTCTTCAGACCCTGAAAAAGCAATTCAAGAAATTTATGATTTGACAGATGGTCGAGGTGTAGATGTCGCTATTGAGGCGGTAGGAATTCCTGCAACGTTTGATCTCTGTCAAAAGATTATCGGTGTAGACGGAACAGTAGCCAACTGTGGTGTGCATGGTAAACCAGTTCAGTTTGATTTGGACACTCTTTGGATTCGGAACATTAACGTAACTACTGGATTGGTTTCTACCAATACAACTCCTCAGCTTTTGAAGGCCTTAGAAAGTCATAAAATTGAACCTGAAAAATTGGTAACTCATTATTTCAAACTTAGTGAAATAGAAAAGGCCTATGAAGTATTTAGTAAGGCCGCCGATCATCATGCGATTAAAGTGATTATTGAAAACGATATTTCAGAAGGTTAATCTTGTTTTTAAATCCAGTTATTCGTTTTTGAATATCTGGATTATTTGAAAATGTTATATAATTCGTGAAAATGAGCAAAATTCTTTCATTGTTCTCAAAATTTCGCTATAATATACGGTACAAAGGAAGTTAAACTATGTATCGAGTTATAAAAATGTACGGAGATTTTGAACCGTGGTGGTTTATAGAAGGCTGGGAAGACGACGTCATTGCGAGTAAAAAATTTGATAACTATTATGACGCCTTGAAATATTATAAGTCTTGTTGGTTTGAGTTAGAAAAGGAAATTCCCCTTTACAAAAGTAGAGGAGACTTGATGACTATTTTTTGGGATCCAGAAGATAAACGCTGGTGTGAAGAATGCGATGAATTCCTTCAGCAATATCATTCCTTGGCTTTGTTGGAAGATGGTCAAGTCATTCCTGATGAAAAATTTAGACCTGGTTACGAAAAGCAGACTGGTTTAGAAATCCACCGTACTTGTCGCATAAAAAAAGAAGAAACAACTTTTTAATGAAGTTGTTTCTTCTTTTTTTATATTTTCTTCGAATAATAAGAATGAGGAGGAAGATATGGTACAAACACTTGCACAAGAATTGATTACACTGGCCAAAAAACAAGGAGCTCAGGACATCTATTTTGTTCCTAAAGAAAAGATTTATGAGCTACATATGCGAGTTGGAGATGAGAGACATTTGATTAACACCTATGACTTTGAAAAGTTGGGGGCTGTCATTAGTCACTTTAAATTTGTTGCGGGGATGAACGTTGGAGAAAAACGCCGTAGTCAGCTTGGTTCCTGTGATTATCAGCATGGAGACAAGGTTTCTTCATTACGTTTATCGACGGTGGGAGATTATCGTGGCCATGAGAGTCTAGTTATTCGCCTTTTGCATGATCAAGAACAAGAGTTGCGCTTCTGGTTTCAGGACCTTATAGAACTGGAAAAGGGCTTTAGGCAACGCGGACTTTATCTTTTTGCAGGCCCCGTAGGAAGTGGCAAAACTACTTTGATGCATGAATTAGCCAAGTCATTGTTTAAGGGACAGCAGGTCATGTCCATTGAAGATCCAGTAGAAATTAAGCAGGAAGAGATGCTACAATTACAGCTCAATGAAGCTATCGGACTTAGCTATGAGAACTTGATAAAACTTTCCCTACGACATCGTCCAGATCTTTTAATCATTGGAGAAATTCGAGATAGTGAAACAGCCCGTGCCGTTGTACGAGCTAGTCTGACAGGTGCCACGGTATTCTCGACAATCCATGCCAAGAGTGTTCGTGGGGTTTATGAGCGCCTCTTAGAACTTGGTGTTAGTGAAGATGAACTTGCAGTTGTTTTACAAGGTGTTTGTTACCAGAGACTAATCGCAGGAGGAGGAATTATTGATTTTGCAAACAAAAATTACCAAGAACACCAGGCAGGAAAGTGGAATGGGCAAATTGACCAGCTTCTTAAAGACGGACATATCACTGCCCTCCAAGCTGAAACGGAGAAAATTAGCTACCAGTAAGCAGAAGAAAATCATCACTCTCTTTAACAATTTATTTTCCAGTGGTTTTCATCTGGTAGAAATCATTTCCTTTTTAGATAGAAGTCTCTTGTTGGAAAAGGAATATGTAGCGCAGATGCGACTAGGACTCTCACAGGGAAAATCCTTCTCGGAAATGATGGGGACTTTAGGTTTTTCAAGTTCAATTGTCACGCAACTTTCCTTGGCTGAAGTTCATGGGAATCTTCATTTGAGTTTAGGGAAAATTGAAGAGTATCTAGATAATCTTGCTAAGGTCAAGAAAAAGTTAATCGAAGTTGCGACCTATCCAATCATTTTGTTAGCTTTCTTACTGCTCATTATGTTGGGGTTGCGAAATTATCTCTTGCCCCAACTGGATAGTAGTAACATAGCTACCTTAGTGATTAGTAATCTACCACAAATTTTTCTTGGGATTGTTCTAGCGTTAGGTCTAGCATCTTTAACGGGATTGGTCTTCTACAGAAAATCTAGGAAGATACAAGTCTTTTCTTTTCTAGCTAGAATCCCCTTTCTAGGTGTGTTTGTTCAGTATTATCTAACTGCCTATTATGCTCGAGAATGGGGAAATATGATTGGACAAGGTTTAGAGTTGGCACAGATTTTCCAGATGATGCAGGAGCAAGGGAATCTACTTTTTAAAGAGATAGGGCATGATTTATCCCTGTCCTTGCAACATGGGCATGAATTTTCCAAAGCTGTTCAAAATTATCCCTTCTTTAGAAGAGAATTGGGACTAATCATTGAATATGGAGAGGTCAAGTCCAAGTTGGGAAGCGAATTGGAAATCTATGCGGAAAAAACGTGGGAATCCTTCTTTACCCGAGTTAATCGTACGATGAACTTAGTTCAACCACTGGTCTTTATTTTTGTAGCTCTGCTAATCGTTTTATTGTACGCAGCCATGTTGTTGCCTATGTATCAAAATATGGAGGTAAATTTTTAGATGAAAAAAATGTTGATGAAATTAAAAGAAGCCAAGGTAAAAGGGTTCACACTGGTAGAAATGTTAGTCGTATTGCTCATCATTAGTGTTCTACTCTTACTGTTTGTGCCAAACCTAACTAAGCAAAAGGATGCAGTCAATGACAAGGGTAAAGCAGCAGTCGTCAAGGTGGTAGAAAGCCAAGCTGAACTCTATACTCTAGATAAAAATGAGGATGCTAGTCTAAGTAAACTTCAGGCAGATGGACGCATCACTGCTGAGCAAGCAAAAGCCTATAAGGAATACCATGCAAAACAAAAGACAAGTCAAACAGTTGCGGATTAGGGCTTTTACTATGTTAGAAAGTCTATTGGTCTTAGGGATAGTCAGTCTGTTAGCCTTGGGTTTGTCAAGTTCAGTTCAATCAACTTTTGCAGCTTTGGAAGAGCAAATTTTCTTTATGGAGTTTGAGGAACTTTATCGGGAAACTCAGAAGCGAAGTCTGGCTAGTCAGCAGAAGATCAACTTAATTTTGGAAGAGAGAAGTATTGGAAATGGCTATCAGAAATTAGCCATTCCAAAAGGGATTCAACTACAGTCCAATCAGTCAATCACCTTTGATAAGGCTGGAGGAAATTCGTCTCTTGCAAGTGTGAGATTTCAAACAAGGAAAGAAATAGTTCGCTACCAACTATATCTAGGAAATGGAAAGATTAAACGTATTCAAGAAGCAAAAAATTAAGGCGCTTATTTTACTGGAGGCAGTGATTTCACTAGCTATTTTTGCCAGTATTGCAACCCTCTTGTTAGGGCAGATTCAAGAAAGTAGACGACAGGAAGCAAGACTCTTAGAACAGGAAGAAGTTTTGCGTGTGGCTCGTATGGCTTTGCAGACTGGACAAAAGCAGTTGACGGTCAATGGGCTTACAGTTCATGTTGTCTCGAATGAGCGAGGTTTGGAGGTGTATCATGGAACTGAAAAATTACTGGCGATTCAAGATAAGTAGAGTCAGAGCGTTTACTCTTTTAGAATCCCTGGTTGCTCTTCTTGTGATTAGTGGGAGTTTGCTTCTTTTTCAATCTATGAGCCAACTCTTGGTTTCAGAAGTTCGCTACCAGCAGAAAAGTGAGCAAAAAGAATGGCTCTTATTTGTGGATCAGCTGGAAGCAGAGCTGAATCGAGCCCAATTTGAAAAAGTGGAGAATGATAGACTTTACCTCAAACAGGATGGGAACCCCATTTCCATGGGAAAATCAAAGTCAAATGATTTTCGAAAAACAGATGCCAGTGGACGTGGCTACCAGCCGATGGTTTACGGTCTGAAATCAGCTCATATTTACCAAAACGGGCAAAATGTCCATTTTAATTTTCAGTTTGAAAAGGGACTAGAGAGGGAGTTCATCTATCGTGTGGAAAAAGAAAAAAGTTAGGGCTGGAGTTCTCCTTTACGCGGTTACTATTGCTGGAATTTTTAGTCTCTTGTTACAGTTTTATCTAAATCGACAAGTGGCTCATCATCAGGATTATGCCCTCAATAAAGAAAAACTTCTTGCCTTTGCAATGGCTAAGAGAACCTATGAAAAAGCTGGTTATGAGAGTGGTCAGCAGTCATTTAATGCAGGAAAGGCAACTTATCGTAATGACCAAAAGGAATTTACAGCGATTGTTGACACTGGGAAAAATCAATTTGAATTTCGTTTTCCACCTTTGAAAAAGACCGACGATAAGACGAAGAAAACAGAAAAAAAGTCAAAAGAAGAAAGCGAGAAGAAAAAAGAAGAGGTTAAAAAAGAGGCCACCGAGCCATCTAAAGTTGCTCCTTCTAAGAATGATAAGACATAGATTATCAGATTTGTAAAATCTAGTTTAAGTGGTGATGTTGGACTCAGTGGGTTAGGACAAGGTTTTTGTCTGAAATCATGCTATAATAGATACATATGGAGGACGGAATATGTCAAGTGTAAAATTGTATCTAGTGCGTCATGGAAAAACAATGTTTAATACGATTGGGCGTGCTCAAGGTTGGAGTGATACTCCACTGACAGCTGAAGGGGAACGAGGCATTCATGAATTGGGGATTGGCTTGCGTGAGTCAGGTTTAACCTTTGAACGTGCTTATTCAAGCGACTCTGGGCGGACTATTCAGACTATGGGAATTATCCTTGAGGAACTAGGTTTAACAGGGCAAATTCCTTATCGTATGGATAAGCGAATCCGTGAATGGTGCTTTGGTAGTTTTGATGGTGCTTATGATGGAGACCTTTTTATGGGGATCATTCCTCGTATTTTTAATGTCGATCATGTGCATCGTTTGTCCTATGCTGAGCTAGCTGAAGGTCTGGTAGAAGTAGACACAGCAGGTTGGGCTGAAGGCTGGGAAAAACTAAGTGGTCGTATCTGGGAAGGCTTTGAAGCCATTGCCAAGGAAATGGAAGCTAATGGGGGAGGGAATGCCCTCGTAGTCAGCCATGGAATGACTATTGGAACCATTGTTTATTTAATCAACGGAATGCATCCGCATGGCCTTGATAATGGAAGTGTGACGATTCTCGAGTACCAAGATGGTCAGTTCTCAGTCAAGATTGTTGGCGACCGTAGCTACCGTGAAATTGGACGAGCTAAACTAGAAGAGCAAGCTAGTTCAGAACAATAAAAATTCTCTACTTAAATTAGAAGATGTTTTAGATGATTCAATAGAATGCTGATGTCGTCATTGCACAAGCTTGTAAGAGTTGAGTGCTTTGACAATAGCATTCTTTTTTGTTAGAATAGCATCAACATGAAAGCATAATAAGGGACTGACAGAGTTGTCGTTCCCTTTTGTCTATCTTAGAAGGGGGAAATATGCTGTTTCAGAAAATAAAAGCCTATAAATGGCAGGCTTTAGCTTCCTTAATTATGACAGGTCTAATGGTAACGAGTTCACTCTTGCAACCACGTTATTTGCAGAAAGTTTTAGAGGCACTGCTAACAGGTGATAATGAAGCTATTTATCATATTGGTTTTTGGTTAATCCTTGTTGCCTTGATTGGTTTGATTGCAGGTGGCATCAATGTTGTGCTAGCCGCCTACATTGCTCAAGGAGTCTCGTCAGACTTACGGGAAGATGCCTTTCGTAAGATTCAAACTTTTTCATACGCCAATATTGAGGAATTTAACGCAGGGAATCTTGTTGTTCGTATGACCAATGACATCAACCAGATTCAAAACGTAGTCATGATGACCTTCCAAATTCTCTTTCGACTACCACTTTTGTTTATCGGTTCCTTTATTCTAGCAGTTGTCACCCTACCTTCTCTATGGTGGGTGCTGGTTCTCATGGTCGTTCTGATTGTTGTCATAATGGGTTTTATGATGGGAGTGGTGGGACCACGCTTTTCAAAGTTCCAGACCTTACTAGAGCGTATCAATGCCATTGCTAAAGAAAATTTGCGTGGTGTGCGCGTGGTTAAGTCTTTTGTAAGAGAAAAAGATCAGTTTGATAAGTTTACGCAGGTGTCAGATGAATTATTGGGAGAAAACCTTTATATTGGTTATGCCTTTTCTGTTATACAACCTGCAATGATGTTAATTTCGTATGGGGCTGTTTTTCTCTCAATCTGGCTTGTAGCAGGTATGGCAGAGTCAGATCCATCAGTCGTTGGTTCCATTGCTTCCTTTGTGAACTATCTGAGTCAGATTATCTTTACTATCGTTATGGTTGGATTTTTGGGGAACTCAGTTACTCGTGCCATGATTTCGCTCCGTCGTATTCGCGAAATCCTGGATACAGAACCGGCTATGACCTTCAAGGATGTAGAAGATGAAGAATTGGAAGGAAGTCTCAGTTTTGAAAATGTAACCTTCACCTATCCAAACGATGAAGAACCTATCCTAAAAGATGTATCTTTCGATATTGCAGCTGGTGAGATGGTTGGGGTTGTCGGAGCAACTGGTGCAGGGAAATCAACCTTGGCTCAGTTGATTCCACGACTGTTTGATCCTCAGCAAGGTTCGATCAAAATTGGCGGAAAGGACATTCGTACAGTTAGTGAAGGGACGCTTCGCAAGACTGTCTCTATCGTCCTACAAAGAGCCATTCTCTTTAGTGGAACCATCGCAGATAATCTCAGACAAGGAAAGGGAGATGCGACAGTTTCAGAAATGGAACGCGCAGCTCGTATTGCCCAGGCGAGTGAATTTATTAGTCGCATGGAATTGGCTTTTGAAAGTCCGGTTGAGGAACGTGGAACTAACTTTTCTGGTGGACAAAAACAAAGAATGTCCATTGCGCGTGGGATTGTCAGCAATCCTCGTATCTTGATTTTCGATGATTCAACTTCTGCCCTTGATGCCAAATCAGAACGTTTGGTCCAAGAAGCTCTCAACAAGGATTTGAAGGGGACGACTACGATTATCATTGCGCAAAAGATTAGCTCTGTTGTTCATGCTGATAAAATTTTAGTGCTTGACCAAGGGCGATTGATTGGTCAAGGTAAACATGCTGAGTTGGTTGCAACAAACCCAGTTTATCGTGAAATTTACGAAACGCAAAAAGGAAAGGAGGAGTAGGATGAAGACATTTGAATTTTTTTGGAACTATTTTAAAGTTTACAAGATATCCTTTATCGTTGTCATTGCTATGATTATCATTGCAACGGTAGCACAAGCCCTCTTTCCAGTATTTGCAGGTCAAACAGTCACAGAGTTGGCTAATTTGGTTATAGCCTATCAAAATGGAAATCCAGATATGGTTTGGCAAAGTCTATTGGGACTCCTAATCAATCTTGCCTATATTTTGATTGTTTTAGTAGTTTCTAGTCTCATCTATATGGTCTTGATGAGCCGCATTATTGCCGAATCGACAAATGAGATGCGTAAGGGACTTTTTGGCAAGCTTTCTCGCTTGACAGTTTCTTTCTTTGACCGCCATCAAGATGGTGATATCCTGTCACGTTTTACTAGTGATTTGGATAATATTCTCCAAGCTTTTAATGAAAGCCTTGTGTCTGTCATGACCAATATTGCCCTTTATATTGGCTTGCTGATTGTCATGTTCGCAAAAAATGTTACCTTGGCTTTGATTACAATTGCCAGCACTCCGATTGCTGTTATCATGGTCTTCTTTATCTTAAAGCTAGCGCGGAAATATACAAACCTCCAACAAAAGGAAGTTGGGAAGCTCAATGCTTATATGGATGAGAGTATCTCTGGACAAAAAGCCGTTATTGTTCAAGGCATTCAAGAAGATGTGATTGCTGGTTTTGTCGAGCAGAATGAACGGGTTCGAAAAGCCACTTTCAAGGGAAGAATGTTCTCAGGAATTCTTTTCCCTGTCATGAACGGGATGAGCTTGGTCAATACAGCAGTAGTTATTTTTGTTGGTTCAGCTGTCTTACTGAATGATAAGAACATCGAGACAGCAACTGCACTTGGTTTGATTGTCATGTTTACTCAGTTTTCGCAACAGTATTACCAGCCCATTATCCAATTAGCGGCGAGTTGGGGAAGTTTGCAACTGGCCTTTACAGGTGCAGACCGTATCCAAGAAATGTTTGATGCAGAAGAAGAAATTCGTCCTCAAGATGCTCCAATCTTTAACGAATTAAAAGAGGGTGTGGAGATTCGTAACGTAGACTTCTCCTACCTGCCAGGAAAACCCATTTTGAAAGATGTCAGCATCTCAGCTCCAAAAGGGAAAATGATTGCGGTAGTTGGTCCGACAGGTTCAGGGAAAACAACCATCATGAATCTCATCAATCGTTTTTATGATGTGGATGCAGGTAGTATCAGCTTTGATGGAACAGATATCCGAGAATTTGATTTGGATAGTTTGCGAAGTAAGGTAGGAATTGTTTTACAGGATTCTGTTTTATTTAGTGGAACCATTCGAGACAATATTCGATTTGGTGTACCAGATGCCAGTCAGGAAATCGTAGAAGCAGCAGCCAAGGCTACGCATATCCATGAATATATCGAAAGTCTACCAGATAAGTATGATACCTTGATTAATGATGACCAGAGCGTCTTCTCGACTGGTCAGAAGCAGTTGATTTCCATCGCTCGTACCTTGATGACAGATCCACAGGTCTTAATCTTGGATGAGGCAACATCAAACGTTGATACTGTAACAGAAAGTAAGATTCAAAATGCCATGGAAGCTATTGTGGCAGGAAGAACTAGTTTTGTGATTGCTCACCGCTTAAAAACCATTCTCAATGCCGATCAGATTATTGTCCTTAAGGATGGTGAGGTTATCGAACAAGGAAATCATCACGAATTACTCAAGCTTGGAGGCTTTTACTCCGAACTTTACCATAATCAATTTGTCTTTGAATAATACTCTTCGAAAATCTCTTCAAACCACGTCAGCGTCCCCTTGCCGTATATGTGTTACTGACTTCGTCAGTTCTATCCACAACCTCAAAACTGTGTTTTGAGCAACCTGCGGCTAGCTTCCTAGTTTGCTCTTTGATTTTCATTGAGTATAAGCAAAAAAGTTGTCCTAATTTTGGGCAACTTTTTCTGATAAAAAAATTTTATCACGGACTTTAAAAAAACATATTAGACAGGTGTGGGGAAGGATGGTAAGATAAGATTATCAATGGAAAACGAAAGGAAATCAGTAATGGCAAGAACGGTTGTTGGAGTTGCAGCAAATCTATGTCCTGTGGACGCAGAAGGAAAAAATATTCATTCATCAGTCTCTTGTAAATTCGCTGAGAGTATTCGTCAGGTTGGCGGACTTCCTTTGGTGATTCCAGTTGGTGATGAGTCAGTTGTTCACGACTACGTAGAAATGATTGACAAGCTTATCTTGACTGGAGGACAAAATGTTCATCCTCAGTTTTATGGTGAGGAAAAAACGATTGATAGTGATGACTATAATCTAGCACGCGATGAGTTTGAGTTGGCCCTTCTACAAGAGGCTCTACGTCAGAACAAACCAATTTTAGCCATTTGCCGTGGTGTTCAACTGGTTAACGTTGCCTTTGGCGGTACGCTCAATCAGGAGATTGAAGGTCATTGGCAAGGCCTACCTTTTGGGACTTCACATTCTATTGAGACAGTTGATGGCAGTGTAGTGTCTAAATTATTTGGTAAAGAAAGTCAAGTTAATTCAGTGCACCGTCAGAGCATTAAAGACTTAGCTCCAAATTTCCGCGTAACAGCAGTAGATCCACGTGATCAAACTGTTGAAGCAATCGAATCTATCGACGAACACCGTATTATTGGTCTCCAGTGGCATCCAGAATTCTTGGTCAATGAAGAAGATGGCAACTTAGAGTTATTTGAGTATTTATTGAATGAATTGTAACGACTAGAAATTTAGTCGTTTTTTTATTCGTTGTTTACGAATATTTATAGAGTTGCGTTTTTACGCAAACGTTTGAATTGTGATAAAAATTGGAAATTTTTAGTATAAAAACTTGAAAAAATTGTTAGTAAGCGTTATGATAGAAAGGAAGAAATTTTGGAGGAATACTATGTCACATATTAAATTTGATTATTCAAAAGTATTAGACAAATTTGTTGCACCACATGAAGTGGAGTACATGCAAGCACAAGTTACAGCAGCAGACGAATTGATCCGTAAAGGAACTGGTGCTGGTAGCGACTTCTTGGGTTGGTTGGACCTTCCTGAAAACTACGACCGCGAAGAATTTGACCGCATCTTGAAAGCTGCTGAACAAATCAAATCAGACAGCGATGTTTTGGTTGTTATCGGTATCGGTGGATCATACCTTGGAGCTAAAGCAGCCATTGACTTCTTGAACCACCATTTTGCAAACTTGCAAACCAAAGAAGAACGTAAAGCACCACAAATCCTTTACGCTGGAAACTCAATCTCATCTACTTACCTTGCTGACTTGGTAGAGTATGTTTCAGATAAAGACTTCTCAGTAAACGTGATTTCTAAATCAGGTACAACAACTGAACCAGCCATCGCTTTCCGTGTCTTCAAAGAACTCTTGGTTAAGAAATACGGTCAAGAAGAAGCTAACAAACGTATCTACGCAACTACTGACCGCCAAAAAGGTGCTGTTAAAGTTGAAGCAGATGCTAACGGTTGGGAAACTTTTGTAGTTCCAGATGATATCGGTGGACGCTTCTCAGTATTGACAGCAGTTGGCTTGCTTCCAATCGCTGCATCAGGTGCAGATATCAAAGCCCTTATGGAAGGTGCGAATGCTGCTCGTAAAGATTACACATCAGACAAACTTTCAGAAAACGAAGCTTACCAATACGCTGCGGTTCGTAACATCCTTTACCGTAAAGGATATGCTACTGAAATCTTGGTAAACTACGAGCCATCACTTCAATACTTCTCAGAATGGTGGAAACAATTGGCTGGTGAGTCAGAAGGGAAAGACCAAAAAGGTATTTACCCAACTTCAGCTAACTTCTCAACAGACTTGCACTCATTGGGTCAATTTATCCAAGAAGGAACTCGTATCATGTTTGAAACAGTTGTCCGTGTGGACAAACCTCGTAAGAACGTGATCATCCCTACTTTGGAAGAAGATCTTGATGGACTTGGATACCTTCAAGGAAAAGACGTTGACTTCGTTAATAAAAAAGCAACTGACGGTGTTCTTCTTGCCCACACAGATGGTGACGTACCAAACATGTACGTAACTCTTCCTGAGCAAGATGCCTTCACTCTTGGTTACACAATCTACTTCTTCGAATTGGCTATCGCCCTTTCAGGTTACTTGAATGCGATTAACCCATTTGACCAACCAGGTGTTGAAGCATACAAACGTAACATGTTTGCCCTTCTTGGTAAACCAGGATTTGAAGAATTGAGCAAAGAACTCAACGCTCGTCTATAATAGAGCTGAAAAGAGTGGTTTTACCACTCTTTTTTCTATTTCTCGAAAAGAGAAATTGGACTCTGGCACGACTTGTGATATAATATAGAGAGCAAAAAGGCAGACGCCTAGAGACTTTATAGGAGAAGATATGTCAAAAGATATTCGTGTGCGTTATGCACCAAGTCCAACAGGACTACTACACATCGGAAATGCCCGTACAGCATTGTTTAACTACTTGTATGCACGCCACCATGGTGGAACTTTTATCATCCGTATCGAGGATACTGACCGTAAGCGCCACGTCGAAGATGGAGAACGTTCACAGCTTGAAAACCTTCGTTGGTTGGGCATGGATTGGGATGAAAGTCCAGAGACTCATGAAAACTACCGCCAATCAGAGCGTTTGGAACTCTATCAAAAATATATCGACCAATTGCTTGCTGAAGGGAAAGCCTACAAATCTTACGTCACTGAAGAAGAGTTGGCAGCTGAACGTGAACGCCAAGAAGCAGCCGGTGAAACACCTCGCTACATCAATGAATACCTTGGCATGAGCGAAGAAGAAAAAGCAGCTTATATCGCGGAACGTGAAGCAGCAGGAATCATCCCAACGGTTCGTTTGGCTGTTAATGAATCTGGTATCTACAAATGGCATGATATGGTTAAAGGCGATATCGAATTTGAAGGTGGCAATATCGGTGGTGACTGGGTTATCCAAAAGAAAGATGGCTACCCAACTTACAACTTTGCCGTTGTAATTGATGACCACGATATGCAAATCTCTCACGTTATTCGTGGAGACGACCACATTGCTAACACACCAAAACAGCTCATGGTCTATGAAGCTCTTGGTTGGGAAGCTCCAGAGTTCGGTCATATGACCTTGATTATCAACTCTGAAACTGGTAAGAAGTTGTCTAAACGTGATACCAATACACTTCAATTTATCGAAGACTACCGTAAGAAGGGCTACCTGCCAGAAGCAGTCTTTAACTTTATCGCTCTTCTTGGCTGGAACCCTGGTGGGGAAGATGAAATCTTCTCTCGTGAAGAACTCATTAAACTTTTTGACGAAAACCGCCTCAGCAAGTCTCCAGCAGCCTTCGACCAGAAGAAACTTGACTGGATGAGCAATGACTACATCAAGAATGCGGACCTTGAGACTATCTTTGAAATGGCCAAACCATTCCTCGAAGCAGCAGGACGCTTGACAGATAAGGCTGAAAAATTGGTGGAACTCTACAAACCACAAATGAAGTCAGTGGACGAAATCGTTCCATTGACAGACCTCTTCTTCTCAGACTTCCCAGAATTGACAGAAGCTGAACGAGAAGTCATGGCTGGTGAAACAGTGCCAACGGTACTTGAAGCCTTCAAAGCAAAACTTGAAGCTATGTCAGATGACGAGTTTGTGGTAGAAAATATCTTCCCACAAATCAAAGCAGTCCAAAAAGAAACAGGTATCAAAGGGAAGAACCTCTTCATGCCAATCCGTATCGCCGTTTCAGGTGAAATGCATGGTCCTGAATTACCAGATACTATTTACTTGCTTGGTCGTGAAAAATCAATCCAACACATTGAAAAAATGTTGGCTGAAATTGCGAAATAATCTTACGAAATTAAATTTCGTTCTAGATATTTGTAGAAGTAAAAACTGAGAGAATCACATGGTTCTCTCTTTTTTATGAACATAGTAAAATCTCTTAAATGTATGATAAAGGATACTTTTAGGAATCCCTTTTAAAAAAAGCAATTTTTATATATACTTATTTGAAAATGCAAAAGTTTTAGTGTATAATACTAAGTGACAGGGCAAGGGAAAGAAGTCAGTGATATGGTAAAATTCTTTACAAACAGACTCGAATTAGCCCAGTCATCGTCTATGTTGTTTGTTGAGTCGACTTATTTTTTCTTTGCGTTTTGCTGGACACAGGAAGAAATTCATGAGTTCATGCAACTATCATCCATAACGATGCCTTCGTTTTCGATTCGAAGTTTATATGCGAGACTTTAGATTTAGATGTATATCTTACTAGAGGTGCATATTTTTCTCTTTCTTCTCCCCAAAATAGAAAGAAATCGACCTTGCTCTGTTTACCTTGCGTTAAGCAAGGTTTTTTTGTGGAATAGTAGTGGGCGATTTACGATTTTTCTATCAAGTGGTATAATATTAACTATCCTGATGAATTGAGGAAATCAAATGAAAGAATTTAACAAATCAATCAAATTAGAGCATGTGGCTTATGATATTCGTGGACCAGTTCTTGAGGAAGCCATGCGTATGCGAGCAAATGGAGAAAAAATCCTCCGTTTGAATACAGGGAACCCAGCTGAGTTTGGCTTTACAGCACCTGATGAGGTTATCCATGATTTGATTATGAATGCGCGTGATAGTGAAGGTTATTCAGATTCAAAAGGTATCTTTTCAGCCCGCAAAGCTATTATGCAGTACTGTCAGCTCAAAAAATTCCCAAATGTAGGTATTGATGATATCTATCTTGGAAATGGTGTTAGTGAGCTAATTGTTATGTCCATGCAAGGTCTCTTGGACAATGGCGATGAAGTCTTGGTTCCAATGCCTGACTACCCACTTTGGACAGCTGCAGTTAGCTTGGCTGGAGGAAATGCCGTTCACTACGTCTGTGATGAAGAAGCTGAATGGTATCCAGACCTAGATGACATTAAGTCTAAGATTAGTTCAAATACTAAGGCTATCGTTTTGATCAATCCAAATAATCCAACGGGAGCCCTCTATCCCAAAGAACTCTTACTAGATATCATTGAGATTGCTCGTCAAAATGACTTGATTATCTTTGCGGATGAAATCTACGACCGTATGGTTATGGATGGCAATGTCCACACACCAGTTGCTAGTTTGGCTCCAGACCTTTTCTGTGTCAGCATGAATGGTCTGTCTAAATCTCACCGTATCGCTGGTTTCCGTGTGGGTTGGATGGTCTTGTCTGGACCTAAACATCATGTAAAGGGCTATATTGAAGGTCTCAACATGCTTTCAAACATGCGTCTTTGTTCCAACGTCTTGGCTCAACAGGTTGTTCAAACTTCACTCGGTGGTCACCAATCGGTGGACGAATTACTCTTGCCAGGTGGTCGTATCTACGAGCAAAGAAACTTCATTTATAATGCCATTCAAGATATCCCAGGTTTGTCTGCGGTTAAACCTAAAGCGGGTCTTTATATCTTCCCTAAAATTGACCGCAATATGTACCGTATCGATGATGATGAACAGTTTGTCCTTGATTTCTTGAAACAAGAAAAAGTACTTTTGGTTCACGGACGAGGCTTTAACTGGAAAGAACCAGATCACTTCCGTATCGTTTATCTGCCACGCGTAGATGAGTTAGCCCAAATCCAAGAAAAGATGACACGTTTCTTGAAGCAGTATCGTAGATAAGGCTTTCATAGCAAAAAAGCTGGAAACATTTGTCAGAGCTATTGACAAATGCGAAAGAATCAGATAGAATAGTAAAGTATGTTTAGTAACTGATCACTTTATAGCCGGCTAAACGAATACAAAATCTATGAGGAGGTATTCATCGTGAAACGTACTTATCAACCAAGTAAACTACGTCGTGCGCGCAAACACGGATTCCGTAACCGTATGTCAACTAAAAACGGTCGTCGCGTATTGGCAGCTCGTCGTCGTAAAGGACGCAAAGTTTTGGCTGCATAATCCAAACGAATTCAACAAAGAAGTCAGTAGGAACTCGAGTCTACTGGCTTTTCTGTTGCCTAAAAAAGTGAATTTTCTAAAATACCTTTTTTAGAATAAAAACTTCAGCAGATGTATTGGAAAGACAGTATATAGAAAAAAGCTCAAAATCAGAAGGTGAATTTCTGATTTTGAGCTTTTCTTTATTCTTTCAAATGATAAGAGTAGCTAGCAACGACGACATCTTCGTGCCATCTGAGAGCATATTTTAATTTGAGGCTCATTTGATTGTGTAGGATATTTTGCCAAGGTTTGTTAGGGATAAATTGGGGTACTAGAACTGTAACCGTGTAGTTCTTTTTCTTAGCTTCTTGAGAGATTTTTCGAACATAGCGAACTGTAGGAGTGATGATATCTCGATAGCTAGTATTAATGTTTTTTAGAGTGATATTTGGGAAGTAGTCGGCAAATTCTTGGAGGATTTCTTGGTCTTTTTCCTCCGTTTCCTTGGTGGAAATGTGCATGGCCAAAACTTCATCTCCAATGCTTTGAGCGTAGTTAATAGCACCAACGCTGACTCTGGTAACATTTCCCACTAAGACAAGGACGACATTGCCATCGTAGGTTTTCTTTTGAATTCCTTCATAAAGTCGAAGCTGTTTGGCCACTTTTTGGTAATGACTGTGGATAGACAAAAAGAGGAAGGTTAAGACTAGGATAATTGGGAAGAAGGGCCAGATATCTCCAAGTCTGAAGAAGAGTAAGATAAGAACGATAGCATAACAAATGATGGCACCGAGGATATTTGCGAAGGCAGACTTTAAGAAATGAGAGCCTTTTTCTTTTTTCCAGTGGCGAATCATCCCTGTTTGAGAAAGGGCAAAGGGGACGAAGACTCCGATAGTATAGAGAGGAATCAAGCGTTCTGTATTTCCGTTAAAAATGAGCAGAAGGATCATAGCGCCAAAGGCCAAGGTTAGGATACCGTTTGAGTAACCTAGGCGATCTCCTTTTTCCATAAAAAGATGGGGCATGTACTTGTTTTTAGCCATATTGTAAGCCAACATTGGGAAGGCAGAAAAACCAGTATTTGCAGCAACGGCTAGGATTAGGGCAGTTGAAAATTGGAATAGATAATAAACAATCTGACCGAGAGCTGAATCCCCTAAAATCCCTTTAGCCATTTGTGAGAGGATTGTTTCTCCGTGTTGAGGAGTAATCCCCATCCAGTAGTTAAGGAAGGTAATTCCTGCAAAGAGAAATCCAAGAATCAGAGACATGATGGTCAATGTCTGAGCTGCGTTTTTCTCTTTGGGGGTCTTGAAAAATGGAACAGCATTTGAGATGGCTTCAACCCCGGTTAATGAAGCTGAACCGCTGGTAAAGGCTCTTAAAATCAGGACGATTGAGAGACTCGGGACAGTTTGACCAATTGCAGAAGTCGCATGATAGCTGAGAGAACCAGTCAATAGTTGGAAGATACCAAACAATAAGAGGAAGGCCGTGCTAAAGATAAAGAGATAGACAGGGATCATCAGAGAACTAGCAGATTCCCTCAAGCCTCGCAGATTCAAAAGCATGAGTAAACAGACCAAAAAAATGGAGATGTGGAGGTTGTAGGGATGGAGAGTAGGAAGTGCTGCTGTGATAGCATCAGCCCCTGCGGCCACGGATACGGCTACTGTTAGCATATAGTCAACAAGCAAGCTTCCACCGGCAATCAAACCGAGCTCAGGAGAAAGATTTTCTCGTGTTACCATATAGGCACCCCCACCTTGAGGGTAGGCGTGAATGATTTGTCGGTAAGAAATGGTTAGACTAGCAAGTAGCAAGAGGACAAAAATGCCGATAGGAAGACTCCACCAAATAGCAAGCGGAGATAGGCTAGCCAAGACAAGGACGACCTGCTCAGGTCCATAGGCGATAGATGAAAGGGCATCGCTTGATAGCATGGCAAGTGCCTGTGTTTTTCCAAGTAGCCCTCCTTCGCCTTCAGTTAAGGACTTGAGAGGACGACCGATAAAGGTATATTTAAGTTTTGTAAACATTTTCTTTCCTTTTTTAAAATTTTCAACAAGAGCTATTATACTGCTATGAAAATAAGTCGTCAAGAAAAAGTGAGTGATTTTAAAATATTTTTTCCTATAAGGATGAGAGCAGTTTTTTGGTATAATAGAAGGTAGAAAAAACGAGGAAATATAAATGATTTTTGATACACATACCCACTTGAATGTGGAAGAATTTTCAGGAAGAGAAGCAGAAGAAATAGCATTAGCAGCTGAAATGGGTGTGACTCGGATGAATATTGTTGGTTTTGACAAACCGACTATTGAGCGTGCCCTAGAGTTGGTGGAAGAATATGACCAACTCTATGCGACTATTGGATGGCATCCTACAGAAGCAGGAGATTATACAGAGGATATTGAGAATTACTTGCTAGAAAAACTAAAGCATCCAAAAGTTGTTGCCCTAGGTGAGATTGGTTTGGACTATCACTGGATGACAGCGCCTAAAGAAGTGCAAGAGAAGGTTTTCCGTCGTCAGATTCAGCTATCAAAGGAATTGGACTTACCTTTTGTAGTTCACACCCGTGATGCGCTCGAAGATACCTATGAAATTATCAAAAGTGAGGGAGTCGGTCCCCGTGGTGGCATCATGCACTCCTTCTCAGGTTCTCTGGAATGGGCTGAAAAGTTTGTGGAGTTAGGTATGACCATTTCCTTTTCTGGAGTGGTAACTTTCAAGAAGGCAACAGATATCCAGGAAGCAGCCAAAGAATTGCCTTTGGATAAGATTTTAGTAGAGACAGATGCGCCTTATTTAGCCCCAGTACCCAAGCGTGGTCGCGAAAACAAGACAGCTTACACGCGCTATGTAGTGGACTTTATTGCAGACTTGCGTGGCGTGACGGCAGAAGAAATAGCTGCTGCGACAAGTGCCAATGCAGAACGAATCTTTGGACTGGAAAGTAAATTATGAAAAAGAAAATTTCCCAAGTCATCGTAGTCGAAGGGCGTGATGATACGGCCAATCTCAAACGTTATTTTGATGTGGAGACCTATGAGACTCGTGGCTCCGCTATCAATGAGCAGGACCTTGAGCGTATCCAACGTCTACACCAACGTCATGGGGTGATTGTCTTTACAGATCCTGACTTTAATGGGGAACGAATCCGTCGGATGATTATGACGGCTGTTCCATCAGTGCAACACGCTTTTCTCAAACGTGATGAGGCAGTTCCTAAGTCCAAGACCAAGGGACGTTCTCTGGGGATTGAACACGCAAGCTATGAAGATCTAAAAACAGCGCTGGAACAAGTCACAGAGCAGTTTGAAGCAGAAAGTGACTTTGACATTAGCCGTAGTGACTTGATTCGATTAGGGTTTCTAGCTGGAGCAGACAGCCGAAAACGCAGAGAATATCTAGGAGAAAGCCTTCGTATTGGTTATTCCAATGGCAAACAGCTCCTCAAGCGTTTGGAATTGTTTGGTGTCAGTTTAGCTGAAGTTGAAGATGCCATGAAATCGTATGAGAATTGAGAATCCGTCCCAAAATGTAGGGGGAATATGATACAATAGAAGTAAGCATATACGGTTTAATCAGGCTTGATAGCAAGCATTAGAAAAGTGCTCCACGGGATTAGTCTTGCTTGGAGATAATGAGGAGAAGTTATGGGAATCTTTGATTTTTTAAAAAAGACGGAAACTGCAGAGGCAGCTGAAATCACTGAAGCACAGAAAGAAACAGAAGAATCTAAAAACAATGCATGTATTGGTGTTCTAGATTTGTTCTCGATGAAGGAAACGAATCAATTATTGATTGTTGGGAGTTTAGAAGGTAGTCTGAATGTTGGGGATCAGTTGCAATTTTGCAATCCCGACCAAGGAATGGAAAGTCTTGGTAGTGTAGAGGTTAAAAAACTCAGCAGTCAAAACAAAGATGCAGATAGTCTTACTGATGAAGTTCTCGTGCATCTAGTGGTTGATAGGATTCCTTCTTTGGATAAACTGAAAAAGGGAAGCGTGCTCTTTAGTTCAGGTGTTGATGAAGAGCAAAAATTATCTAGCTATTCAGATGCTCTTTATCGTGCTTTTGTAGCCATCCAAGAGGGGCAGTTAACAAATGAAGACTATTTGGCAGCTAGCCTTGATGATAGCGTAGAAATTTTACGTCTCTTTTTATGGAAATGCCGTCAAAATCAGGAAACTGAAAGTGAAGAAAGCTATCAAGCTAACACCCGCAAGTTGGAGCGTCTAGCAGAAATTGTCAAGGATAAGTTGTTAGCAGCAGATTCAGTTTATGCAGTTTTCTCAGAAAAAACAGGCGAACCCTATCTTTTCTCAACGACCTATGACAGGGGAGAAGAGGGGTATCTCTGTACGGATCCCATGATCATGCTTTTGACGCCATCTTGGTATCGCCAATTCAAGGAAACCATTGATAGTCGACCAAACTCTGTCGTAAAACTGATTGAAAATACGGAAGATAAAAAAGGGATTGAGAATTTCCTTGGAACAGCCTTTTACTTAAATGGTGCCTTGGGAGCAATCTTTAATTCCAAGGAAGTCAGCATCAGTGCTTCAGCCTTAGTCCAAAAACCAGATTTTTCTGATTTACCAGAAATACAAGTTCCTGTAATGAATCCTGACCTAGTAAGATGGATGTTGTTGATGGGACAATTGGATAGCCCGACGACAGAAGATGAAGAAGTAATTTATAGGCTCTATTATAAGTTCTTTTCAGAAGCTATGCCGAAAGCTAAATTCCTAATTCCTCTAGATGCGGCTTCGGAATTTAAGGGCGATAGTCAGGAAGGAAATTCCTTCGTTTTAGAAAAAGATTCTAGTTTCAACATTCCAGTTAAAGAAGGAAAAGATGGGCGAAATTCTGTGCCTGTATTTACTGATTGGAAACGTCTGCGAATGGTCTTTGATGAAAAATGGAATGGCATGATTGAAGAAGCAGGAGGCATGATTGAAGTTTTTGACTATGCCATTAATCCAACGGAATACTATGAAGCGGGTGCCTATGTTAGCCTAACAGCTTTTAAAGAGATGCAAAAGCTCAGTGAGGAACTAGAAGGCAGAGCTAAAGATTAGAGAGTTTCTTTACATTGGGAAACTATATAGTTTTATCTACATCCTACTTGAACCACTAACCTTTTTCAAAGATTGTGAAAGGAAATGATATGGCAAATAGAACTTATATTTACTTAAAAAACGGAGATGAAGCTCGTATTCTAACAGAGGGAATTTACACAATACCCTATTTTTGGCAATTATTTTGGGATGAAGAAGATTTAAAAGCTCCGATTGCTCTCTGGGAAACAGCAGAAAAACTGGAAGAAGATGAAGAGCAAGCAGAAAGATTTTACCAAGAGCAGAATGTAGATATCTTGCTTTCTATTGAAAAATTCCAGCAGAATGCCCTCAAAAACCGATCTTTTTTAGAAGAGAATGCCCCACAATCCGTGCAACTATATGATTCCTTTGTCCGTTATATTCTTGCAAACGTAAAAGATGGTGATGTGCTCGGATTTGATCTTTTAGATGTTGTTTTTATGGACCAAGTGTCTGTTGTTTCTGATAAACTGTTAAAAAATATACGAGCTATTCGGGGAAATCAACCCAAAGATTTAGATTTTTCTTTGACAGAAAAGAACTTAATTGGTCTTGCTATGGGCTTTCCTGATTATTATGCTTCAGAATTATTGCCAGAAGACAATATTCTAGATTCGGTTGCCTATCAGGATGAACTGAAGAAAATGAACCCCCAAGAAGATAAGAAAGTGCTTGATATGACTGGATCTGATTCAAAAGGGAACAAGCCTCGTGTTCTTTTAGTGTTTTGGATTTTGTTGGCACTAGGAATTATGTGGGTTTTATATATTATTTTTAGCTAATAAATAGAAAAGAGAATAAATGAGAATTGCAGATTATAGCGTGACCAAGGCAGTGCTGGAGCGTCACGGTTTTACCTTTAAAAAATCCTTCGGGCAAAATTTCCTGACGGATACCAATATCCTTCAAAAAATTGTGGATACGGCTGAGATTGATGACCAGGTCAATGTCATTGAGATCGGGCCAGGGATTGGTGCCTTGACGGAATTTTTGGCTGAGCGTGCAGCTCAAGTCATGGCTTTTGAGATTGATCACCGCTTGGTACCAATCCTAGAGGATACCTTACGTGATTTTGACAATGTGACCGTAGTCAACGAGGACATTCTAAAAGTTGACCTAGCGCAACATATCCAGAATTTCAAAAATCCTGACTTGCCAATCAAGGTAGTAGCCAACTTGCCTTACTATATCACGACACCTATTCTCATGCACTTGATTGAAAGTGGCATTCCTTTTAGTGAGTTTGTGGTCATGATGCAAAGAGAAGTGGCGGATCGTATCTCTGCTAAGCCAAATACCAAGGCTTACGGTAGCTTGTCGATTGCCGTTCAGTATTACATGACAGCTAAGGTTGCCTTTATTGTACCTCGTACGGTCTTTGTGCCAGCACCAAATGTTGACTCGGCTATCCTAAAAATGGTACGTCGTCCAGAACCGGCTGTAGCAGTAAAAGATGAGAACTTATTCTTTAAGGTTTCCAAGGCTAGTTTCACCCATCGTCGTAAAACCTTGTGGAATAACTTGACAGGTTACTTTGGAAAGACTGAAGAAGTCAAGGATAAATTGACTAAGGCTTTGGACCAGGCCGGACTATCCCCAAGTGTACGAGGAGAAGCTCTTGGCCTAGAAGAATTTGCTAGTCTAGCAGATGCGCTTAAAGGACAAGGACTCTAAGATGCAGGGACAAATCATTAAAGCTTTGGCTGGCTTCTACTATGTGGAAAGTGATGGTCAGGTTTATCAAACACGTGCGCGTGGGAATTTCCGTAAAAAAGGTCACACGCCCTACGTTGGAGATTGGGTAGATTTTTCTGCGGAGGAAAATTCCGAGGGTTATATCCTCAAGATTCACGAACGAAAAAATAGTCTGGTTCGCCCACCCATTGTCAATATTGACCAAGCTGTGGTGATTATGTCGGTCAAAGAGCCTGACTTTAATAGCAACTTATTGGATCGGTTCTTGGTTCTTTTGGAGCACAAGGGAATTCATCCTATCGTCTATATTTCCAAAATGGACTTGTTAGAGGATAGGGGAGAACTGGATTTTTACGAGAAAACCTATGATGCTATTGGTTACGACTTTGTGACGAGTAAAGAAGAACTTTTACCCTTGTTGACAGGCAAGGTTACGGTCTTCATGGGGCAGACAGGTGTTGGAAAGTCAACTTTGCTCAATAAAATCGCACCTGATCTCAATCTAGAAACGGGAGAAATCTCAGACAGTCTGGGTCGTGGTCGTCACACCACTCGAGCGGTTAGTTTTTACAATCTCAATGGTGGGAAAATCGCAGACACACCAGGTTTTTCATCGCTGGATTACGAGGTAACAACAGCAGAAGACCTTAATCAAGCCTTTCCAGAAATTGCTAGTGTCAGCCGAGACTGTAAGTTTCGTACATGTACTCATACCCATGAGCCATCTTGCGCAGTGAAACCAGCAGTAGAAGAGGGGATCATTGCTACCTTCCGTTTTGACAACTATTTGCAATTCCTCAGTGAGATTGAAAATCGTAGAGAAACTTATAAAAAAGTCAGCAAAAAAATTCCAAAATAAGGAGAAACCTATGTCTCAATACAAGATTGCTCCGTCAATTCTGGCAGCAGATTATGCCAACTTTGAACGTGAAATTAAACGCCTAGAAGCAACTGGGGCAGAATATGCCCATATCGATATCATGGATGGTCACTTTGTGCCACAAATCAGTTTTGGTGCAGGTGTGGTTGAAAGCCTTCGCCCTCATAGCAAGATGGTCTTTGACTGCCACTTGATGGTATCAAATCCCGAACATCATTTAGAAGATTTTGCGCGTGCGGGAGCAGATATTATCAGCATCCATGTCGAGGCAACACCTCATATCCATGGCGCTCTTCAAAAGATTCGTTCTCTCGGTGTTAAACCTTCGGTAGTCATCAATCCTGGTACGCCTGTTGAGTCTATCAAGCACGTGCTTCACTTAGTTGATCAAGTCTTGGTCATGACGGTGAATCCTGGCTTCGGTGGGCAAGCATTTCTGCCAGAAACCATGGATAAGGTACGTGAATTGGTTTCCCTTCGTGAGGAAAAAGATTTGAACTTTGAGATCGAAGTGGATGGTGGGATTGATGATAAAACCATTGCTCAAGCCAAAGAAGCTGGTGCAACAGTTTTTGTAGCAGGATCCTATGTCTTTAAGGGAGATGTCAATGAACGAGTGCAAGCTCTCAGAAAAGAACTGGACTAGAGTTGCAGTTTTTGCTGGTGGAGACCGTGGTCACTATCGAACAGATTTTGATTGCTATGTCGGTGTGGATCGAGGCTCGCTTTGGGTACTAGAGGAAAAACTTCCTCTTGCTCTTGCAGTTGGGGATTTTGATTCTGTGACTGTAGAAGAACGGCAGTTGATTCAGGCAAATGCCCAGCACTTTGTCCAAGCCCAGCCAGAAAAAGATGATACGGATCTGGAACTAGCGCTTTTAACGATTTTTGAAAAAAGTCCTCAAGCTCAGGTTACTATTTTTGGTGCTCTAGGTGGTCGCATTGACCATATGTTAGCTAATGTCTTTCTACCCAGCAATCTTAAATTGGCGCCCTATATGCGTCAAATAGAGATTGAGGATGGGCAAAATTTGATTAGCTATTGCCCAGAAGGAATCAGTCGACTTGAACCACGGTCGGACTACGATTATCTAGCCTTTATGCCAGTTCGGGATAGTCAGCTGACCATTCTTGGTGCCAAGTATGAACTGACAGAGGAGAATTTTTTCTTTAAGAAAGTTTACGCTTCTAACGAATATATAGATAGGGAAGTGTCAGTGACTTGCCCAGATGGCTATGTGGTTGTGCTGCATAGTAAGGACAGGAGGTAGGATGGAAAGTTTACTTGTTGTTTTATTAGTTGCTAATCTAGCCGGCCTCTTTCTTATTTGGCAAAGGCAGGACAAGCAGGAAAAATATCTGACCAAGAGCTTGGAGGACCAAGCAGATAACCTATCAGACCAGCTAGATTATCGATTTGAACAAGCCAGACAAGCTAGTCACCTAGATCAAAAAAATCTAGAAGTAGCTGTTAGTGACCGTTTGCAGGAGGTGCGACTTGAATTGCACCAAGGCTTGACTCAGCTTAGGCAGGAGATGAATGAAAATCTTCTCCAAACCAGAGATAAGACCGACCAACGCCTTCAGGCCTTGCAGGAATCAAATGAGCAACGCTTGGAACAGATGCGCCAAACGGTTGAGGAAAAGCTAGAAAAGACCTTGCAGACACGCCTTCAGGCCTCTTTTGAGACAGTTTCTAAGCAACTGGAATCTGTCAATCGTGGCCTTGGAGAAATGCAGACGGTGGCGCGAGATGTCGGTGCGCTTAATAAAGTCCTTTCTGGAACTAAAACTCGAGGAATTCTAGGAGAACTACAACTGGGACAGATTATTGAAGATATCATGACACCTGCCCAGTATGAACGAGAATTTGCAACAGTTGAAAACTCTAGTGAACGTGTGGAATACGCCATCAAGTTACCTGGACAAGGTGACCAGGAATATGTCTATCTACCGATTGATTCTAAGTTTCCACTGGCAGATTATTACCGTCTGGAAGAAGCCTATGAAGCGGGTGACAAGGACGAGATTGAGCGCTGTCGTAAGTCTCTCCTAGCAAGCGTCAAGCGTTTTGCTAAGGATATTAAGAGTAAGTACCTGGCGCCACCTCGGACAACCAATTTTGGAGTCTTGTTTGTTCCGACAGAAGGACTCTATTCGGAAATTGTTCGAAATCCGATTTTCTTTGATGATTTGAGACGGGAAGAGCAAATTATCGTTGCAGGTCCAAGTACCTTGTCGGCTCTTCTTAACTCCCTATCGGTTGGTTTCAAGACTCTAAACATTCAAAAAAGTGCCGACCATATTAGTAAAACCCTAGCTAGTGTCAAAACCGAATTTGGCAAGTTTGGTGGGATTCTGGTCAAGGCACAAAAACATCTCCAACATGCCTCTGGCAATATTGATGATTTATTAAACCGTCGTACTACAGCTATCGAGCGAACGCTTCGTCACATTGAGTTATCAGAAGGTGAGCCTGCGCTTGATTTGCTCCAATTCCAAGAAGATGAGGAAGAATATGAAGATTAGTCACATGAAGAAAGATGAGCTTTTTGAAGGCTTTTACCTGATCAAGTCAGCTGACCTGAGACAGACACGTGCTGGGAAAAACTACCTAGCCTTCACCTTCCAAGATGATAGTGGAGAAATCGAAGGGAAGCTCTGGGATGCTCAACCCCACAATGTTGAAACCTTTACAGCAGGGAAAGTAGTCCACATGCAGGGACGCCGAGAAGTTTATAATAACACCCCTCAGGTTAATCAGATCACCCTTCGCTTACCTCAGCCTGGCGAACCCAACGACCCAGCGGACTTTAAGGTTAAATCTCCAGTAGATGCCAAAGAGATTCGTGAGTATATGGCGCAGATGATTTTTAAAATTGAAAATCCAATTTGGCAGCGAATTGTTCGAAATCTCTACACCAAATATGACAAGGAATTCTACTCTTATCCAGCTGCTAAGACCAACCATCATGCTTTTGAGACAGGTCTTGCTTACCATACTGCTACTATGATTCGTTTGGCAGAAGCGATAGCAGATATTTATCCTCAGCTCAATAAGAGCTTGCTCTACGCGGGGATTATGTTACACGACCTGGCCAAGGTTATTGAGTTGACAGGTCCCGACCAGACAGAGTACACAGTAAGAGGAAACCTTATTGGTCATATTGCTTTGATTGATAGTGAAATTACCAAAGCGGTAATGGAGCTTGGCATTGATGATACTAGAGAAGAGGTTGTACTTCTCCGCCATGTCACTCTCAGTCACCATGGTCTCCTTGAGTATGGTAGTCCAGTTCGTCCTCGAGTGATGGAAGCAGAAATTATTCATATGATTGATAATTTGGATGCCAGCATGATGATGATGACAACAGCTCTGGCCCTTGTTGATGAGGGAGAAATGACCAATAAAGTCTTTGCTATGGACAATCGTTCCTTCTACAAGCCGAAATTAGACTAGAAACTAAAAAAATGAACTTTATTTAGGCAATAAAGTTCGTTTTTTTGCTTTAGTGTGATATAATGAGAAAAAGACTAAATAAAAAAGAATGGTAAAAATATAATGAAATTAAGAAGAAGTGATCGGATGGTTGTCATTTCCAATTACTTGATTAACAATCCATACAAATTAACCAGTCTCAACACTTTTGCGGAAAAGTATGAATCTGCCAAATCGTCTATTTCTGAAGACATCGTCATCATTAAACGGGCCTTCGAAGAAATTGAAATCGGGCATATTCAAACGGTGACAGGTGCTGGTGGTGGTGTTATTTTTACACCATCGATCTCTCCCCTTGAGTCTAAAACGATTATCGAAGAGCTTCGTGATAAACTTTCAGAGAGTGACCGCATTCTTCCAGGTGGCTACATTTATTTGTCTGACCTATTGAGCACTCCAGCTATTTTGAAAAATATCGGTCGCATTATTGCTAAGAGCTTTATGGATCAGAAGATTGATGCCGTTATGACTGTTGCGACCAAAGGGGTTCCGCTTGCGAATGCGGTAGCAAATGTCCTCAACGTACCATTTGTCATTGTCCGTCGCGACTTGAAAATCACTGAAGGTTCAACTGTTAGTGTCAACTATGTTTCAGGTTCTAGTGACCGTATCGAAAAGATGTTCCTTTCAAAACGTAGCCTCAAAGCAGGAAGCCGTGTCTTGATCGTCGATGACTTCTTGAAGGGTGGAGGAACCATTAACGGGATGATTAGCCTCTTGTCTGAGTTTGATTCAGAGTTGGCTGGAGTAGCCGTCTTTGCTGATAATGCACAGGAAGACCGTGAACAACAGTTCGACTACAAGTCACTCTTGAGAGTTACGAACATTGATGTGAAGAACCAACAAATTGCTGTTGAAGTTGGAAATATCTTCGATACAGAAAAATAAGAATTGACTTGAAATACAAAGGTTGGAACTTTCGTCCCAGCCTTTCTTTGATAATGAATATGAAGGAGTCCTATGAAAACACCATTTATTAAACGTGAAGCCTTAGAAAAGATTGTTGAAGAGTTTCCAACCCCTTTTCACCTCTACGATGAAAAAGGAATTCGCGAGAAAGCACGAGCAGTAAACAAAGCCTTTTCTTGGAATAAGGGCTTTAAAGAATACTTCGCAGTTAAGGCAACGCCAACTCCAGCCATCTTGAAAATCTTACAAGAAGAAGGATGTGGAGTGGATTGTTCCAGTTATGTTGAACTTTTGATGAGTCACAAGCTTGGGTTTACAGGGGCGGATATGATGTTCTCATCTAACAACACCCCAGATAGAGAATATGCCTATGCTCGTGAATTAGGTGCGACGATTAATTTAGATGCCTTTGAAGATATCGAGCATTTGGAACGTGCGGCAGGCATCCCTGAGATTATATCTTGCCGTTACAATCCTGGTGGAGTATTTGAACTGGGTACGGATATTATGGATAATCCTGGTGAAGCTAAGTTCGGGATGACTAAGGAACAGCTTTTTGAAGCCTTTGCCATCTTGAAAGAAAAGGGAGCTAAAACCTTTGGGATTCATTCCTTCCTAGCTTCCAATACAGTGACCCATCTCTACTATCCAGAATTAGCACGTCAGCTTTTTGAATTGGCAGTAGAAATCAAGGATAAATTGGGTATTTCACTGGACTTTATCAATCTTTCTGGAGGTATCGGAATTAACTACCGCCCAGATCAAGAGCCTAATGATATCGCTTTGATTGGTGAGGGAGTTCGTCAGGTTTATGAAGAAGTCCTCACACCAGCAGGACTTGGTCAGGTTAAGATTTTTACAGAACTAGGGCGCTTTATGTTGGCACCTCATGGAATTTTAGTCACAAAAGTAACTCATAAAAAGAAAACCTACCGTACATATCTAGGAGTAGATGCCTCAGCTGTTAACCTTATGAGACCAGCTATGTATGGTGCCTATCACCATATTACTAATATGATGCATCCTGATGGTCAGACTGAAGTGGTTGATGTTGTTGGTTCTCTTTGTGAAAACAACGACAAGTTTGCAGTTAATCGTGAGATACCTCAAACAGAAATTGGTGATTTATTAGTCATTCATGATACAGGTGCGCATGGCTTCTCTATGGGTTACCAGTACAATGCCAAGCTTCGTTCGGCAGAAATTCTCTACACAGAGGATGGTGAAGCACGCTTGATCCGCCGAGCAGAGCGACCAGAGGACTATTTTGCGACTCTCTATGGCTTTGATTTTGACAAGGATTAATAAATATTTTGAAAATCATGAAAGTTGAAAGTGAAAAACAGATTGTTTTCTAAAAAATAGGCAAAATCTGTGGTTTTTCTTTTCAGTCATGGTATAATAAAGACTATAAAACGTTTTCAAGGAAGGTAACGATATGTCTGAGGAAATAATTGACTATGGACAAGTGACAGGAATGGTGCATTCGACAGAGAGTTTTGGGGCGGTAGATGGCCCTGGAATTCGTTTTATTGTCTTTTTGCAAGGCTGTCAGATGCGTTGCCAATATTGCCATAACCCAGATACTTGGGCTATGGAAACAAATAAATCTCGTGTACGAACGGTAGATGATGTTCTAGAAGAAGCGCTTCGTTATCGTGGTTTCTGGGGTGACAAGGGAGGTATCACAGTCAGTGGAGGAGAAGCCCTCTTGCAGATTGATTTCTTGATTGCCCTCTTTACTAAGGCAAAGGAAAAAGGTATCCACTGCACCTTGGATACTTGTGCCCTTCCATTCCGTAACAAACCACGCTATCTAGAAAAGTTCAACAAGTTAATGGCCGTGACAGACTTGGTACTCCTTGATATCAAGGAAATCAACGAAGCACAACACAAGATTGTTACCAGTCAAACCAATAAAAATATTCTGGCTTGTGCTCAGTACTTGTCAGAAATCGGTAAACCTGTTTGGATTCGTCACGTTCTTGTACCTGGATTGACAGATCGCGATGAAGATTTGATTGAGCTTGGGAAGTTTGTAAAAACTCTCAAAAATGTTGATAAGTTTGAAATCTTGCCTTATCACACTATGGGTGAGTTCAAATGGCGTGAACTTGGGATTCCATATTCCCTTGAAGGAGTTAAACCTCCAACAGCAGATCGCGTCAAGAATGCTAAGGAATTGATGGATACAGAAAGCTATCAAGATTACATGAAACGTGTACATGGATAAAATGAAAGAAGAGGTCGGGATTTTTTCTTGGCCTCTTTTTGACTATAGAAAAGGCTCAGCATTTAAGCTAAGCCTTTTATTTTTTATCTAGAATGTTGTTTTCCAGCATTGCGTTTTTTGTTTTTCTTCTTATTAGAAGTTGTGATAGCTGTTGCTGGTTCAGGGGTTACATCTTTACGAGTGCTTGAAGTTTTGCTTGCTTTTGGTGGATTCTTAGCAAATTCTTCACGTACTTTTTTACGAAGTTTTGGACGAACGATGTAGTTGATGATGAATTGTTGGAGAATCATCATGAAACCACCGACAACCCAGTAAAGTGTAACGCTGGCTGGTGAGAAGACAGAGAACACGACAATCATGAGAGGGCTCATATAAAGCATCTTCTTGATTTGTTCTCTTTGAGTTTCATCCTCAACTCCATGAAGAGAAAGGAGTGATTGAAGATAGTAAAGGATACCAGCAAAGGCAACCAAAATCATACTAGGTGAGCCTAGAGGAATTCCTAGGTAGCTTGCTTGGGCAACTCCTTCAGTATGTTGGGCAGCAAAGTAGATAGCAGAGAAGAAAGGCATTTGAATGAGGATAGGGAAACATCCCACGCCGCCAAACATGCTGATGCCGTGCTCTTTTTGAGCAGCAAAGAGAGCTTGTTGAGCTTCTAGTTTTTCTTCTTGAGTTGTTGCTTCTTTCAGGCGAGTCTGATGTGGTTCAAGGACGTGCTTGAGAGCATTCATCTTCTCAGAGTGAAGCGTTGCCTTCCATGATTGGTAGATACCAAGTGGGAGGATAATCAAGCGAACGATAATGGTTACGATGATGATTCCAACACCGAAACCGAGACCTTGATCATTAGCGAAGTATTTGATAGCTTCTCCCATTGGAGCACCCAAGAAATCCCAAACAGGTCCAGTTGGGAGTCCTGTTGCTTTATCAACCTGAACGCAACCTGTCAAGACTAATAGCATAGCCACTCCCATGACTGAGAGAGCGATTCGTTTAATTGATTTCACTGTTTTTATTCCTTCTTTAAAAATTATACCTTTCTATTCTACTGTTTTTTTGGAAAATATACAATAGTTCTAGAGACCTAATTTGCGACTTTGAAGTCTGAATAAGATGGAAAGTTACTCAATTGAACATCAAGATAGGTTACTTTAGAGAATGGGGTAGGGCCTTTTCGAATCTCTTGGATAAACTTGGCCATGATGGCTGAAGATTCTGCTTGGGCAAGAATTTCAACGGTTCCGTCATCGTTATTCCAGACACGACCCGTAATGCCACCTAGTTCTAGAGCTAGGGTATAGACACCCCAGCGGAAGCCCACTCCTTGGACGCGACCTTGGGCGATCATTTTAACCTTTTGCATACCAAACCTCCTTGATTGTGTTATAATATTTCTATGACTATTATAACCTCTAAAGCCAATTCTGTGGTAAAAAATGCCAAGAAATTACATCAAAAAAAATATCGGAAAACCTCTTATCTGATTGAGGGATGGCATCTGTTTGAAGAAGCTATTCAAGCAGGTGCAAAGATTGAGAAAATTTTTGCTCTCGCAGAGTATGGTGAAAAATTAGTAGACTATCCTCAGACTGTCCTTGTGACAGAAGAAATCTTGCTCGATTTAGCAGATTCTCAAACGCCTCAGGGCATTGTTGCCATTGTTCAAAAGGAGGAGGAGCATTTACCAGATTTGAGCCAAGGAAAGTATCTCTTTTTAGAAGATGTGCAGGATCCTGGAAATGTTGGGACCATGATTCGGACGGCAGATGCAGCAGGTTTTTCTGGAGTCATCGTTTCCAGCAAGTCAGCAGATATCTATAGCCTCAAAACGCTTCGCTCCATGCAAGGCAGTCATTTCCATTTGCCGATTTATCGTATGTCTGTCGAAGGGTTTGTGGAACAAGCTAAAAAGAGCGGTTTACCAATTCTGGCAACCACCTTATCACAAAACTCTAAAGATTATCGTGAACTGACTCGGTTAGAAGATTTTGCCTTAGTCATGGGAAATGAAGGTCAAGGGATTAGTCCATTCATGACAGACCAGGCAGACCAATTGGTCCACATCAGCATGAAAGGGCAGGCAGAAAGCCTCAATGTCGCCATTGCTGCAGGTATACTCATGTTTTATTTGAGTTAAATGATTTAATTTTTGTTATAATCAGTAAAAAGATTTCATAAGGAGAAAAAGATATGAATCAAACAATTATTCAAGAACGTTCAGGTTTGAATCAATTTTATGCAAAAGTTTATGCTTTTGTAGGGATTGGGATCGCCTTATCTGCACTTGTTTCAGCCTTGATGTTAACAACCTTCCAAGACCTTCTTGTTCAGTTGATGTTTAACGCCCGCATATGGTTAATCGTAACAGGAGTAGTTGAAGTTGCTCTTGTAATTGCAGCAAGTAATATGGCTTATAAAAATAGCCCAGCAGCTCTTCCGATGTTTCTCATCTATTCAGTAGTGAACGGTTTTTCACTGAGTTTCATCGTATCGCTCTATCTACCAGGAACGGTTCTAACGGCTTTCATTTCTAGCGCTGCCCTTTTCTTTGTCATGGCAATTGTCGGAGTTGTGATT
This sequence comes from Streptococcus infantis, assembly GCF_047464415.1. Classification (GTDB taxonomy): domain Bacteria; phylum Bacillota; class Bacilli; order Lactobacillales; family Streptococcaceae; genus Streptococcus; species Streptococcus infantis_AE. The sequence continues at coordinate 54,671 of NZ_JASHBX010000010.1, read as the reverse complement.
AAAAAGGACTTGAGTGGTATCGGGCGTGCTTTGATTGGAGCCCTGGTGGGTCTTATCTTGGCTATGATTGTCAATGTATTTTTAAACAGTGGCCTCTTCGACTACATTATCAGTATTGTCATGGTTCTTGTTTTTGCAGGTTTGATTGCTTGGGATAACCAAAAGATTCGCTATGTTTATGAAGAATCAAATGGTCAAGTCGCTACAGGTTGGGCAATTTCATTGGCACTGAGTCTCTACCTTGACTTTATTAACATTTTCCTTAGCTTCTTGCGTATCTTTGGAAGTGACGATTAATACTTTTAGAGCTCAAATGAGCTCTTTTTTTAATTTTTACTTTTATTTTTACTGGCAAAAGGGTATAATCATCTTATTATTTAAAAGGAGAGATGTATGAAGAAAAGTTTTATCCATCAACAGGAAGAAATTTCCTTTGTAAAAAATACCTTTACCCAGTATTTGAAAGATAAATTAGAAGTTGTGGAAGTGCAGGGACCAATCTTGAGTAAGGTTGGGGACGGGATGCAGGACAACCTTTCAGGGATTGAACATCCAGTTTCTGTTAAGGTTTTGCAAATCCCAGATGAAACCTATGAAGTGGTGCATTCCCTTGCTAAGTGGAAACGCCATACCTTGGCCCGTTTTGGTTTTGGTGAGGGAGAAGGACTCTTTGTTCACATGAAGGCTCTTCGTCCAGACGAAGATTCGCTAGATGCAACTCACTCAGTCTATGTAGACCAGTGGGATTGGGAAAAAGTTATTCCAAACGGACAGCGCAATCTTGCCTATCTTAAAGAAACGGTAGAAAAGATTTATAAGGCTATTCGTTTGACAGAGTTAGCAGTAGAAGCTCGCTACGATATTGAGTCAATTCTACCTAAACAAATTACTTTTATCCATACTGAAGAGTTGGTGGAACGCTACCCAGACTTGACACCAAAAGAACGTGAAAATGCTATCTGTAAGGAATTCGGTGCGGTCTTCTTAATTGGTATCGGTGGAGAATTGTCAGATGGAAAACCTCATGACGGACGTGCACCAGACTATGATGACTGGACAACTGAGTCTGAAAATGGCTATCATGGCTTGAATGGGGACATCCTTGTTTGGAATGATAATTTGGGTGCAGCCTTTGAATTGTCTTCAATGGGCATTCGTGTCGATGAAGACACTCTCCGTCGCCAAGTAGCTATCACAGGAGACGAAGACCGTTTAACTTTAGAATGGCATAAGGCTCTCCTAAATGGACTCTTCCCATTGACAATCGGTGGAGGAATTGGCCAATCTCGTATGGCTATGTTCCTGCTTCGTAAGAAGCACATCGGTGAAGTCCAAACCAGTGTTTGGCCACAAGAAGTCAGAGATACTTACGAAAATATTCTTTAATCAATCGAGCCGTAAGGTTCGATTTTCTTTTTTTGATAAGAATTTGGTATAATATACGGTATGAAAATCGTATCAGGAATCTACGGAGGGCGTCCATTAAAGACGCTAGACGGGAAAACAACTAGACCGACATCAGATAAGGTCAGGGGCGCTATTTTTAATATGATTGGTCCTTACTTTGAAGGTGGACGTGTGTTAGATCTTTATGCTGGTAGCGGTGGTCTATCCATCGAGGCCGTCTCAAGAGGAATGTCCAGTGCAGTACTGGTTGAGAAGGATCGCCGAGCACAGAATATTGTGGCAGAAAATATTCGGATGACCAAGGAAACCTCTAAATTTCAATTATTGAAAATGGAATCCAGTCGCGCATTGGAGCAAGTGGATGGAGTCTTTGATCTTATTTTCTTGGACCCTCCCTATGCAAAAGAACAAATCGTGTCAGATATTGAAAAAATGGCAGAGAGAAATCTTTTTTCAGAAGATGTCATGGTGGTTTGTGAGACGGATAAATCAGTAGAACTTCCAGAAGAAATTGCTTGTTTGGGTATCTGGAAGGAAAAAATATATGGGATTAGTAAGGTGACGGTTTATGTCAGATAAGATTGGGCTATTTACAGGTTCCTTTGATCCAATGACAAATGGGCATATGGATCTCATTGAGCGTGCAAGTAAGCTCTTTGATCAATTGTATGTAGGAATTTTTTATAATCCACACAAAATGGGATTTTTACCGATAGAGAGCCGAAAGAAAACTGTTAAAAAAGCAGTAGCACATCTCAACAATGTCAAAGTCATAGCTTCTCACGATGAATTAGTCGTTGATGTTGCTAGAAGATTAGGTGCAGAGATCTTAGTGCGTGGTTTACGCAATGCTACGGATCTTCAGTATGAAGCTAGTTTTGATTTTTACAACCATAAATTAGCGGGAGAAATGGAGACAATCTATCTCCACAGTCGCCCAGAGCATGTATACATCAGCTCTTCGGCTGTGAGAGAACTATTGAAATTTGGTCAAGATATCAGCGGGTATGTACCAAATGCTGTCCTAGAGGAGTTAAACAATGAAGAAAAAAACTAGATGGCCCTTATATCTCATTATTGGGCTCATTATCACTTTTATCGCTTTTACGGTGCCCCTGCCTTATTATATCGAGGTGCCAGGAACGTCTGAAGATATTCGAAAGGTCTTACAAGTTAATAACCAACCTGACCAAGAGGAAGGTTCCTATCAATTTGTGACGGTTGGAGTTAAGCACGCTAGACTGGTTGACTTAGTCTATGCTTGGCTAACACCTTTTACGGACATACATAGCGCCAAAGAAATGACTGGTGGTTCGTCAGATGCGGAATTTATGCGAATCAACCAGTTTTATATGGAAACTTCGCAAAACATGGCCAAATATCAAGGCCTAAAGACGGCGGGTAAGGAAATCGAGCTCAAATATCTGGGTGTCTATGTTTTGACTGTAACAGATAACTCGACTTTCAAGGGAGTTCTTAATATTGCTGACACTGTAACCGCTGTGAATGACAAGACTTTTGAGAGCTCCAAGGAGATGGTTGACTACGTTAATTCTCAAACTCTAGGTGATCAGGTTAAGGTTACCTATGAGGAGGATGGAAAAGTCAAGACTGCCGAAGGAAAAATCATTACTCTGGAAAATGGGAAAAATGGTATCGGAATCGGCTTGATTGACCGCACAGAAGTATCTAGTGATGTGCCAATCAAGTTTTCAACTGCAGGCATTGGTGGTCCTAGTGCTGGGATGATGTTTAGTCTATCCATCTATACGCAAATTGCAGATCCCACTCTTCGAAATGGACGCATCATTGCTGGTACAGGAAGTATCGACAGAGATGGGAATGTTGGTGATATTGGTGGAATTGATAAAAAGGTTGTGGCCGCAGCTAAGAAAGGAGCAACTGTATTCTTTGCTCCTAACAATCCAGTAACTGAAGAAGCTAAAAAAGCAAATCCAAATGCCAAGAGTAATTATGACACAGCTCTAGAAGCAGCTCAAATGATTAAAACAGACATGAAAATCGTTCCAGTCAAAACGCTTCAAGATGCGATTGACTATTTAAAAAGCAATCCCTAAACAGTAGGCGAATCCCTAAACTAGCGTAGAAAAAAAGAAGATGGTATAATAGGCAAATGATTCAATTGTTTTTTACCCTTAGTAGTCATATGTTTTTTGTCTACCTAGTCTTTCAGCTCTTGAAAGATTTGGTCAGATGGGATCAAATTTTGAAGGTGACAAAGGATAATGCGAAGAAGGTTCGACTCTTGGTAGTATTGTGTAGTATCGGTTTAGGATATCTGATTAGTTCCTTTTTCCTAAATCTCTACCAACTTTGGCAAGAAGCAGTACGAGGGTTAATATAATTTTTAAGAATTAATAAAGATATTTGGAGAAATAGATCTAATGGATATTGTAATCTTATTGTTAATAACGCTATTACTTTATTTGTTGCCTCAAAACAAGGAGTATCTCAATGTTAAGTCCACATCAGGTCTTAGAGGTTTTTTAGCTTTAGGAATAATATTTCATCATATATCACCATTGGTTAAAACTGGTGAGGAGTTTTCTAATTTTTCGTATATGGGGACCTATATCGTTTCTATATTTTTCTTTTTATCTGCATACGGGTTGTATGTTCAAAATGAAAGCAGAGAAAACTATCTGGATAATTTTTTAGTAAAAAGACTTTCCAAAATTATAGTTCCATTTTTTATTATATCTTTGATTTATATGTTTTATAGATTCGTAAATGGTCAATTAATTGATTTAAATTTCTTTATTAATTTATTTAAACAAGGAAGTACTATTATCTATAATGGTTGGTTTGTAGACATTATAATTTTAATGTATATATTTTTTTATTTATCGTTTAAGCTTTTTCAAAATAAGTTCTTGTCTATTGTTCTCAATACAATATTTATAATCTGTTACATCTGCTTGGCTATAAAGTTAGGTTATAATTTTTGGTGGTATAATAGCACTCTTGCCTTCGCTATTGGCCTAATATGGGCTAAAAATCAAAATAAAATTGATAGAGTTTTAGAAAAATATTACTTTATCGTAATTGTTTTAGTCACTGTGTTACTCTTTGTTTCACATAGATACGATATTTTACTTAAGTATTTACACATAGAAGATAGCTATAGTTATGCACTAGCTGCTAATTTAGATAATATTATTTTTACAATCTATTTTATTATAGTTTTTTTGAAAAAAATAAATTTTTCAAATGTCTATTTAGCTTTAATAGGTCGTATATCGTTTGAATTATATATGATACATGGATTAGTAATTTCTATGTTAGAAAAAATATTTGTATCATCTAGAGTAAACGATGTACTATTCACATTATTTGTGTTGATAATTAGTCTGATTTTGGCGTGGATTGTTAATAAAATAGATAAAAGGATTATTCAAAAAGTAAGTCTAACACAAAATCAATAGTAAAGGAAAATACTCTATGGAAAAAATTGTAGTTCAAGGTGGCGATAATCGTTTGGTTGGAAGTGTTACCATCGAGGGCGCAAAAAATGCAGTTTTGCCACTACTTGCAGCAACTATTTTAGCAAGTGAAGGAAAAACGGTCTTAAAAAATGTTCCTATTTTATCGGATGTTTTTACCATGAATCAGGTGGTTCGTGGATTAAATGCGAAAGTAGACTTTGATCAAGAAGCACATATTGTTGAAGTTGATGCTACTGGAGACATCACCGAAGAAGCACCTTATAAGTATGTCAGCAAGATGCGTGCTTCAATTGTAGTATTGGGGCCAATCTTGGCTCGTGTAGGACATGCTAAAGTTTCGATGCCAGGTGGCTGTACTATCGGTAGTCGCCCTATCGACCTTCACCTAAAGGGACTCGAAGCGATGGGGGCTCAAATTACTCAAACGGCAGGATATATCGAAGCTAAGGCAGAATGCTTGCACGGAGCTCACATTTACATGGACTTCCCAAGTGTAGGTGCTACTCAAAACTTGATGATGGCGGCAACTCTTGCTAACGGTGTGACAGTCATTGAAAATGCTGCGCGTGAACCTGAGATTGTCGACTTGGCTGTTCTCCTAAATAAAATGGGTGCCAAAGTCAAGGGAGCAGGGACAGAAACTGTGACGATTACTGGTGTTGAGCAACTACATGGTGCGACCCACAATGTTGTGCAAGACCGTATCGAAGCAGGGACCTTCATGGTAGCAGCTGCTATGACAGGTGGAGATGTCTTAATTCAAGATGCCATCTGGGAACACAATCGTCCCTTGATTGCTAAATTATTGGAAATGGGTGTTGAAGTCATCGATGAGGACGAAGGAATTCGTATTCGTTCCCAACGTGAAAAATTAAAGGCTGTCCACGTTAAGACACTTCCACATCCAGGATTTCCGACAGACATGCAAGCGCAGTTCACTGCTCTGATGACTGTTGCTCAAGGTGAGTCAACCATGGTAGAGACAGTCTTTGAGAATCGTTTCCAACATTTAGAGGAAATGCGTCGTATGGGCTTGCACTCTGAAATCATCCGTGATACAGCCCGTATCGTTGGAGGACAGCCTCTCCAAGGTGCAGAAGTTCTATCGACAGACTTACGTGCCAGTGCAGCCTTGATTTTGACAGGCTTGGTAGCTGAAGGTGAAACAGTTGTAGGAAAGCTTGTCCATTTAGATAGAGGTTACTACCGTTTTCATGAAAAATTAGCCCAGTTAGGAGCTAAGATTGAACGGGTAAGTGTGGAAGCTGATGAAGATGAATAAACAATCCAAATATGTCTTACGTCGCTTAATCTTAGTAATTGTAGTATTACTACTAGGAGTCTTAGCTCTTGCTATTGGTTTGATGATTGGCTATGGTATTCTAGGAAAAGGTCAAGATCCTTGGGCTATTTTAGCACCAGCAAAATGGCAAGAACTCATCGCAAAATTTACAGGAAAATAGAGAGTGGGACAGAAATCGGTAATTCGTTAGAATTCGATTTCGTCGTCCCACCTCCGCACAGTTGAGTAGGGCTGTAAAAGCTGATGAAATCAGCGTAGTAGAGCCCACTCAACCACTGCGTCTTGCTCGACAATCCAAAGACAATTGAGAGACTAGGACTTTTGTCCCAGCTTTTTTCTAGAAATTGAATGTAATACTCAATGAAAATCAAAGAGCAAACTAGAAAGCTAGCCGCAGGTTGCTCAAAACACCGTTTTGAGGTTGTGGATAGAACTGACGAAGTCAGCTCAAAATACTATTTTGAGATTGCAGATGGAAGCTGACATGGTTTGAATTTGATTTTCGCAGAGTACAAGGAGAAAATATGAATAAAAAAACAAGGCAGGCCCTAATTGGTCTCTTGCTCTTTTTGCTCTTGTCAGCAGGAAGCTACTATATTAAACAAATGCAGTCTTCCAACACTGCACCACAAACACAAGTAAAACAAAAATCACAGTCGTCTGATACTCCAAGTCAAGAACTTGCAGAAAGTGTCCTAACAGATTCGGTTAAAAAACAAATCAAGGGCACGCTAGAATGGAATGGCGCAGGAGCCTTTATCGTCAATAACAACAAAACCAATCTGGATGCTAAGGTTTCAAGCAAACCCTATGCGGATAATAAAACAAAGACTGTAGGAGGAGAGACAGTTCCCACAGTAGCGAATGCAATCATGTCAAAGGCAACAAGACAGTACAAGGACCGTGAAGAAACTGGCAATGGTTCAACATCTTGGACGCCTGCGGGTTGGCATCAGGTTAAGAACCTAAAAGGAAGCTATAATCACGCAGTTGATAGAGGACACTTGTTAGGCTATGCCTTGATAGGTGGCTTAGATGGCTTTGATGCTTCTACCAGCAATCCTAAAAATATTGCCGTACAGACAGCTTGGGCCAACCAAGCGCGTGCAGAAGATTCAACAGGCCAAAACTACTATGAAAGTCTTGTTCGAAAAGCCCTAGATCAAAACAAACGAGTGCGTTACCGTGTGACGTTGCTCTATGCGTCTGAGGAAGACTTGGTGCCGTCCGCATCCCAGATTGAAGCCAAGTCCTCTGATGGAGAATTGGAGTTTAATGTCGTGATTCCAAATGTCCAAAAGGGAATTCAGTTAGATTACCGAACAGGTGAGGTCACAGTCACAAAAGCTAACTAATTGATCAAGAGGTTGAGGGAAAATCCCAACCTCGTTTTTTATTAGTCATGAATTGTAGACACGATTGGTTGTTTTTTGCTCTTCTGATTTTAAAGAGCTTTTTTGAAGATTCACAAGGCTGGAACTAAAGCATCAAGACTTGGGGTTCAGCTCTTTGTTCCACGCCCCTTTATCATAGAAATTGAAAATTAATGTGTAGAAATTGGAAAATATGGTATAATAGTTTCAATTATACTTTTTAGGAGAAGGAAAATGGAAGACCCGAGCAGTCAGGATTTGTTACTGCAATTTGTTTTATTAGTTGTTTTGACCTTTTTAAATGCTTTTTTCTCTGCAACAGAAATGGCCATGGTTTCACTTAGTCGTTCACGTGTTGAGCAAAAAGCTGAGGAGGGAGATAAACGCTATATCCGTTTACTAAAGGTACTTGAAAACCCGAATCACTTTTTATCAACCATTCAAGTTGGTATCACCTTAATTACGATTTTGTCAGGGGCTAAACTAGCAGATTCACTTGGAGAGTTGATCGCCTCTTGGATGGGAAATAGCGAGACTGCTTATGCAGTAGCTAGCTTCTTATCATTAGCTTTCTTGACCTATATTTCTATTGTTTTTGGCGAACTTTATCCTAAGCGAATTGCTCTAAATCTTAAGGATGCTTTGGCCATCCGAACAGTACCGTTTATTATTGGTCTTGGTAAGGTTGTGAGTCCCTTTGTTTGGATGCTATCAGCATCAACTAATCTTTTGAGTCGTTTGACACCGATGACATTTGATGATGCGGACGAAAAAATGACTCGTGATGAGATTGAGTATATGCTTACCAATAGTGAAGAAACCTTAGATGCTGATGAAATCGAAATGTTACAAGGTATTTTCTCGCTAGACGAGCTTATGGCACGTGAAGTCATGGTTCCTCGAACGGATGCCTTCATGGTTGATATTCAAGATGATACTCAAACCATTATCGAAAGCATTTTAAAACAAAACTTTTCTCGTATTCCTGTCTATGATGATGACAAGGATAACGTGATTGGTTTGATTCATACCAAGAGTCTGCTAAAAGCAGGGTTTACCGATGGTTTTGACAATATCGTATTGAGAAAAATTTTGCAGGAACCGCTCTTTGTACCTGAAACTATTTTTGTGGATGATTTGTTAAAAGAGTTGAGAAATACACAAAGACAAATGGCTATTCTTCTCGATGAATATGGGGGAATGGCTGGTTTGGTCACTCTTGAAGACTTGCTCGAAGAGATTGTTGGTGAGATTGATGATGAAACTGACAGAGCTGAAGTCTATGTTCATACAATTGGTGAAGATACCTATATCGTCCAAGGGACAATGAATTTAAATGACTTCAATGACTACTTTGATGTTGAACTTGAAAGTGATGATGTAGATACGATCGCTGGTTACTATTTGACTGGCGTGGGAACTATTCCAACATCAGAAAAACTTAGCTATGAGTTAGAAAGTAGCAATAAGCATATCACCCTAACCAATGATAAGGTCAAAAATGGACGTGTAACCAAGCTTAAGGTTCAAATCCAAGAACTCGAATCAGAAGAAGAAACAGAATAAAACAAAAGCTTTATCAGAGTAGAACTGATAAAGCTTTTCTAGTAGTTAAAAAGAAAAGACTCCTGTGGGAGTCTTCGATAATATAGAGGCGGTAGACGGATTTGAACCGACGATCAAGCTTTTGCAGAGCCGTGCCTTACCACTTGGCTATACCGCCTTAACTTTTATTATTATACCTTTTAAATTAAATCTCGTCAATAGTTTCTTTTCTGAAAATGTAAGTTTTCCTGTTTACAAAAGGTATGCGACAAAATATTCTGAAAATTCGTTTACTTTTGAAAGGGATTATGGTATAATCAACAGTATCTCATTAATTTTAATAGAGGAGTTAATTAAACATGAAAAAAAGTCGGATTCTTGCAGTAGCAGGGGTTGCCCTACTTGCAACAGGCGTTCTCGCAGCTTGTGGTTCTTCAAAAACATCAAATGCTGAAGCACCAAAAGCATATGGTTATGTATACACTGCTGATCCAGAAACATTGGACTACCTTACCTCTGGTAAACAAAGTACAAAAGTTGCCACTTCAAACGGTATCGATGGACTCTTTACAAATGATAAGTATGGTAACCTTACTCCTGCAGTCGCTGAAGATTGGTCAGTATCTCAAGATGGTTTGACATATACGTATAAAATTCGTAAAGGTGTAAAATGGTTTACCTCTGATGGTGAAGAGTATGCAGAAGTAACTGCAAATGACTTTGTTACAGGTTTGAAACACGCAGCCGACAATAAATCAGCCGCTCTTTACCTAGCACAAAATTCTGTTAAAGGATTGGCTGACTACTTGTCAGGAAACAACACAGATTTCTCTGCAGTAGGTGTTAAAGCAGTCGATGATTACACTCTTCAATATACATTGAACCAACCAGAACCATACTGGAACTCTAAATTGTCTTACGGAATTTTCTGGCCTTTGAACGCAGAGTTTGAAAAATCAAAAGGTAAAGACTTTGGTAAGGCGACAGATCCAACATCGTTGCTTTACAATGGTCCTTTCTTGCTTAAAGGATTGACAGCTAAGTCTTCTATCGAGTTTGCAAAGAATGAACAGTATTGGGATAAAGACAATGTTCATATCGATACTGTAACGCTTGCTTATTTTGATGGTTCAGACCAAGAATCAATCGAGCGTAACTTTACAAGTGGAGCCTACAGTTATGCCCGTCTCTACCCTACTAGCTCAAACTATTCTAAAGTAGCAGAAACATATAAAGATAATATCTACTATACTCCACAAGGTTCTGGTGTTGCTGGTTTGGGTGTCAATATTGACCGCCAAAGCTATAAGTATACTTCAAAAACAACTGACGAAGAAAAAACTTCTACTAAGAAAGCCCTTCTTAATAAAGATTTCCGTCAAGCTTTGAACTTTGCATTTGATCGCACTTCATATTCGGCTCAGATTAATGGTAAAGATGGAGCAGCACTTGCTGTTCGTAACCTTTTTGTAAAACCAGACTTCGTTTCTGCAGGTGATAAAACATTTGGCGACTTAGTTACTGAGAAGGTCGTTTCTTATGGTGATGAATGGAAAGATGTAAACTTTGCAGATGCTCAAGATGGACTTTACAATGCAGATAAAGCGAAAGCAGAATTGGCTAAAGCTAAGAAGACTTTAGAAGCAGACGGCGTGAAATTCCCAATTCATTTGGACATTCCGGTTGACCAAGCATCTAAAAACTATATTGCTCGTATCCAATCATTTAAACAATCTGTTGAGACTGCTTTGGGTACAGATAATGTAGTCATCGATATCCAACAAATCACTACAGATGAATTACAAAACGTCACATATTATGCAGCTAGTGCAGCAGCAGAAGATTGGGACCTTTCAGGTGCCGTTGGATGGAACCCAGACTATGAAGATCCGTCAACTTACCTTGATATCCTAAAATCTACTAACAGTGAAACAACTAAGACTTACATGGGCTATGATAATCCATCAAACCCAGCGGTCGCTCAAGTTGGCTTGAAAGACTATGACAAGTTAGTTGATGATGCAGCTAGTGAAACAAGCGATCTTAACAAACGTTATGAGAAATATGCAGCAGCTCAAGCTTGGTTGACAGATAGCTCACTCTTCCTTCCAGCTATGTCTTCTACAGGAGCAGCACCAGTTATTTCTCGTGTAGTGCCATTCTCAGCATCTTACACTCAATCTGGTGATAAAGCCGCAGATGTTTACTTCAAATATCTTCAATTGCAAGCTAACACTGTAACAACCAAAGAGTACAAAGAAGCTCGTGAAAAATGGCTCAAAGAAAAAGCTGAATCAAACGAAAAAGCTCAAAAAGAGTTAGCGAGTCATGTGAAATAAATAATGCTCATCAGAACTTTCTCTCCTAAAGGAGAAGGTTCTTTTGGGATTTTAAAGGAAATAATATGAAAAAATATGTTTTTATGCGTATCTTGCGGTCGTTGGTTTCTATTTTCTTAGTAACGACCTTGATTTACACAATCATCTATACGATGGTTCCACGGAAGTTGATCTTCAAACAAGATACTAACTACAATAAAATTGCAACAACAGCTGATAAACGTGATAACTATGAAAATACCGTTTATGAGCGTATGGGGTATATCGAATATTACGATACGAAAGAGTTGCAGGAAAAAGCTAGTAGCATTGACTCTTCTGTTACAGTAGATGCAAATGATACAAATAAAGCTATCTATGAAAAATATATCCAACAACTTGGTAATGGTTGGACTCTAGGTGAGTTTACAGAGAGCGGTCAATTCTATGCTACTCGTGAAATTCCTATTTTTGAGCGTGTGTTCAAATTCTACGCAAACTTGCTTGATATTGACCATACAAACAAGATCCAAGACCATGAGAATCCTAACTTAGAGCGTTATTTGCGCTTTGAGAATGACCCTGCTATCGGTTGGTCTCTTGTGGGTTCAGGTACTAAACACAAATACCTCTTGTACTTCAATAGTCAGTTCCCATTTGTTCACCAAAACTTTGTCAACTTGAACCTAGGAGATTCTTATCCAACTTATGCAAATACTCCTGTTCTTCAAGTTATTACACAAGGACAAGGACAAACGAAGACTTCTGAAGTTCAATTCCCAACTGGTAAGAAAACATCATCAGTTAACATTTACTCAAGAACTTATAAATCTCCGAGTCAAGCAGATGCTCGTGAAGTAGCGAACTACGGTAAAGATGATCCATATACAGCTACTGAAAGCAACTATCAGTACCCATCTATGATTGCAAGTTCTGCTATCACTGGTTTGATTGGTCTTGCGATTTCATATGCGATTGCGATTCCTCTTGGTTCAGCAATGGCTCGTTTCAAAAACACTTGGATCGATAGTTTCGCAACAGGGACTTTAACGTTCTTGTTGGCTCTTCCAACGATTGCCCTAGTTTATATTATTCGTTTGATTGGTTCTTCAATCGGCTTCCCAGACTCATTCCCAATCTTGGGTGCTGGTGATTGGCGTTCTTATGTCCTTCCTGCAGTGATTCTGGGCTTGCTAGGAGCACCTACTATGGCAATTTGGATTCGCCGTTATATGATTGACTTGCAATCACAAGATTTCGTTCGTTTTGCTCGTGCTAAAGGTTTGTCTGAGAAAGAGATTTCTGATAAGCACATCTTTAAAAATGCTATGGTACCACTTGTTTCTGGTATCCCAGGCTCAATTATTGGTGTTATTGGTGGAGCAACTCTTACTGAAACAGTCTTCGCCTTCCCAGGTATGGGTAAAATGTTGATTGACTCTGTAAAAGCTTCAAACAATAATATGGTAGTTGGTCTTGTCTTTATCTTCACTTGTGTTTCAATCTTCTCAAACCTTATCGGAGATATTTGGATGACTATTATTGACCCACGTATTAAATTGACAGAGAAAGGAGGCAAATAATGTCTACAATTAGTAATGAAAAATTTCAGTTTGTAAAACGTGATGATTATGCCTCTGAAGCAATTGATGCTCCTGCCTATTCATACTGGGGTTCTGTTTTTAGACAGTTTTTGAAGAAAAAATCAACAGTAATCATGCTAGGTATCTTGATTGCGGTTGTTTTGATGAGTTTCATTTACCCAATGTTCTCTGATTTTGACTTCAATGATGTAAGTAAGGTAAATGATTTTAGCGCTCGTTACATTAAGCCAAATGCTGAGCATTGGTTTGGTACAGATAGTAATGGTAAATCTCTCTTTGATGGTGTCTGGTTTGGAGCTCGTAACTCTATCTTGATTTCTGTCATTGCGACCTTTGTCAACCTTTTTATCGGTGTTGTCATTGGTGGAATTTGGGGGATCTCAAAATCAGTTGACCGTATCATGATGGAAGTCTACAACGTTATCAACAATATCCCATCACTTTTGATCGTTATTGTTTTGACTTACTCTATCGGTGCAGGTTTCTGGAATTTGATCTTTGCCATGAGTGTAACCACTTGGATTGGTGTCGCCCATTCAATTCGTATCCAAATGTTACGTTACCGTGATTTAGAGTACAACCTTGCTTCACGTACTTTGGGAACACCAAGCTACAAAATTATTATAAAAAACATTATGCCACAATTGGTATCTGTTATTGTTACGAGTACGTCGCAAATGCTTCCAGCCTTTATCTCATATGAAGCTTTCCTATCATTCTTTGGACTTGGATTGCCGATTACAGTTCCTAGCTTGGGACGTTTGATTTCAGATTATTCTCAAAACGTAACAACCAATGCATACCTCTTCTGGATTCCATTGACAACTTTGGTCTTGGTATCCTTGTCACTGTTCGTTGTTGGTCAAAACCTAGCGGATGCTAGTGATCCACGTACACATAGATAGGAGTAGACATGATAAAAGGAAAAAATGTAATTTTGACTGCTCAAGATATTGTCGTGGAATTTGATGTTCGTGACAAGATTTTGACAGCTATTCGAGGTGTCTCCATCGACCTGATTGAGGGAGAGGTCCTTGCGTTAGTTGGGGAGTCAGGTTCAGGTAAATCAGTTTTGACAAAAACATTCACAGGAATGTTGGAAGAAAATGGTCGTATTGCACAAGGTAGTATTAATTACCGAGGACAAGATTTGACAACCTTATCTTCTCATAAAGAATGGGAAAGTATTCGTGGTGCGAAGATTGCAACTATCTTCCAAGATCCGATGACCAGTCTAGACCCTATCAAGACAATCGGAAGTCAAATCACAGAAGTTATTGTTAAACACCAAGGCAAGACTGCGCAAGAAGCTAAAGAGATGGCTATTGACTATATGAATAAAGTTGGTATTCCAGATTCTGAGAAACGTTTTGACGAGTATCCATTCCAGTATTCTGGTGGGATGCGTCAACGTATCGTTATCGCGATTGCTCTTGCTTGTCGTCCAGACATTCTTATCTGTGATGAGCCTACAACAGCTCTTGACGTGACCATTCAGGCACAGATTATTGATTTGTTGAAGTCACTTCAACACGAATACCACTTTACAACAATCTTTATCACCCACGACCTAGGTGTCGTAGCAAGTATCGCTGATAAAGTAGCGGTTATGTATGCTGGTGAAATCGTTGAGTATGGTACTGTTGAAGAAATCTTCTACGACCCACGTCACCCATATACATGGAGCCTCTTGTCAAGCTTGCCTCAACTTGCGGATGACAAAGGTGAATTGTACTCAATCCCTGGAACACCTCCATCGCTCTATACGGAATTGAAGGGAGATGCTTTTGCTCTACGTTCAGACTATGCGATGAAGATTGATTTCGAAGAAAAAGCTCCACAGTTTGCGGTATCAGATACTCATTGGGCGAAAACATGGTTGCTTCATGAACAGGCTCCAAAAGTTTCAAAACCAGCAGTGATTGAAGACTTACACGATAAAATTCGTGAAAAGATGGGCTTTGCTCATCTTGAGGACTAGGAGGAAGGAAATGTCTGAAAAATTAGTAGAAATTAAAGACTTAGAAATTTCCTTCGGTGAAGGAAGCAAAAAGTTTGTCGCTGTTAAAAATGCGAACTTCTTTATCAACAAAGGAGAAACTTTCTCACTTGTTGGAGAGTCTGGTAGTGGTAAGACAACAATTGGTCGTGCTATTATCGGTCTTAATGATACCAGCAAAGGTGATATCATCTTTGAAGGTCAAAAAATCAATGGTAAAAAATCACGTGAACAAGCTTCGGAATTAATCCGTCGTATCCAAATGATTTTCCAAGACCCTGCTGCAAGTTTGAATGAACGTGCAACGGTTGACTATATCATTTCTGAAGGTCTTTATAACCACCATTTATTTAAAGATGAAGAAGAAAGAAAAGAAAAAGTTCAAAATATCATTCGTGAAGTGGGACTTTTGGCTGAACACTTGACACGTTACCCACATGAGTTTTCAGGTGGACAACGTCAACGTATCGGGATTGCCCGTGCCTTGGTTATGCAACCTGACTTCGTTATTGCAGATGAGCCGATTTCAGCCTTGGACGTTTCAGTACGTGCCCAAGTTTTGAACTTGCTCAAGAAATTCCAAAAGGAATTAGGCTTGACTTATCTCTTTATCGCCCACGATTTGTCAGTAGTTCGTTTCATCTCTGATCGTATCGCGGTAATTTATAAGGGTGTCATTGTTGAAGTGGCTGAGACTGAAGAATTGTTTAACAATCCAGTTCATCCATACACGCAAGCACTTCTATCAGCTGTTCCTATTCCAGACCCAATCTTGGAACGTAAAAAAGTTTTGAAAGTCTATGATCCAGATCAACATGACTATGAAACTGATAAACCTTCTATGGTAGAGATTCGTCCAGGTCACTATGTTTGGGCAAACCAAGCAGAGTTGGAACGCTATAAAAAAGATTTGAAATAAGAAAGAGTTTTGTAATCTTGGTAGAACAATTCTATTAAGATTATGAAACTTTTTTATTTTTGTAAATAAACACTAGTTTAAAGATAGATCAGTATATATCCGAGAACATGCTAAGACTCAATGAAAATCAAAGAGCAAACTAGGAAGCTAGCCGTAGGTTGCTCAAAGCACGGCTTTGAGGTTGCAGATAAAGCTGACGTAGATTGAATTTGATTTTCGAAGAGTATAAGACTAGTCTTCAATGACTCTTGGAGGAGAGAGAAAAGAAGCTGTTATTCTTTGAAAGTTATACAGAATGGAATGGATAAAACTACTTTCAGATAAGCATTTATGAATCTTCAAAATTAAAATCACTTTCTATTTAAAAATCCATCTTGCATTGCCTGCCTTTATGTGCTAGAGTTATGGTAACGGTTACAAAATCAAGGAGAGTTTTATGAGAAATCCAGCATTAGTAGAAGAAATGAAAACTTATAAGGGAAGAGATGAAGTTCCTCAAGATTTCGATGCTTTTTGGGATGGGGAGATTGAGAAGGTTTCGGTCTTGCCAGATTACCAATTAGAGGAACGTGATTTTCGTATTCCAAATGTGAAGTGCTATGAGTTAACCTTTAAAGGTACACGTGATGGGCTCGTTTATGCTCGAGTGGTCTTACCAAAATCAGAAAAGAAAGTACCTGTCATTTTCCACTTCCATGGGTATATGGGACGTTGTTGGGATTGGGCAGATATGTTGGCCTTTACGGTCGCTGGTTATGGTGTCGTATCGATGGATGTTCGTGGCCAATCTGGATACTCACAAGATGGCTTGCGCTTACCTCTCGGAAATACAGTTAAGGGCCAAATCATTCGTGGTGCAGTAGAAGGAAAAGAGCAACTCTTCTATAAAGATGTCTATCTAGATATTTATCAATTGATTGAAATTGTAGCTAGCTTCCCACAAGTGGATGAGGGGCAATTAGCAAGCTATGGAGCTTCTCAAGGAGGGGCTCTAGCTCTAGTGGCTGCGGGGCTAAATCCACGTATCAAACGTACAGTTGCTATTTATCCATTCTTATCAGACTTTAGACGAGTGCTAGAGATTGGAAATACCAGCGAAGCCTATGATGAGCTCTTTCGTTACTTTAAGTTCCATGATCCATTCCATGAGACAGAAGAGCAGATTATGGAGACGCTCGCCTATATCGATGTAAAAAATCTTGCCCATCGTATTAAGGGGGAAGTTCGAATGATTACTGGGCTTGATGACGATGTTTGCTATCCAATCACTCAGTTTGCTATTTACAACCGTTTGACTTGTGAAAAGAGTTATCGTATCATGCCTGAATACGCTCATGAGGCCATGAATGTTCATGTCAATGATCAAGTTTACAATTGGTTGTGTGGGAGTGAGATTCCCTTTACCTATCTTGGTCACTAAAAATTGAAAAAAAGCTCTGTAGTTTCGAATGAACTACAGGCTTTTCTTTATGTGCCCCAGATAATGAGAAAGTAGTTTCAGGTAGTTTGAAACTTCTAAATATCTTTGAAAGTAGAATCTATTATAGATTATAAAGTCTAAAATTTAGAATATTTATTATATAATATGATTAAAATAAAAAGTGAAAGGAGTATAGCTAGTTGCGAATCTTTTAACTTGGAATTTATAAAAGCGCAACAGCATATCATTTACAAAGAATGGTAATTCCATTCAATAATACAGTTTCTTATTTGCAGCTAGTCTGAGTGGCTAAAAATTTTAAGCAAAAAAGAAAGCGCTTTATTTTTTAAAAAAAATAACGGAAGGGAAAACATGAATCAGAGAGATTTTGATAGAAAACAGAGATATGGAATTCGGAAATTTGCAGTTGGAGCAGCTTCAGTAGTGATTGGAGCCGTTGTTTTTGGTGCTGCACCGGCTTTGGCTCAAGAGGCACCATCAACGAATGGTGAAACAGCGGGGCAATCTTTGCCAGAATTGCCTAAGGAAGTAGAGACAGGAAGTCTAGCTAATTTAGATAAGGAGCTTGCAGGCCAAGTAACCACAGTAAATAATAGTGGAACAGAAGTGAGCCGTGAAGAGTTGCAAGCAAACCCAGGGTCTGAAAAACCAACCGGAACAGAAACATCAAACGAAACTCCAGCTACAGAGAGTGGAGACGAGGAAGTTGGAAACATTCCTCGTGACTTTTATGCCAGAGAGTTGGAAAATGCCAATACTGTTATAGAGAAAGAAGATGTTGAAACCAATCCTTCAAACGGTCAAAGAGTTGACATGAAGGAGGAGCTCGACAAGCTTAAAAAACTTCAAAATGCGACCATTCATATGGAGTTTAAGCCAGATGCATCTGCTCCACGTTTTTACAACCTCTTCTCAGTTTCTAGTGATACCAAAGTAAATGAGTATTTCACTATGGCCATCCTTGATAACACAGCTATCGTTGAAGGTCGTGATGCAAATGGAAACCAATTCTATGGTGATTATAAAACTGCTCCTTTGAAAATTAAGCCAGGTGAGTGGAACTCTGTAACCTTTACAGTTGAAAGACCAAATGCTGACCAACCAAAAGGTCAGGTTCGCGTCTATGTAAATGGTGTCTTGTCGCGCACAAGTCCTCAGTCTGGTCGCTTCATCCAAGACATGCCAGATGTCAACCATGTACAAATCGGTACAACAAAACGCACAGGCAAAAACTTCTGGGGTGCTAATCTTAAAGTCCGTAATCTAACTGTTTATGACCGTGCTCTTTCTCAAGAAGAAGTTAAAAAACGTAGCCAACTTTTTGAAAGAGGAGAGTTGGAGAAGAAACTTCCTGAAGGAGCAGAAGTTACTGATAAACTGGATGTTTTTGAAGGTGGTGAGAACCGCAAGCCAAATAAAGATGGTATCGCAAGCTATCGTATTCCAGCCCTGCTGAAAACTGATAAAGGAACCTTGATTGCTGGTGCAGATGAGAGACGCTTGCATCACTCTGACTGGGGCGACATCGGTATGGTTGTTCGTCGTAGTGATGATAAGGGCAAAACGTGGGGAGATAGAATTGTCATCTCAAATCCTCGTGATAATGAGAATGCCAGAAGAGCTCATGCGGGATCACCAGTCAACATTGACATGGCCCTAGTCCAAGATCCGAAAACTAAGCGAATCTTCTCTATTTTTGATATGTTCGTAGAAGGTGAAGCTGTCAGAGATTTACCAGGAAAAGCACCACAAGCCTATGAGCAAATTGGAGATAAGGTTTACCAAGTTCTGTACAAAAAAGGTGAAGCAGGACGTTATACAATCCGTGAAAATGGTGAAGTCTTTGACCCTGAAAATAGAAAGACAGAATATCGTGTTGTAGTTGATCCTAAGAAACCAGCTTATAGTGATAAGGGTGATCTCTACAAGGGTGAAGAACTGATTGGTAATGTCTACTTCGATTATAGCGACAAGAATATCTTTAGAGTTTCAAACACAAACTATCTCTGGATGTCTTATAGTGATGACGATGGTAAAACTTGGTCTGCACCAAAAGATATTACATATGGAATTCGTAAGGACTGGATGCACTTCTTAGGTACTGGACCTGGTACAGGGATTGCCTTGCATTCAGGGCCTCATAAAGGGCGTCTTGTTATCCCTGCCTACACTACAAATAACGTATCCTACCTAAGTGGATCCCAGTCTTCACGCGTCATTTACTCAGATGACCATGGTGAAACTTGGCACGCTGGGGAAGCGGTCAATGATAACCGTCCAGTAGGTAACCAAACAATTCACTCTTCAACCATGAATAATCCAGGTGCTCAAAATACTGAGTCAACTGTTGTTCAGTTAAACAACGGAGACCTCAAACTCTTCATGCGTGGATTGACAGGAGATTTGCAGGTTGCAACAAGTAAGGATGGCGGAGCAACTTGGGAAAAAGATGTGAAGCGCTATGCGGATGTCAAAGATGTCTACGTTCAAATGTCTGCTATTCACACTGTACAAAATGGTAAGGAATATATCGTTCTCAGCAACGCAGGTGGTCCAGGACGTTACAATGGTTTGGTACACTTGGCACAAGTGGAAGCTAACGGAGATTTGACTTGGCTCAAGCACAATCCTATTCAAAGCGGTAAATTTGCTTATAACTCCTTGCAAGATCTTGGAAATGGTGAATTTGGTTTGCTTTATGAGCATGCAACTGCCACTCAAAATGAATACACCTTGTCTTATAAAAAATTCAACTGGGATTTCTTAAGCAAGGATAGAATTTCTCCAACAAAAGCAACGGTGAAAAATGCTGTGGAGATGAGCAAAAATGTTATCGCTTTAGAATTTGATTCAGAAGTATTGGTGAATCAACCACCAGTTCTTAAACTGGCAAATGGGAATTTTGCTACTTTCTTGACTCAGTACGATACAAAAACATTGTTATTTGCAGTTAACAAGGAAGATATTGGTCAAGAAATTACAGAAATCATTGATGGTGCAATTGAGAGCATGCATAATTTGCCTGTAAGTCTTGAAGGTGCAGGAGTCCCTGGTGGGAAAAATGGTGCAAAAGCAGAAATCCATGAAGTTCCAGAATTTACAGGTGCAGTCAATGGTGAAGGTACAGTTCATGAGGATCCAGCCTTTGAAGGTGGCATCAGCGGTGAGGAAGCAGCCGTTCATGATGTGCCAGACTTCTCAGGTGGTGTGAACGGCGAAGTAGCCGCTATTCATGAAGTTCCAGAAATAGAGGTCGAAGAAAATCCACCAGGAACTATTAACGAAGTTCCGGCCTTCGAAGGTGGGGTTAATGGTGCCGAAGCAGCCGTTCATGAAGTTCCAGCCTTTGAAGGTGGTGTGAACGGTGAGGAAGCCGCGGTCCATGAAGTTCCAGAAGGTAATCTAGTAGAAAGCTCAAAAGGGGAATCTGCCGTTCATGAAGTTCCAGCCTTCGAAGGTGGAGTCAATAGTGAGGAAGGAGCTAAGGCAGAAAGTCCAGAATTCGAAGGTGGTGTGAATGCAGTAGAAGCAGCCAAGTCAGACACTTCAGCCTTCGAAGGTGGTGTCAATGGTGAGGAAGGAGCTAAGGCAGAAAGTCCAGAGTTCGAAGGCGGTGTGAATGCAGTAGAATCAGCTAAGTCAGACACTTCAGCCTTTGAAGGTGGTGTCAATGGTGAGGAAGCAACTATATCAGAAAGCCCAGAATTTGAGGGTGGCGTCAATGCAGTAGAATCAGCTAAGTCAGACACTTCAGCCTTTGAAGGTGGTGTCAATGGTGAGGAAGCAACTACATCAGAAAGCCCAGAATTTGAGGGTGGCGTCAATGCAGTAGAATCAGCTAAGTTAGAAATTCCGGAGTATACAGCTAGTGTGAATGGAGTAGAGGCCGCTAAGTTAGAAGTTCCAGAGTACACAGGTGGCGTCAATGCAGTAGAATCAGCTAAGTTAGAAGTTCCAGAGTACACAGGTGGCGTCAATGGAGTGGAAACTGCTAAGTTAGAAGTTCCAGAATACACAGGTGGTGTCAACGGAGTAGAGTCTGCTAAGTTAGAAGTTCCAGAGTATGCAGGTAGCGTGAATGGAGTAGAGGCCGCTAAGTTAGAAGTTCCAGAATACACAGGTGGCGTGAATGGAGTAGAGGCCGCTAAGTTAGAAGTTCCAGAGTACACAGGTGGCGTGAATGGAGTAGAAGCTGCGAGTACAGAAGTTCCAGCGTATGTAGGTGGTGTAAACAGTGCTGAAGCTGCTATCCATAAGGTCTCAGAGTATAAGGGAGAACAGTCAATTGTGGTTCAAGCTATGGTACAAGATAAAACTTATCAAGCCCCTGCTGCTCGTCAGCAACTTCTTCCTGAAACAGGAAGTGAAGCTGTTGCTCCTCTCGCCTCTCTAGGACTTGTAGGAATGCTCCTAGGTATGTTTGCCATGGGCAAGAAAAAAGAAGATCAATGAAATAGTTAAAATCAACGAAATTCATAGAGAAATTTGATCTTATATTAGAAAGGGTCGTGACTAGAACTAGTTACGGCCTTTTTGATTTGGATAAAGCAGGAGTCAAATAGTTAATACGCTTCGAAAATCTCTTCAAACCACGTCAGCTTCGCCTTACCGTACTCAAGTACAGCTTGTGGCTAGCTTCCTAGTTTGCTCTTTGATTTTCATTGAGTATAAGTTTGAGATAAAGTTCATTAAAAAAACGATTAGACCAAATGAACCAATTGTCTGTTAGAAAAAAGAGAAAGCATCCGAAAGTAGTTTCAAATGTCCAATTTTATATTTCTAAAACTGAAAGTAAAATCTGTTCTATATTCATCTATCTTAAAATAGAGAAATTTATTATATAATGAGAATAAGATAAAATTTGAAAGGAGTAGGAGACTCTAGTTAACGATGGCATTATGATAGATTGTTGATCGTTAAGTGAGATAAAATTTGAAAGAGCGAGTGTAACCATTCGTGAAAAAGTAATTTTTGTCATTTAGTCAGATGACTAAAAATTTTAATCAAAAAAGAAAGCGCTTTATTTTTAAAAATGAAAGGAAGAAAGATGAAGCATAATCAGTTGGAGAGAAAACAACGATACGGAATTCGCAAATTTACAGTAGGAGCCGCTTCAGTCGTTATTGGAGCAGTTGTTTTTGGTGCATCGCCAGTATTGGCACAAGAAGTAACAGCTACCAATAAGGAAACGACAGAACTAGGAGTAGAGAAGGATCAGGCAGAAAAAGCAGTAGATACTGAAAAGAGTGCGACAGAGTCTAATGGGGTAGATACAGTCACACATACATCTACAGAAGCACATACTGGAACAGAGACAACTGTAACGGCAGAAACAACTGCAACAGCAGAAACGGCAGAAGCAACTAGAGAAACCGAAAAAGATCCAGCTTCACTTCCACGTGATTACTATGCTAGAGAGTTGGAAAATGTCAATACTGTTATTGAAAAGGAAGATGTAGAGACTAATGCTGCAAATAGCAATAGAATTGATCTGACAGAGCAATTGGACAAACTGAAACAGCTTCAAAATGCGACCATTCATATGGAGTTCAAACCAGATGCTTCTGCACCAGCATTTTACAACCTTTTCTCAGCCTCAAGTGATACGGTTCGAAATGAATATTTCACCATGGCTGTTTACAACAACGTTGCCTTGATTGAGGGCCGCGATCAAAACGGCGACCAATTTTATGATAGATACACAGACGCACCATTAACAGTCAAACCAGGTCAGTGGAACTCAGTAACCTTTACAGTTGAAAGGCCAAGTGCAGATTCTCCAGATGGACAAGTTCGTCTCTATGTAAATGGAGTCTTGTCACGAACAAGTAAGAAATCAGGACGCTTTATCAAAGATATGCCTGATGTAAATCATATGCAAATTGGTTCCACAAATCGTGCAGGAAGTATGGTTTGGGGGGCAGGCTTACAAGTTCGTAATCTAACTGTTTACGATCGTGCCTTGAGTCCAGAAGAGGTTCAAAATCGTAGCTACCTCTTTGAAAGATCCGAATTAGAGAAAAAGCTTCCAGAAGGAGCTGAGATAACAGATAAAAAGGATGTCTTTGAAGCTGGTAAAAATGGGCAGTCAAATCCAGATGGTATTAATAGCTATCGGATTCCAGCCCTCCTTAAGACTGATAAGGGAACTCTGATTGCTGGAGCTGACGAACGCCGCTTGCACCACTATGACTGGGGAGATATCGGTATGGTCGTCAAACGAAGTGAAGATCAGGGTCAAACATGGAGCGATCGTATCACACTTACGAATCTACGCGACAATCCAAAAGCCAACGATCCGTCTGTCGGTTCACCAGTGAATATCGATATGGTTTTAGCCCAAGATACTGAAACCAAACGCATCTTTTCAGTCTATGATATGTTCCCGGAAGGAAAAGGTATCTTTGGGATGTCAGCTGAAAAAGAGGAAGCTTATAAAGAAATTGATGGGAAAACCTACCAAATTCTCTATCGTGAAGGAGAAAATGGGGCCTATACTATTCGTGAAAATGGTGTTGTCTACACACCAGATGGTCAGGCAACGGATTACCGTGTTGTTGTAAATCCTGTCAAACCGGCTTATAGCGATAAAGGTGATCTTTATCAGGGTGAGCAACTGCTAGGAAATATCTATTTTACAAGCAATAAAACGTCTCCATTTAGAATTGCTAAAGACAGCTACCTATGGATGTCTTACAGTGATGATGATGGTAAAACTTGGTCTGCACCACAAGATATTACTCCAATGGTCAAAGCTGATTGGATGAAGTTCTTAGGTGTGGGACCTGGAGTGGGCATTACTCTCCAAAATGGACCTCATAAAGGCCGTATCGTTGTTCCTGTCTATACGACAAATAGAACAAACCACCTTAACGGTTCTCAATCATCTCGTATCATCTATTCAGATGACCATGGTAAGACTTGGCATATGGGTGGCGGTGTCAATGATAACCGTACACTTTATGATGGTACAGTAGTTGATTCAAGCAACATGAACAATTACTACGCTCAAAATACGGAAGCTTCTGTTGTTCAATTGAATAATGGTCAGTTAAAACTCTTTATGCGTGGTTTGACTGGTGATTTGCAAGTTGCGACAAGTAATGATGGTGGTATTACATGGGACAACTATGTAGCACGCTATGATGTACCAGATGTCTATGTTCAAATGGCGGCAACTCATACGGTTCAAGATGGTAAGGAGTATATCCTTCTAGCAAATGCCAATGGCCCAGGTCGTAAGAATGGTTACATTCGAGTGGCTCGTGTAGAAGAAGATGGTGAGTTGACTTGGCTGCATCATCATTTGATTCAAGAAGGGGAGTATGCCTATAACTCACTTCAACAGATCGGACCAAAAGAATTTGGTCTCTTGTACGAACATCATGAAGCTGGTGGCAATCCTTATACTCTATCCTTCAAGAAATTCAACTGGGATTTCTTAACGAAGGAAAGAATTTCTCCTAAAGAAGCCAAAGTTAAAAATGTTATTGAAAAATGGCCAGGAATTCTTGCAGTAGAATTTGATTCAGAAGTTTTGGTTAACAAAATCCCAACACTTCAGTTGGCAAATGGTAAAAAAGTAAACTTCATGACCCAGTACGATACTAAGACTCTTCTATTTACAATAGATAAGTCAGATCTAGGTCAGGAGATAACTGGACTTGCTTCTGGAGCTATCGAGAGTATGCACAACCTTCCAGTGAGTCTTGAAGGAGCAGGTATTCCTGGAGCTGCCAACGGTAGTGAAGCTGCTGTTAACGAAGTACCAGAATTCACAGGTGGTGTTAATGGTGTAGAAGCTGCGACTGCTGAACTTCCAGAATTTACTGGTGGAGTCAACGGTAGTGAAGCAGTTGTAACGGAGCTCCCAGAGTATACTGAACCTATTGGTGCAGTAGGTGAAGAAGCAGCACCGATAGTAGAACTTCCAGAATTTACAGGTGGAGTCAATGGTGAAGAAGCAGCAGTTCATGAACAACCAGAATTTACAGGTAGTGTGAAGAATGACGTCACGTCAACAGAAAAACCAGGATTTGTAGGCGATGTCAAAGGTTCAGAAGTAGAGAGCCCTAAAAATCCAGATCACAAGGGTCAACAGTCTATTGTATCTCAGGCTATGGCACAAGATAAGACCTATCAAGCACCTGCAGTTCGTCAAGATGTTCTTCCTAAGACAGGAAATGAAGATGCCACTGCCCTTGCTTCTGTAGGACTTGTGGGGATGCTCCTTGGTATGTTTGCTTTTGGGAAGAGAAAAGAAGATTAGTCAAATCGTTAAAATTGAAGGTTTCCTTAGTGAAACTAGATCTTAGTTAGAAAGGGTCGTAACGGAAATTTGTTACGGCCTTTTTTCTTTCATGTTTGCGAGAAAAAAGGGCTCTATAATATTTGTAGTGGGTAAATCCCCTATGGATATTATGGAGCCTATTTTTGTGTAGAAAAAAAGTCCCATAAGATCTATAATGAAAAGCGACCAAACCATCATTAGAAAGAATCATATGGAACAATTACATTTTATCACAAAACTACTCGATATTAAAGACCCTAATATCCAGATTCTAGATGTCATCAATAGGGATACACACCAGGAAATCGTCGCTAAACTGGACTATGACGCCCCGTCTTGCCCTGAGTGCGGATGTCAAATGAAGAAATATGATTTTCAAAAACCGTCGAAAATTCCTTACCTCGAAACGACTGGTATGCCTACCAGAATTCTTCTTAAAAAGCGTCGTTTTAAGTGCTATCATTGCTCGAAAATGATAGTCGCTGAAACTTCTATCGTTAAGAAGAATCATCAAATTCCTCGTATTATCAACCAAAAGATTGCTCAAAAGTTGATTGAAAAGACTTCTATGACTGATATTGCACATCAGCTATCCATTTCAACTTCAACTGTCATTCGTAAGCTCAATGACTTTCACTTTAAGCATGATTTTTCTCGTCTTCCCGAGATTATGTCTTGGGACGAGTACGCCTTTACCAAGGGAAAGATGAGCTTTATTGCACAAGATTTTGACAAGCTCAATATCATCACCCTTCTTGAAGGAAGAACACAAGCAGTCATCCGAAATCACTTTCTTAAATATGATAGAGCGGTCCGATGTCGAGTGAAAATCATTACTATGGATATGTTTAGCCCTTACTATGCCTTAGCTAAACAGCTTTTTCCATGTGCTAAAATCGTTCTAGATCGCTTTCACATTTTACAACATTTGAGCCGTGCTATGAGCCGTATTCGTGTCCAAATCATGAATCAATTTGATCGAAAATTTCATGAATACAAGGCTATTAAACGTTACTGGAAGCTCATTCAACAGGATAGTCGTAAACTCAGCGATAAACGTTTTTATCGCCCTACTTTTCGTATGCACTTGACGAATAAAGAGATTCTAGACAAGCTTTTAAGCTATTCCGAAGACTTAAAATCTCACTATGAACTCTATCAACTATTGCTTTTTCACTTTCAGAATAAAGAGCCCGAGAAATTTTTCGGACTCATTGAGGACAATCTAAAGCAGGTTCATCCTCTTTTTCAGACTGTCTTTAAGACATTTCTCAAGGACAAAGAGAAAATTGTCAACGCCCTTCAATTGCCCTATTCCAACGCTAAATTGGAAGCGACTAATAATCTCATTAAACTCATCAAACGAAATGCTTTTGGTTTTAGGAACTTTGACAACTTTAAGAAACGAATTTTCATCGCTTTGAATATAAAAATGGAGAGGACAACGATTGTCCTCTCCAGATGTTAGCTTTTATTCAACCCACTACAGTTTTATCTTAGTTAAAATAAGTTAGAATATGTAAGTGAGTATCAGATATACCAAGACATCGTCACAATCTAAGGTATATTCAAAATACAAAAGTTGACCAAAGGTTGACCAACTAAAGTTCTGAATATCCGTATATATTCATTCTCAAAATTGGTTTAAATAGCGTAGTCTTTTAAACTAATTTTGAGAATCCAAAAAATCTTCCTATTAAATAAGAAGATTTTTTATTATTCTAATTTTTTCTACGTACTGTTACAAGTCCAAATGTGCCAAAAATTGCACCGATTACCAACATCGCAACACTTGAATTTTCTCCTGTATTTGGTAATGTTTTTGCACGTTCTACTCGTGAGTAAGTCACTTTTTCGTTTTCTACTGCTTTAACAGCAGGCGCTGAGTATGTTTCACGTTTTTCTTTCACAACAACATTCCCTTGTGCATCTACAGTCACTTCTTTACCTGCATCAAGAGCTTTCTTCAACTCGTCAACATTGACAGTAGGAAGTTCTTCAGCAACTGGTGCATCTTTAGGTACTGCAACAATTGTACCGTCAGGAAGGCGTTTCACAACGCTACCTTTAGCATCTTCCTTAACAAGTTCTTCAAGATTTAGTTCAGGAAGTTCTTCAGCAACTGGTGCATCTTTAGGCACTGCAACAATTGTTCCGTCAGGAAGTGTTTTCACAACGCTACCTTTAGCATCTTCTTTAACTAGTTCTTCAAGATTTAGTTCAGGAAGAGTTTCAGCAGTTGGAGCGTCTTTTGGTACAGCAATCACTGTTCCGTCAGGAAGTGTCGCAACAACGTTTTCTTGAGCTTTCTCTGCAAGGTCAACAAGTTTAGCATATGTTGCTTCAAGTTCTGCAAGTTTAGCTTCTTCAGCTTTTTGTGCAGTCAACAAGTTTTCAAGCGTAGACTGTGCCATTTCTAGGTCAGCTTTAGCGAGTTCCAATTTGACACTAACGGCTGTTCGAGCTTGTTTCGCGTTAGCTAGTGCAACTGGTGCGTCCAAATATGCTTGCAATTTTTCAGCCAATTCTTTAGCTTCTTTAATAAGAGCATCTTTTTCAGCAAGAAGTTTAGTAACTTGTTTGTTCAAGTTGTCTAGTTTAGTTTCTTGGTCTTCAAGTTTGGCTGAAGCAATGTCAAGAGCTTGTGACGCAATTGTTTGAACAGTTTTAGCTGATTTAAGTGCGTCTTGAGCTTTTTCAAGAGCAGTTTTCTTTTCAGCTAGACTTGCTGAGAAGTTAGCAACTGCTTCACTTGCTTGAGCTTCACGTTTCTTAGCATTTTCAAGAGCAATATTTGCTAAACGTAGGTTGTTTTCAGCAACTTGTGCTTGCAATGGCGTAGCCATTGCGTCAGCCAAGACTTTTTCAGCTTCAGTTTTCAAGCTAAGTGCGCTTGCATAATCAGTTGAAGCTGTTGTCAAAGCATTCTTAGCATTTTGTGATGCAGTTTTAGCTTGTTCAAGGTTTGATTCGGCTGTTGCGACTGCTTTTTCAAGAGTTGCGATGTCTGTTTTGTCTTCGATTGGAGTTCCTTCGTTTGAGAATGCAATTACTAGCCAGTAATCATCATTAATATTGGCAATGTCAAGACCAATATACTTAGCAAAACGAAGATTAGCTGATAAGTGTCCCCACTTAGATGGTGCATCTGCAAAAGATGTTCCCATTAGAGCGTTGTATACAACTTGTTTTAATTCATAAAGATTTGATACACGTTCTTTAGAACCAATTCTTACAAGATTTTCAACACCAGCTCCAATATGTCCATGAGAAAGTGGGTCAAGTCCACGTTCTTTATATTGTTTAGCACGTTTAGTAGCTAATTCAAGAGCTTTGTCTGTAACTTCTGTTTCAGATAGACCATTTAATTCTTTACGAATTTGTTTAAGTCCTTTGACGTATAGTTCAGATACAGCTAATTTTTGTTCATCAGTCAAATTATCAAGGTCAATTGTGCGTTTCTTATCAGCTTTACTGATTTTTGTTGAAGAATTTTCAATAACAGTTGCACCAGAGTCAGTCATGAAGTCTGAGTCGCCTTCGGCTTTATCTTTCTTGAACTGAGTCAAGTCTGCGATGTTTACAATATCAACATTGTCCAATGCGTCTTGAGCTTTAGTAAGTTCAGTTTGAGCATCTTCCAATTTAGCTTCTACTGATTCAGCATGTTGGTTAGCTGTTGCCAATTTTTCTTTTGCCAATTTGACAGCATCATTTTTAGTATTTACATCAGTTTCAGCTGATTTGATAGCATCTGCGCGTGCTTCATCAGCTTTTTTTGCTGTCTTGAAAGCATCTTCAGCTTCAGCGACTGTAGCTTCGGCGCCTTTGACACCTTTTTGAGCGTCTTTCAAGTCGTTCTCAGCATTTGCAAGTCCAGTTCCGTCAAGTGCAGATTCTGCATTTGCGACTGTTTGTTCAGCTGTTTGGACATCTTTTTTGGCTTGTTCAAGATTTTCTTTAGCTGTTGCCACGTCTGATTGCTTTTCAGCAAGAACTGTAGTTTCAGTTTTGATTTGTGCATTTGTAGTTTCAGTTGCTTCTTGATTCTTTGTTTGTGCATCAAGGTTTTTAGCTTGAGCATCTTTAACTTGATCAACTTTTTCAGGTGTTACTTGTGAAGCAGTCGCTTCAGCATCGTTAACAGCTTTATCTGCATTAGAATATTCTGTTTTAATTGAAGCAACAGTAGCTTCTTTTGCTTGAACATCAGCTTTAGCTGTTTCAATCTTAGCTTCAGCTTCTTTAACAACAGCTTTTTGTGCGTTAAGCGCAGGTTCTACCGTAGAAGGCGCAGGAACTTCACTCTTTTCAAGTGGTTTCACTTGTGACTTAGTAACAAGAGCAGGTTCATTGACAGCATTTGTGTCAACTGAAGTTGGAGCAGTTGCTTCTTGAGCAAATACAGGCGCACCAACTGATGCAAGTGCAATGGCTGTTGAAGTTGTGAGGGTTTGCAGTTTTTTCATCGTTTTCTCCTTGTAAGAGCTAATAGGATTGGTTTGACTGTTAAGTCAAACCATGATATATGTAGTATATCATGCAATTTTATATATTTTATAGCACTATTTTAACACAATTTTAGTTTGTAGACAATATTTTGACAAAACTTTGTTTGTATATGGGTTATTTTACAGTTGTCTTCCTTGTATCATTGTATTGAAACGAGGTAGCTTATGAAATCAATTCCCTTACAAAAGTATATCGGACAACGAATACGAATCATACGTAAAGAAAAAAATTTAAGTCAGCAAAATCTCAGCGAAAAGGCTGGTGTGGGCATAGATTATATTTCCAACCTTGAAACAAAAGGGTCAAATATAAAGATTGATACACTAGAAAAGATTATCACAGCTCTTAATATCACACCATCAGAACTATTTGAAAGCCGTATAACCCCAAAGAATCCACATCTAGAGTTATTAGCTGACCAATTAACTCAACTTCCACAAACAAGTCAAGAACAGCTCTTAGAAGCCTTCCAATTACTAATAAAAACCGTAAAAGAAAAACCAAACCGCTAAGAAAAATCCTAGCGGTTATTTTTTTATTCATTTATTTTCTTTCCTTATAATATGCAGATTTATTGTGAGACGAATAACGCTCCATAGCCTTGTAATATTCGAAACTAGATTTTCTATCATCATAAACATCGACAATTGTTAAAATATCGCTATCTTTTTGCCACTGTTCAATATCAATAGAAGTAAAAAATTTTTCAAATAAAGCTGTTAGCATAACATCTCGAATCTCTTCTTTTGAGATAGAGCCAGCCCATGACCTAAAAACAGCTTTTTCATGCATATCCTTTAGTTCA
Source organism: Streptococcus infantis (assembly GCF_047464415.1). Classification (GTDB taxonomy): domain Bacteria; phylum Bacillota; class Bacilli; order Lactobacillales; family Streptococcaceae; genus Streptococcus; species Streptococcus infantis_AE. Next base: position 23,688 of record NZ_JASHBX010000010.1, on the reverse strand, counting down.
TCTTTTGTTAGTTCATCTTCTGTTAGTTCTTCAAAATAGTTTTCACTATCTATGTTGTTTTTATAATCTTTGAACTTATCAAAATCATATCCGCTCTTCTTAACTAAATATCGTTCACACCGTTTCTCTAATCTATCAAGAATTTCATAATTGAATACCTTTGTTCTGTTTCTACCAAAAGTTTTATATTTAGCCTTATCCCATTCTCCCATAGCTTCCAATTCTGTAACAAATTTTCTACGTAAACTTTTTTTAATATTTTTTGTTTCCTCAATTTGATACTTTTGTATCATGTCATCAATAAATTCAGATAATCTTTTTAGTTTTAAATTAGTCATTTTTTATTCCTCAACACTTTCTAATGTATATCGTATATCTAAATTATACATCGTAATACCTTATATATCAACAATTCTATACACATTTTTGTAGCTTTTAGAAAAAATTATTGTTAGAATAGACTCATAAAGTTAATGCTCTTGTAGCAAAACTTTAAAAAAAATTTTTAAAAGAGGTGTAAAATATGGCATTTTTTAAAAAAGTTAACGGCTACAGTGCTAGCCTAGCAGAACAAGCTCTTTCAGATGAAGTTGTAAAATTGGTTGGTAAACAACTTGAAATTCAATACGAATTTGAAAAGACTGGCGAAGTGCTTAACGGTAAAGAAAAAATGAAACGTACAGATAACATTCAAGCTTATCAAGTTTACGTTGCAACTGATAATCACAATCCTTTTAAGGTCAAGTTTTTACCAGAAAATAAGCCAAATTTATCAAAATTCGAAATCGGAGATATTGTTGAATTTGAAGATTTAGAAGCTTTTGAAAACCAGTACGGACAACTTTATTTCAGGGCAAAAGATATTAAGAAGAAGGGAAAATAATGCATGGCTTTTTTAATGAATAAAAGCCAAAATCAGAAAGTGTCAGAAGCGGTTGTTTCTGACACTACTGAATTTGGTAAAAACAAATTCGAATTAGAACAATTTATTTTGAGAAATTTGAATAACGCTCTCAATATTAATGATGAATCATCTTATTTAAATTCATTTGATATTAAGGTGGCAAGCAATGATTCTGGCGTTTTTTACGTCCCCAATCTCCCTGTTAGTTATTCTTTAAGTAAGAAACTCTACTTTGATATTTTTGCAATTTTCGCTGGTATACTTTATCCCTTTAAAACCCTTCTTCCCCAAAACAATGCCTACTTCGTCCCTTATGACACTACAAATCCAAACATGGCTCGGGCTTTCTTCTTCCCATGGATTGATGGTGTCCCAACTCGTCTCAAGATAGATGATTTACAAACTTTTATTAAAGAAAAGGTATCAGAAAAACACATCCCTATAATGGAAAACCACGTTGGAATTGACATGACAAAAGTAGTCCACGTTGCCATAAGTGGGTCGAGCGGCCAGGGGAAAACACATTTTGTTAAATATCTCATTTATTGTTTAAAATCTATTACGAATCAAATCATCTGTATTGACCCTAAATTGTCAGATATCTATTTATTAGCTAAAGAGTTAAATTTAGAAGTGTTCTCTCCAACGAAAGGCTCAAACTTGAATAGTTTTATATCAGAATGTAATGCATTACTCGCAAAAATTATTACTATACTGTATCAACGTCAAGAGATATTATTAACAAAACCAGATACTAAGTTCGAACGTATTTATATTGTTATTGATGAGCTATTGGCATTAGTGCAGGGGAGTTCAAAACAAGCACGTGAAGCATTTTCTCAATTATTAGGGACAATTGCTTTGCTGGGTAGGCAAACAAATATTAGTCTAATTTTATTAAGTCAGCGCTTTGATGCAACTGCTTTTGGCGGTAATACAGCAGTACGTGAACAAATTAACTGTATTTGTATCTTAGGTGAAGTAAATGCAAATACTTGCCAATTTTTGCTACCAAACACTAACGTTGACAATATAGTAGTCCCTGCAGGTATTGGTACAGGTATTATCAAGTTTACAGATAGTGAGCATCGGACTCATATTATGCCACTTTTAACCCCAACCTATGCGATTAGAAAGGAAAAAAGTACATGAGAAATTATTTTAATAAATATAATGTAATTAATTTTACAGTCTTTATTTGGATTGTATCTTTCATTTTGGAGCGTCTAAGTCTATTTTTATTTTTTCAAATGAATTTAGAATCGTTCTATTATTTTGTAGTGTTTATTTGGATATTGCGTTTAATTATAGTGAGTGCATTTTCTATCTTATTTTTTATAATTATTTTAGATTTTGCGTCTCGTAATGCGGAATTCGATTATTTCAGAAACAGCATCAAATCATACGTCGCAACTTGGCAAATGAGACGATTTTGTAGGCAGATAAATGTAGAGCCAAGTTTTGAAGAATCTTCTCGTTACAGTAATACAAAACAAGAAATTATCAGAAAAGCGAATCGTTCACTGTTATCATTAACTGTTGTTTACTATGAAGAAAGAGCTGTTGCAAAATGGACTTTCCCAGCCAATTGTGAAAGTTATAATATTATGGAAGAATTATTGTCTCAGGCTAAAAGAGAATTAAATCAGCTAGACAGTAGTTACTTATTCAATGATTTCATTAGACTAGAAAATAGTAGAACATTCAGCTCAACAGCATTTAGAAAAAAATAATAGTGCGGTGTACTGCTACCGAAGGTAAGCAGGTACACCAGCACATATACGCGATTCGTTATATGTCTAGGTTGTTGAGTAAAGCTAGTATTACCTTTACTCAACATCAAAGACAAAGACACAAATCGACAAGTCAAAAAGAGTTTTTTACTATCAAGACAAAGACAAAAACGGAGGAAATTTATATTATGTCAAAAGAACTCAACTCTCAATTTAAAGCGAATTCATTTTGTTGTACTCTCAACAATATTGATAAGCTCTTTGATGTTAATGATACAAGTTTTAATGATGAAAAATATTCAGATGAAACTCGAAAACAAGTAGAAGAATTTCGAAATAATCTTGAAGCGAATAAAAAATATAGTCCTGAAGAAATGGTTGAACATCTAATTTATCTCTGGGTAGACGGTAAAGAAGAAACTCGTTCAGCAGCTGCAAATTATGAGATAGGAGATAATGGTAATCATCACTCCCATCTGATTTTAGAAGCAAAAAATCAGACACGTTTTTCAGCTATCAAAAAGCTCTACCCTACTATCCATGTTGAACTGACTCGTGGAACTCGTGAACAAGTCATAGCATATCTAAACAAGACGGGAAAACACGAGGAGAAAGCTCATACGACAGTTGTTCAGATGATGAATCATGGTATCATTGAAGCAAATCAACAAGGAAAAAGAAAAGACTTAGAAGTAATTCAAGAGTTACTTGAAGCAGGTCTATCCCCTGAAGAAATCATGCGTCAAAATTTATCTTATCGCAAATTTTCAAAAATGATTAAGGAGCATTATTATCAATTGCAAGTGGCTAACGCTCCATTAGTCAAGAAAATGAAGGTCTATTGGCATTTGGGAGGTTCAGGAACAGGAAAAAGTTATATGCAAGTCCGATTGAAAGAAATATTTGGTATAGAAGATGTTTATGTTTTATCAGATTATGGTACAGGTGGGCTAGATAATTATATGGGGGAATCAATTTTATTTATGGACGAATTTAAAGGGGATATTGATTATCAAGCTTTTTTGAAAATCTTAGACGTATATCCCAATCAAGTCCATGCCCGTTATAGTAATGTATACGCGTTATGGGATAAGGTTCATATTTCTAGCATTTTCAGTCCATACCAAATTTACAAGATGTTAGTTTCTCCCGATAAACAGAAAAACGACCCTATAAATCAGCTTTATAGACGTATTCATTACATTGTTTATCATGTCAAGATTGATGATAATCAGTACAAGGAATTAACGTTTGAAATGAAACAATATCTTGAGCTAATAGAACAAAAACAATGTATTGAAGATATTGCTCAAAAATTAATTAGTAAAGGTATAAATATTGTTACTGACGATGTTTTATCAGAAATAAAAAAAGAAATCGCTGATTCCTCTATCGACCAAACAGAAAAAAACAGCGATAACTAAAACTAGTGGAAATAATAAATACTATTTCTACTTCTATTTTATCATAGAATAAGGAAAAATTATATGACAGATAAAATTTTAATCAAAATAGACAATTTGGAAGTAAATCTTCCTAGTACACATATTATAGTAGAGAAAGATGAATATCTTGACTTAAAAAACAAGGCTTCACAGGGACAATATATGAGCCTATCAGAGGTTTTAGAGATGGTTTCAGTCTCTCGACCTTGGCTGTTAGAAAATGTTCTTTATCGGTCTGATATTCGCTCAAAAATCGATATTGATAAAAACAAAGATGGTTTTGTAAAGTATCCTCAGAATCAAGGTGGAAAATATATCTTCCTCGCTTCCAAAACAAGAGCATTTTTTGAACAGCATTTCTCAGAGTTATTGAAAGAAACATGATATAATAGCCAAGACGATGTCTTGGTTATCTTTTTAAAAAGAAAGGATAATCATATGGCAATTTCATATAGACAAAGAGGTAAAAAGAAAACTTGGGATTATAGGATTTTTAATAAAGAAAAAGTAGTAGTTGCTTCAGCTTCAGGATTTCAAACGAAAAAAGAAGCAATATTGGAAGCAAGTAAAATTGAATTAGAGTTATTAAACGGTAATGTAATTGATTCAAATATATCTCTCTATCAATTGTGGCAGAAATGGTATAATCTGCAAATTGTTCCCCTAAACAAAAGTGAAGGAACACTTGCACATCATAAACATAGGGGAAAACTTATTCTAGAATATTTCAATGATAAATCCGCTACTAAAATCAATTTTAGTGAGTATCAAGAATTTATCAACGAATATGCAAAGAGGGTTGGAAAAGATACAGTTCGGCGATTAAATGCGGAAGTTAGAAAAGTCATTCAATTTGCGAAAAAAGATAAGTTATCAATCATTGATTTTACAGATGGTGTTGTTATTACAGGGCAAGCAAGTCGAAAGATAAAAAAAGAAAAAGCTATCAAGAGTTCAGCTGATTATCATAAGTTATTGAAAGAAGTAAAACATAACATTGAACTGAAGTTTAATATTATTGACTATCTTCTCTTCACTCAATTAAAAACTGGCTTGCGTTTCGGTGAGGTGCTAGGGTTGTCGTGGGACTGTATTTTGAACGAAACTCAAGAAATCAAAACATATAGGCGGTATGACCCTCGAAAACAAGAATGGCGACCACCAAAAACAGCTACTTCTGTTCGAACTATTCCAATTGATTCAGAAACATTGAATGTTTTGAATCAATTAAAAGAAATTCAAAGTAGAGATATTGAACAAACAAATATTAAAAATAAAGAAAATCATATCTTTTTCGATGTGTATACTGTTGTTCCTACAAATCATGAAGTGAATAAGCGTTTAAGAGAACATCTCAAGAAGTTAAAACTCAAACCACTTGATTTATCAGCTACAGGTATTAGGCACACATACGCAAGTATTATGTTAGGTTATGGAATCGATATCTGGGTTATAGCTTCAAATATGGGACACAAAGATATTACACAAATAACTCAAACATATGGTCATTTAATCAAGGAAAAAGAAGAATCAGAAAACAAACGTGTTAGAGAATTATTAAGTCAATAATTTTTTCTAACAAAAGTTGACCAAAAATTGACCAAATTCAAAAAAGACCTTGATTTCTCAAGGTCTAGTACTATTATATCAACCCACTACAGTTGACAAAGAGTCGAAAAAAGGGCTGGTTTCAAGATTTAAGAGGTGTTGGGATAGATTTTAGGTCCCTGAAACTACTTTCAGAAGAAACTGTTGCATAAAATTGTTTTGAAACTTCAATCTATTCTAGCACAAGTTATTGAAAGCGCTTTAATAATAAGCTATAATAGTCACATAAACACAAAGGAAAAGAAAAGGAGGAAAGTAGATGCCACAAATTAGTAAAGAAGCCTTGATTGAACAAATCAAAGATGGAATCATCGTTTCTTGTCAGGCACTTCCTCATGAACCGCTCTACACAGAAGCGGGAGGAGTTATCCCCTTGTTGGTGAAAGCAGCTGAACAAGGTGGTGCAGTCGGTATCCGAGCAAACAGTGTTCGAGATATCAAGGAAATTAAAGAGGTCACTAAACTTCCGATTATCGGAATTATTAAACGTGATTATCCACCACAGGAACCATTCATCACAGCGACTATGAGAGAGGTGGATGAACTAGCAGCTCTTGACATCGAAGTCATTGCTCTTGACTGTACCAAACGTGAACGTCATGATGGCTTGGAGATTCAAGAATTTATCCGTCAGATCAAAGAAAAATATCCAAATCAACTCTTGATGGCTGATACAAGTACCTTTGAGGAAGGTCTAACAGCAGTTGAAGCGGGAATTGACTTTGTCGGAACAACCTTATCAGGTTACACTTCTTACAGTCCAAAAGTGGATGGCCCAGACTTTGAACTCATCAAGAAACTCTGTGATGCAGGGGTGGACGTCATCGCTGAAGGAAAAATTCACACACCAGAACAAGCTAAGCAAATCCTAGGTTACGGAGTGCGAGGTATCGTAGTTGGTGGCGCTATTACTAGACCAAAAGAGATTACGGAACGATTTGTTGCGGGTCTTAAATAACACAATATAAAAAACGAGGAGAGTGGTTGATTAGTAGGAAAAAATGAAAACGTATACAAAGTCGACATTGCTCATTATCCGATTCGGATACGCTTATCATCATTTAGGAGAATACAAATGAAATTTAAAAAACTAGCTTGTACAGTACTTGCGGGTGCTGCGGTTCTATCTCTTGCTGCTTGTGGCAAATCAGATGCAAACAAAGATGCTGCTAGCTCTGGTAGTGACAGTGGAAAAACTGAAATCACTTGGTGGGCATTCCCAGTCTTTACTCAAGAAAAAACTGGCGATGGTGTAGGAACTTATGAAAAATCTATCATCGAAGCTTTTGAAAAAGCAAATCCAGATGTTAAAGTTAAACTAGAAACAATCGACTTCAAATCTGGTCCAGAAAAAATCACAACAGCAATCGAAGCAGGAACTGCGCCAGACGTTCTCTTTGACGCACCAGGACGTATCATCCAATACGGTAAAAATGGTAAATTGGCTGAGTTGAACGACCTCTTTACAGATGAATTTGTAAAAGATGTCAACAACGAAAACATCATCCAAGCAAGTAAAGCTGGTGATAAAGCTTACATGTATCCAATCAGTTCTGCACCATTCTACATGGCTATGAACAAGAAAATGTTGGAAGATGCAGGAGTTGCAAACCTTGTAAAAGAAGGTTGGACAACTGATGACTTTGAAAAAGTTTTGAAAGCGCTTAAAGATAAAGGATATACACCAGGTTCATTGTTCAGTTCAGGTCAAGGGGGAGACCAAGGAACACGTGCCTTCATCGCTAACCTTTATGGCGGTTCTGTAACTGATAAAGAAGTAACTAAATATACAACTGACGATCCTAAATTCGTTAAAGGTCTTGAAAAAGCATCTAGCTGGATCAAAGATGGTTTGTTGAACAATGGTTCACAATTTGACGGTGGAGCAGACATCCAAAACTTTGCGAACGGTCAAACTTCTTACACAATCCTTTGGGCACCAGCTCAAAATGGTATCCAAGCTAAACTTTTGGAAGCAAGTAAAGTTGAAGTGGTAGAAGTACCATTCCCATCTGATTCAGGTAAACCAGCTCTTGAATACCTTGTAAACGGATTTGCAGTATTTAACAACAAAGACGAAAAGAAAGTCGCAGCAGCTAAGAAATTCATCCAATTCATCGCAGATGACAAAGAATGGGGTCCTAAAGACGTAGTTCGTACAGGAGCATTCCCAGTTCGTACTTCATTTGGAAAACTTTATGATGACAAACGTATGGAAACAATCGGTAGCTGGACTCAATACTACTCACCATACTACAACACAATCGACGGATTTGCTGAAATGAGAACACTTTGGTTCCCAATGTTGCAAGCTGTATCAAATGGTGACGAACAACCTGCTGCAGCATTGAAAGCATTCACTGAAAAAGCGAATGAAACAATCAAAAAAGCAGCTAAATAATAAGCCCTAAATAAAAACTGAGTTCCCCCCTTTTCCCTGAGCATATCTGTGTATGAAAAGGGGGACTTTTGTTTGAAATAGAAGCAACTGACAGGTCAAAATTAAAATGAAGTTTTTACATTGACGAATCTTAGAAAAATTTCATTTTGATTTTAGATCAGGGTCAGATAACAGTCAAAAAAACAAAACTATGTGAAAGTGAGGTGCCGACTGTGAAAATCAATAAAATTCGCATGCGGGAAACTATTATTTCCTACGCATTCCTAGCACCAGTATTAATCTTCTTTACCGTCTTCGTTTTAGCTCCAATGATCATGGGCTTCATCACAAGTTTCTTCAACTATTCGATGACTAGCTTTGAGTTTGTGGGGTTGGACAACTACATTCGTATGTTTAAAGACCCTGTCTTTACAAAATCTTTGATTAATACCGTAATCTTGGTAATCGGATCTGTACCAGTCGTAGTACTCTTCTCGCTCTTTGTAGCATCACAAACTTACCAACAAAATGCCATCGCTAGATCTTTCTACCGTTTCGTCTTCTTCCTTCCAGTAGTAACAGGTAGTGTTGCCGTAACAGTAGTATGGAAATGGATCTACGATCCACTATCAGGTATTTTGAACTTCGTGCTTAAGTCAAGCCACATCATCAGCCAAAACATTTCTTGGTTGGGAGATAAAAACTGGGCTTTGATGGCGATTATGATTATCCTTTTGACAACATCAGTTGGTCAGCCAATCATTCTTTACATCGCTGCAATGGGTAATATTGATAACTCACTTGTAGAAGCAGCGCGTGTTGACGGTGCGACTGAGTTCCAAGTATTCTGGAAGATTAAATGGCCAAGCCTTCTTCCAACAACTCTTTATATCGCAATCATTACAACCATCAACTCATTCCAATGTTTCGCCTTGATTCAATTGTTGACATCTGGTGGTCCAAACTACTCAACAAGTACACTTATGTACTACCTCTACGAAAAAGCCTTCCAATTGACTGAATATGGCTATGCCAATACTATTGGTGTATTCTTGGCAGTTATGATTGCCCTTGTCAGCTTCGCTCAATTCAAGATCCTCGGAAACGATGTAGAATACTAAGGAAAGGAGACAGCTATGCAACCTACACAACAAAAGAAACCATTAACAGCCTTTACTGTTATTTCAACAATCATTTTGCTCTTGTTGACTGTACTGTTTATCTTCCCATTCTACTGGATCTTGACAGGTGCATTCAAATCACAACCAGATACCATTATGATTCCACCACAATGGTTCCCTAAAGCTCCAACTATGGAGAACTTCCAACAATTGATGGTGCAAAACCCAGCCTTGCAATGGATGTGGAATTCAGTCTTCATTTCTTTAGTAACGATGTTCTTGGTTTGTGCAACCTCTTCACTAGCAGGTTATGTATTGGCTAAGAAACGTTTCTATGGTCAACGCATTCTCTTTGCAATCTTTATCGCTGCCATGGCTCTTCCAAAACAAGTTGTCCTTGTACCATTGGTACGTATCGTCAACTTCATGGGAATCCATGACACTCTTTGGGCAGTGATCTTGCCTTTGATTGGATGGCCATTCGGGGTCTTCCTTATGAAACAGTTCAGTGAAAACATTCCTACAGAATTGCTCGAATCTGCTAAAATTGATGGATGCGGTGAGATTCGTACATTCTGGAGTGTAGCCTTCCCTATCGTGAAGCCAGGATTTGCAGCTCTTGCAATCTTTACCTTCATCAATACTTGGAATGACTACTTCATGCAATTGGTAATGTTGACTTCACGTCAAAACTTGACCATCTCACTCGGGGTTGCTACTATGCAGGCCGAGATGGCAACTAACTACGGTTTGATCATGGCAGGGGCTGCCCTTGCAGCTGTGCCAATCGTAACAGTCTTCCTTGTCTTCCAAAAATCCTTTACTCAAGGGATTACTATGGGAGCTGTCAAAGGATAGTCCTCTGCGAAAATTGAATATAGTACAAATTGTTTATCAGTATGCAGCAGTATAGTTGATAGACTAAGAGAATACAGGATATATAAGTGTCTACAAAATGGAGAGGAGTTGCTTACTTCATGAAGTTTTGTTAGACACTTATAAACTTACTGGCTAGACATCGTATGTCTGAAGGTAACAATCAGGTAAAGGAAATTACTATGATTTTTGATGATTTAAAAAACATTAGCTTTTACAAGGGAATTCACCCAAATCTGGACAAGGCTATTGATTATCTCTATGAGCATCGTAAGGATAGCTTTGAATTAGGCAAATACGAGATTGATGGAGATAAGGTCTTCCTAGTTGTACAGGAAAATGTTCTCAATAAAGAAGAAAATGATCGCTTTGAGCATCATAAAAACTATGCAGATTTGCATTTGTTGGTTGAAGGGCATGAGTACTCTAGCTATGGTTCTCGCGTCAAAGATGAGGCTGTAGCCTTTGACGAAGCTAGCGATATCGGCTTTGTTCATTGTCACGAACAATACCCACTCTTGTTGGGTTATCACAATTTTGCAGTCTTTTTCCCAGGTGAACCTCATCAACCTAATGGTTATGCAGGTATGGAAGATAAAGTTCGAAAATACTTATTTAAAATTTTAATCGATTAGTCAGTTAGGAGGAGCAAACAATGGCACATAAAGGATCTGGATTGATAAAAGCGGCATTCGATACGGATAACTTTCTTATGCGATTTTGTGAGAAGGTTTTAGATATCGTGACGGTTAACCTACTCTTTGTTATGTCTTGTTTGCCTATTGTGACAATCGGAGTAGCAAAGATCAGTCTCTATCAGACAATCTTCGAAGTTAAGAGTAGTCGACGTGTTCCTGTGTTTAGAACTTATATGAGAGCCTTTAAGCAAAATTTGAAATTAGGCCTCCAGTTAGGTTTGTTGGAACTAGGAATTTTTCTGATTAGCGTGGTTGACTTATCTCTATTCTGGGGGCAAACAGGCCTAGGCTTTCAGCTCATTAAAGCCATTTGCTTGGGAATTCTGATATTTTTAACCCTAGTGATGTTGGCTAGCTATCCAATTGCAGCACGCTATGACTTAACTTGGAAAGAAGTTCTTCAAAAGGGCTTGCTCTTGGTAAGCTTTAATTTCGTGTGGTTCTTCTTGATGTTTGCGATTATTTTATTAATCATGATGCTTCTCTATCTATCAGGCTTTACTCTAGTACTCGGTGGATCAGCATTTCTACTTTTTGGCTTTGGCCTTCTTGCCTTTTGCCAGGCTGGATTAATGGAAAAATTGTTTGCTAAATATCAAGCAGATTGAAAATGATATGAAACTACTTTCAAACAAGAAAAGCTACGGGAGATGAATAGAAATTAAAATCTAAGTGGCTTGGATGTATTGAAAGCGCTTTTTACAAGGTGTATACTAAAATAGTAAAAAATCATCTGCCCAGAGCAGATAATAAGAAATCTTAGGAGAAATCTATGTCAGATTTAAAAAAATATGAAGGCGTCATTCCTGCCTTCTACGCATGTTATGATGATGCGGGCGAAGTAAGCCCAGAACGTACTCGTGCTTTGGTGCAATACTTTATTGATAAAGGTGTTCAAGGACTTTATGTCAACGGTTCTTCAGGTGAATGTATCTACCAAAGCGTAGCAGACCGCAAATTGATCTTGGAAGAAGTCATGGCAGTTGCTAAAGGTAAATTGACAATTATTGCTCACGTGGCTTGCAACAATACTAAAGACAGTATCGAACTTGCTCGTCATGCAGAAAGCTTGGGAGTAGATGCTATCGCAACAATCCCACCAATTTACTTCCGTTTGCCTGAATACTCAGTAGCAAAATATTGGAACGACATCAGTGCAGCAGCACCAAACACAGACTATGTTATCTATAACATTCCTCAATTGGCAGGTGTTGCTTTGACTCCAAGTCTTTACACAGAAATGTTGAAGAACCCACGTGTTATCGGTGTTAAAAACTCTTCAATGCCAGTTCAAGATATCCAAACTTTTGTTAGTCTTGGTGGTGATGATCATATCGTCTTTAACGGTCCAGATGAACAATTCCTAGGTGGACGTCTCATGGGTGCAAAAGCTGGTATCGGTGGTACTTATGGTGCTATGCCAGAACTCTTCTTGAAACTCAACCAATTGATTGCAGACAAAGACCTAGAAACAGCGCGTGAATTGCAATATGCTATCAACGCTATCATTGGTAAATTGACTGCTGCGCATGGAAACATGTATGGCGTTATCAAAGAAGTCTTGAAAATCAATGAAGGACTTAATATCGGATCAGTTCGTTCTCCACTTACACCAGTGACCGAAGAAGATCGTCCAGTTGTAGAAGCAGCTGCTCAATTGATTCGTGAAACTAAGGAGCGTTTCCTCTAATCAATAGGAGGCTTTATGACTAATTACGTTGCAATTGATATTGGTGGAACTAATATCAAATACGGTTTGATTGACCAAGATGGACAACTTGTTGAGTCTCACGAAGTAGCGACTGAGGCTCATAAGGGCGGTCCACATATCTTACAGAAAACAAAAGATATTGTCGCTAGCTATCTAGAAAAAGGACCGGTGGCTGGTGTGGCTATTTCCTCAGCGGGAATGGTTGATCCTGATAAGGGTGAGATTTTCTATGCTGGTCCACAGATCCCGAACTATGCAGGGACTCAATTTAAGAAAGAAATTGAAGAAAGTTTCCAAGTTCCTTGTGAAATTGAAAATGATGTCAACTGTGCAGGGCTAGCAGAAGCTGTTTCTGGATCTGGAAAAGGTGCAGGAATAACGCTATGTTTGACCATCGGAACAGGTATCGGCGGTTGCTTAATCATTGACGGCCAGATTTTCCATGGATTTAGTAATTCTGCCTGTGAAGTTGGCTATATGCATATGCAAGATGGGGCTTTCCAAGATTTAGCTTCTACAACTGCCTTGGTTGAGTATGTAGCTAAGGCTCATGATGAAGAAGTAGCCCATTGGAATGGTCGTAGGATTTTCAAAGAAGCTACAGAAGGCAATAAACTCTGTATGGAGGGAATTGACCGTATGGTAGACTATCTTGGGAAAGGTCTTGCTAACATTTGTTATGTTGCCAATCCAGAGGTTGTTATACTAGGTGGTGGTATTATGGGGCAGGAAGCGATTTTGAAACCGAAAATTCGTACAGCTCTGAAAGATGCGCTTGTTCCAAGTTTAGCGGAAAAAACAAGATTAGAATTTGCGCGTCATCAAAATACTGCGGGTATGCTTGGAGCTTACTATCACTTCAAAACAAAACAATCCTAAGTTGGCCTTGCCAATTTAGGATTTTTTAGTCATAAACAGTAAAATAATCATTTAGTAAAAATCTAGTTAAAACTTTGAAAACCCTTGCATTTTTTAATATAACATAGTATATTTATAATAATGCGAAAACTCTAGAAAAATTCTTGCTAAAGGAAGCATTATTTTATTTTTTAGAAAATGTAAGCGATTTCTACAACCTTATATTTACTCAAAATAAATAGCTCAGAGAAAGAATTTTAAGCTAGGGAATCAAACAAAAAATGTCGCCAGCTAAAGCTGGGCTTGGGCAGTAGCTGACTGCTCTAGAAGATTAGGAGTATTTGATGAAACAATATTTTTTAGAAAAAGGTCGAATATTTAGTATTCGTAAACTGACTGTTGGTGTTGCTTCTGTAGCAGTCGGTCTTGCTTTTTTTGCATCTGGTAATGTTGCGGCTAGTGAACTTGTGACAGAACCAAAACTTGAAGTAGATAGTCAAGCAAAAGAAGTGGCAGATGTAGATCATGAAAAAGAAGAAGCAGTCAAAGAAGAAGTAACTGAAAAAACAGAACCTGCTGTCGAGAAGGTGGCAGAGGAAGGAAAAACTGCTGAAGTGGCTAGTGATTTACTCCCTGAAGAAATCCCTGATCGTGCTTATCCTGATACACCAGTGAAAAAAATGGATACTGCAGCTATTGTTTCAGAGAAAGAAAGTCCACAAGTAGAGACTAAGAGCATTTTGAAACCTACAGAAGCAGCTCCATCTGAAGCTGGAAAAGAAAATAGAGCCATTATCAATGGCGGACAAGACCTTAAGCATATCAATTATGACGGTCAACCAGCTACATCTGCTACTATGGTTTATTCAATCTTTAGCTCACCTTTGGCCAATGGCGGTAGTCAGCGATACCTTAACTCAGGTTCAGGTATCTTTGTTGCTCCAAATGTCATCTTGACAGTGGCCCACAACTTCTTAGTCAAGGATGCGGATACTAATGCGGGATCTATCCGTGGTGGTGATACGGCTAAGTTCTACTACAATGTAGGTTCAAATACTGCTAAGAATAATTCTTTGCCAAGCTCAGGAAATACTGTTTTGTTCAAGGAAAAGGATATTCATTTCTGGAATAAAGAAAAATTCGGTGAAGGCTATAAGAATGACCTAGCCTTGGTTGTAGCTCCAGTTCCACTTTCAATTGCAAGTCCAAATAAGGCAGCTACCTTTACTCCTTTAGCAGAACATCGAGAATACAAAGCTGGAGAACCTGTTAGCATCATCGGTTACCCTACAGATTCAACTTCTCCAGAATTGAAGGAACCAATTGTTCCAGGTCAATTGTATAAGGCGGACGGTGTTGTTAAAGGTACTGAAAAGTATGATGATAAGGGAACAGTTGGTGTCACTTATCGTTTGACTTCTGTATCAGGTCTTTCAGGTGGTGGAATTATCAACGGTGATGGTAAGGTCATTGGGATCCACCAACGTGGAACTGTCGATAATGCAAACATTGCTGAAAAAGATCGCTTTGGAGGAGGGCTTGTCCTCTCACCAGAACAATTAGCATGGGTCAAAGAAATCATTGACAAATACGGTGTTAAAGGTTGGTATCAAGGCGATAACGGCAATCGTTATTACTTCACTCCAGAGGGAGAAATGCTTCGAAATAAGACAGCTGTTATCGGTGAAAACAAATATTCCTTCGATGAAAGTGGTGTAGCGACTCTTCTTGAAGGTGTTGATTATGGACGAGTTGTTGTCGAACACCTAGACCAAAATGATAATCCAGTCAAAGAAAACGATACTTTTGTTGAAAAGACAGAAGTTGGAACTCAGTTCGACTATAACTATAAAACAGAAATTGAAAAGACTGACTTCTTCAAGAAGAATAAAGAAAAATATGAGATTGTATCGATTGACGGCAAAACTGTCAATAAGCAACTAAAAGACGCTTGGGAAGATGATTATAGTGTTGTGAGCAAGGCTCCTGCAGGAACTCGCGTTATCAAGGTTGTTTATAAGGTCAATAAAGGTTCCTTTGACGTTCATTATCGTTTGAAAGGTACCGACCAAGAATTAGCAACTGCGACTGTGGATAATAACGATGGTAAAGAATATGAAGTTTCCTTTGTTCACAGATTCCAAGCCAAAGAAATTGCAGGCTACCGTGCAGTCAAGGCAAGCCAAGAAGCAACAATCCAACATAAAGGAGTGAATCAAGTTATTTTTGAATACGAAAAAATTGAAGATCCAAAACCAGTAACTCCTGCAACTCCAGTAGTGGATCCAAAAGACGAAGAAACAGAAATTGGAAACTATGGACCACTACCAAGCAAGGCCCAATTGGACTACCACAAGGAAGAATTGGCTGCCTTCATCCACTATGGTATGAACACTTACACCAACTCTGAGTGGGGAAATGGTAGAGAAAATCCTCAAAACTTTAACCCGACAAACCTTGATACAGACCAGTGGATTAAGACTTTGAAGGATGCTGGGTTCAAACGAACAATCATGGTTGTCAAACACCACGATGGATTTGTAATTTACCCATCTAAATACACAGACCATACGGTAGCTGCAAGTCCATGGAAAGACGGCAAGGGAGACCTTCTCGAAGAAATCTCTAAATCAGCAACGAAATATGACATGAATATGGGTGTTTACCTATCACCATGGGATGCCAATAACCCTAAATATCATGTTTCAACTGAAAAAGAGTACAACGAATACTACCTCAACCAACTGAAAGAAATCCTTGGCAATCCTAAATACGGAAATAATGGTAAGTTCATCGAAGTTTGGATGGACGGTGCGCGTGGTAGCGGAGCTCAAAAAGTAACCTACACCTTTGACGAATGGTTCAAGTACATCAAGGAAGCTGAAGGAGATATCGCTATCTTCTCTGCACAACCGACAAGTGTCCGTTGGATTGGTAATGAACGTGGTATCGCTGGAGATCCAGTTTGGCATAAGGTTAAGAAAGCTAAAATTACTGACGATGTGAAGAATGAATATCTCAACCATGGAGACCCAGAAGGAGATATGTACTCTGTCGGTGAAGCAGACGTTTCTATTCGTTCAGGTTGGTTCTACCATGACAATCAACAACCAAAATCAATCAAAGATTTGATGGATATCTACTTCAAGTCTGTTGGTCGTGGAACGCCACTTCTCCTCAATATTCCACCAAATAAAGAAGGTAAATTCGCAGATGCAGACGTTGCTCGCTTGAAAGAATTCCGAGCAACCTTGGATCAAATGTATGCGACTGACTTCGCCAAGGGAGCAACTGTAACTGCAAGCTCTACTCGTAAGAATCACTTGTACCAAGCAAGCAACCTAACAGATGGTAAGGATGATACTAGTTGGGCATTGTCAAATGATGCCAAGACAGGTGAGTTTACTGTCGATCTCGGTCAAAAGAGACGCTTTGACGTAGTCGAACTCAAAGAAGATATCGCTAAAGGTCAACGTATCTCTGGATTTAAGGTTGAAGTTGAGCTCAATGGTCGCTGGGTTCCATATGGAGAAGGTTCGACTGTTGGTTATCGTCGTCTTGTCCAAGGTCAACCTATTGAAGCACAAAAGATTCGTGTGACTATCACGAATTCACAAGCAACTCCTATTTTGACAAACTTCTCTGTTTATAAGACACCAAGTAGCATCGAAAAAACAGATGGTTATCCTCTAGGCTTGGATTACCATTCAAATACAACAGCTGATAAAGCAAATACAACCTGGTATGACGAATCCGAAGGCGTCCGTGGAACATCCATGTGGACCAATCAAAAAGATGCTAGCGTAACCTACCGTTTCAATGGAACTAAGGCTTATGTCGTATCTACAGTGGATCCAAATCACGGTGAAATGTCAGTTTATGTGGATGGTCAAAAGGTTGCAGACGTACAAACTAATAATGCGGCTCGTAAACGTAGCCAGATGGTTTATGAGACAGATGACTTGGCTCCAGGTGAACACACCATCAAACTCGTCAACAAAACTGGCAAAGCTATTGCAACTGAAGGTATCTACACGCTCAATAATGCTGGTAAAGGTATGTTTGAGTTGAAAGAAACTACCTATGAAGTTCAAAAAGGCCAACCAGTTACTGTAACCATTAAACGTGTTGGTGGTAGCAAAGGAGCTGCAACAGTCCATGTCGTGACTGAACCAGGAACAGGGGTTCACGGTAAGGTTTATAAGGATACAACAGCTGATTTGACCTTCCAAGAAGGTGAAACAGAAAAGACTTTGACAATTCCAACAATTGACTTTACGGAGCAAGCTGATTCTATCTTTGACTTCAAAGTGAAAATGACAAGCGCTTCAGACGAAGCTTTGCTTGGCTTTGCTTCAGAAGCAACGATTCGAGTGATGAAAGCTGAATTGCTTCAAAAGGATCAAGTCAGTCATGATGATCAGGCCAGTCAACTTGACTATAGCCCAGGTTGGCATCATGAAACCAATTCTTCTGGCAAATACCAAAACACTGAGTCTTGGGCATCATTTGGTCGTTTGACTGAAGAGCAAAAGAAAAATGCTAGTGTAACAGCTTACTTCTACGGTACAGGTTTAGAAATTAAAGGTTTTGTAGACCCAGGTCATGGTATCTACAAGGTGACGTTAGACGGTAGAAGAGTCGAGTATCAAGATGGCCTAGGTAATGCGTCTGAATACAACGGTAAGAAGTACTTCAGTGGTACAGCTGCCACACGTCAAGGTGATCAGACTCTCGTTCGTCTAACAGGACTCGAAGAAGGTTGGCATGCTGTAACCTTGCAATTGGATCCAAAACGTAATGATACTACGAGAAATATTGGTATCCAAGTTGACCAGTTTATCACTCATGGAGAAGATAGTGCTCTTTATACCAAAGAAGAGTTGCTTCAAGCTATGAAGAACTGGAAGGATGAATTGGATAAATTTGACCAAGCAAGCTTGAAGAACACTCCAGAGGCGCGTCAAGCCTTCAAGTCAAACTTGGACAAATTATCAGAGCAACTTTCAGCAAGCGATGCTAAACCACAAGAAGTTCTCAAAACAGCTACAGCCTTGCAAACGATCCTTGATAAGGAAGAAAACTACGGTGTCGAAGAAACACCAGCCCAACCAGAAGAGCCAAACTATGATAAGGCTATGGCAAGTCTGGCAGAGGCCATCCAAAACAAGAGCAAGGAACTAGGTGATGATAAGGAAGCTAAGAAGAAACTAGTTGAGTTATCAGAGCAAGCTCTTACTGCTATCGAGGCAGCTAAGACTCAGGATGCGGTAGACAAAGCCTTGCAAGCAGCTCTAACTTCTATCAACCAACTTCAAGCAACTCCAAAAGAGGAACCAAAACCAGAGCAACCAGCCCAACCAGAAGTGCCAAACTATGATAAGGCTATGGCAAGTCTGGCAGAGGCCATTCAAAACAAGACCAAAGAACTAGGTGATGATAAGGAAGCTAAGAAGAAACTAGTTGAGTTATCAGAGCAAGCTCTTACTGCTATTGAGGCAGCTAAGACTCAGGATGCGGTAGACAAAGCCTTGCAAGCAGCTCTAACTTCTATCAACCAACTTCAAGCGACTCCAAAAGAGGAACCAAAACCAGAGCAACCAGCCCAACCAGAAGAGCCTAAGATTGACTATGATAAGGCCATGGCAAGTTTGGCAGAGGCTATTCAAAACAAGACTAAGGAACTAGGCAACGATAAAGAAGCTAAGAAGAAACTAGTCGAGTTATCAGAGCAAGCAATTGCAGCGATCGAAGCAGCCAAGACTCAGGATGCGGTAGATAAAGCCTTGCAAGCAGCTTTAACTTCTATCAACCAACTTCAAGCGACTCCAAAAGAGGAACCAAAACCAGAGCAACCAGCCCAACCAGAAGAGCCTAACTATGATAAGGCTATGGCAAGCTTGGCAGAAGCCATTCAAAACAAGAGCAAGGAACTAGGCAGCGATAAAGAAGCTAAGAAGAAACTAGTTGAGTTGTCAGAACAGGCTCTTACTGCTATCGAAGCAGCTAAAAGTCAGGATGCAGTTGATAAGGCCTTGCAAGCAGCTCTAACTTCTATCAATCAGCTTCAAGCGACTCCGAAAGAGGAAGTAAAACATTCAAATCTTCCGACTGAAGGTGTTAAAGAATTGAGCTTTAGTCAACCAAGCCTTGAGGTAGTAGAAGAAGCTCTCAACTTCAAGACTGTTAAACGAGAAGATCCAACTCTTCCAGAAGGTGAAACTCGCGTAACTCAGGTAGGTCGCGCAGGCAAGGAACGTATCTTAACCGAAGTAGCACCAGATGGAAGCCGTACTAAAAAACTTAGCGAAGTTCTTGAAGCAGCACAAGATGAGATTGTGCTAGTCGGAACTAAGAAAGAAGAATCAGGCAAAACAGAGGCAGCTATCCATGAAGTGCCAGAGTTTACTGGTGGTGTAAATGGTTCAGAAGCAGCTATCCATGAAGTACCAGAGTTTACTGGTGGTGTAAATGGCTCTGAGGCAGCTATCCATGAAGTACCAGAGTTTACTGGTGGTGTGAATGGCTCTGAAGCAGCTATCCATGAAGTACCAGAGTTTACTGGTAGTGTGAATGGCTCTGAAGCATCTGTCCACAGAGTTCCAAACTTTGAAGGAGGAGTTTCTGGTGGGGAAGCGCCTATCCATCAAGTTCCAGGATTTACTGGTGGTGTAAATGGTTCAGAAGCAGCTATTCATGAAGTCGCTACACACAAGGATGAACAGTCGCATGTGGCTCAGGCAATATCACCAGATAAGACTTATCAAGCACCTGCAAATCGTCAAAATATTCTCCCTGAAACAGGCGCTAAAGAAACTGCTACCCTTGCAAGCTTGGGAGCTGTAGGAGCACTTCTTGGCCTAGCTGCAATGGGGAAGAAAAAAGAAGACGAATAGAATCTGTCAAACTCAAGAAATACTGTTGAGAAAGTATAGATTTTGTGGAAATTATTGCAGAATATTAAAGAAACTACTGTAATAATTGTCCAAACTTTAGAGATTGAAACCAATAACTAATCTCAATTATAAAAAGCGAGCAAAACGAGTTTTCTGAGAATCGGAATTCCGTCTTGTTCGCTTTTTTGGGGCTCTTTGTCAACTGTAGTGAGTTAGAATTTGGTCAAGGTTTAGAATGCTAGGCATTTGCTTCTTAGTGATGTAACCAAGTTTCACAAGGATGTAAATCTCTAGAAAGGCTAGACTCAAGCAACTGCCTTTCAAGAGTGAATAAACTATTCATAGACTGCTAGTTATACATATTTATGCTTTTATAACAGATTCGAGACAGCTTGGATTGCATTTTCTACTATTCTATCCGGCAAGCATAGTGGAGATCTCGTTCATGATCGGTATAGCATGGAATAAGTCCTTAGAAGAGTGATTATCTTTGTACATAAGTGTCTACTTTTACAATTTTTCACAACTTTAAAATGTCGGTATTTTACAGCTTTTGTACCGAACTTCTCCTTTTTATAGTATTTAAGTGATTTACGGTCAAATTTCTTGCCTTTGTCTACTAATCATGTATAATGAGGGTGGATAATAATAAAAAAAGGAGACTGCAATGTTTTTTAAACGTTCAAACGGTGAATTCCGTGAAACCGATCGAGTGACTCGGTTCAAATTAATTAAGTCGGGTAAGAATTGGTTGCGCGCATCTACTTCGAACTTTGGGCTTCTAAAAGTGATTCGTGGTCAAGTCGAAGAGACTATTGTAGCCGAAGTACATGAAGATGCGGTGTCAGAAAAGGGATTGACAAGTCGAGGATTCTTAAAAGGGATCGTCGTGGCCGCAGCTGTTCTTAGTGCGACATCGCTTGTACATACTGGTCATGCAGATGAGCTAGGAAAGGATGCAACTACTGCATCAGCTTTGGTTAGTGCACCTGCGGTTACATCAGAGTCAGAATCATTGAGTGGGCAAGGTTCTACGGACCAATCAGCAACTCTAAATGAATCTGCTACTGAAATAAAAGAAGATACAGTGGTTTCATCTGAACTAGTTGAAGATGCTCCTGTGTCTGAAGACAAAGCGATCTTGGAACAAAATGCTTCTGAAGCAGCTTTGTTGATTAACATCGCTGAAAAATATGCATCAAACCATCAAGATGCAGATCAAAAAGCAGCGATCCATGCAGCTGTTGCTAAGGTTCAATCAGAATTGTCTGCAAGCACTAGTTTAGCCAATGCAACTGCTCAAGCTTATGCAGATCAACGAGCACGTTTGAGCAAGTCAGTGGATGAGCTGATGGCAGTCTTAACAGTGGCAGGTTTTGAAGGTAACACTACTGTTAACGGATCACCAGCAGTCTCTGCACAATTGGACGCTATTTCAACGTCAACTACTCTTACCGCACCATCTGTATTAGAACCAATGGACCAACCAAATGGTGCTTCAATTGAAGATCCATCCTTGGACAATCCAAACTACAAATTGGATCCAAATGAAGAACGCTATACCTATTCAATCTGGGATCTTCAAAACTGGGCAGGTCCTGCTGATCAAGGTGGTTTCACATACAGTAATGGTGGTTACTATGTAACATTCTCAGTTGATCGCTCAGCTATTGGAACTACAACTACTCCGATTGTTCATGCCCGTTTGGTAGAAAAAGCTACGGGTAAAGAAGTAGAAACTTTGGATATGACTGCCAAGTCAACTTACCAATTTAAGACCTTGGTGCAAGCAAATCCAACTTACGCACCTCAATTTGACTATACTTCTGGAGAAGCTTCACAGATTCTAGGAACATGGACGAATAACCGTGATGCTGGTCCTACTTTAGATGATAGATATAAACACCATATTCTTCAAATTCGTGACACAATCAAACCAGGAAATGTTGGGGATACAAAACCAAATGTTCAAACAGTCGTTCCAACTGAAAAAGTAACCCATACAACTCACTATAAAGTTGAGGGTACAGATGAGGAATTGGCTTCATACGCTCAAACTGGTATTGAAAGCCAAACTTATCACGCCTCTAATCCGCGTACATTTGAAGGTTACGAATTTACACGTACTCAATCAGAAAAAGACATGACTGGATCACTCGGTGGTGTTGGAGCTAAGTACCTAGAACTTCAGGGTGGGCGCGCTCACTACTATGTGAAACGTATTGTAGAACAAGTCGATAAAGATGGGACATCTGTTGTTAAATTGTATGCTTTAGATCCTTCGAAGGTGTCATCATATAGCCCGGCAACTGATGTAAATAATCTTAATTTAGATAACTATACATTGTTGTATACCTCAGATCCTGTTAAACCAGGAGGTAAGCCAACACCTGCTGGAACAAAAGATGCCTTAAATGATCTGGGATATGTTGACAGTAAGGATGGACAATACCATCTTCGTGTACAAACATATACTGATAGTGGAAATGGGAATGTGCGCTTGAGTGGTTGGTACAATAAAGCCACAGGGGATGCCTTTACAGCCTCACCACAATTCTCAGCAGATGTCGATCCGGTTCGAAACAACACTTCCAACATCATTGGTGGGAATACACCAGGAGATAAAGCTTCAGGCTATCCATCATTCTTCAATAACTACTCACTTCCTTCTATTAAACAAATTTCTACCGATGTAACTCACTACTACCGTAAAACAGATGCTACAGGTAATGTTTACGTGCATTATCAAGATACAGAAGGTAAGACTATTAAGCCAGATGTAACCGATGAAAAAGACCAACCAGTTAATAAGGCCTACGATACAGTTGTAGACAATCGTCCGAACGAGATTACATTCGAAGGTAAGACTTACGAGTTAGTCCCAGCTGGTAACTACACAGTAGGTGAAGTTGATGACCAAGGACATCTTACATCATCAGACCCAACAACAGGTGCAGTTACTAAAGAGGATAAGAATGTAACTTTCATCTACAAACTTAAAGTAGGTGAAGTAGTTATTACTTACGTGGATGAGAAGGGTAAAGAGATTCAAAAACCTCGTCAAGACACACCAAACTCACCATACGATACACCATATAACACTACTGAAGAAGGTGAAAAACCTAACTTCATCAAGGCAGAAGATGGTAAGACCTATAAGATCGTACCGAAGGGGGATTATCCTGTAGGTAAGGTTGATGAGAATGGACACCTTGAAAAGTCTGACCCAGTTACAGGTAAGGTTACTAAACCAAAATCAACTATCACTTATGTTTATAAAGAAGTGAATGGTAGTGTCTATGTACACTATAAAGATACAGAAGGCAATGAACTTAAAGCTTCTGTAACGGATATGGATAAAGAACCAGTTGATTCAGCTTACGATACAGTAGTAGACAACCGTCCAAAAGAAATCGAAAAAGATGGTAAGACTTATGTATTGGTACCAGCCGGTAACT
>NZ_JASHBX010000009.1:0-112709 GCF_047464415.1 Streptococcus infantis | reverse complement strand
GTTTTAGGAACTTTGATAACTTTAAGAAACGAATTTTCATCGCTCTGAATATAAAAATGGAGAGGACAATCGTTGTCCTCTCCAGATGTTAGCTTTTTATTCAACCCACTACAGTTGACAAAGAGCCAAAATTCTTTGTAAACATAAGGATTCTCTGGTTTGTCCACTTTGATGAAAGACTGTACCTCGAGGGTTGGGAGGACTTGGTTAAGTTCCTTGTGATAGCGATTGCTAATCTTTCCTTTGACTCTCACCCATGTGTTATTCTCATAACGATTGGTATTTCCTGTGGTCAAGAGGCCGAAAACTCCCGAATCAGCGATGCAGTGCATAATACCGAAACGAAAAACAAATTGACTATTAGCGTGATTCGGATCATTGTAGACAAAGCCTGTGAACTCGATTTCCTTGCCTTCAAATTCATTTGGATAATCATAAAGTGCTTCCATGACTTCCAAGTAATTCTCATCGGTGATGACAATACTAGATTGAGCTAAGTACTTATCAGCACTCTTACGGACAGTGTCTACATAAGCTGTGTGTGAATAAAACCTACTCGTATCTGGTTTAAGATACTGACTGCTCGTTCCTTCACTTGCTTGGATTGCCTTGTCAGTTCCTTCTGACAGAGGAAAATAATATCCTTTTGCCGATACTGTTTGCGAATCTAGCTCGACAGTTGGAAATGTAAATCCAACTAACAAAGGTAAACTTAGGAGGACAAAACTAGCAAGCTTGGCAGAAAACTTATGTAAGTGACTGTGTTCTTTCAAACGCTTGAAGCAAATATAGGCTTGTACAATGGCTAGTAACAAAGATAGAACCATGGTGATATAAGCCAAATAAGAGTAGTGGAGGTTTAGATATTGATTGAGCTTACCAGATAGGTGTAGATAAAGGGTTAAGAAAAAATAACTAATCAAAATAAGAAATCGTATCATAGCATCACCCCGACTAGATAAGAATAGACAAGAACAACAAGATTCACAATGGTCATGAACTGCCAAATAAAGCGAGTTTTAAGATAATTCTTCATCATGAGTAGGTTTTTGACATCAAGCATTGGTCCAATAACCAGAAAGGCAAGGACTGGCGCAAATCCGAAACTAGAGAGCAACGAAGAGCCAATAAAGGCATCCGCTTCACTACAAAGTGATAGAAGGAAGGATAAGACCATCAAGAGAACGATTGCAAGTAGAGGTGTTGCGCTGATAGAAGTCAGGATCCGAGTTGGTACATAGACTTGGACTATGCTAGCAAAAATACAGCCAAAAACCAAGTAACGTCCCATATCAAAGAATTCATCAATAGCTTGGATAAAGACCTGAAGAAGTTTCTGACCTTTGGTCAAGTGAGAAAAATCATGTTCATGACAAGCCAGCCTATTTTCCTTTTGAATCGATCCTTCCCAGAAAAATCCAAGTAAGATACCCAATATAGTAGCAACAAGAATCGAACCTAAAGCGCGGAGTAAGACCATTTTAAATGAATTACCAAAGGCTGAATAGGTCGCAAAGAGTACGATAGGATTGATGATAGGAGCGGTTACTAGAAAGGGAACAGCTGTATAGCTTGGAACCTTCTTCTCTAAGAAACGATTAATGATAGGAACAATTCCACACTCACAAGAGGGAAAGAGAAACCCTATGAAGGTACCAAAAAAGATCCTCCCCAAACGATTTTTAGGGAGAAATCTATATACTTTTTCAGGAGTCACATAGACTTCAATAGCACCTGAGATAATACTACCAATTAAGACAAATGGTAGGGCTTCAATGATGATTGATAAAAAGATAGCGCCAGCTTGTAACACACTAGAAGGTAGACTTTGAAAGAGTGTCATCTATTTTTTCTTTTCTGCTTTATCTTTCTTTTCTTTGTCATCTGGAAATGTCACTTGCTTTAAATCAGGAAGTTTAGCGAACTCTTCGAACATCTTATCTAAGTCATCAGTTTTTGTAAATTTAACAGCCATAAGGCATACCTCGATTCTTATTGTTTCCTCTATTATACTATTATTTCAGCCAAAAGGTTTAATTTTAAATTGACAATACAAATGAATTTTTATCTTCAACAAATACCAAGCTAACTGTGACATTAATGAAAACAAGCTTTCTTCCTTATGGTATAATAGTTTCATGGATAAAAAATATGAAAAAATTTCCCAAGATTTGGGTGTAACCTTAAAGCAAATTGATACGGTCTTGTCTTTGACAGCAGAAGGAGCAACCATTCCCTTTATCGCTCGTTATCGGAAAGACATGACTGGTAGTTTGGATGAGGTGGCTATTAAAGCTATTATCGACCTTGATAAAAGTCTTACCAACCTCAATGACCGTAAGGAAGCAGTTTTAGCAAAAATCAAAGAGCAAGGTAAGTTGACCAAAGAGTTAGAAGAAGCCATCTTAGCTGCTGAAAAACTTGCGGATGTTGAAGAACTCTATCTTCCTTATAAAGAAAAACGTCGCACCAAGGCGACAATTGCGCGTGAGGCGGGACTCTTCCCACTTGCTCGTCTAATCCTACAGAATGTTTCTGACCTAGAAAAAGAAGCAGAAGCATTTGTCTGTGAAGGATTTGCTACGCCCCAAGAGGCCTTATCTGGGGCAGTTGATATTTTGGTTGAAGCTCTCTCTGAGGATGTCAATTTGCGTTCGATGACTTATCAAGAAGTTCTTAGACATTCTAAGATTACTTCACAAGTCAAGGACGAAAGTTTGGATGAGAAGCAAGTCTTTCAGATTTATTACGATTTCTCAGAGACGGTTGCTAACATGCAGGGATATCGTACTCTTGCCCTTAATCGTGGTGAGAAGTTAGGCATCTTGAAGATTGGTTTTGAGCATGCAGTTGAACGTATTCAATCCTTCTTTGCTGCTCGTTTTAAGGTTAAAAATGCCTATATTGAAGAAGTTATTCAGCAATCTGTTAAGAAGAAGGTACTGCCAGCTATTGAGCGCCGTATCCGTACAGAGTTAACAGAGAAGGCAGAAGAAGGAGCTATTCAACTCTTCTCAGAAAACCTTCGTAATCTCCTTCTGGTAGCACCGCTAAAAGGGCGCGTGGTTCTAGGTTTTGACCCAGCCTTTCGTACAGGGGCTAAGCTTGCGGTCGTTGATGTGACTAGTAAGATGCTGACAACGCAAGTCATTTATCCAGTCAAACCAGCTTCAGCTCGTCAGATTGAAGAAGCTAAACGTGATTTAGCAGATTTAATTGGCCAATACGGCGTTGAAATCATTGCTATCGGAAATGGAACTGCTAGTCGTGAAAGTGAAGCTTTTGTCGCCGAAGTGCTCAAGGATTTTCCAGAAGTCAGCTATGTCATTGTTAATGAGAGCGGTGCATCTGTATACTCTGCTAGTGAACTTGCCCGTCAGGAGTTTCCAGAACTAACCGTTGAAAAACGTTCGGCAATCTCAATCGCTCGTCGCTTGCAAGATCCTCTTGCTGAATTGGTTAAAATCGATCCTAAATCCATCGGTGTCGGTCAATATCAGCATGACGTTAGTCAGAAGAAACTGTCTGAAAGTCTGGATTTTGTTGTAGATATTGTAGTAAACCAAGTCGGTGTCAATGTCAACACAGCGAGTCCAGCTCTTCTTTCACATGTCGCAGGACTAAACAAAACCATCTCTGAAAATATCGTTAAGTATCGTGAAGAAGAAGGTAAAATCACTTCACGCGCCCAAATCAAGAAAGTTCCTCGCCTAGGTGCTAAGGCCTTTGAGCAAGCTGCTGGCTTCCTCCGTATCCCTGAAAGTTCTAATATCCTTGACAATACAGGAGTTCACCCTGAAAACTATACTGCGGTCAAGGAACTCTTAAAACGCTTGGATATTAAAGACCTAAATGAAGAAGCGAAAGCAAAACTCAAATCTGTCTCTATCAAAGAAATGGCTCAAGAGCTAGAACTCGGTCAAGAAACACTTAAAGATATTATCGCAGACCTTCTCAGACCAGGTCGTGATTTCCGGGATTCTTTTGATGCTCCAGTCCTTCGTCAGGATGTCTTGGATATCAAAGACTTGAAAGTCGGACAGAAGCTTGAAGGAGTTGTGCGCAACGTCGTTGACTTCGGTGCCTTTGTTGATATCGGTATCCATGAGGACGGTCTCATTCATATCTCTCACATGAGCAAGAAATTTATTAAACATCCAAGTCAAGTAGTATCGGTCGGTGATTTGGTAACCGTTTGGGTGAAGAAAATCGATGCTGACCGCGAAAAAGTGAATCTGTCGCTCCTAGCTCCAAATGAATCTAACTGATTACGTTAAACAGGTCTCTTTAGAAGATTTTGGAAAACCTTTCAAACATCAAGCTCAGTGGAATACTCGTCTACGGTCGACAGGTGGGCGATTTTTCCCAAAAGATGGTCATTTGGATTTCAATCCCAAAGTATATCAAGAACTTGGTTTAGAGGTTTTTCGTAAAATTGTTCGTCATGAGCTCTGCCATTACCATCTTTACTTTGAAGGCAAGGGCTATCAGCATAAGGATTTAGCCTTTAAGCAACTTTTAAAAGAGGTAGACGGACTTCGCTTTGTTCCTCCCTTATCAAGTGCCAATCAAAAGCAAAACTTAGTCTATACTTGTCAGACTTGTCAGCAAATCTATCAAAGAAAGCGAAAAATCGATACCAAGCGTTATCGTTGTGGTCTTTGTCGTGGAAAGCTCCTCTTGTTAAATCGGCCTAAGGACTGATGTAGTAAATTTAGCTTAGTGCTATACTAAGATTAAGAAATCCGAAAGAGGAATAAATTATGAATACAAAATTTTATAAAATGAGAAGAAATCGTATGGTATCAGGTGTACTTGCAGGTCTATCTGATAAGTGGAATCTTGATGTAACACTAGTTCGTTTCCTTTTTGCAATCTTTACAATCGCAAACTTTGGACTCGGAATTATTATCTACATTATCCTAGCTTCGATCCTACCAACAAAAGAAGACATCGAAGCTGAAATGTATGGAACAGGCCCACGCAAGATCAAAGAAGCCCAGCCTATCAATGATGACGAAGGTTGGTTTTGGTAAATCATTTTATTGATCATTAGAGAATTAATCCCTTGTAGTATCAAGGGGTTTTGTTTTTCTTAAAAAATTATGACAAACTAATAGTAGTAAAATTTTAAAAAAATATGTCAATCTTACAAAAATGTAAGATTAAAAGTCTCTTTTGTAAAGTTATGTTATGGAATGGTCTCATTTTTTAGAGTACACTTATAACAGTAAGATAAGGGAGAAAAATATTAAAAAAATTGTAAATAAAGAAAATCAGTAAACCAACTTCAAAAGAGACCGAACATTTTAAGCTTGATAGTACCATTATGCAGGATCGATATCAATTAACAGGATATAAAGAAGGTGTCTATCATGACCTTTTGAATTTAAAATACGTTCAAAGGATTTCTAAAACTCGTTTTCAAAACAATCCAGTAGAATCTCTGAAAAACATCTATTGACTGTAGAAAAAGGTTACTACCTTGCCATCATGGGTAAGTTTGGTTATGCTAAATCAACAGTACTCAATATTCTTGTCATTCTTGACAAATCAACTCGATGTCAGCTATTTCTAAATGGAATAAACACAACTACCATAAAAAATAAGAGGTAACAAGTTTTCCTTGTGGAATCTTAGGTTTTGTATTTCAAAAATACCATTTGTTAGTTACATTTTCTGTTAGAGACAATCTCTTATTCCAATAAGAAAGAGGTATAAGATGTATTTTAAGGATCTTAATATAGAAATAATTACGATTGAATTCTCATTTTTAATTGTACCATAACCATATTCATTTACTGAAGAACATGGGGGTTATGAGTTTGTTTTACAAATTCTTACTTTATAGATATCCCTATTTTCCAAAAAAATATATTTAAAAACACTTGACAAACCTCAAAAAAAGTACTAAAATAAAAAATGTAAACACTTACACCGAAATGTGTTCAATTTCAAAAAGGAGGGATAGTTATGAAATATTATAACGATTCTAGATACCATAACGGTGATTAAAAACCTAAATATTATCAATTCATATTAAAGTAATACGGAGTTACTAAAAGAGGATTAGTACAGAGTTTTATAAAATATTTTAATTCAAGGAGAAGTAAAATGAAAAAAAGAATTAATAAGAAAATCTTTGTTTTTCTAGCTGCAAGTGTTTTAAGTTTTAGCTTTGCTTCTGCAGCTAGTGTTGTTAGTGCAACTACAGCACACCCTGCTCCATATCCGATTATTGATGTATGGCAGTATGGTGTAGATAATAGCTATGGTTATTCAAATTACTTTGTTAGTTCTCCAGATAATATTGGTTCAAAATCTTCAGTAACGAATTATTGGGGAACCGTTAAAGCTTACGATAAAAAAGATTATGGATGGGCATATTCAAGTGCAAAAAAATCTTGGAGCGATATTCGATTAAATGCATATTGGGATTATTATAGATTTTAAAAATAATTTATGAAAACAAGAGACCCGATTATAAGATGGGGTCTTTTGTAATATGGTAAGTGCTTATGAAATTAAAATTATGTATCATTGGATTCTTCTTTTGTTTGATTGCTGCAATTGGTTTGGTCACTATCAGTGATACTGAAACCCCCATACCTTTACCAATTGATGGTGCTTTTTCTATTCAAGGGAAAAGCAATCTTTCTAATAACGAAATATACGAAATGCTTCGTGACTTATCAAAAACGGAAAAAGTTATCATTTACAAGCCAATCGTTCAGAGTTCGGGTCAGTTTAAGTATGTAAATTTCGATGATGAAAACAGTGAACAGTTAAAGTCAGTACCGATAATAGGGATGTATTACACCCTTGGGAAAATGGATGTAGACACTTTGAAACCACTTACGATGACAGGGCTGCAAACAGTATATATGTCTTATCCTTGGTATATAGGAGGAATGTTACAATTCACTGGAACTTTAAGAATACTGTTAATGAGTTCAATTTACTTAACTTTATTAGTTGTGTTATTTGTAGTTAGAACGAGGCAGATTAAAGAGGGAGTGATACGACGTTCTTTGGGATTGCCTGTATACGATCTAAGAAGAGAGTATGGCATTTCTCTTATTTTTGAACTGATTATGATGGCTTTATTGATGGTTTTTTACAGTTCTTTTTTGGGAAATGGTTTCTTAACCTATAGTTCTAAGTTATTTTTCTCTCTGCTTTTAACGAATTTTATATTATTTCAAATCATTGATCTCATTACCTTTGTTTTATTTTGGTTGACGATTCAGATTGAAAAGCCCATTGAAATTATCAAAAACAAGGCGAAAAACAAGCTTATTTTTGTCGTATGGCTTGCCATTATTTCGATTATTATCGTTGTATCAGGAATTTTTTTACAAGAAACAAAGAGTAGTCAATCCAGTATCAACATCCAGATACAGAATTTAGTACCATGGGACACAGTAAAAGACTGGAGAAGGATTGAGTTCCTTGGAATTGAAAATAACTCTGCTAAAAATGGAGAAGTAAGTGATTCGGATGGTCAGTATCTACAGATAGCTGCTTCCTTAAAAAACTTAGATTATTTATATATAGAACGATCCTCGGCCTATGTTCCAGATTTTATGAAAACATCTCATGCTTTAGAAGACTTTTCTAAACAATTAGAAAATGACGGAATAACGAATCCAGAAATAAATAAAGAGTTGATTTATATCAATCAAGCAGGTGCTAACCTACAAAATAAAGTGAATGGAACAAACTATCATCTTTTAGATAATAAGATAGCAACCATCTATATTCCTGAAAAATGGAAAGAAAACCAGAAATCCATTGAGAATACAGTTGTAGCAGAACAATTTATTGGAACAAACTATACAAAAGAAGAGCTTGCAGTACAAATAATTCCTGATGGTAATAAAATTTTTTATTTCAATGAGGATGCTGATATCGATCATAAAAATAAAGATATTTTACCAATGGCAAGTCTAGCAGATAGTAAAGATAACATTGTTGTTGTGTTAGATACAGACAAAATGATCGAAAACAACAAGTTTACTTTGGCTAGTAATATAACTAATAAGTCTCTTTTTAGTCCTGAGGCGGTAAAGAAAATAAATGAGATGGCTACCCAGTTGAATGTTTCAATGAATCCAGTAGATGTTTATCAAATTGTGAAATTAAAGATCCTGTCCTTAGAGCACCAAATTCTACTTTCACAAATCTTGCAGAAGATAATTTACAGTATTGTCTTTATACTCATTTATCAATATGTCCAACTTTATATTGCCCTAAAACAGAATGAATATGTGAAAAAAATCATTTTGGGTCTGTCAAAAACATATATAGCAATTTCAAGTCTCAAGTATTTTATGATTATTATTACAATGGTTATCCTATTTACATTTCTTATGACAGGTCAAATAGAGTTGCTGTATATTGGTCTTGCTTCTATACTAGTTTTGATGTTGTCAATCATAATGAGTTTTAGAAAATTATCTGAAAGCTACACTAAAATTTTAAAAGGAGATGAAACATGACAATTGACCTTTTGAACGTTTCAAAAAGTTTTGGATCAAAAAAGATTTTTACAGACTTAAATTTAAAATTTGAATCTGGAAAAAGCTATGCATTGATTGGAGGTTCTGGCTCTGGTAAGAGTACTCTTCTTAATATTATAGGAAGATTAGAAAAAATTGATAGTGGGAACGTTTTAGTTGATAAACAGGATATTTGGAAGATAAAAGAAAGAACCTTCTTTAAAAATACTGTTGGATATGTATTTCAGAATTATTCTTTAATCGAAAACAAAACAGTATATGATAATCTGAAACTTATCACTAAAGACAAAAAAATAATAACTGATGTACTTGAAAAAGTAGGACTGTCAAGCGACTATTTACATCAAAAAATATATGAATTGTCTGGAGGGCAGGCTCAACGTGTAGCTATTGCCAGAATGTTAATGAAACCACGTAAAATTATCTTAGCAGATGAACCCACAGGAGCTTTAGATGGTGAGATTGGAAAAGAAATCATTCGTTTATTATTAAATGAAAGAGATGAAGAAAAATATGTTATTATAGCGACTCACGATCCAGCTGTCTATAACAAAGTTGATGTGATCATTGATATGAAAGATATAGGGGATAATGTATGAAAAAGATAATTTATATCGCTTTGATCTTTGTAGCTGGACTACTTGCTATTTTCTTCTTTGGAAAACAAATGATCATAAAAGAAAATACCAATAAACCAACACTGGAGTTAACAGTTTATACGGTTTCTTCTAGTGATACAGAAAAATGGAATAAAGTGAGACAAGTAGAAACAGAAGAGGCCACATACTTCATAACTGTGAAAGAAGTAGCGTCTTCAGAAGAAGTGTTTTCAAACATCATTGCAAATGGAGCTGCTATGGGGTTCGGAGTTCGTGAAGAAGAAGTGAAGCAATTTAATAATAATTTAGGAGACACTATAGAGGACTCTAAGCATAATAAACTCATTGAAATAGAATTTTTTACTTTTTCTAATGATGACGAGGGATTTGTAGTAGCAAATTTTGACTATGGTAAAGAAGAGTTGAATTCTCAGAAAAAAGATATAAAGGAGTTATATAAAAAATTATATGAATCTTTTAAAGAAAAAAGTAAGTGATTGCGATTTATTTGCCTGTTTTGATAGAAAAAAGTCAATTTTTAATTCTAATATCTTATCTTGATAATCGCGCTTTTTAGTTGATAAAACTTACAAATAGTCCTGAAGAAAACAATGACATTCAGTTTACTTATATGTATCATGTGCATACAAAGTTAGGTCCATCGCATCATCAATTTATGTTTATCAATAATTGAGCAGTTGTTGCCTCATTTGATATTTCAGAGGTTCAGTACCAGTATTTTATGAAAGAATCACTTTCTCATGTCATGGTTTATAATTACAGTAACAAAAATACTTAGAAAATCCTGATAATGTTTACAGGTTATAACATAAATCAGTTGAGTTTGGAAGTAATTCTGTTCTGTTATATTCTAACAACTCATGAATATTAAATGATTTGTTTATTTGTTGACAGTATCCCAAGTCAAATGTTTCTATAGAAAAATTCTCATACTAGTTGCCCTAGATTTCATCCAACTATGTTTATGAAGATGCACTGTTGACTTATGTTCTTCAAGTGTTCTCTGTAAGTAAATTCGTTCAAATTAACTGTGATAATGTAGAGTAAAGATTGTTTTTTTCCTGCGAAGAGTTCATATTTGAGGCAAACAAGCCATTTAAACAGAGTTAGGATTCACCTTCATGACTATAAATCTAGCAAAATTGGCCAATAGTTTAGACTCTAAAAGATCTACTATTCAAAAACCACACAGTATTTCTTTCGGCTTGATGCTATTCAAGCTTGAAATCACTGTGTGGTTTTATTTTAAAGCTAGTTGTTGCTCAGCATCAATTTTTAACTTATACTCAATGAAAATCAAAGAGCAAACTAGGAAGCGAGCCGCAGGCTGTACTTGAGTAAGGCAAGGCGAAGCTGACGTGGTTTGAATTTGATTTTCATTGAGTATTAAATACTAAACAACTGTCCCAATAGATAGGTAACTCCCATGGTCAACAAACCGATACAGAGGTTACGAATCATAGCTGTTTTTGTTGGAGCTTTTCCAAGTTTTGCACTGGTGTAGCCGGTAACTAATAGAGAAATCGCTACGATAAAGACAGTAGCAGGGATTCGATAGTCACTTGGGAAGATGGTTATTGAAAGCATTGGCGGGAGACTTCCGAGGACAAAGGCAATGAAGCTAGATGCAGCAGCATGCCAGGGATTAGTGAATTCCTCATACTCGATTCCGTACTTTTCCTCAACTAAGGCTTTGAGAGGGTTTTTAAGAAATGCCTTGTTGGTTAAGAGTTGGGCTGATGTTTCACACTCACCATTTTGAAGATAGGCTGCGTAGAGTGATTTTTTAGCAGCTTCCATATCTTTATCCAAAAGTAGTTGTTCGCGGGCTACAGCGGCTTCCTCCGTGTCTTTTTGAGTAGATACGGATACATACTCGCCACCAGCCATAGAAAAGGCACCAGCAAGAATAGCAGCCAATCCTGAGAGGAAGATAATCCAGATATTGTTAGTCGCACTGGCAACCCCAATAACAACTCCAGCGATAGAGATGATTCCATCATTAGCTCCCAGCACACCAGCACGCAAGATATTTAAACGGCCAGCAAAGTTTGCATCAATTTCATGTGTAATTTCTGACATAGTTTTCTCCTTTCTAAACATTATAAAGTATAGGAGAAGTGAATACAAACTTTTTAAACTATCTGAAAAAAGTTCTACAATTCTAATTTAAGACAAAGTAAATAGAAGTAGCCATAGCTATTTCTTATGCCAAGATATAACAAAGTTGTATTTGTAACCTATTCCAATAGGTGATACAATGAACCTAATGAAATCTTTGGAGGTCTAAATATGACTCGTGAATTTAAATTTGAAACTCTGCAATTGCATGCAGGTCAAGTGGTAGATGCTACTACTAAGTCTCGTGCTGTTCCAATTTACCAAACAACGTCTTTTGTATTTGATGATACACAAGAAGGTGCAGAACTTTTTGCCCTTCAAAAAGCTGGAAATATCTATACTCGTATTACCAATCCAACAACATCAGCTTTTGAAGAGCGTATCGCAGCACTGGAAGGCGGTGTTGGTGCACTTGCAACTGCTTCTGGGATGGCAGCTCTTACCTACACAATTTTAGGACTGGCTCACGCAGGAGACCACGTGGTTGCAGCTTCAACCATTTATGGTGGTACTTTTAATCTCTTGAAAGAAACCCTTCCTCGCTATGGAATCACCACAACTTTTGTTGATATTGATAATCTTGAAGAAGTAGAAGCAGCTATTGGAGATAATACCAAACTTGTTTTGATTGAAACCTTGGGTAATCCAGTTATCAACATTCCAGATATCGAAAAAATCGCTGAAATTGCTCACAAACATCAGATTCCTTTGGTCGCAGACAATACTTTTGCTACACCTTATCTTATCAATGTCTTTTCACATGGTGTAGACATCGCAGTTCACTCAGCAACTAAGTTTATCGGCGGTCACGGTACAACAATTGGTGGTGTCATCGTTGATAGTGGTAAGTTTGACTGGTCTGCTTCAGGGAAATTCCCTCAATTGGTCGATGAGGACCCAAGTTACCATAATATCAGTTATACCCGTGATGTTGGTGCTGCAGCTTTTATCGTGGCTGCTCGCGTGCAATTGCTTCGCGATATGGGAGCTGCGCTATCACCATTTAACTCATTCTTGCTCTTACAAGGTCTTGAAACTCTTTCTCTTCGTGTTGAACGCCATGTTCAAAATGCTGAGAAAATCGTAGATTTCCTTGTAAACCATCCAAAGGTTGAAAAGGTCAACTATCCAAAACTTCCAGATAGTCCTTACCATGTCTTGGCTGAAAAATACTTACCAAAAGGTGTTGGATCAATCTTTACCTTCCATGTTAAAGGTGGAGAAGCAGAAGCTCGTAAGGTGATTGACAACTTGGAAATCTTTTCAAACTTAGCTAATGTAGCAGATGCAAAATCATTGGTAGTTCATCCCGCAACTACAACACATGCTCAGTTGTCAGACTCTGATTTAGAAGCAGCAGGAGTAACTAAAAATCAAATCCGTCTCTCAATCGGTCTTGAAAATGTCGATGATTTGATTGAAGATTTGCGACTAGCGCTTGAAAAAATCTAAAAATAACTAGTTTTTATTGAATTAAGCATCCTTCTCACGAATAATAAAGTGAGGAGGATTTTTATGTACAGTATTTCATTTCAAGAAGATTCGCTCTTGCCAAGGGAACGCTTGGTGACAGAAGGAGTAGAGAGTTTGAGCAATCAGGAATTACTAGCCATTTTATTACGAACAGGAACTCGTCAATCTACTGTTTTTGAAATTGCACAGAAAGTATTGTCTCAATTGAACAGTTTAACTGAGTTAAAAAAAATGACCTTGCAAGAACTGCAGAGTTTATCGGGAATTGGGAGAGTAAAAGCTATTGAATTGCAAGCAATGATTGAGCTTGGAAGTCGTATTCACAAACATGAAACCATTGAGGCAGAGAGCATTCTGAGTAGTCAAAGATTGGCTAAAAAGATGCAACAAGAACTGGGAGATAAAAAACAAGAGCACCTAGTGGCGCTCTATCTGAATACACAAAATCAAATTATTCATCAGCAAACCATTTTTATTGGATCTGCTACTAGAAGTATTGCGGAACCAAGGGAAATTCTCCACTATGCCTTAAAGCATATGGCAACATCCGTGATTCTGGTTCATAATCATCCATCTGGTGCTGTTATGCCAAGTAGAAATGATGACCATGTTACAAAACTTGTTAAAGAAGCCTGCGAATTAATGGGTTTGGTCTTATTGGACCATCTCATTGTTTCACATTCTGATTATTTTAGTTACCGTGAGAAGACGGACTTGATATAGGTTTATTTTTTTAATTTTAGGGGACCCTGCTCAATCTCTTGTAAAGCATAGGATTCTACTTGAGTCATATCTATGACAGGAAGTGGAGCTAATGTAGGGACTAGCAATTTTTCTTGCACGATAAAATCAACAATAGCATTGAAGTCTTTTATTTTATAATACCTTTTTTTATGGATGAGGATATCCCTGTAAAATCCGACCGATGAGCGAAATTTACCTTTTAATTTAGCATCTGTTTTTTTACAAAATGGTTTTGCCTTTTTAGACCACTCTTTGAGTTGCTTTTGTTTTTCTTTTTGAGATAGTTTATCAAGATTCTCTTTATCCTTAGAAAATGCTTGATAGCTTTCGGCTGTTAAAAGTCTGTATAGATTAGAAAGTTGAAAATAAACTTCTATTTCCTTGCTCTTAACAAAAGTGAAAATATTAGCTTCTAAATCTCTCAAAATTTCATGAGTAGAAGGTGTTTCAAGTTCATTCATGATTTAATAACCTATTAGTAGCCTTAGAGTTCATTGACGACATAGTCGAAAAGTGTTTTATCTTTGGGGCGATTTTCAAAAAGAAATTCCGGATGCCATTGAACACCGAGGTAAGGGAAATCATCAGTCGTTGTTACAGCCTCGATAATTCCATCTTTAGGATCATGAGCGACAACCTTTAGATTTGGAGCAAGGTCTTTAATGCTCTGATGATGGAAAGAGTTAATATGAGAGATTTCTCCATAGATTTCTCGAAGAATAGTACCAGGTTCAGTGACTAAACGTTGAGTTGTGTATTCAGCTGAAGTATCCTGCCAATGATCTTCAATATCTTGATAAAGAGTTCCTCCCATAGCCACATTAAAGAGCTGGGTGCCTCGACAAACAGAAAAAATGGGTTTCTTCTGTTTAATGGCTTCTTTTATAAGAGCTAGCTCAAAAATATCTCTTTGAAGGTGGTAGTCATCGCTATCGATCGTTTTAGGCTCACCGTAGAACTTGGGATCGACATTTTGTCCACCAGTTAAAATGAGTTTATCAATCAAGCCAATGTAGTAACTGGCCATTTCTTGATCACCAATTGGTAGGATAATGGGAATTCCCCCAGCTTCCTTGACTCCTCCAACAAAGCCCTTTGCAGCATAGCTCATCATAAGCTCATCATCAGGATGAGTTTTTTCATTTCCTGTAATCCCAATAACTGGTTTTTTCATAAATGCTTTCGCTTTCTAATCCTCTTTTCTCATGAAATAGAGGAGAGTTTGCAATTCACTAGTTAAATCCACATATTGAGCCACCACATCTTTTGGTAGTTGGAGATGAACGGGTGAAAAGCTTAAAATTCCTTTAATACCTGCTTCGACAAGGAGATTAGCTACTTCTTGTGATTTGACACTCGGAACAGTTAAGATTGCAGTTTTTACATCTGCATTTTTTATTTTATCCTTGATTTGGGAAATACCATAAATTGGAATTCCATCGGGCGTTTTCGTCCCAACTTCAGGATGGTCATCCAAATCAAAAGCCATAATAATTTTCATTTTGTTTCGTTCATGGAAACGGTAGTGAAGGAGAGCGTGCCCCATATTACCAATCCCCACTAACATAACATTCGTAATAGAATTATCATTTAGAAGATCAGCAAAAAACGTCATTAGTTTTTTGACATCGTAGCCAAATCCACGGCGACCAAGTTCACCAAAGTAGGAAAAATCTCGTCTAACCGTAGCAGAATCAATACCAATGGCCTCGGCAATTTGTTTTGAGTTGGCTCTTTCAATCTTTTCTGCATGAAATCTTTTAAAGATACGATAATAAAGAGAAAGTCTCTTTGCCGTTGCTTTTGGAATAGCAGACTGTTTTTCTTTCACAAAATCACAACCTTTCTAA
Organism: Streptococcus infantis; assembly: GCF_047464415.1. Classification (GTDB taxonomy): domain Bacteria; phylum Bacillota; class Bacilli; order Lactobacillales; family Streptococcaceae; genus Streptococcus; species Streptococcus infantis_AE. Next base: position 97,379 of record NZ_JASHBX010000009.1, on the reverse strand, counting down.
ATACTATTTTATAGAAAGATTGTGAAAAAATCAACAAAAACAAGAAAAAACTAAGAAAATCTTAGTTTATCTTTGTAAAATCATAGTGATATAGAAAATGATAGAGATTTCCTAGAAGTCCTTGATAGATTTCTTCTCCCTTATAGGTAAGAGAAGTAATGACGGTCGTATCTGGAAGAGTCACACATCCTGAAAGTGACAGCATGAGTGCTTCGTAATCTTCGTATTCTAAGACACGTTCGACTTGATAGGTGTCCTTGTAAGTTAATCGAAACATAGGCCACCTATCTTTCACTTTTAGTGAAGACACCACGTTCAACAAGACTGTCCATCAAGAAGTAGAATTTCTCTTGGTGGATATGAGTTTCTTCCGACTTAAAGATATCGACCAAACGTAGACCAAATTTATCAGTGATGTTGATTTTTGCACCAGTTAAGTCTTTGTTGATGATAATTTTAAGTTGGAAACCTTCCCCACTATTTGGAACCTTCTCAAGAAGGCGTGTTAGTTCATAGTTACCAACCTTTGTTTCAAAAAAAGTGTTATCTTTTAGAGTAAACTTTTTGACAGTTGGACTGATTGTGTAATCGTAACGGCAATTTTTGAGACTAATAGTTTTTTCGAATGCCATTGAGTTATCCTCCAATGATTTCTTTTAGAGTTTGTGCGAGGGTGATCATTTCTTGCTCTGTATTTTGAGGTGAAATGCTGACGCGAACGGATTCGTGTAAGCGAGGAGAGTCTTCTCCGTAGAAAGCCTGAAGAACATGACTAACCTGAACGACACCTGCAGTACAAGCAGAACCAGTTGAAATAGAAATCCCTTCAAGATCCAGACGAAGGAGTAGTAGATCATTTCGTTGACCTGGAAATCCAATATTAATGACATAAGGTAGCTGGTCTTTTCCTTGATTGAGGTAATAGTCTGTCTCAGCCATTTCCTTTAAGAAGGTGTCTTTCAGTTGTTGAACCTTTTCAAAGTTTTGTGCTTGGTTTTCAAGATCATCCTTTAGAGCTGCTATCATTCCTACAATGGCAGGAAGATTTTCTGTTCCTGCTCTTTTTTTCTGCTCTTGATCACCACCATGAAGGTAGGAATCAAAATCTGTAGATGCAGCATAGAGAAAACCAACTCCTTTTGGACCATAAAATTTATGGGCAGAAGCGCTGAGAAAATCAATTCCCAATTTTTCGGGAAGAATTGGGAATTTACCAATTGCCTGAACTGCATCGACATGATAGACGGCTGGATGATTTTTTAGAACCTCACCAATTTCAGCAATAGGTAATAGTGTACCAGTTTCATTGTTGGCAAACATAGTAGAAACAAAAATGGTATCTTCACGAAGTGCATTTTTGACTTGGTCTGCAGTGATTTCTTGATTTTCAGGCTGTAAAATAGTCACTTCAAAACCAAAATTTTCAACCAAGTATTTGATGGGTTCTAGAACAGCATGGTGCTCAATCGCAGTAGTGATAATGTGCTTTCCACGATTTTGATGGCGAAGGCAGTAGCCGATGATAGCAGTATTATTGCTTTCAGTACCACCAGTGGTAAAGAATATATGTTGTGGCTTTGTTCCTAGTAAACTTGCTAGTTCTTGACGAGCTTCTCGTAATAGTTTACCTGCTTGGCGCCCATGTCCATGAATACTAGAAGGGTTGCCATAAGTTTCTTGCATGACTTGAGTCATTGCTGAGATAGCTACTGAAGACATTGGAGTCGTTGCAGCATTATCCAAATAAATCAAAAACTCACCTAATTTCTATTTAAATAGTGGACTAACTGGTTTTCTTTCATGAATACGAACCATAGCATCACCAATCAATTCGCTAGCAGTGATATATTGTACGTTTTTAGGTTTTCTACTTTCTGTCAATACAGAATCTGTAACCAAGATTTCCTTGATTTTTGTTGCATCTAATAACTCTGCTGCACCGTTAACGAATAGTCCATGACTTGAAACCGCATAGATTTCAGTTGCGCCGTCACGCTCTAAGATTTTAGCAGCTTCATAGAAGGTACGGCCAGTATTCAGAATGTCATCGATTAAGATTGCTTTCTTACCTTCAACCTCCCCGATAATGTAACCTTGACTGCGTTCAGAATCATCTTGTGCATAATCAATGATGGCAATTGGAGCATCTAGGTATTCTGCAAGACTACGAGCACGTTTAACACCAGAGTTTTTAGGACTTACAACAACCACATCTGAACCAGTCAAACCTTTATCACAGTAATGTTTTGCAAAAAGTGGAATTGTATAGAGGTTATCTACAGGAATGTCAAAGAATCCTTGAACCTGAACGGCATGGAGGTCAAGAGTCAATACACGACTAACTCCAGCTTTCACCAACATATTTGCAACTAGTTTTGCAGTAAGTGGTTCGCGAGAAGAAGCGATACGATCTTGGCGAGCGTAGCCGAAGTATGGAAGAACAACGTTAATAGTATTAGCACTTGCGCGAACACAAGCATCAACCATAATCAAAAGTTCCATCAAGTGGTTATTTACTGGATAACTAGTTGATTGGATGATATAAACATCATATCCACGAACACTTTCCTCAATATTAACTTGGATTTCACCATCTGAAAATTGGCGTGAAGATACTTTTCCAAGTGGAACACCTGCAGCATCTGCGATTCTTTGAGCAATTTCCTGGTTGGAAGATAGTGCGAAAAGTTTCATGTTTTTTGTATCTGACATCGATAAACCGTCCTCTTTAAACTAAGTGAATCGCTGTAGTGAAACACTTTTAGTGATAAATACTCTCTACAACAGATTCTAATTATTTTCATCCCTTTTATTTTATCAAAAAAAGAAGATTATTTCAGTATTTTTTCATATTTTCTATAAAACGAACCAATTTCGAAGGAGCTTTTTTGTAATGGATTTCATTGGCTTGTAAAAATTCTTGGAAATCAAGACTACCTTGGTTGCCATCTTCCACTTCTAATTCAAGCTCATAGTCAACAATATCAAAGTATTGGCTTTGATCAAGTGCCATGAGTCCGATCGGAGTTTGCTTTTCGTAGCGAACAGTAGTTAGGCAACCTAAAATTACCCAGCCACTGGTTGAAAGTCCACGGCTAGTCAATTCGTCAAGAATCATTCCTTGCGGAAGTTTACATTCTTTAAGACAATGGTTTGCTTCCTCAAGGCTTAGATCTTGATTGTACTCCATATTTCCAACTTTTTGTGGGATTTTTATGGTCAATTCAGCGCTATTTTCAAAAGTACGAATGCGCATAGCGATTTTATGTTTGCGAAGGTAAAAATCAGGCGTGTCTAGGTAGTAATTTTTTTGTGTAATAGGTGTGACTCCTGAAAAGTGCTCCTGCAATCTTTGATATTCGTCCTTGTTTAGAAGTGTTTTCATTTCAATTTCTAAATGTTTCATTTTTTTTACTTTTTCCTTATCTTTGAAAGCGATTGTATGGTATAATAAGCATTGTATTTATTGTATAAGATTTTTCCTAGAAAATCAAAAACTAGATAAATCGAAGTGTATAGAGAATTGGATGAAAAAGATATATGATTACAGAATGGGAAGAATTTTTAGATCCTTACATTCAGGCTGTCGGAGAGCTGAAGATAAAACTCCGAGGTATTCGAAAACAATACCGCAAACAAAATAAACATTCTCCAATTGAGTTTGTAACTGGTCGAGTCAAACCGATCGAAAGTATAAAAGAAAAAATGGCTCGTCGAGGGATTGGATACGATACGTTGGAACAGGACTTGCAAGATATTGCAGGTTTACGCGTCATGGTTCAATTTGTAGATGACGTGAGCGAGGTTGTTGCCATCCTTCGTAAGAGGCAAGACATGAGAGTGGTACAAGAACGTGACTACATTACTCATCGAAAGGCTTCAGGCTATCGTTCTTACCATTTGATTATTGAGTATACAGTTGATACGATCAATGGGGCAAGAACGATTCTGGTGGAGATTCAGATTCGTACCTTGGCTATGAATTTCTGGGCTACCATCGAGCATTCTCTCAATTATAAATATCAAGGGGATTTTCCAGAAGAAATTAAGAAACGTCTGGAAATCACAGCAAGGATATCTCACCAATTGGATGAAGAAATGAGTAAAATTCGTGATGATATCCAGGAAGCACAGGCACTCTTTGATCCATTGCATAGAAAGTTAAATGACGGGGTAGGTAATAGTGACGATACCGATGAAGAATACAGGTAAACGAATTGATCTAATCGCTAATCGCAAACCTCAAAGTCAAAGAGTCTTATATGAATTAAGAGATCGACTTAAAAAGAATAACTTTATATTAAATGATAAACATCCCGATATCGTGATTTCCATAGGTGGGGATGGGATGCTTTTGTCTGCTTTTCACAAGTATGAAGACCAGCTGGATAAGGTTCGCTTCGTTGGTGTTCACACAGGTCATTTAGGTTTCTATACGGATTATCGTGATTTTGAACTAGATCAACTGCTTACTAATTTACAGTTGGATACTGGGGCTCGTGTGTCTTATCCACTGTTAAATGTAAAGATATTTTTGGAAAATGGAGAAGTGAAAATTTTCCGTGCTTTGAATGAGGCTAGCATTCGGAGAGCTGATAGGACCATGGTTGCCGATATTATCATTAACCACGTGCCATTTGAACGTTTTAGAGGAGATGGCCTGACGGTATCGACGCCAACTGGGAGCACAGCCTATAATAAATCTCTTGGTGGAGCTGTTTTGCACCCTACTATTGAGGCCCTACAATTGACAGAAATTGCGAGTCTTAACAATCGTGTCTACAGAACCTTAGGTTCTTCTATTATTGTGCCTAAGAAGGATAAGATAGAATTGATACCAACTCGTAATGACTATCATACGATTTCTGTTGACAATAGCATTTATTCTTACAGAAATATTGAAAGAATAGAATACCAGATAGACCATCATAAGATTCATTTTGTAGCAACACCAAGCCATACTAGTTTTTGGAATCGTGTCAAAGATGCCTTTATTGGTGAGGTGGATGAATGAGGTTTGAATTTATTGCTGACGAACACGTCAAGGTAAAGACATTTTTGAAAAAGCATGAAGTCTCTAAAGGATTGCTGGCCAAAATCAAGTTTCGAGGTGGAGATATTCGAGTAAACGGTCATCCACAAAATGCAACCTATCTCTTAGATATAGGGGATGTGGTTGTCATCGACATTCCTCCTGAGGAAGGTTTTGAGACACTGGAAGCAATTGATTATCCACTGGATATTCTGTTTGAAGATGATCATTTCTTAATTCTAAACAAACCCTTTGGTGTGGCTTCGATTCCTAGTGTCAATCATTCCAATACCATTGCCAACTTTATCAAGGGCTACTATGTGAAACAGAACTATGAAAATCAGCAGGTTCACATTGTAACCAGACTAGATCGCGATACTTCGGGTCTCATGCTTTTTGCTAAACATGGTTATGCTCATGCTAGACTAGACAAGCAGTTGCAAAAGAAAGCCATTGAAAAGCGCTATTTTGCACTCGTTAAAGGAGATGGGTTTCTGGAACCTCAAGGTGAAATCATTGCTCCAATAGCCAGAGATGAAGATTCTATCATCACTCGCAGAGTAGCAAAAGGTGGCAAGTATGCCCATACTTCCTATCGAATAGTGCAGTCTTATGGCAATATTCATCTAGTTGATATTCGACTACATACGGGAAGGACACACCAGATTCGTGTTCATTTCTCCCATATCGGTTTCCCTTTGCTTGGCGATGACCTCTATGGTGGTAGTCTTGAACACGGCATAGAGCGCCAAGCTCTACATTGCCACTACTTATCGTTTTATCATCCTTTTCTTGAAGAGCAGTTGGAGATGGAAAGTCTACTGCCGGATGATTTTAACACTCTTATAACTCAGTTATCAAATAATAATTTATCTTAAAAGGAGTCAAAACTCATGGAAGTTTTTGAAAGTTTAAAAGCCAACCTAGTTGGTAAAAATGCACGTATTGTCTTGCCAGAAGGTGAAGAACCACGTATTCTTCAAGCTACAAAACGCCTCGTAAAAGAAACAGAAGTTATTCCCGTCTTACTAGGAAACCCTGACAAAATTAAAATCTATCTTGAAATCGAAGGAATCACGGATGGTTATGAAGTCATCGACCCAGCCCACTACCCTCAATTTGAAGAAATGGTAGCATCACTTGTAGAACGTCGTAAAGGAAAAATGACTGAAGAAGAAGCTCGTGAAATCTTGGTTAAAGACGTGAACTATTTTGGTGTTATGTTGGTTTACATGGGCTTGGTAGATGGAATGGTTTCAGGAGCTATTCACTCTACTGCGGCAACTGTTCGCCCAGCCCTTCAAATCATTAAAACTCGTCCTAATGTTAGCCGAACTTCAGGTGCCTTCCTCATGGTTCGTGGTACTGAACGTTACCTCTTTGGTGACTGTGCCATCAATATCAATCCTGATGCTGAAGCTTTGGCAGAGATTGCGATTAACTCTGCAATTACAGCTAAGATGTTCGGTATCGAACCAAAAATTGCTATGCTAAGCTATTCAACTAAAGGTTCTGGTTTTGGTGAAAGCGTAGATAAGGTCGTTGAAGCTACTAAAATTGCTCACGACTTGCGTCCTGACCTTGAAATCGATGGTGAATTGCAATTTGATGCTGCCTTCGTTCCAGAAACAGCTGCTCTTAAGGCACCAGGAAGCAAGGTTGCTGGACAAGCAAACGTCTTTATCTTCCCAGGTATTGAAGCAGGAAATATTGGTTACAAGATGGCAGAACGTCTCGGTGGCTTTGCAGCGGTTGGTCCAGTATTGCAAGGTTTGAACAAACCAGTTAATGACCTTTCTCGTGGATGTAACTCAGATGACGTCTTCAAACTTACATTAATCACAGCTGCACAAGCTGTACACCAATAAAATATAAGATAGCTCCTTTTCTGTTAAAGGAGCTTTTCGTTGAATTTCAAATCTAAAGATGATAAAATGTATTTACAAATCATCTTTACAAAGAGGTATTAATCATGGCAAGTACTCAACCTGTTAATTTTCGAGCAGATTCGACTTTTTACCAACAAACGAAAGAAATTTTAGCTGATGAAAAGTTAACCCTATCAGATATTTTTAATGCTGCACTTCGTAAAATTGCGACAGGTGCAGTTGATCCTAAAGAGTTCGTATTTAGTGATTTACAAGAGACTCAATATCAGGTTGCTTTTGAAGACTTGAAAAAGGAAATCTTGATGGGACATCAAGAAATTGAGCAAGGTAAACTAACGTCTTTGGCAGATGTAAGAAAGGAATTTGGACTTGACTAATCATAAGCGTTACCATGTTTCTCTTACGGATCAAGCTAAGAAAGACTTGAGAGAAATACATGATTATATTGTACTGAATTTTTACAGCCAGCAATCTGCCGATAGTAAACTAGACCTTATTCTAACGGCACTAGAAACTTTAGAAACCTTTCCAGAAGCATGTCCTTTTGTTTCAAGTCGAGGTTATGGTGAATTAACAGATGACGGAAAACGTTATCGATATATGCCAATTGAAAATTACTTAGCTTTTTATTATATCGACAAATATGAGGTTTATGTCTCCAGAATTTTAAATTCCAAGCAGAATTGGGCTAAGCTATTCAATAAGTAGAGGTAAAATTTTTTAATTTTTTTTGAATCATTTAGTCCCACTCTTTGTCCCCCCAAGAAAGGAAGTTTTTAAAATTGAAATACAAATTTCTATTATTCGACCTCGATCACACCTTACTCGATTTTGATGCTGCGGAGGATATAGCTCTAACGCAACTCTTAGAAGAAGAAGGAGTAGAGGATATCCAAACTTACAAAGATTATTATGTGCCCATGAACAAAGTCCTTTGGAAGGATTTGGAACAGAAAAAAATTACAAAGGCTGAGTTAATAAACACTCGTTTTGAAAAATTGTTTGCTCACTTTGGCATTGAAAAAGATGGGTCCTACTTAGCAGAGCGCTACCAGTTTTTCCTATCAAAACAGGGACAAACTTTCCCAGGTGTGGAAGATTTATTAAAAACTTTGATACATCAGGGCTATGAACTCTATGCTGCTACAAATGGAATTACCTTTATTCAGACAGGTCGTTTGGAACAATCTGGTATTGCACCATTTTTCAAGGAGATTTTCATTTCAGAACAGCTCCATACTCAAAAACCAGATGCTGCATTTTATGAGAAAATTGGAGCTCGCATCCCTAACTTTGATAAAAATCATGCCCTTATGATTGGTGATTCCTTATCAGCTGATATTCAGGGTGGAAATAATGCTGGTATCGATACCATCTGGTACAATCCTCATCATCTGGAAAACAAGACCCTAGCTCATCCAACTTATGAAGTCGACTCTTATCAGGCTCTTCTTAATTGTTTGGGGATCCTTTAAAAATCACAAAATTTAAAAGATTCTGGAAAACATGAGACGTGGAGTTCAAGAAATTTTGATAATATTTTGAAAGCGTTTTATTTTTTGATATAATTAATCATACAAGGATATAATGACAAAAATATTGTGATTGTCATGTATCGTTAAGCTCTCAATGGTCATTGAAGCGATAGTACTGTTTATCAAATAGATGTTAAAAAAGGGGCATCAAAGCTAGTCAATCATTTGCCTATTAAGCTGCTAGATAAAATGGAAAGCCTCATAACTAAGAATTTTCAATTCGGATACTAGTAACAATTTTTACTCTTCTCAGTTACTTGCAATAGGGATTAACCTGTGACTGGAGTAGATGTGAGTACCTGAGATTAGGTTTAGGCTATTCATCTGTTTGAACGTCTTAAATTGGTAGAAACAAACTATATAGGAGTGAATCAGTATGATATTGAAAAGAAATAAAAGAGCCATGAACTTCATGTTGATGTTAATAAGTGCTTGTTGCTGCCTTATTTTGCTAAGTGCCTGTCAGTCAAATAAGGTAAATTCGGTAGATGATTATAAAATGGCTATCTGGGATAGCGATAAAATAGCTGTCTTTGATGATTATGATTTAAATGAGTTCAAGGGTAATATAGCCAGAAAAGAAAAATACATCTATTGGGCAGAAAGTTTTTCGGAAGCAGGATCCTATTCAACTGCAAAAACAAAAGATACCCCTGCTTTAAAAAGATATGTATCTAAAATTAATAAGGAAAATTTAAGTGAAACATTTAAATTAGCAGAAGGAAATGATGCATACGCATCCATAACAGACGGGGATTATTTATATGCAACTGCTGTCTTTACAGATAGAATTGAATTTTATAAATATGATAACAATTTAGAAGTTGTCACTAATGTTACCATGAAAAATGATGGACAACTAAATGCTAGTCAACAGTTTGTTATTATAGATAATTATTTATACTTACTTGTAACCACATTGGATTTATCGGATTTATCAACTCAAGTTCCTAATGCTGAAATTTGGAAAATGGATAAAGAATTCAACATCGTCGAAACATATAATCTAAACGAAACATCAGCATATATGAGAATGGTTAATGTAGATGATGTCTTGTATATTGTGGAAGCACTTGATGGACGTAATTCTAATGGGGAATATAAGTCAGGAAATAAATTATTGGTTTTTGATTTAAAGAGTCAAAACAAGAATTATATCGATATTCCAGATAAGTATCCAACTAATATTCACTATGATGCTAAAAATAATCAATTGATTATAGAGAATGAGGGATTGTATAATGGCGAATTTTCCTTTACTACTGTCAATCTAGACAATTTAGAAGAAGATATTATTCATCTGGACGGCTTTAGTACAGAGCAATATATTGCACCATATTTTACATTTAAAGATAACATCTATTATTTTTTATTCAATGATTCTCTGGTTAAATATGATATTGTTGATAAGAAACAAACCATTATCAATCTAGAAAAATATAAGATAAAAGACGCCCATTATCTGATTGTTAAATAGTTTATTTAGAAAGTTTTAAAAATAAAAGTTTAATCTAAAAGATTTAATTAAGTATAATTCTAGTAATCTAGTTTATTACTGATGATATAGAAAATTATGCAAGGAAAAGACTTTTAAGATTATATGATAGTTTTTGAAATGCTTAGCTATCTTTCTGATTGGTGAAGCTGTTATGGCGAAGCTTTTGTAAGATTTTCGTATTATCGACAAAAATTAACTGATGAATTTAAGAGCTGTGTCACAAAGAAATTGAATAAATAGTTTAATGAAAATCTAAATAATCGAACTCAAATGATTTTCTATGAAATTGGCAAAGATTTTATACTTTGTAATACTTCACAGGGTATTGAATAAATGCTCTTTTGTATAGATTCTTTGCAAAACCTAACAAAATATTTAAAACTGTTAAAAATTAGATTGGAGTCTATAAATTATGGGAACATGGGATGCAACAATTTTTGGAAATGACACTTCCTTAGATATTAAAGGAGAATTCTTCGAGAGATACAATCAAGGAGAAGATGCAAATACAATCAAAAATGACCTGACATCAGATTTATATGATGACGATATGTATGATGTCTTGTTCGCCTTAGCACACTGTTTATGGGAAGTTGGGCAATTAGATGACGAATTCTTGCTTGAAATTAGAGAAATCATTCTTAACAAAGAAGATTTAGAACTAGCCCAAGAATTAGGTGCTGATAGTGAATTTTTAGAACAAAGAGCTGAAATTCTAGAAAAGTTTTTAGAAAAGATAAGTGTAAAAAAAGAAAAGCCCAAAAAGAGAATTGCTCCGCCTGTTCCTGTAGAAAGCAAATATAGGAACGGTGCTGTGATGGTGTTTCAGTATGAAGATGGTATGTATGGTGCTTTGATAGCGGTAGATGGAGCTTTCTTTGATAAGGAAACCTATTATGCTTATCTGCAGACTGATATTAAAATGACCACAAAACCCACCATGAAAGATGTGCGATTAGCACGAATTCTCGATCCAAGTTTTCATAGTGTAGAATTCAATTCATTTCGTGACTCTAAGTATTACTACTCTTTTGTAAATTGTATTTCAGGCTATCTAAAAAGTTCTGCAACTAAAAAATTTGAAAAATACAATGATAGTGTTTTTGAAATAATAGGATATCTTTCAGATTGGGGGAGTTGCTGTAGTGCGGCTTCTGGAGGATTTGATTACTATAAACAAAAATCAAGTGATGAGTTTAAGATAAGCGTTGTAAAGGAATTGAATAAAAGATTTGATGAAAAACTTAATACTCGAACAGAATTGATTATTGATGAAATTGACAAAGAATTTATCCTTTCTAATATGAGAAATGGAGTTGAATAAAGGCTCTTTAGTATAAATTCTTTCTAAAACTTCTCAAATCTTAATAGATACTTTTAAAAGTGGTTTAGATAGCCACTTTTTGCTATAATAGAGGCAGTATAAACGAAGGAGAAAGCAATGGAACACTCATCCTGGCATGCTTTGATTAAAGAGCAATTACCTGAGGGTTATTTTGGGAAAATCAATCACTTTATGGAGCAGGTTTATGCTCAAGGAACTGTTTATCCGCCCAAGGAAAAGGTTTTTCAGGCTCTTTTGTCGACTCCTCTGGAAGAGGTTAAAGTGGTAATTCTAGGCCAAGATCCCTATCATGGGCCTGGTCAAGCTCAGGGCTTGAGTTTTTCAGTTCCAGATTCTATTCCAGCACCTCCTTCTTTACAAAATATTTTAAAAGAGCTTGCGGATGATATTGGGGTAAAACCATCTCATGACTTGACCTCTTGGGCCGAGCAGGGAGTCTTGCTTCTCAATGCTTGCTTGACAGTCCCTGCTGGACAGGCAAATGGTCATGCTGGTCAGATATGGGAACCATTTACAGATGCTGTGATCAAGGTTGTCAATAACCTAGATAAACCCGTAGTTTTTGTACTCTGGGGAGCCTATGCACGTAAGAAGAAGGCTTTAGTTACCAATCCTCAACACTTGATTATCGAGTCAGCCCATCCAAGTCCTCTTTCTGTTTACAGAGGATTTTGGGGCTCCAAGCCTTTTTCCAAGGCCAATGCATTCTTAAAAGAGACAGGACAAGAGCCAATCGATTGGCTTAGATAAGGAGAGAAAATGCCTCAGTTAGCGACAATTTGCTACATTGATAATGGAAAAGAATTGCTCATGCTTCATCGCAATAAAAAGCCTAATGATGTTCATGAAGGAAAATGGATCGGTGTAGGTGGTAAGTTAGAACGCGGGGAAACTCCACAAGAATGTGCTGCACGTGAGATATTAGAAGAAACAGGGTTGAAGGCTAAGCCGGTTTTAAAGGGAGTTATCACTTTTCCTGAATTCACACCAGATTTAGACTGGTACACCTATGTATTTAAGGTGACTGAATTTGAGGGTGAATTGATTGACTGTAACGAAGGGACCTTAGAATGGGTTCCTTACGATGAGGTTTTGAGTAAACCGACTTGGGAAGGGGACCATACCTTTGTCGAGTGGCTTTTAGAAGATAAGCCCTTCTTTTCAGCTAAGTTTGTCTATGATGGTGATAAATTATTGGACACTCAAGTTGATTTCTACGAATAAAGGAGTAAAGTTATGTTAGTAATCAAAAACGGCCGTGTGATGGATCCAAAGTCTGGTTTGGATCAAATTTGTGATGTTTTGGTTGATGAAGGGAAAATTGTTCAAATTGCTCCTGAAATCCAGGAAGAAGGTGCTCAAGTAATAGATGCTACTGGTCTTGTAGTTGCGCCTGGATTGGTAGATATCCATGTTCATTTTCGTGAACCAGGTCAAACACATAAAGAAGACATTCATACAGGTGCTTTAGCAGCCGCAGCAGGTGGTTTTACAACTGTCGTTATGATGGCTAATACCAATCCAACTATCTCAGATGTTGAGACTTTGCAGGAAGTTCTTCAATCAGCGGCCAAGGAAAAAATTAACGTTAAGTCTGTCGCAACGATTACCAAAAACTTTAATGGACAAGACCTAACTGATTTTAAAGCTCTTTTAGAAGCTGGTGCTGTTGGTTTTTCTGATGACGGAATTCCTCTTGAAAGTAGTAAAGTTGTCAAGGAAGCTATGGAAAAAGCTAAAAAACTCAACACCTTTATCAGCTTGCACGAAGAAGATCCTGGTTTAAATGGTACGCTTGGTTTTAACGAGAATATCGCTAAAGAGCATTTTCATATCTGCGGTGCAACAGGAGTTGCAGAGTACGCTATGATTGCTCGTGATGTCATGATTGCCTATGCAACCAAGGCTCATGTTCATATTCAGCATTTGTCTAAGGAAGAAAGTGTCAAGGTTGTGGAGTTTGCTCAAAATTTGGGAGCTAACGTAACTGCAGAAGTAGCTCCACAGCATTTTTCGAAGACTGAAGCTCTTCTCTTGACTAAAGGAAGTAACGCAAAGATGAATCCACCTCTTCGTCTGGAATCTGACCGACGTGCAGTTATTGAAGGTTTAAAATCTGGAGTCATTTCTGTCATTGCTACTGACCACGCGCCTCACCATGCTGACGAGAAAAATGTTGAGGATATTACCAAAGCGCCATCAGGTATGACAGGTTTGGAAACTTCTTTGTCACTAGGTTTAACTTACTTAGTTGAAGCTGGTGAGCTGAGTTTGATGGAATTATTAGAAAAAATGTCCTACAACCCAGCTAAACTTTATAACTTTGAAGCAGGTTATCTATCAGAAAACGGACCAGCTGATATTACAATTTTTGATGATAAAGCGGACCGAATCGTGGATAGTCATTTTGCTTCTAAAGCAGCGAATTCACCATTCATTGGTGAACAATTAAAAGGGCAGGTCAAATATACTATCTGTAAGGGACAAATCGTTTATCAAGCAGATTAGGAGCTTGAGGATGAATTATTTTCGTAAACTTAGAAATCGTAAACGAAATGCTTGTCATGGAGTATATTGTCCAGCCGCTAACCGTGCTAAAATTCAGTATGAAACCAAGGAAAAAGCTGATCACGCCGTAGACTATGATAATGGTGGTTTGGTTAGAAGCTATTATTGCGCCTCATGTAATTGTTGGCACACGACATCAAAAGTTAGTAATCCACCCTTGAGCTTGAGAAAATACGGCTTAAAGCTTTTTGGCTTGGATGAAAAGGAGTAGAAAGAGTAGGTATGCATACAACAGAAACTATTAAAGATAAAATCATCTTATTTTTAAAAATTTTCTTTCCTATTTTAATTTATCAATTCGCTAATTTTTCCGCATCTTTTGTAGATACCACGATGACAGGGCAATATAATACACTGGATTTAGCGGGTGTTTCAATTGCAACTAGTTTGTGGAATCCTTTCTTTACCTTCCTGACAGGGATTGTCTCAGCCTTGGTCCCTATTATTGGTCACCATTTGGGACAAGGAAAAAAGACAGAAGTTTCTTCGGATTTTTATCAATTTCTTTATTTGGCTTTAGCCTTATCTATCGTACTTTTTGGCTTGGTTTTCTTTTTAGCACCAATTGTCTTACAATTCATGGGGCTGGAAGTGGCTGTATCCAGTGTTGCCATACGTTATCTGTGGCTCCTAGCCATCGGTATTATTCCACTCTTGCTTTTTAGTGTTATTCGATCGCTACTTGATACGCTAGGACTGACAAAATTGTCTATGTATCTCATGCTTCTTTTACTTCCTTTAATAGTGGATTTAACTATTTACTAATATATGGAGCTTTTGGTTTTCCTGAGTTAGGAGGTGCAGGAGCAGGTCTGGGGACTTCCCTTGCGTACTGGGCATTGTTGCTGATTTCAACTTTGGTCTTGTTAAAGCATAAAAAGCTCAAGGAATATCAACTCCAAAAACCTATGCCTCTACAAATCAAAAAAATCAAGGAAGCTATTTATCTTGGTCTACCAATTGGTGGGACGGTATTTGCTGAAGTAGCCATTTTTTCAGTTGTTGGTTTGATTATGGCGAAATTCTCATCACTTATTATTGCCAGTCATCAGTCAGCTATGAACTTTTCAAATCTGATGTATGCTTTTCCTATGAGTATTTCAACTGCCATGGCCATTGTGATTTCTTATGAGGTTGGAGCTAAACGGTTAGACGATGCTAAACAGTATATCCATATTGGTCGTTTAACAGCTTTGGTGTTTGCGGTTTTAACACTTAGTTTTCTCTACATTTATCGTGAAAATGTAGCCAGACTATATGGTCAAGATTCAGAATTTATCCAACTGACAGCATCTTTTATGACCTATAGCTTGTTCTTCCAGTTAGCTGATACCTTTGCGGCACCTTTACAAGGTATTTTAAGAGGTTACAAAGATACGATTGTTCCTTTTTGTCTTGGTCTTCTCGGATACTGGGGTGTTGGGATTCCGCTTGGCTTATATCTTGATTATTCAACTAGTTTAGGTGCGTACTCCTATTGGATTGCTCTTATCATTAGTTTAATGGTAAGTGGAATTCTTTATCAGTGGCGTTTACAAGTTATTATGAAAAGATTCAAATAATTTGTTGAAAAATGATGAAAAAACAGCTTGTGAAATTTGTATTTTATATAAAGAAAAGTCTTGATTTTACTGACTTTTCTTTTTTTATATTGTGAAAAATTGCAAGCATATTTTTTGACACTAATTAACCTATAAAGTAAAATAGAACTATAAGAATTTAAACTTAGAAAGGCAAGATTATGTCAACTTTAGATAAAAATCTTTTGCTTGAGATGTTCCGTAAGATGGAAGAAATTCGTCGTATGGACTTAAAAATTGCTCAATTAGTAAAAAAAGGAAAAGTGCCAGGAATGACGCACTTTTCTGTTGGTGAGGAAGCTGCTAACGTCGGGGCTATGTTAGCTCTAAACGAAGATGATCTGATCACTTCAAATCACCGTGGTCACGGTCAAGCCATCGCTAAAGGTATTGACCTTAATGGTATGATGGCTGAAATCCTAGGTAAGTATACAGGGACTTGTAAAGGTAAAGGCGGGTCTATGCATATCGCTGACCTTGATGCAGGTAACCTTGGTGCCAACGGTATTGTAGGTGGTGGTATGGGAATCGCAGTAGGTGCTGCACTTACTCAACAAATGAAAAACACTGGTAAAATCGTTGTCTGCTTCTTTGGTGACGGTGCAACAAACGAAGGTGTCTTCCACGAAGCTGTGAATATGGCATCAATCTGGAATCTTCCAGTTATTTTCTACTGTATCAATAATGGTTACGGAATTTCAGCAGATATTAAGAAAATGACCAATGTTCAACATATCCATGAACGTAGCGCAGCTTACGGTATTCCTGGTATGTTTATCGAAGATGGTAACAATGTAATCGATGTCTACGAAGGATTTAAAAAGGCAGTGGACCATGTTCGCTCTGGTAAAGGTCCAGTCTTGATTGAGAGTGTAACCTACCGTTGGCTTGGTCACTCATCTTCAGACCCAGGTAAATATCGTACACGTGAAGAAGTAGAAGAGTGGAAACAAAAAGACCCAATCGAAAATCTTCGCAAGTACCTTGTTGAAAATAAGATTGCTAGTGCAGAAGAACTTGAAGAAATTCAAGCACAAGTTAAGGAAGCAGTGGAGGCATCTGTTAAATTTGCTGAAGAGAGTCCATTCCCTCCGCTTGAATCAGCATTTGAAGATATTTACGCAGACTAAGGAGAAGTAGAGAAAATATGGAAACTAAATTAATGTCTTTCCGCGATACCATTATCCTTGCAATGTCTGAGGAAATGCGTCGCGATGAAAATGTACTCTTGATGGGTGAAGATGTCGGAGTTTTCGGTGGAGACTTCGGTACTTCAGTAGGTATGCTTGAAGAATTTGGTCCAGAACGTGTTCGTGACTGTCCAATCTCTGAAGCTGCAATTTCTGGTGCAGCAGCAGGTGCTGCTATGACAGGACTTCGTCCAATCGTTGATATGACTTTCATGGACTTTTCTGTAATTGCCATGGATGCTATCGTTAACCAAGCCGCTAAAACTCGTTATATGTTTGGTGGTAAAGGTCAAGTCCCAATGACAATCCGCTGTGCAGCTGGTAACGGAGTAGGTTCTGCAGCACAACACTCACAATCATTGGAATCTTGGTTTACTCATATCCCAGGATTGAAGGTTGTAGCTCCAGGTACACCAGCTGATATGAAGGGACTTCTTAAGTCTTCTATCCGTGACAACAACCCTGTTATCATTCTTGAATATAAATCAGAATTTAACCAAAAAGGTGAAGTTCCTGTTGATCCAGACTATACTATCCCACTTGGTGTCGGAGAAATCAAACGCGAAGGAACTGATGTAACAGTAGTAACATACGGTAAAATGCTTCGTCGTGTTATGCAAGCAGCTGAAGAATTGGCTGAAGAAGGGATTTCAGTAGAGGTAGTTGACCCACGTACTTTGATTCCACTTGATAAAGACATCATCATTAATTCAGTTAAGAAGACTGGAAAAGTAGTTCTTGTCAACGATGCCCACAAGACTAGTGGTTTTATCGGTGAAATTTCAGCTATTATCTCAGAATCTGAAGCATTTGACTACTTGGATGCGCCAATTCGCCGTTGTGCAGGTGAGGATGTACCAATGCCTTATGCACAAAATCTTGAAAATGCAATGATTCCGACAGTTGAAAGCATCAAAGATGCAATCCGTAAAACTCACAACAAACAATAATACATAACATAAATTATGTAACTTGTATTAATTCAGACGAAGAAGCTTTGTAACTATTGATGCAAAGTTCTCTGCGTCCTTAGTATCTTAGATTAGAGCACGGGCTAAAAGCTCGGAAAAAAGATAAATCTCCTTGACTTCATCGAAGTCTGCGTTGATTTCCTATTTTTCGGTCGCTTTTAAACGCCCTTTGCATCATAAATAGAATAGGAGAGGTCATGGCTGATGATAAGCTAAGAGCGACTCCTGCAGCTAGAAAATTAGCAGATGATTTAGGGATAAATCTCTACGACATTTCTGGCTCAGGCGCAAACGGTCGTGTCCACAAAGAAGACGTGGAAACATATAAAGACACTAACGTGGTTCGCATTTCACCACTCGCAAAACGAATTGCACTAGAGCATAATATTGCTTGGCAAGAAATCCAAGGAACTGGTCACCGTGGTAAAATCATGAAGAAGGACGTTTTAGCCTTCCTTCCTGAAAATATCGAAAACGATACGATTAAATCACCTGCTCAAATTGAGAAAGTCGAAGAAGTTCCAGACAACGTGACACCTTATGGAGAAATCGAGCGTATTCCGATGACTCCTATGCGTAAGGTTATTGCTCAACGTATGGTTGATTCTTACTTGACTGCACCAACCTTCACGCTTAACTATGATGTAGATATGTCTGAATTGCTTGCCCTTCGTAAGAAGGTCCTTGAACCAATCATGGAAGCAACTGGTAAGAAAATCACTGTTACAGATCTGCTTTCACTTGCGGTTGTTAAGACACTGATGAAACATCCATATATCAATGCTTCGTTGACTGAAGATGGTAAGACAATCATCACTCACAATTATGTCAACCTTGCGATGGCAGTTGGTATGGATAATGGATTGATGACACCAGTTGTCTATAATGCAGAAAAAATGAGCTTGTCTGAGTTGGTAGTTGCATTTAAAGACGTCATTGGACGTACCTTAGATGGTAAACTAGCACCTAGTGAATTGCAAAACTCAACCTTCACCATCAGTAACTTGGGAATGTTTGGTGTTCAATCATTTGGTCCTATCATCAACCAACCAAATTCAGCAATCCTCGGAGTTAGTTCAACAGTCGAAAAACCTGTTGTTGTAAATGGAGAAATTGTAATTCGCCCAATTATGAGTCTTGGATTGACAATTGACCACCGTGTCGTAGATGGTATGGCTGGTGCTAAGTTTATGAAAGACTTGAAAGCTTTAATTGAAAACCCAATCTCAATGTTGGTTTAAAATATTTGTTTTAGAAATATAGATAGAGGAAGTAAGATATGGCCTTAGAAGTAATTATGCCAAAAGCCGGCGTGGATATGACAGAAGGACAAATCGTCCAATGGAATAAAAAAGTCGGAGAATTTGTAAAAGAAGGAGAAATCCTTTTGGAAATCATGACTGACAAAGTCAGCATGGAATTGGAAGCAGAAGAAGACGGTTATTTGATCGCTATCCTAAAAGGTGACGGAGAGACTGTCCCTGTTACTGAAGTTATCGGTTATCTTGGTGAAGAAGGGGAAAATATCCCAACAGCTGGAGCAGCTGCACCAGAAGCTAGTCCAGCACCTGCAGTAAGTGCCTCAAACGATGATGGTAAGGGCGATGATGCTTACGACATCGTTGTTATCGGTGGTGGACCTGCTGGTTATGTATCTGCTATTAAAGCCGCACAATTAGGTGGTAAGGTTGCTCTTGTTGAGAAATCTGAACTTGGTGGTACTTGCTTGAACCGCGGATGTATTCCAACTAAGACTTACCTTCACAACGCTGAAATTATCGAAAATATCGGTCACGCTGCAAATCGTGGTATTGTGATTGAAAATCCTAACTTCACTGTTGACATGGACAAACTTTTAGAAACAAAATCTAAAGTTGTTAATACTCTTGTTGGTGGGGTTGCAGGACTCCTTCGTAGCTATGGAGTTGATGTTCATAAGGGTATCGGTACTATTACTAAAGATAAGAATGTCTTGGTAAATGGTTCTGAATTGCTTGAAACCAAGAAAATCATCCTTGCTGGTGGTTCTAAAGTAAGTAAGATTAATGTTCCCGGTATGGAATCATCACTTGTCATGACTAGTGATGATATCCTTGAAATGAACGAAGTTCCTGAAAGCCTCGTTATCATCGGTGGTGGTGTCGTTGGTATCGAACTCGGTCAAGCCTTCATGACGTTCGGTTCAAAAGTTACTGTTATCGAAATGATGGATCGTATTGTTCCAGCTATGGATGCTGAAGTATCTAAGAACCTTCGTTTAATCCTTGAACGTAAAGGTATGACTATCTTGACTGGTACTAAACTTCAAGAAATCATTGAAGAAGATGGCAAACTCCGTATCAAGGTTGAAGGAAAAGATGATATCATCGCAAATAAAGCCCTTCTTTCAATCGGTCGTGTCCCAGATCTTGAAGGTATCGGTGAAGTCGAGTTTGAATTAGAACGTGGTCGTATCAAAGTTAACGAATACATGGAAACTTCTGTTCCAGGTATCTACGCACCAGGTGATATCAACGGTACTAAGATGTTGGCTCACGCTGCCTTCCGTATGGGTGAAGTTGCGGCTGAAAATGCGCTTAAAGGAAACCACGCTGTTGCCAAATTGAACTTGACTCCTGCAGCTATTTATACACTTCCTGAGGTAGCAGCTGTTGGTTTGACTGAAGAACAAGCTCGTGAAAAATACGATGTTCAAATTGGTAAATTTAACTTTGCTGCAAACGGACGTGCAATTGCATCAGATGCTGCTCAAGGATTTGTTAAAGTCATTGCAGACAAGAAATATGGTGAAATCCTTGGTGTTCATATCATTGGTCCTGCTGCTGCAGAGTTGATCAACGAAGCGTCAAGTATCATCGAAATGGAAATCACTGTTGAAGAAATGCTTAAGACAATCCACGGACACCCAACATACTCTGAAGTTATGTACGAAGCATTTGCTGATGTTCTTGGAATGGCCATCCATTCACCTAAGAAAAAATAAAAATAGATAGACTAGACTGGAATTATTTTCCAGTCTCTATCGTATTAGAAGGTAACTTATGAAATACATTATCAATCATTCAAATGACACTGCCTTTAATATTGCTTTAGAGGAATATGCTTTTAAACACCTTTTGGACGAGGATCAAATCTTCCTTCTTTGGATTAACAAACCATCTATTATTGTAGGACGTCACCAAAATACTATCGAAGAAATTAACCGTGACTATGTTCGAGAAAATGGAATTGAAGTAGTGCGCCGTATCAGTGGTGGTGGGGCTGTTTACCATGATTTGAATAACCTTAACTATACGATCATCTCAAAAGAAGATGAAAACAAGGCCTTTGACTTTAAGAGCTTCTCTACTCCAGTTATCAATACCTTGGCTGAACTTGGTGTTAAAGCTGAATTTACAGGCCGTAACGACTTGGAAATCGACGGTAAGAAATTCTGTGGAAATGCCCAAGCCTATATCAATGGCCGAATCATGCACCATGGTTGTCTTCTCTTTGATGTTGATTTGTCAGTCCTTGCTAATGCACTCAAAGTTTCTAAAGACAAGTTCGAGTCTAAAGGAGTTAAATCCGTTCGTGCTCGTGTGACCAACATCATTGATGAATTGCCAGAAAAAATTACCGTTGAAGAATTCCGTGATCTACTCTTGGAATACATGAAAAAAGAATACCCAGAGATGACAGAGTATGTATTCTCAGATGAAGAATTGGCTGAAATCAATCGTATCAAAGATACTAAGTTTGGAACTTGGGACTGGAACTATGGGAAATCACCTGAATATAACGTTCGTCGTGGTACTAAATTCCCAAGTGGTAAGGTTGAAATCTTTGCGAATGTCATTGAATCAAAAATTAAAGATATTAAGATTTACGGTGACTTCTTCGGTATTGAAGACGTAGCAGCTGTAGAAGATGTTCTTCGTGGCGTTAAATATGAACGTGAAGATGTCCTTAAAGCCCTTCAAACGATTAATTTAGGCCGTTACTTCGCAGGAATTACTGCTGAAGAAATTGCTGAAGCAGTTGTTGAATAAAGAAAAAAGAAGTTGGACTTTACCAACTTCTTTTTCAATTGTTACATAATTTATATTATGTTATAAACTATCCAAGGCATTCTTTTGCTCATCATTAACGATATGGGTATACAAATCGGTAACTTGTGTGCTTGCATGTCCCAGCTGGTGACTGACCAAAACCTGTGATTTGGTTGCATCATATAGACGCGTTGCAAGTGTGTGGCGTAGTTTGTGGGGTGTCACTCGGACTTTGAAGTCCTCTGAATACTTGGCCACCATCTTTTCCACGCTAGAAGCATCAATTCGATTTGGAACACCTCGATACAAGGTCAGAAATAGGGCTGTATCAGTCTTTTCTGTCTTGTAACGTTTGTCTCGAATAGTAAGATATTGCTCTAAATAAGGTTTAGCAAAGGCAGCAACATTGACCGAGTCTCGTTTTCCACCTTTTCGAGTGACGTCAATCACCATCATCTTGAGGTTGAGATCACGAAGGTCCAGGTTAACCGCCTCAGAGAGACGGACACCAGAGGCAAGAAGCAGTGCAATGATGGCTAAATCTCGCTCTTTATTCTTATTAAAAGAGGATAGGGCGCGATTTGAGAGAGTTTTGGGGTATTCTTCATCGATATAATTCAAAAATCCCTCTGTTTCATCGCCTAAAAAGAGCTTTTGTTTGATATTTTCAGCTCGAGCCGCCAAGGTTTCTTTCTTTTTCTTGATAGCAACTTTCTTCATAACATTGCGGTAGAAATAAGGTTCTCCTTGCTCATTTTCAACCTCTTCAGTCAAATACTTATAAAGACTAGAAAGTGCTGATAAAGTCCGGTTGATGGTTGTTTGGGAGACACCATTCTTTGTCGTATTAGCATTGAGTAAAGGACGTTCACGTAAGTAAAGAATAAAAGATTCCATGTCTTTCTTTGTCATATTCTCAAGTACATCTAAAGGTATATTTGCCATGGTGTCAGCATTCGATATACCAGATTCTAAAACCCAGCTGAAAAATCGATCGTATTCCTTTAAATATTCGTACAAGGTCGTAAAACTATAGGGAACAGCCAGTTTCGATTGGTAGTATTCCAGAACATACCAGGGCATGACTTGTTTGAGTTTATCAATACGTTCTAATAAGATCTCGCGTTTCATGTTTTTCTCCAAATATTTCTATACTAGTAGTATAGCATAGCCAGATATATTTTTCAAGAAAATTATAGTTTTTCGGAAAGATGTTATAGGGGAGATCTTTCTTAACAAAAATTTTTTTTTGAGCAAAAAATGTACTTTATTCCTGCGAAAACTAAATCTTTCGCATACTTAAATACTGTACATTATCTACTTGAAAACTAAAAATACAATCTTTTAAAATAATGTACTTTATAAAAATCTATGATAAAAAAACAAGTTCAAATTTGAACCTGTTTTTAAATTTTCTTATAAGGGACAAAATGTTCTCTTTTTCGTCTACGCCCTTTACAAAACATGCATGGCTCGATAGATCGTTTTATATTTGCAATCTTATCTACGATAGCCATTCTATAACGATGCTCTGGATTGTTCTTACAAATCCACCAAAATCTTAATTTCGTACTATTTGTGATTCTTTCTGGATCTCCTAGAATAAGATTATTAAGGTAGTCCCACTCATTCATTAAATCTTCAAAAGAGATATTATCTTGTCTTTCTTTTAATTCTGCACAAAATGGACACATTTCTTTAAGATCTTTTGTCTCGGAACTTAAATACTTATTTAGTATAATGCTGAAGCGCTCATGAAATTCGAAGTTACATTCTTTACAGCGCCATAAATAAAACCTTTTTTCAGTTAATAATGGAACAAAACTATCTATAGAGACTTTATTATTTGGTGCCCACAATGTTGCTAGTTCAGGGTACAAATAATCAAATGTGTTATACCCCTTCAGAGGCTTATCGTTGTTACAGTAAGGACAACACTGAGAAACTTCTCTTCGAATTGGGATAGAACATAAATATGTCCCATGACACTTTGAACAATCCCACCAATATTTTTTGGTCTCAATCGTTGTCTGAGCTAAATGAATAGGAATTTTATTTTTAGCGCTCCATTCTTTGATGAGTTTTGGTTCTTTAAGGAAAATATTATTTTTAAATATCTCAGTCCTCCAGTCACATTGATTAGGACATGTTTGAAAGTTTTGATTTTCTAAATCGGTTCGACTGATCATTTCGGCTGGGCTACATTGAAAGTTGATTTTACAACAAGGGCAAACCCAACTAACTACATTCTTCGACTTAAACCAATATTCGGAAAAATCCCTTTCATTACTGAGGTCCCAAAATTCCTTCAAATAGGGATGTGTTTCATTTAGTGTATTAAAGTCTTGAAGTTTTTCTCTATTTGAACAAAATGGACAAGATCTATCTGTTTTTTCAAATGGTGAGCATGAATACTCTCCGTGACAGTTCGTACATTCCCATAACACATGAACATTAGACAATGCATCAACTTGATTAGGTGTAATATTGTTCCTTTCAGACCACTCCTTGAGCATGGAAGAATTTAAAAAAGATAGAGGAGAAACCTCGTAATCTTTATCTAACAACTCTTCAAATGAAGAATGACACTCCAAACAGTAATGACCACCTCTTTTAATTCGGTTCAATAATCTATCAAAAGATAATTCAAATTTGCAATGGCACTTATCACATTCCCAATGGATAGGTACTGTTATATTGTAACTCAGCTTCAGTTCGTTAAATTTAAATTTGTTTAAATGATCGCTATAGATTTTAGCTAAATTTGGATAAACTGATTTGTAATCGCAATGATAGGTAGTTTCATTGCAGCCAAAATGAAATAAATCCCCACTTGTTAGTTGAAATAACCTCTTATTTGTCGCAGAATCTTTCCAACTTAATTGACACGTCGGACATTTAAAATTGAATTTTTTTTTACTATTGAACGGCAAGGTAAGAAGTTTCTCATCTAATTCTTCATCCTGCTCAACGCTGTAGTTTATATAATTTCTGAAATCAGGATAAACCTGAAGAACACTCTCATTTTCATCAATGGAACGTTCACCTAATCCACAATGGGGGCAACACCTAAGATATTCATAACTGTCAAGCTGCACATCAATGATTTTCGCTTCCCAATGGTGTTGACAATAAGGGCAAGACCAATAGGCATATTTTAAACTATTTGACGAAAATTTTTTTGGGTCAAGAACATTTCGTTTTTGATCCCAGTACATGTAAATAGCTGGATTATCTTTAACTTTCTTGTTCATTTCTTTCCTCATTTATAATTAGTTTTGCTGTCCAGTAAGTTTTTAATAGAAACCACTTTAGTTGATTTTTGAGGGTTTTCTTGTTCAATAAGACCACCAGAATGAAAATCTATTTCTGAATCAGCGGTAATGATATTCTCTGCTAGGAAATCCTCACTGATAACCTTTTGAGAATATTTTAACAATCCTTCTTCTTTTAAAAGCTCATTCGCAATTTCTGGATAGACACTTGTTTTGATTATTTGTAATAGTTTTTGATTCTCATCACTTAACTCATTTTCTCTTTGTAGCTTCTGTTTTAAATCTTCATTAGTTGACTGTAGTTCAGAATTTAAAGCACGTAATTTATCTGCTTCTTGTTTATAGCTAGCCGCAATGTTTGCTATTTTCTTATAGTATTGGCTAATTTCCACCAATGCTCTTTTCATAGCACCTGGAGTACGATTTTTTGCCATAAAATTGTCAGGATCTATGGTTTTGTAAGTAATCACAGTCTCATAATTTTCATCTTGATATTTAATTTCACTTTCTTTTAAAAAATCCCTGAATCTTTTATTACGTCTAATGGTTGTATCCGCAACATTTTGATAGCCATGATTCCTCACATAGTCACCGAACCGAGGAATTTTTACCAAGCTTAAATCACAGGAACACTGGGAAATTAAATACTGTTCAAACAAATGAATCAATTCATCATCAGAAATTGATTTCTTTCTAGCCATTAGACTTGTTCTCCTCTAAAGAAAGTTGTTTAGCATTTAAGTAATCTTGATAGGTATTGCTAACTGTTTTTAATTTCAACAAAGCTTCTCCAATATCTTCAATATGACACTTCCCTTGTCTAACTTTTCTAATCGCTTCATTTACAACCATAGCTTTTTCATCAACTGACTTTTTAAATGTTTTATCCATTGAAAAATAATCTTTACCTGCTTTACGGTAAAAAGGACAGCTCGTACAAGCACCTAGTTCTGCATGCTCACTAATAACTTTCAGACAATCTGAATAATCACCTTTCGCAAAGCGGGGTGAGTAACACCGTCCTTTATTTTCTAAAGTGATGTATTGTCCTTTTGCTGTATAAAATGGCTGCCTCTTACTTATGGCGTAATTCGTGTTTTTACTCGTTAGTTTACGATACATTTGATAACTACGACATTCAATAAATTGGCTTAAATTTGAAAAATAGTGAGATGAAGTTGTCACACTTTCATGACCAGCTAAAAGCATAGCTGTAACAGGACTAGCCCCTTCTGCAATTAAATTGATCATTGCAATATGTCTCGTATCACCAATATGAATCAAATTAATCTCGTTTTCATCTAATCTAGCTGGAAAACTAAAATAATTAACTTGATAACCGTATTTTTGAGAAATGATCTCATTAAAAAAATACCTCAAAATAGTATTGAGATTAGTGTAAGTTAAAAATCGGTTATTAACACCTGTTCGACGACCCCAACGATTATAATGGGGATCAGTCACAAATAATGTATCTAATTTAGTAGAACGATCATTTTCCGTAAGTTTGAGATAAGTCTTTATTTCAGAAGCTAATGAATTAGTAATTTCATAAGTATTCAAAATATAATCTTCAGAAATTTTATGTTCAACAAGTCGATCACTTCCTTTGATTATATTTCTCCTTAATGTAAGAAAATATTTTCCATCTTTCTTGGTCAAACAGTTTCTTTGAATTAAAAGAAATTCTCTTGGCCTTAAGGGTAAAATCGCTGTAATCTGCCACCAGAGATACAATGGATAATAAAATAGACGTTCTTTCTTAGATAATGTTTGAGACCAATAATCATTTAAAATGTCATTAAAAGTAAAATAGGATTGAAATTGCGCTAATTGTCTTTGCTGTTTTGACTTCTGCCTTTTTTGAAGGTTGAGAGTTAATTTATTATCCAATTGCTCCAATAGTTGACTTAGTTGAATATCATCTGAACAGGGAAGATTTGAGAAAAAGTCAATACATAAACCAGGAAATATTACAGAGATATTTTCTAAATCTAAAAACGTATCTTTGGTTGTATTTTTGATAATACGTTTAATATCTCTTAGAAATAGCTGCAAAGTTTCTAAAACATGTTGTTTCATTGAGAAAACAATAAAACTTTTTAAGTAATCGATAAATTCCTTATAAGGCAACTGAAAAATTGATTGATAAAATCTCCTATATTGAAACTCAGGAATGTTAAAAAACAGGCTAATATTGGCATATTCATTTGTAGTTTCCCATTTCTTATGATCAAAATCGTAACTTAGAATAATTCCTTTTTCAAAATAATCATCGAAAACTTCTTTTGCTCGCAGAACACAATCACAGTTAAATGGTTCAAAATAATTTTCAGTTTTAAAAAGTTTAGTTTGATTGTTCAATTTATTAACTCCTTTATTATTTCTTCGTAATCATGCAACACGTCATCCCCATATTGCTCGCATAAAGCTTGCAACATTTCAGTTAAACAAGGTTTTATTTGTTCTTCTAAAATACTCCGAATTTTACCTTTTTCTAAATCAGTTCGAACTCTAGAGTATTGTTTGTTCAAACGATTGAATTCTCCTACTAATAACAATAAAGTAGATTTCGTTTGTAATTCATAATGACAACCGATGCAATGTTGCCTATCGTCATATGGACAAATCTTTCCAAGCGCAGATAAAAGACACATGCTTTCACCTTGTTTTGAGAAGGCTTCACCGTTTCCTATACGATGACAAATAGTAAGAAGTTGATTAGGCTCTGCTTCTTCTTCTACCAAAATCTTTAATGCCTTTTGCGATTTCACTTCTGCCTGAATGCTTAAAGCCAATGTTTTTTCAATCTCATTTGGTGTCAAATCTAACTGTTTAATCATCTGAGTCTGTTGACTAGGACTTAATTCTTTATACTTTCCTCTAGTTACAATCGTCAGGATCATTGATGGAATCATAGATAAAACACCTCGTTCAAATAGTTCTCTCGCAACCATTTCTGGTTTAAGCTGGCTTAGTTGGGCATCTTTTAGGTACGTTGTTGTAGTTTGTGCAAATTCATCGAATGAACCTTTATGGCTACGGGCTAATGCGGCTAAAAAATAGCCTTTAATATTTAACTCAGATTTTTCTTGCAAAACATCATCTGCTAACATGGCAACAGTTTGAAGATAGGATTTATTTGCAGATCTAGAACTAAAATTCCTTTCAAGAAATAAGTCTCCAATTTCTTTCCCCATATATCGATTAATTCGTTTATATTCTTTTATTTGTCGAATTAAAGGTTCATCATTATTATCTTTATTCAACTGATAATGAGCTTCACAGATAGCCAACAACGTTCCAATCAATACCTGACAACTCTCAGGGACCTGAAATTTAATCTGACTAATATTTTTAGTTCGCTTTGTTTTGTTTGGAGTAATATTTAAATAAGTTAAACGAGTTGTAATACTTAAAAGAGTTCTTCTTGCCTCACTGCTACTCCAATTACCACTTCTAACTGATTTTAGAACTTCTTTCGGTGTTCTAGGAAGTTGTGGATGTCCAAGTTGTTCTAAATCTGTTCCACGTAGCGCACATATAAAATGAAGTGCTAGAAATAGCCAGGTATCTGCGTAGTCTTTTGAGATTGCTGCTTTATAAAGCATATCTTCTTTTCTAATGTAATTGTCATTAAAAAGAAAATACAGTAATTCTAAATATTCGTCTAACTCATAAGCGTTAGTCTCCTGTTCTAATGTGTATCGAGGTGTAAATTCATATCTTTTGTGATAGTTACATCTCATTTTATTCATTAACCACTTTAAAAAATCAATAAAAACTTCGCCTTTTTGCTTTTCAAGTGCATATACTGCTTCTTCAACCAACAATTCAATCTCATTATCATTACAGAGAAATAAATCTCTTTTAAGATAAAAAGCAAGAAAATCTTGAACATAAAACATGTTTTCCTTAGATAAGTTGCTATCTTCTGAGTATTGCTGAAAATATTTGTAAGTTAATGGGAATTTTTGTTTAAATATAGGCTGAATTCCTGCTAAACCAGTTGGTCCAAGAAGATAATTGGTTATTTTTTCTATTAATAATTGAGCATCTTTATCTGAGATAGAATAGTTATCCAAATCAATCTCAATATTAAACCAATTGTTATCAACTAAAAACTTACTAATTTTGCCTTTATACTGTATATCGTTTTTTCCGAGTTCACTTAACAGATTTTCGATCAAAGATTTAATTGAATAAGTCATACATTACCTTTCTAACTTATCACCAAAAAGTTCATTTGCTCGCCAATTCATATAGTCAAAAACACCATTATTAACTTGACCATATTGTTTTGCGATTTCTCCTTTGTTTTGTAGATAAACCCAAGCACTCTCAGGCGATTTATCACCTCTTGCTGACATAAGCTCACTTATTTCAGAAACCCCAGATAATACTAACTGTGTCGTGTACCAGTGTCTGAAAATATGTGGGGAAATATTATGCTCCTGCAAAAGCTGCCCAAAAAAGACAACCTCTGCATCATCAGATTTTAAGAAGATTGGGATCATTTCGTCGCGAATAATCTTACGAAATCGTTGATAGTATACATCGTATGATAATGCTTTTCCTCGTCTGTTAAGATTTAAAGGTCCATAATCCTTCTCATACTTCTTACCTTCCAGATAAGTCATATAGTCATTATAAGTGTCTAAAAAGACCTCCAGAAAGATATAAGGTACTGCTTGAAGTCTTTCCTTTTTAATCCGTCCAGTTGGCTTTAAATCGCTTCGGAGAGGTATTTCTTTTCGTAGATCGATCTCAATCTTAAATACTTGCCCATCACTTTGGTGAAACAAAATACCTGGCCCTAGAGGACTATCTTCACGTCTTACATTGCATGCTTCTGATGGTCTTAAGCCAACAAAGGCTCCCAAGGCCACAACCATGAGTAGATCTTTATGATAGTGTGCTATGTGAGAAAATAACATCTCAAAAGCACTATTTGGCATATCACGAAAAATAGCTTTCTCAGTGTTGCTATCATTTACGTATATTTCAAAATTTGGTTCTTTACGCTTTATAACCCGTCCTCTACTATTCGTAAAAGTTGTCGTAGAATACAATTCTTCTGCTTTTAACTTAGCCTTTCCCTCTCGCTCACTTAAATAAAGAGTTAAGAAGTCAAGAACTGCATTTACGCATTTTTCAACGGTGCTTTTCTTTCTTTTTTCTCTATCTCCTGGTAACTGAGATAATCCATAAAGCGTAAAAAATTCTCTAACCATTTCAAGTGTAAGTTGATCTATACTTTTAAGTCCAGAAGTACCAAATATAAAATTTAGAAACTTAACAACGTAAGAAAAGCGTTTATTCCCATCATCTGAAATAGACTTGATTCTTGAAGTAGATTTAACATAACGATGAAAATCAGTAAATTGTAAGTTGCCGTCATCGTGCTTCAGAACGATAAATTGCTTTGTCACGATGTTGTTATCACCTAAAACTAGTGAATGTTTATATACAACAAATCTCATGTTATCTCCTTGTTTAATATGACTGAAGGTTCTGACTGGGTTTTAGGATGTCAATACACAAAAAAACGATCAAATCAGTACCATTTTCCTTTGTGCTCTAAACTGCATAAAGGGAATATCGATGAGTACTTTCATTGATCGTTATTATTATTTGAATTAATTCAATAACAAAAGTAACTTCATCTAAGTAATAAGAGCAATTAATTAGCTCAGCAACAACGATAACCACAGCAACTCCTTCTAAACAATGAAAGGAATATCCGCCGTGGCTATCTATTTACTTTTTTTCTTTTACTTTTGTAAGTTACTTTTGTTATTTTTACTTTTTCTGTATTATATCATATTTTGATTAAATTGTCATCTGAGATAGTGATTTTAAAAAAACTGGAAATTTTTTTAATTGTATATTTTGACAATAAAAAACATTTTTATATCAATTTAATGATTTTAGAGCGTTTTTAGCTTATTTGATTTTAAAGTTGTCGTCTATTCCTCAGGATTACTTGAAGAACAGGAAAAATTCGACAACAAAGTAGTCGATCTATTCAGTTATAAAACCTATGAAGGTCTTTCTGCTGGAACTGGCCACTCCTACTTTGGAGATGTAGATTATACTCTTACTTATTCAACTGAGAATATCCCTCATGATTTCTCCTCATGTGCTGAGAGCTTTCTTCTATACTAATAGACGAAAGGGTGTGAAAATGATTTTTAAATGATACTGTGGAACGGAACAGTAGCCCTAGTATTGACTACTGTCGTTTCTATTCATATTGGCTATTCTAGGACTGAGATGAAAAAATCTATAAATGCTCAGAATAAAATTGAACCCGCAAATCTCCCCAAAACAATGGTGAGTCATGTACTTGTATTATTCCGAAAAAATACACCTCTGGTGCAGTGAGACAAATTGGTGTATCTTATAGTGGCTTCGTAGATGAAAGCTATACTCTACTATCACTCTTTGATGATGTAGAACAAATTGAAAAAGATAATAGACTTCAGACAGCTATTGATGTTGTCAGAGAACAGTTTGGTTTTTTAGCCATACAAAAAGGAACCGTCCTAACTGAAGGTTCCAGAAATATTGAACGCAGTAAACTTATCGGTGGTCATTCCGCGGGTGGATTGGAGGGATTAAAATGAAACAAGAAAAAAATACAGTACAATTTTCAGAAATCCGTAGCAAAGGATGTAATGATATTGAAATGCTTGAAAGATTTTTACATGGAATCGTTGAAACAGCAACTTCAAAACTTCGTCAGAGAAAACTCAAAACAACTGAAATATCGATACGACTAGTACATGCTAAATCTGAAAACCGATTACCATTGGAATTTACATTTAGCATTAAGCCAACAAGCTCATCTGTGATAATCTATACTGAGGTAATCAATCGCTTTAAAGAATGTTACACAGGTGGGGGAATTCAAGGTTTTACGATTCAATTTGATAAAAATACCCTTGCCTCTGCATAGAAAGGATTTGATATGATTGACCGTTCATATTTACCATTTCAATCAGCAAGAGAGTACCAGGATACAAAGATGCAAAAATGGATGGGCTTTTTCCTATCTGAACATGCATCAGCACTCTCTGATGATACAAACAAAGTAACGTACATGTCTGACTTATCACTAGAGAAGAAATTATTACTCCTCAGTCAAGTATACGCCGGGCAGCTACGCACACGCATTCAAGTGATTGAAAAAAACAAGCGTGTTTCCTACACTGGAACAATACCAAGTCTGACCAAAGATTTCATTTTGATAAAAACTACAACAGGTCACATCAATTTGAAATTAAAAGACATTATTAGTATTGAACTTGTCGAGGAGGTGCTCTATGAATCAGCTTGAGTTTCAGCGTAATCACCTACAAATGGACTATTATAGCGAGAGCTACCAAGATTTTGAACGTGACTTCTACCGCTACTCTAACATGAATATTCCATTGACCTTCCTAACTGATGATATCCTAAAAACAATGGCGACTTCACGTAAGAATTACTTTGTCCTCAATAAGGAAAAGTCCAGAGATAACCGCGATCACTTCTTCATATTTGAAGTAAGTACCGTAGATGAGAATCCGCTAATCTATCATTATACATATAAGAAAACTACAATATATTTAGCAGAAAAATAGGAGCAGTTCAATTGACTGTTCCTATTTTTAATATTCATAAAATCTAAAGTCTTTATACTCTTTAACAATGGAGTCGCCAACCAGAACAGACTATACTGACCAGCGACTACCTTAAATTTAATGTTTCAGATTTATTTTCTTATCTCTAATTTCATAAACTACATCTGCTACATTTTCGAGTAATCGTTTATCGTGGGTGATAAACACGATAGTTCCGGTGTACTCCTTCATTAGTATTTCCAAAGCCTCTAAACTTGGTATGTCAAGGAAGTTACTGGGTTCATCCATTATTAGGATGTTATATCTACCCATGAGCATTTTAGCAAGCAACAATTTTATAATTTCTCCACCGCTTAAAACAGATAAACTTTTTCCAATATCGTTCTGTTTGAACCCCATAGATGCTAGCACTGAACGAATTTCTGATATATTGTAGTCACAATCCTTCTGCATAAACTCCATAACATTCTGATTACTGTTGTACTTGTAACCATTCTGTGCAAAGTAACCTATTTTTGCCTTAGGCGAAATAGAAATTCCTTCTTCATGGTTTAAGATCATTTGGATTAAAGTTGTTTTTCCGATTCCATTACCACCAGTTAACGCCACTTTTGCTCCTAACGGAATTTGAAAAGATGCATTTTCAAACAGAGCCTTATCCCCAAATACTTTATTAATTTCTGCACCGACTATAGGGTATGGATTATGGAGCTCCAATGCTTTACTTTGCCTGAAACGAATTCTGCGAATGCCTTCCGGAGCTTCTACTTTTCCTAAGGCCGCAATCCTGTGCTCTAGGGTTTTAGCAGCATTATACATCTTTTTTTCCTTACTTCCTATTGATTTTTGATGAGCTAAACGCCCTCCGTCTTCAGTACTTTTTTTCTTTGAAGAACCTTTTGCCTTCTGTTCTATTTTACGAGCCTGTTTTCGCTTTTCCTCCGCAGCCCTTTCCAATCGGGCACGTTCCGCAATAAATTGTTCGTATTCTTCAGCTTGGCTCTTACGTTCTTCCTCTTTCTGACGAAGATAATCAGAATAGTTTCCCCAATACTCAGTGATTTTGCCATCTTTCAGTTCCCATATTTTATCTACTATTTCATCAAGAAAATAGCGGTCATGGCTAATAACTAACAGTGCACCTGTAAAATATTTTAGCTGTCCTATTAGAAAATCAATTCCTTCACGGTCTAAATGGCTCGTAGGTTCATCCGCTAAAATACCATGAACCTGTGCCGATAAGGCCTGTGCTATTTTAAGCCTTGTTTCTTCACCACCGCTCATAGTCTGTATATTTAATTGCTCAACACCTAGCTTGCCTACAAGTGCAAAATCTTTTTCCTCCTGCAGAGTTACTTCGTCCAACTGGGGAATATAGGCAAGTTCACCCAGACGATTCATTTTACATCCTGGGGGAGTTAATTCTCCTAAAAGTACCCTGAGTAAAGTGCTTTTTCCAGCACCATTTGCTCCTACTAAACCAATACGGTCATAATCATATACTTCTAATTCATTTATATCTAAAACATCGCGTCCTTTGAATTCCACACGAATGTCTTTTGCTTTTAATATTAATTCCATAACATTTCCTCCTGTCTATAATCGCATGCTTTCATTTGCTTGTATGCAGGGAAAACCCTGCGATTTTAGCAGGAAGAGTTACATGAAAATAAGATACATAAATATTCCTCCAATATTGTTTATTTTAAATCTAATTTTCTAACCTCAGTTATCATTTGGCAAACTATAGCAATGCCAATAATTAAAATACCTGATAGTAAAAACCAATGATTTACACCGATTTTATCAGCAAAGAATCCAGAAAGAATTAACCCAATTGGCATAGCAAGTGACATGATACTTCCGATCAAAGAAAATACACGTCCTAAATATTCAGGCTTAATTTTCTCCTGAAAAAGAGCTGTTTGCACACCGCTATAAAATGGCACCGAAAGCCCCATTATTGCACAGCAAACTACGAATATTACAAATCCATTTGGAGGAAGTATTCCCGAAACGGCTAAACTGGTCCCCATTATAAAAAATGAACTTGTTATTAGTAATACATGCTTTTCGAAGCCCCCTAATCTTCCTAATAATAAGCCTCCTGCTAGCATCCCAAATGCAAAGGAAATTTCCGTAATAGAAATATGCACAGGCGTTCCATTAAAGTGTTCCATGCTTATTAAAGGAAATAGTGCATTGATTGGCATATAAACAAAAGTATATAGTGTTCCTAAGAGTAATAAGGCAAACAATCCTTTGTTTTGTCTCAGAACCACAACTCCTTCTTTCATCTCCCTTATGAAATTTGGTTCTAAACTTTGCACTTGATTACCCAGCTTAGGTATACGTACAATTGCTACCGTAATAGATGCAATCACAGCACCCAATACGTCGATGGCAATAATAGCATTTAAATCCCAAACGGAGTATAAGAGTGCTGCAACTGCCGGACTAACAATATAGCTTATAGACTGCAAAGACTGACTATAGCCTGCGCATTTCGTTAGCTGTTCTTCTGGTACTAAAAGTGGTGTAACCGCATTGAGTGCTGGGGTATGAAAAGCTGTTCCAATGCTACGGATAAACAATACTATCATAATCATCCAGACAGGTAGCTCCATACAGAATGCAACAATAGCAAGCACTGCACCAGCTGCTGCGATAATTAAATCGGCACCAATCATTATCTTCTTCCTATCATGACGATCCACTAGCACACCAATGGCAGGTCCCAAAATCGCATAGGGTAAAAAACCTACTAATGAAGCCATAGACAAGACCATCGCAGATCCTGTTTTTTCTGTAAGGTAAAAAATAATCGCCATTTGCAGGATGGCACTAGTGATTAATGATACTGCTTGCCCTGCCCATATTGCATAAAATTTTCGTTTCCAATTGTTGTATTTTTCCATTTATATTATCTCCTGCATATTATTTTGCTTGAATTTCTATTTTGAATAGCATTCTAGGCAATAAAAAATGCAGGCCAAACCCCACAATGTGGCTTTTGGTCTGCATACATACAATTTGGAAACATTCATATTAAAGACATAGTTAAATAAAGGTATAGTTAAATAACCAATATCCTCACCGTAACTAATGAATGCTCAATATCGTATAAATAAGCACAACAAAAAAGCCTATCATCGGGTATAGATTCTGCTTTTTTTATTGCCAGCTTATCTTAAACGCATTGAGGCTGTCATAGTTTCGGTTCCTCCTACATCTTTGTTTATATCAATTTATAGTATAACACAACAAGATGATATGTTCAATATAAAAGTTATGGAATGAGACTCATACTTCCAATTCGATGCCAGATTTAAAGGATATGACGAAGTTTTCTTCATAGACTGTAACGCTCTGGATTATCTTCCTTAGTAGCAAGCGATTAGCTTTCACAAAATCTTCTGTTTGTAGTTTTAAAAATTCATCAGGATTTTCTAACTCAACCTCAAAATATTTCATTTTACATTCCCTCATTTCATTTATTGATAAATTGAGTTTGCAAAAAAGAGTGGACAATTTTTGTCT
The DNA here is from genome assembly GCF_047464415.1 of Streptococcus infantis. Classification (GTDB taxonomy): domain Bacteria; phylum Bacillota; class Bacilli; order Lactobacillales; family Streptococcaceae; genus Streptococcus; species Streptococcus infantis_AE. Next base: position 61,297 of record NZ_JASHBX010000009.1, on the reverse strand, counting down.
ACTCTTAACCTTTAAAATAGTTTTTTTTAATCGATTTGAAGTTGCCTAAATTATTACTTATTCGGTAAAATGAAGTATTGCTTTCAACAGATTTCCTTCAACTACACTTCACTTGATTCAAACAAGGTGGGTACATTTCTATTCCCACAAACTCCTTGTCAATGGAAACAAACACGTACCCACAGGGTAAATGGAAATAGAAACTGATAATTTCTAGCTATCACTTCTACTCATTCCAAAAATTTTCTCACTCTGATACTTACCCACCATAAAGCAAAAAGCCTTGCAATCAAGGCTTTCATTATCCCTTTCGTTCAAAGGTTTCTAAGCTTTTACGAGCAGAGCGACACACTCAGCGGTTCGCTATCTCCGTTCTGTCTGCGTGCTAGCACTTGTCAATCACGGACAGCTATCGCATGGGCGGAAGTAAATGCTAATCTTCGTCGTTTTACTCCTTGACTAGCAAACTTACCGCCTCAACATGTGGTGCTAGCAAGCTTATATATTATAGAACGAAAAGGATAGAGTGTTTTATAAAATTATACTATAAAATGAAAGAGAATTACACACTCAACTCAAACAACTTATAAAACTCACCTCTCCTATCCATCAAATCACTGAAAGAACCATCTTCAACAATAACGCCATCTTTCATAAAGAGAATTCTATCGTATTTTTTCAAAATGTTCTCATTCAACTTGTGGGTTACTACAAGTGCAGTCAAATTTTGAATATCCAAGATTGAACTTTCAATTTCAGTAGTTACTTGATTATCCAAAGATGAAGTAGCCTCATCCAATAATAAGATTGGTGTTTTTCGAATCAAGGCACGCGCAATACTAACTCTTTGTTTTTGTCCGCCAGATAGATTTGAGCCATTCTCTCCACATAAAGTTTGTAGACCAGATTCATTTTCTAAAACATAACTTTCTAAACCCGACTGCTGTACAGCTTGCTTTATTTCCTCATCAGTGAAGGATTGATTAAGAGTAATATTTGCTCTTAAAGTATCATCAAAGATATAAACGTCTTGTTGAACAATTGTCATTAAGTTATAAAGGCTCTCTGCTGAAATAGCTTGCAAATCTATATTATCAATGGAGATGTGCCCACTTGTTACATCGTAAAAACGCAGTAATAGATTGAGCAAAGTTGATTTCCCACTCCCTGACATTCCAACAATTGCAATTTTTTCTCCTTTTTGAATCTTCAAAGATAAATGGTTAAAAATTTTTTCTTTAGTATTAGGGTAAGAAAAGTCTATATTTGAAAAAGAAATAACATCATCGAAATATTCTTTTGTTTCACCAGTCTGAAGCTCAGTTACATCTTTTACCTCAAATGCATCTAGTGTTGCCTGACCTTCACGAAATTTACTTATTCCCATTCCAACTTCATTCAGTGGCATTACTACAAAATTGACCAGTTGAACAATAGCTGTTACACTCCCAATTGTGGTAGAGCTATTAAATACGAGATACATCCCTCCACCAAAGGCTACCAAAAAAACAATCATCCCTGAAAGCTGTGAAATAACATTAGTTAAAACGTCAAATTTCCCTTTTATAAAATTTATTTCATCAAATTTTTCACTTTCATGACTATAATCCTCACAGATAGCATCTTTCACATTAAAACTTTTAATAACAAGAAATCCTGCTAAAATATCTTTAACCTTAGCTAAATACTTCTGATCGGCAACCATAGCTCTATTTTGTAAAGAGGCTGATTTTTGTCCAATAAATCCTGAAATCATCATCGGAATGATGCTAGCAATGATAACTAATAAGGTCAAAAACCAATTACCTATAAACATAGTTAGAAGTGAAAAAATCATTAAGGAAAGGTTTTTTGAAATATTAAAATACTGGTATAGATAATCTTGCTCAATTTTCTTCATATTTTCGGTTAATACGGAAATAAATTTCCCTGATTTTTCTTTAGAAAAGTCTCTATAATCCCTATCTAAAATAGATTGGAACACCTTGTTTTTGTATCTTGACATGATTTGCCTAACAAGTTTATTTCTCAATCGAAGAGATATAAAGTTGAGTGCTGCATAGATGAAAATAACAGTAGCTCCTACTAGTACCGCTTGAGTTAAGGCTTCTTTATTTTGGGACATGCCACTATCAATAATACCTTTAATAGAATAAGCAAAAGCAATATTAGTTAAAGGGACCAGTATATTAAATATCATGAAAGCATAAAAAGCCTTCTGATGGTTCTTTATCAATTGTTTCATCCTTAATCTACCTCATAATTCTTAATTTCATTTAGAAAATGTGACATAAAATATTCTTCTAAGTCAATATTCTCTCTCCTAATCTCTTTCATAGAAACCTGTTCTACAATTTCTCCATTTTTGATAAAGCCAATTTTATCTGCTATCTGTGAAATTTCCGATAATATATGACTCGATATTAGAATAGTAATTCCATGCTCCTTAGAAAGCGACAACAAAAGATTTCGAATTTCTTGAATCCCTATTGGATCTAAACCATTGATTGGCTCATCTAAAATTAACAATTTAGGTTTTGTTAGAAAGGCACGAGCTAAACCAAGCCTTTGCCTCATTCCTAACGAAAAATCTTTTACTTTTTTAGTCGTATTTTTTAAGCCGACCATTCTTAAGGCTTTTTTTATATCTGATTCAATAATATTTTTCCCCATATATTGAGCGTGAATTTCCAAAATTTCTTTTGCAGTGCAATTATCATAAAAAATTGGTGATTCAATAATACTTCCAATCTGACTTAGGATTTCTTCTCTGTGTTCTTGTAGATTTTTCCCAAAAATTTCAATACTACCTGATGTAATTGTTGATAAGGTTAACATACATTTCATTAACGTTGTTTTTCCAGCACCGTTCGGTCCTAAAAAACCATAGATTTCTCCTTCAGCAATTTGAAGGTTGATACCACTTAAAATTTCTTCTTTATCAATTGTTTTAAAAACTTCTTTTATTTCAACAATATTTCTCATTTCTATCTCTCTTTCTATATCCAGCTTTAAATGAAAGAATTTTTCTCCTGGAGCATAAATACCAACTTATACAGCCTCTTTTTTTATAGAAATCATCAAGGAATTATCACATTCCTTCAATTAAATTCAGCTATGCTACTTGATACTAATATCTTGTCTTGAAATATTATAAATTGAAAATGAAGTAATCATTAAACTTATGAAACTTGCAAATATCAAAAAGAATAAGTTATCAGCAATATTATTAGATAAACTTCCTGGACTGGCATTCGAAAGTAATGCTGCTAAACCAAGTCCTGTAAGCATTGTTATAGCTGTTGAATGCTTAATCATACCTAAAACAAATGGTAATAACCCTATTAGTACTGTTCCAAACGTAATTCCAGCTAAGTTAATTAATTGATTAGCTACAGGGATACAACTAGATTCAGTTACAACAGCCATGAATCTAATGAATATTTGAATAACTAAATGTGCAGAAAAATGGGCAATAAATGATATTAGGATGACTAAAAGAATTTTTCCCCATAGTAACTTTATTTTAGAAATAGGGTAAGAAAACAACTGAAAAATTGTTCTTCGTTTAAATTCATCAATGATAATCGTAGATAATAAATAAGATTCGAAAATCAAAAATGCTGCTTTTGTAAATAAAGATGAAAACAATGAAGCTACAATTGCCCAGCCTTCCCATTTACCAGTAACTCTAATAACATTAGAATCCTGACCAGCGAATTCTCCTAGTTTATTGTCAGTACCTAAACCCATAATAATGATTGCTGTAATGCCTAACACTATAAAAATAGTACACAACCAGGCTAAAAATAATTTAGGTTTAGAAATTTTATTTAATTCAATTTTAATAAGCGATAACATAGATTCTTTCCTCCAAAGTGTAAATAAAGAGTAAACTATTCAAACTAATCTCAACAAATATTTAAAAATTAGCTTATTTTTCAGACAATTACACCATACATACTATCGGTATGGCTACACTGAAAAATAAACATACCTACGGTATGTATAGTGGATTTTTAATAACACACTTTAAGTGTGTTATTTTTAAATTATAAATTATGTAATATAGTTTATTCAATTGATAATACATAAATAGAAATTAGTATTAACAAGAATGTCATGCGACTACTTATTTACTATTTTTTTAAGTGATCAAATAAGTTGAAAATCACCTCCATCATTTCATCAGAAATTAACTGTACCCCTAGACCTTCAAAAGTAAGTTTAATGAAATTCATTTTGCGCTTTAATTCTACTAATGAAAAAACGGAAATTTGAAAACCAATCCAAATATTTAGAGTTAAAACAATTAAATCTGCTAGCTCTTCTGGATATTCTGTTTTAATAGACCCATCTTCAACTCCTTCGTAAACTTTTTCTCTAATTTCGGGTAAAAAATCAGAAAATAGACCTAGATACTGCTCTCCTAACAAACGTGGACTTCTAAGCATGATTGAGGCAGAGTAAACGAGCCTTTGGTGTTCAAAATTAGAGAAAGAGTCCATCAAAGAATTTTGTATCTTTTCTAACCCAGTATTTCCTCTCCAATTATAATTTAAAATTTCTTGATTATTTTCGCTAATGATTGTTTGCAGTATATCGTATTTAGACTCAAAATGATGATAGATAACACCTTTTGTTAATCCACCTAACCCATCTATGATATCTTGTATTGACGTATTATCAAATCCTTTTTCTAAAAATAAATTTTTAGAGACCTCTAGTATTTTTTGTCTAGTTTCATGTGAGTTTCTATTTCTTGCCATTCCAGTCCCTTTCTATCATACCAATGGTATGTAATTCTATTGTAGTGGAAGTAACTAATAATGTCAAGTTCTTTATTGGAATATGAAAAACCTTTATAATAAAGGCTTTTCATTATTACTTCGCTACAAGGTTTCTAAGCTTTTACCAGCAAAGATACACACTCAACATGGGTTTTAGAGGACTAAATGGAGTCTGAATTGCCTGATAGAGATGTAGTATTGATTAAGCCATCAACAAAAAATGTACAAAACAAAAATAAAGTACACTACTTAATGAGTGCACTTTATTCTTCTAATTCAGTTTTATCAATGGTTTAGCTCTAGTTAAATCAATTGTACATAAACTTTTAGTTTTTTTTTGGAACAAAAATATCCTAAAGTCTACCCTATCAAAGTGAAAACTGGAAATTTATTAAACCTGAATTTTAGTGAGAATATACTTTACTAAAATCATATAGTTAAAGTCTGACAAGGAATTTGCCAGACTTTTTGTCATCAGTGTTCTTTAATATAATTCATCCCTGATTGATTCAACAAACTCCGTGTAAAAGCGCTGAATGGATTGCTTAACATAATCAGATTGGCGGTCATCAGTCCCATCTAACAATCTCTGATAGCTATCCAAAGATTCTACATCCTTGAGTTGACTTCAAAGGTGTGCCTAATACACCGGCTTCTCAAAGTCACTAAGAAATCCTTTTAGCGATTCTTTTTGCATTCCTTGGTAAATATTTTTATCTAACCGAATACCAAGAGTGTTTAACTCAGTTGATAGGTTGTCGTAAAGTTCTTGTAAGTCCATAATGTACTCTTTGTAAATAAATTTCATGCGGGAATAGAGATATCCATTTGGACATTTGGGAGAATATCTCTGAAATTATTGCTGTCTGTTAATTAAATACTTGCAATATTTTATAGTTTTGGTATAATATAGTTAACTCATCGACCAAGTTGTTGAAGGAGATTGCGATTACGTCCCTAATCATAGGGACGTTTTCTGTTTTTCTCAGTTAGTTTTATATTTATCGTATTCTTTCAGTTTCTTTCGAAGTACATTATCATAGTGTATGTAAAATGCTGTTATCAATAAATAGTAACTAGGTCTTTCTTCAAGTACAATAAAATAGCGATCTACTGGATCTAATAAAAATATTCTATTAGATTTTTTATACGGTCGTTCATATATTAAGAAACAATCTTGTTTGCAAATCTTGTTATGATCCGTTTCTATTGCAGGTCTTAACCAACATAATCTTTCGCTCCTTCTTAAATCAGGTTCTCGTTCTTCTGAATCTATATCAAAATTTTTACAGGTAAGATGAAAATAACTATCTTCTTTACCTTCAAAATACGGATACGACTTTAACTCGACAAATTTCCCTCTAAAAGTTATCTTGAAGTTGAACAATTGCTCTAAAAATACATTCTCATATAAAAAATCATCATAAAGAGCATAGTCACCATTAAATTGATCAAGTGTTATCTTCGGAGGAAGGATAGGACAAAAATCTGTTACGTTACTGCTCATCACTTAACTCCATTTTAAAAATATTGAATTTTATTGCGTTATACTTTGTATTCGTTGTTAACTCATGCTTAGCTCTATTAGAGATTAAATTACTTAGCCTGATTCTAGCTAAACTACTTTCAAAGCTCCTATTTTTATAAGCTACTGCCCCTATCAATAGGTCAGCTAATTGCATTATTGAGTTTTCATGAGAGCGAATTTGTTGAATATTTTTGATATGTTTGGGTGACTGCTTCCAGTTTTCAAGAATATTCTTTAACTTGTTAACTTTTAAAATACTATTTGTGTCTTTTATATCTATAAAAACGTTAACATCATCCTCAAAGAGAAATTTTCTTACTAAATAAAAGTACTGCTTATAGTAAAAATCATCGTGGGTTTGATTATATTTCTTATGGTTTAATTTATTTTTGTCTATTATAACTACTCTAAAATTAAGATGCTCATTATCAAAAAAATAATTTACAAGATCTTCATAAAAGGTAATTTTAGAATTTGAAACTTTCCTCCACTTTATTTCAGAACGTGAAGAAATACCGTGTTTTCTTTTTATTTCTTTTATCTCCTTATAGACAATATTCCTTACATAGTCTGGACAAGAAATCCCTCCTATTAACATTACACTCTCACCATCATTTTCCAAATGACAAGACTCATCACAATATAAGTTGAGCATCTTAATAACTCCTAATTTTTGTAGTAATAATTCTATTATACCACGAACCCCCAGTAAAACTAAGACTTACAAAGGATTATTCTTCAAGAATTAGTATGTATTTTTAAGAACAATAATCTAAAATAGATTGGAGAACAGACATCTTACTTCGGTGTCTGTTTTTCTATACCTAAAAATGTACTTTTGCTCTTCATCAACTTCACCAAACTTTCTTCTAAAATATACATTAAAAAATCTCCTAATGGACTACAATATAGATACCACGATGAACGTTATTCTAGCTTTTTCAATTTTACATAATAAAATAAAGTACATTTTTCAAATAGTCTACATTACTCCTTAAACTCAGTTGTATCAAGGGTTTATCCACTGTCTCGGGAAAAGTACAAAATTTTTTAGTTTTAACATGTAGTAATTTTCAATGAAAACTTTATGTATACAAATAAAAAAAACAATATATTGTGTTTTGCTGAGTCTTTAATAAAAATAATTTTAATTTTTTGTACTTTTTTATTCTATCAAATATCTATCTTAGACTTAAATTTTTTTCATTATTCCATAATTTGGGTTCATCAGGAAAAATATAGTCATGTGTTTTAAAATATTGCTCTCTTACCACATCAATCCACTTATTTAGCATTTTTGCAGCTATTATAGAATCACCAGATGGATATACCATCAAAAGCAACCCCGTAAGTTGCGCTATTGTTATAGCAGAGTGTTCACCAGGTATTGTTAGTCCATAATCAGTATGCCCTACACTTATTTTCTCTTCCCCGTCCATTAGACCTAATCGATTAAATGTGCCTTGTGATGATGCATGTGTGACTTCATTAGAGATTCGATATGGTTGTTGCCATAATTCTGATGGGAAATTGGATTTTTTTCTGATATCGTCAAAACTTATATATCTCTTTTTAGGACTAAATTCACCACAAGCTCTTGCCCATTCATAACGATCTTCTGTATTATGTGATGAAATATAAGCTTCAGCAACTTCCTCTCCATATTCTGAAATAAACGACGCAATAATATTTAATTCGTAAAGTGAACGCCATCTAGAATACGCACCATCAGCAAATCCATTTTTCATTAAAGTGATTATCTCTAAAAATTGTTGTAGACCTCTTCCGTGTATGTATTTTAAGGCTGTGTATTTATGAATAGATTTTTCTCTCTCCTTGTTATCAATTTTATTTACATAATCAGAATAATCTTTTACAGATTCAAGAACCATCATATACATGGTCTCAGATGTAGCAAACGCATTAGACCACTTTTGCTCTATTCTTGCAATTATTTCTGTTTCCTCTCCTCTAAACAGTAACGTATTCTCATGCATTATCATCTTAGCATCTCTTACCATTTGATTTGAAGTGTCATTAATCATTTCTAGATATAATCCTGAAAAATCAGCCTTTTCATATTTTTCATAAAATTTATCAATTTCAGATTGATTTTTTAATTCTTTTACATGTTCTACGAGAATTTCTTTTAGTGTATCTTTAAAAAACTGTCCAAATTTATCGGCCATTATAGCTCCTACCTTTTTAATAGTTTATACATAGTATTTATTGCAATAATCTTCTAGTCTAAAAGAAAATAAATTAGAAAATCTTGTATTTTACGTTTAGAAATAGCGCATCATCTATCATTAATTATACCATCAACAAAATAAAAATCTATATCTTGTGTTAAGTAGGAACATAAATAAGTTTTAAAAAAATGTACAATTGAACCACCACTTCTTCTGCACTTATTAGAGTAAAAAATGTACAAAATAATCCCTTAAATCAGATGATGTTATGAACTAGAAAACATACAAAATACCACTCCAGAATAATGTACAAAATAAAAATAAAGTACACTTTTTAAAGAATGTACTTTATGCTTCTAATTCAGTTGTATCAATGGTTTAGCTCTAGTTAAGTCAATTGTACATAAACTTTTAGTTTTTTTAGGAATGTTCAAATAAGCTATACAATTCTAAAAAACGTCTAGATTCTCTAAGTGAATTATTGATCATTAATTTATTGACTTAAAAAATTTCTAAAGCTTCTACAGTTTATCAGAATAAAATATAAAAACTCGATACCATTATTTAGGAATCGAGTTTTGATTCATATGACTCGGTCTATCATTTTAATTACTAATTTTAGACCAACTATATAAGAGACATAACATAAGTTATGTAAACAACCAATCCTACAACAACAAATCTTTCACTTTTCCAATTTCACTTTTTGGAATCACGAGTTGAATCATATCACCTAGATACATCCTTGTAGATCCATTAACTGTTTTACTTTTACCGTTATGTACTTGCGTTGTGATGAGGACATTATGAGGTAAATTGAGTTCGTGTACTTGTTTACCAGCTATTTTGTCTGAAACCGGGATTTCTATCAGTGTAACTTCTCCATCATCAGTTGCTGATTCAGGTAGCATTTTCTCCAACATGGCTTCATAGACAGGCGCTCCTTTTAGCAAATCCATGACGATGTAGGCAACTAGTGTCACCATACCTAAAGGCATGAGATTGCGGATGTCACCAACCATTTCCGTCACAAGAATCATAGCTGTCAAAGGTGCTTTTGAGATAGCCCCAAAATAACCGCTCATTCCAAGAATTACAAATATAGGAAATTGCTGTTGGGTAACAAGGCCTAGATTGACACAAATAACGCCTACTAGAGCACCAAGTAAGGAGCCTAAAGCTAAAATTGGCAAGAAAATACCACCTGGCAGTCCACTTCCGTAACTAATCATGCTCCAGATAAAGCGAATGATGAAGTAAAGTAAAAGAATTTGGAAACTATAATCTTGTTCTGTTAAGGATAAGACAACCTGATTGCCCCCACCAAGTATTTGAGGTAGAAAAATTCCTACTGGAATAATAAGAATAAAGGCAAAAATCGGATGATAAGCTTTATCAATGTGAACCCTTTGGCCAATCCATTCATAAACTTTTCCGACATTCAGAACCGCTTTTTCATAAAGAAAACCTGAGAGCCCAAGAAAAATTCCCATCACCAGATAAATCCAATATTGACTAAGATTCATAAGAGGGATATCATCCGGCATATCCAAAACAGGTGTTAAGCCGAAGATGAGAAGAGAGACGAAGTTTGCTACCAGACTGGCTGCCAAGGTAGAAACCCAGAAAAATCTTGAAAAATGGTGATAGACTTCTTCTACTACAAAAAGCAGACCTGCTATTGGTGCATTAAAGGCAGCAGCAAGTCCAGCAGCAGCTCCGCTAGCAATCAAAGAACGCTCCTCAACAGGGCTAGACTTGAGCCATTTGGCAATTCCTTTTCCTCCTACGGCACCTAGCTGAATACTGGGACCTTCACGACCGAGCATGAGTCCGCTCGCAATGGCCAAGATACCTAGAATGTATTTCTTCCAGAGGACACTCCACCAATTGAGAGACATGAGACCTTTTAACTCCGCTTCAACTTGAGGAATACCAGAACCTTTAATATCTTTTTCTGAGCGTGTTAATTTGGCACTAAGCAAGCAAATTAGAATATAAAACAATAAAATGATCAATAGATTTCGAAGTAGATTTTCTTGGTCTAGATATAGTCCTTGAACGACATGAAAGCCTTTTTCAATCAAAAAACGAAATGACCCAACAATAAGTCCTACGATTAATCCAACAATAATACCTCGCCCTACTTGAGCTAAGATCGTACTGGACGCGAAGGCAAATTCTTTCTTGGAACTAAGTATTTCCGACTGTTCCTCCATAATTCTCTCCTTTAATTATCTTTTACTAGTTTCTGAAATGATCGTTTTAATCGGTTCAAAACTTGTGCGATGAATGGGTGTAACACCGTGCTTTTCTAAACCTTCTAAATGTTTAGCCGTTCCATAGCCAGCATTTTGAGCAAAATCATAACCTGGAAATTCCTGATTATAGTTTGCCATGATTTTATCTCTGGTAACCTTAGCAATGATCGATGCTGCTGCAATGGATAGGGAATTCGCATCTCCTTTGATGATGGATGTCTGAGAAATCGGCAAATCCAACTTCATAGCATCAATCAAAAGATGTTCTGGTTGAGGGTCAAGCTGAGAGATAGCTTCTTTCATAGCTAGTTTAGTTGCTTCATAGATATTGACTTGATCAATGACTTGATTGTCCATAATTCCAATACCAATTGCTAGAGCATTGTCCTTAACGGCTTGAAAAATCTCCTCATGTTTTTTCTTGGGGATCTTTTTACTGTCATTCAAGCCTTTTATTTTACAATCTTTGGGAAGAATGACTGCTGCGGCAACAACAGGCCCAGCTAAAGGCCCACGTCCAACTTCATCTACACCTGCAATTAAGCTAATACCTTGAGCGTAAAGCTCTTTTTCATAAGATAACATGCCTTCTAAACGCAGATTTTCATAAATTTCAGCTTGAATGGCTTTCTTACGCTTTTCAATTTCTTTTTGAACACCTGAACGAGAATCTTTTTCAAATTCCTTAAACAAGGGACTTTCAAGTTCAGTTATCTTTGCTAATTCTTCTTTTATTTCTTTAATCGTTGCCATCGAGGTCTTCCAATGTATCTAATGTATAGTTACCTAGTTTTCCATCACGAACTTCTTTGACGAAAAGATTGTAAAAGCGATCATAATCATCACGGAAACCAAGGATACGGGTCATGTCCATGATAATTTCAGGAGCTTCGTCGTCTAGATTCATTTGTTTAAAACGTTCTTGAAGTTTTTCAGGATAATGCGATTTAAAGTAATTGAGTCCGAAAATCGTCACTTCATCCATTGGAAGCAACTGATCCTTGATCGCTCCTGTAAGAGCAAGTTTAAGAGCAACAGTTTCATCTTCAAATTTTGGCCAGAGAATCCCTGGAGTATCCAAGATTTCCAAATCCTTATTTGTTTTGAGCCATTGTTGGCCTTTGGTCACACCTGGCTTGTTACCAACTACAGCAATTTTCTTACCAGCCAAACGGTTCATTAGCGTCGATTTACCAGCGTTTGGAATCCCGATTATCATGGTACGTAAGGTTTCGATTTGAATCCCACGTTCCTTTTGACGAGCTATCTTATCTGCCATGAGTTTCTTAGCAGCGTCCGTTACGACTTTTACCGTAATTTGCTCTTTAGAATTGATTGCCAGTGTTTGAATGCCTTGTGATTCAAAATGCTGACGCCATTCTTTTGTTAATGCTGGGTCTGCTAGGTCTGCCTTGTTCAAAATCAATAGTCTTGGTTTATCTCCGATGATTTTCGTCAGCATCGGATTTTGACTTGACAAGGGCAAACGTGCATCTACTAAAACTGTCACAAAATCAACGAATTTTAAATTTTCCTGAACCTGACGACGCGCCTTGGACATATGTCCAGGAAACCATTGAATAGTTGCCATGAGAGTATAATTCCTTTCTCTTATTGGATTTGTATTTATTTTTCCAGTTTCAAAAATTAAATACAAATCCTTTTTCTAAAATAAATCACTATCTTTTATTATAACATGATTTCTCGTATTTGACGCTTGATTCAATGCCGATTGTAAAATGTTTTCTAAGTAAATCAGTCACAAATGAAATTTCTCATTGTCTAAAACGATTGAAAAATAATAGTGTTCACCATGATTTTTTACATAGTTGCTGATATACTTTTCTGTTTGGAAAATGGATTTCCTGCTATCAATAGTTGGATCTTGTTTTTCGTAATACCAATTATCATAAGTATGTGTCAATTGGCCATTCTTGTAGCAAAAAACATCCCCACCTAGTATAATTTGATTATTGGCTTTGAGATTATCAAGTAAGTTTGGGATTACTGAATAATCATAAGCGTATGCATCAATCCCCAAGTCACGTAAATCAATTCCTCTTTTATTTGTATTCTCGAAATTCTGTTTCATAAAGTTCATTTTTCAAGTTTTCTTGATAAGCAAAATCGATAACCACTATACAGTCGTTATCGATTTTAATGATTTTTAGTCTTTTTCACCAAGCTTGCTGTTAATTGACATCATGATGCTTGCAATTTTTTCTCCCCAGTATGGATCTGAAGCATAAAGAACATTCATACCTGATGATTTATTTCCTAGGTATGTTCTACCATTATCGATGTAATTTTCGCGAATCCACTTAGCTGCACCTAAGATACCCTTGTCAACATCGTCAAAGCTTTTAGCTGAATCATATGGTGTTGTATCATAAGCAGCGATACCAAAGAAGTTATTTTTATCCTTAGAAATTTGGCTACGTCCCCATGAACTTTCCAGGGCACTATGAGCGATTAGATAGAGAGCGTTGATCTGATAGCGTTCTTCAGCTTCTTTAAAGATTGCACCCTTACCTGCCAGACGACTTCCCTTGATATTCATAAGAGAATAGACTTTATCTAATTCTTCAGCTGTGTAATTGCTTGGTTTTCTTAAATCTCTAAATAAGAAAGGATTTTCAACTGTAAAGTTTTCAAAATTAATACCATCAGCTGAATAGTATTTTTTGCCAATTGCCATTGATGAACTATGAGGTGCTACACGGATACTTGCGTATGGTGACAATTCGTGGTAGAGATAGTTACCATCAGTGGCATAGTGAGGAATAAAGTCACTATCAGAGCTGACCGCTACTAGATCACTCTTGTTCATATATCCTGAAAGGCCTGAAATTTTGACTGGAAGTCGACCGTCTTTGGCTTCTGCGCCATCAATCGCTACAATACTTCCTTGCGAAATATAGCTGAGTTTCTCACCAGAAGCGCTATATACATTTGCTGTAATTGGTTTTACTTTATAGTATGCTGCTGTAGCAGAAATCCATTTTCCATTGCTTTGGAACGTATAGTCTTTCCCGTTAATGGTAAAGTTACCAGTTACATAGGTTCCGTCTTCTTTTAGATAATACCAAGCATTGTAGTCCTTATCGAAAATCCATTCATTTTTGGCCATATAACCAAAAGGTTTGAGATAGTAAGAACCTACCCATTGATTTTCGGCATAGGTTCCGTCTGATTTGAGATAGAACCAGCTCTTGTATTTTTCATCGAAAATCCATTCACTTTTGGCCATGGCCCCACTATCTTTTAGATAGTATTTCTCTTTCCATTGGCTACTTAACATGACACCGTCTTTATTAAAATAGTACCAGACTCCAGCTATTTTTTTCCAATTTGAAACTGGTTGATTATCCTCATAATAACGCCATTGGTTATTTTCTTTTTGCCAACCTTCTTTGTTAACTACTTCTACTACTGTTTCTTTTGAAGGTTGTTCTTTGGTCTCTGGAGTTTGAGAAGTTGCTTTTTCAGCTTCGCTTTGATTTTTCTTCTCATTGCTTACTGTATTGGTAGCAATCTTTTCTGATGATTGAACATTATTGGTAGCTTGAGAATCCTCGGCATAGACGGTCGTTTTTGCAAAACCTGCCATAGAGAGGGCAACTGTACTTGCCAGCAATATTTTTTTCATTCTTTTCTCCTTACGAATACGTAGATTTTGTATTTGATGTTTCTATATATTGTGTAAAAAACAGTAATTATCCACTATATTATACAATATTCTGTTAAATATAAAAGCAGTAACTTTCAGAAGAAAAGAACTTGTAATATTTTTAAAATATTTTAGAAATAAAAGTCAATAAAAAGTAGTCGAACACCATCTGAACGACTACTTTTTTATAAAATTATACCTGACTATAGACTTCTTTGCGATTTGTTTTAGTTGCTTTAGCAGAATTCTTCCAAAGGTTTGGATTGATGAAAATAGTGACGATTGCTAGTATTGCAAACCCAATCCCAACATACCAGTAGGGTGCATCCAAGGTTGTTGAGCGTCCTGAAAGGTTGACAATCCCGCGGAAAAGTGTACCTGCCATAATAATCGCTACTGCCGAATTCCATAGATTTAGACTAATACGAGAGAAATGTGGGAGAACCTTGAGAAAGATTGCTAGTAGAATTCCTCCAATAAGAGGTACTGCAAATAAATAGTGCATATGAACAGAAGTTTCTCCAAAACTAAAAGCTTCGTAAATTCTAGAAAATGCAAAGAAGAAAATAGTGATTAGTGTATAAGAAATGACCGTTTTTTTAAATCGTTTTTTGCCAAAATTAGTAACCGATGTAGACAATGTCACTCACCGCCCTTTCTGAAATTTTGTTTCCTCCAGTCGTTGGTTTATTGATAACCTGACCGTTGAAGTAAAGTGTAGATGATCCACCACCATCAAGGTTGTAGGCTATTTTTGCTCCATAAGATTTCATGACCTCAGCAAGCTGATAAAGAGAGAGACCTTCACTTTCAGAGGTACGTCCATCTGAAACCACGATGATATAGTGGTTTTCATCGATAATACCAATAGCTGTACGAGGATTTGAAGCCATGGCCTGTCCTACTTCTGTATTGGTATCAACTGCAATTTCACCATTTTCGACCAAGGCTGGTCCAAAAGCCAAGAGATTGACGACACCGTCATTTACTAGTTGCTCAGCTGAGATCTGATCTTCGTAAATAACCTTGAAAGAGCCGTCTTTATAAATAGCTAAGTCCCCATTACTAGAATCTTCACGAACAGTATCACGATAAACAACTCCATTACGGACAACATAGCCTGTAGAGTTTGCTCCATAGTAGTCCCCATTTACCGCTAAAATGGCATTGTTGTTAGCTGCGGTTACAGAGGTTTTTGCAGTTACGTTAGTTCCATAAGCATTTTGAGCAAAGGCAGTTTTCAGATAATCTGATGAGCTCAGAGTAATATCAGCAACGTAGACTTGGGTATTATTGACCGTCGTTTCAGACAAATTGACAGTAATATTGTCATCTTTATAACTAGAGTCAGTGACAGTAGCTGTCTTAGCAGCTTGACTTGCTGCTGCAGCATTGGAACTTGTGCTAGTTGTAGCAACTGTCGAGATAGTTTCAGCGAGGACAAAGGTCTTTAGCATTGAGTAACTAAAGGATCCTGTCAAGAGTAGGCCAAGAACTGAGGCATAAGCATAGCGTTTCTTTAAAAATTTCATAATACAGTTGAGGTCCTTTCTTTAAAGATGAATTTCTTCTGAACTGTCCAAGAAACAGCGAAGAGAAGGATGCCGACGATAACTTTAGCAATCAGAAGGTTGATACCAAAGACTGTAAAGAAGAGACGAATCAGTAGCGTGTCTAGGACAAAGAGTCCAACTGCTAGACCAAAGTATCCCATCCCTGTTTTCACAAGGCTATCGTCATTTTTAAAGACTAGTTTCTTATTTGTAGAATAGTTGAAAATAGAGCTAGTCACACGAGCGACTCCGTTTGCTAGAAAGATTCGTAGACTCGTCGGAACTGTCGGCAAAATCAAGATTGCTAGGGCGTAAACGACATAGTCTACAACAAAGCTACTGAGAGATGATAAGGCAAATTTAAAGATATTTTTATAAATCATGAGCCCGTCTTGGATTGGACGGAAGTGTGAAGCCTCATTATCGTTGATATAGACAGTTTCAATCGGCACTTCTAGAATCTCGTATTCTTTCGTTGCTTCGAGCAACATATTCATCTCATATTCATAACGTTGGCCTTCTATTTTTAACATAAAAGGAATCAAGTTTGTCGTAAATGCACGAAGTCCAGTTTGCGTATCTGTTACTCCTACTCCTGTTTGAAGCCTAAAGAGAGCTTTGGTTAAGCTGTTACCAAAACGGCTACGAAGGGGAACTTTTCCAGAAAAGGCACGTACACCCAAGATTAGCTTGTTTGGATTTTCGGAAGCTTTATTAGCCGTGCGGAAAATATCCCATACCTTGTGCTGTCCATCCGCATCTGCTGTGACAACCGTACCATAAATGTTTTGTTCTTGGATATAAGTAAAGGCTGTTTTTAGAGCCTGCCCTTTACCTTGGTTCACCTGGTGACGAATGACAGTAGCAAATTGTTTTGCTTTATCAAAGATTTTTTGGCACTCTGATGAACTGCCGTCGTCTATGACTAAGATATGAAAATCACTCTTTTCGTGAATTTTTTCGATGAGTTTGATAAGTTTATTATCTGGTTGATAAGCTGGAATGACTATGTAGTTCATATCGATACCTCTTTCTTTGATGATGGTATAACTATACAGAAGATCGCTTAAAAATACCTTATATCAGTTTTCTTTAAGAAAAAGTTTAAAAAACTTTAAGCTTTAAAAAAGGACTTATCACTTAATAAGAAATTTAGTTTGAATTTTCAGATAAAAATAAATATACAAAAATCTAAAAAATTAAAGCCTATTTTGTATGGAGATTTACTATAGAAAAATAGTTGGCTACAGGCTACACTAAAAAGCCATCCAATTTGGATGGCTTTTTATAAAACTATCTACTTAGCTCTCTGATTTTTTACTTTTTTTGAAAAGTGAAATACCAAAGATTCCAGCTAAAATAGCAAGAAGATTCATAGCTAATGGCGAATCAGAAGTTCCTGTATTTGGTAACTGAGCTTTTTCTGGAGCTGATTTTTTCTCAGTAGATTGAACATTTTGGGGTTGAATAGGATTTGGTGTTGGTTTTGGATCCGGAGTTGGCTCTGGATTTGGTGTTGGTTTTGGATCTGGTGTTGGTTTTGGATCCGGAGTTGGTTTTGGATCTGGTTCTTTCTCATACTCATAGATAACATGAGTTGTACCTTCTTTTAACTGACCTGTTTCAGGTGCAGATGTTGAAGAAACACCAACTAGATTGTATTTTTTACCATCTACAGTGATAGAAGACGGACGCTCATCTGCGTTTTCAGCAGCATTATAGGTCACAAGATTTCCATCAGATCCATAAATAGAAGTTAATGGTGTGTCTTTATAAGTTTCCTTGATAGATTGATTTGTTCCCTTAATAACATAATCTACCACTACATCTCCATAGTGAAGCGTAGAAACATCCTGGTCAGCCATATCTTCAAATTCTGAAGCGTAGTATTTGACATCAGGATTGTATTTCAAAGTAAAAATTTTAACATAATTAAAGAAAGTTTCAGGATTAATATTGGTATCGTGTGGAATAGTTTTCCAATCACCATTATTTGGTGTGATGTAAGTATTTGAATTTGCAACCGACTTAATTAAATGATTATTTTGCACATAAGAGTCATCAATTAAACTTGGATTACCTAGAGCACCATAAGTCACTTCTCCTTTACTATTTGCATAATACGGTTGATAGAGAGAATATTCTTCTAAATGTTGACAACCTTCTTCATAAGAGCTGATTCCACCTTCTTGGCTACATTTCCATTGAAATCTAACATCAATTGGTAAGTACTTAATCTTCTTAGCTTCTTCCAAAGGTACAGTTACTGACATATGAAAAGCTATTGATCTAAGTGTTTTAGAACTGACAGCATATACGTTAACAGTTCCATCACCTAAGTCATCATCTTCCATATTAACAATAGATGGTTTCTTTCCAGTTGCTAGTTCTTCCGCAGTTGGAATAACTGATGAATTTGAGTTTAAATTAGATTCAGGATTAGGATCTGCAATAATCTCATCTCTAGTAATTTCTTTCATTGGAACATTAACAGATACTGGATTTTCATTAGCATCACGTGTTCCAATCAAAGTGAAATCGGCCTTCGAACCTGCAATTTTAGGAATACGAATACGAATATCACGGACTGTTTGTCCGCGATCACTTGAGTGCATTCCTTTGAAGGCTACAGTGTAATTGTAGACCACACTTTTACCATCTTCAGTAAAATGTGCTGGAAGTCCTTCAACATTGACATAACCACCCTCATCAATGATATTGCTACCATCTGGTTCGCAACTAGCGCTTGGGGCTGAGCCTGTTGAAGTTCCTGCAGGACAGGTTGATTCGTCTTTCTTCTCAGTTGTAGCTTCGCTATTAGTTGAGATTTCTTTAGCTTTAGGTGAGGAAGTATTGGCATCCTCTGCGTCTGATTTTGGTGAAGTATCACTAGTAGTGTCCGCTTCAACCCTATTGTCTCCTAAAGACGTGTTCTCAGCATCAGTTGAATTAGTAACGCCTAGTGTCACTGAAGCTTTTGCTGGTTCGCTATTAGTTTCATCAGCTTGAACTACTGACTGTGAAACCAAGTTTAGAGCAAAAACAGACATTGTGATAATGCCTAATTTAGTGAGTTTTTTCATACACTTTTTCTCCTTATATGAAAGGGGATAATGCATAAGCAAAATCCGATAGTTTGATAATATTTTCACATATAGTATACAATGTAAACGCTTAATTTGCAAACAATTAGCTAATAAATTAAGAAATTTTACATATTTTTATGAAAAGATATGTAAAAATCACCAATAATCTATCATTAAAGACAGAAAAAACCGAATAAAGCTTCCTTCATTCGATTTTTTCTTTTAACTTTTCAACAAAGAGATAAGCTGCGGGGCAGGTTAGAGTATTTTTAATAGTAAGATTATTGATTTGGTAAATCTTCTTACGGTCAGTATGTGGAAATTCACGACAGGCTTTGGGACGAACATCGTAGATGGAACAGAGATTATCGCCACCTAAAAATGGACAGGGCATAGATTTGAAGACCTTATCTCCATCCTCGTCTACCTGCAAAAACTCAGCTTCAAAGGCTGGCAATTTCATTTTAAAATACTTGGCAATACGTGTGATATCTGCTTCTTTGAAGTCTGGACCAAGACTCTTGCAGCAGTTAGCACAGGCTGTACAATCAATTTCATTAAAAACTTCTTGATGGATTTCAAGCGCAATTTTATCTAAATTTTTAGGAGCTTTCTTCTTTAGATTACCTAAAAACTTACGATGCTCTTTTTGTTTTTGCAAGGCTAGTTGGTGATAATATTCGATATCGATTTCTTTTGACATAGTTTCTTTCTAATTTTTAATGTTGATACAAAAATTTTAAGTTAACACATAAATAAAATTATGTAAAATTATTTAGAGACATAATTTTAACAATAATGAGTCTCTCCATGCAGGACGAAAGCTCCTGCTATACTAACATTCTTTCTAAAAAAGGTTTGATGCAGTTGGTTAAAATGCCTTCTATCCAAGATTTTTGAGCGGACGATAGATTTTCTGCATCTAAACATTCCTTAAGAAAATCACGTACCTGATCAGGTGCTATTTCAAACTCAAAAGCCTTCATTTTGTAGAAAAAGTCAAACAAAGTGTTAGAGAGATAGTCAGTTGAAAATGGAATTTCTCCAGTTTTTCGATACATGATTAGAAGTCGGGAAAAGCGAGCTTTTTCTTCGGGTATATCCTTAAAATAAGAGTTAAGCAACCAGACTTGCTTTTGTTTTCTTTCAAGAGGATCTTGACTAGCAATGCGTTGATCCTTTTCGAGTTCTCTTTGGTACTGTTTTGATTTTATAGAACGTTCTGTCCGATTTTTACCGAAGAGAATCTTTTCCCACTGGCGCTCTTCTAGTGTCAGTGTTTCGCTCAATCCAAAGTAATCCTGATAGGCACGTTCAGCTGGTCCCATTGCTAGAACCAGGTTATCCGCATATTGTTTAGCAATCTTGTCTCGCTTCTTTCGCTCCTTTTCAGCCTTGATGCGAAGTTCCTGCTCATAGTCAATTTTTTCTTTTCCTAGTTTAACAAGATAGAGCTGATCGTCAGATTTTCCAAGTAGAAAGGGTTTGATAAATTTTTCAAGGACTTCTTCCATACGAGCTTTCTTCAAAGGCTCTGCCTTACTCCAACTTCCACCTTGAAAAACTTCCAAAAAGAGTTGATAATCCTTTTCTGGTGAAAATTGATTGCCTCGATTTGACTTAAAAGCTCCCTTTTCCCATAGCCAGTTGATCAGTCGCTCATCAAAATCTGTTTTATTAACTCGAATGGTTTCTTTTTTCTGGGCCTTTCTGGTTAGATTTTCAAGCTTTCTGAGAAGTTTTTCTTCCTCTTCTAGCTGTTGAACTAGGCTAATTCTTTGGAAATGACGCACACAGTCACTCCCAATGGGAAAAAGTCGTTTGCCAGTAACTCCGTTAAAAAGTTCATAAGCATACTTAATAGCATTACCGCAGACACAATTGCTTCGACCGATTCCATTAAAAATCAAGGAAACTTCACTCCATTCTTTGGTAGCTTGTTCCCAAGTATCGGCTTTAGAGGCCTCTAAAACTGCATCATATAAGTTTTTTCTAACAGGAATGGACATGATGTCTCCTTTCTTTTTAAAGTTTAACAACTTCTACTTGGTCTTTACCAAGTAGAATCAAATATTTCTCAACTGTTTCTATCTGATAGGAACGAGATAGAGCCTCTGCATAGAGTTCTAATTGACCACGATAACGTTTAATAAGCTGACTAGCATACTCATAACGGTCTGTCTTGTAGTCAAAGAGAGCAATCTTATCATCGTAGAGGAGATAACCATCTAAGATTCCACGGACAACAAAGTTTTCTTGGCTCTTCTCGTCTCTTTTTAACATTGAGAAAGGTTGTTCTCGATAGAGTTTATCTTGATTTGCAAGAATATCTTGGCCTAGAGCCGTATCAAAGAAGGACAAAATCTTATCAAGATTGATTTTGGATTTGACAGCTGAACTTACTTGAACTTGCTCCAAGGCCTCTGTTAAAGTCTCTAAAGTGGGTTTCTTAGCTAGATTAATTCTCTGCATGAGTTCGTGGGTAGCACTACCAATCTCAGCACCAGTAACTTTCTTAGTTTTAGAGAAATCAGGAAGGTTGAATTGAACCGTACTTTCTTTTAGTTGACTTTGACCAGCTACTACTACACCTTCCATATCCATGATAGGTTCATAGAATTTTTTAAGCTGACTAGGGGTTTGTACACTTGGAAGATTGATTGCTGCACGGTGGACTTGATTATACATTTCCACTTCTTTTAGCATTTCCAACGCATCTTTGATGGTTTCTGACTGGCGATTATCTGCTTGGGATTGGTCTTGGAGCTGGCTTTTATTTTCCAATTCTCCGATAGCTTCTTGGGTTAAATTTTCTTCACCCTCAAAGCGCACAGTGAAATGCAAATCCTCCTTAGAAAATGCTCGATAAATGGCCCAAATCCAATCTTGGAAATTACTAGCATCTAGTCTAGTTTCTCGAGTCAAAAGACCTTTCCCATTTGTCGGATATTCTTTTGCTTCTAATTTCTCACGAGATCCTTTTCCAACTAAATATAATTTTTTCTCAGCTCGCGTCATAGCCACATAAAGCAAACGCATGAGTTCAGAATAACTTGCTAATTGGAGCTCTTCTTCGTTTTGCGTATAGGTCAAGCTTGGAATAGATAACTTAATCGTAGATGGAACGTATTCCTCTTTGACATTTGTAGCAACTCTAGCAACATACTTGAGACCAAGGCCATTTCTTCGACTTAGGATGACCTCAGACATGGAATCTTGCTTGTTGAATTGCTGATCAATGTTAAGGATAAAGACATAAGGGAACTCAAGGCCCTTACTTTTATGAATACTCATAAGTTCTACAGCATCCTTAGGTGGTGCCACAGCGACATTAGCAAGATCATGCTGGGCTTCCAAGACCTGATCTATCATTCCAATAAAGCGAGATAATCCCTTGAAATTACTCTTTTCAAACTGATCAGCTCGTAAAGCTAAGGCATAGAGGTTAGCCTGTCTGACCTGACCATTTGGCAAAGAACCGACATAGTCATAGTAAAAGCGGTCGCTATAGATTTTCCAAATGAGATCATAAAGTGAGTGCGTTTTAGAATACAAACGCCAAGCCTGGACGGTTTCCATGAAAAAGTCTAACTTTTTGTGTAATTCAGTCTTAATTAAATCCTTTTGGAGGCTAGTTTGTGATTGAGCATTGACTAGTTTCTCGTAAAAGTTTTCTTGGACCTTATCCTCGGATTTTTGGAGAGCAAGACGAGCTAATTCATCCTCGTCAAAGTTAAACATTGGAGACTTCATTAAAGCCACTAAAGCGAAATCTTGAAGAGGGTTGTGAATGACACGAAGAGTATCCAACATAACCTGCACTTCTAGGGATTGCAAATAGTTTGATTGTGCGCCATCTGTCTTAACTGGAATACCATACTCAGACAAGGCAAGTAGGACCTGGTCATTGCGACTTCTGCTAGCAGTTAAGAGAGCCATATCCTTGAAAGAGACACCTTTATCATTATGAAGGCGAATTATCTCCTTAAGCACCATGCGCATTTCACCAGTTAATTTGTTGGTTGCAAGTTCCTCCTCATCATCAGTATCGCTATCATCATCCTTATCGTACAAGAGAACTTCTGCCTTGTTTTCAGGATTTGCTTGAATATCAGTATTTCCAAAAACAAGTTGATGCATACCATCGTATGAAATTTCCCCAACTTCATCGTCCATAAGATGCTTAAAGACATCATTTGTAGCATCTAGAACCTCTGAACTACTACGGAAATTTTCCTTAAGCAGAATTAACTGACCTTCTTTGCCATCTTGAGCAAATCTATGAAATTTTTCGTTGAAGATTTGGGGATCTGCCTGTCTGAAACGATAAATAGACTGCTTAATATCTCCTACCATAAAACAATTATGACCGTTTGAGAGGAGTTCCAGCATTCTTTCCTGGATGTGGTTGGTATCTTGGTACTCATCGACCATGACTTCATGGAAGCGTTCCTGATACTCTTGTCTAACCTGAGGGAAGTTTTCCAAAATCTCAATGGTATAGTGGCTAATATCAGCAAATTCAAAGGCATTTTCTTCACGTTTACGTTGTCGATAGGCATCAACAAAATCCCTCATGAAGACTTGGAATGTCTTTGCCAAGTCCCAGGAATCTTGATGATAATCTTCCTGAAATTTCAATAAAGTGATTTGATCATTGAGTGCAATCAACTTTTCAATTTTTACTTTTCTCTCTTGGTTGTAAGTTTCTTTCAAGTCTTGTAGTTCAGCCTTACGGCTAGCATTTGTAAGAGCACGACCTCCCTTATCCTTAGAGATACTAACAACTCGGTCTAAAACTTCTAGATATTGCTCAAAAGTAGATTCATGGCTTAAAGAACCGATCTCATCAAGAACTTGTTGGACAGATTCTAAATAAGCTGCTTTGCCAAATTTCTTGGCATCATTATCCAGATGATAACGGAAAAAGCTTTCTAAATCCCAAAGTCTTTCTTTTATATCCTCTGCAAGGATTTCTTTAGCAACTGTAAAATCAGCCTTTTCAAAGCCTTTTAGAAAGGAATTTTCTAGCCAAGCCTGAGGATTGCTGGTAGATTGCAAAAAGTCATAAATCATATAGACCTGTTTACGCAGTCCACGCGCATCCTTGCTTCTCCCTGCAAAGTTCTTCACCAACTGACTAAATCGTTCCTGTTCTTTGCCTTGGTAGTGACTTTCAAAAACTTGACGAAAAACTTCATTTTTGAAGAGAAGCTGCTCACTTTCATTCTGAAGAATGCGAAAATTTGGAGAGAGGTCAAGGAGATAACCATGCTTGGTCAGGAATTTTTGGGTAAAAGAGTCCATGGTCCCAATCGCAGCATTGGGTAAATCAGCTAATTGTCTGCCGAGGTGTTTTTTTAGTTCCACATCTTGCGTTTCTTGGATTTGTTGACTGATTTTCTTTTCCAAGCGTTCTTTTAACTCGGTAGCTGCCTTAACCGTAAAGGTTGAGATAAAGAGTTGGCGAATCTCAACACCACGCGCTAGTTGGTCAAGAATTCGTTCAGCCATAACAAAGGTTTTCCCTGAACCAGCTGAAGCTGAGACCAGAATATTTTGACCAGAGCTATAAATAGCTTGAATTTGTTCAGTTGTTTTCTTAGGTTTCTTGTTAGACTGAGCTTCTGCTACTTGCAAGGCTGCAATCTCTTCTTGGGTTAAAAATTTCATCGCTCCAACTCCTCTCTGATTTTATTAAACCAAGCTTCCTTGGCATTGCTCTTGGCAACTTTCTCTAAAAATCTCGCCTGACCTAGATGGTAATTGGCTTCAAAACCTGTAATAGCTTGATATTGTTGAACATAGGGTGCAATGCTTCTACCGTTTTCTGTATAAGGGTTGATCGCAAATTCACCAGATAAAATCTTCTCTGCCGCTTTTTTGTAGAGAAGGGCATTATAGTCCAACAATAACTGGAATTCCACATCAGACAACTGATAAGTCTTATTTTTATTGTAAAACTCTCCAAGGTTTTTTATCTCTTTTTCAAGAAAGAGGCCTTGGTATTTCATAGTCTTATTCGTTTCTGCTACTGCTTTAGAAAGAGTTTTAGCAGTTTGTAATGACTGAATTGGTTCAGCCATTTCTAGGTACATAGCACCAAAGAAATCCGTATTCCCTTCTTGCTTGAGGGCAGCTAGATAAGTTGGTAATTGCGAGTTAAGACCATTATAAAACATAGGGAACTTGAACTGAGTCAAAGAAGACTTATAATCTACAACACCGATAGCTCCATCTGATTTTAGACGGTCAATTCGGTCAACCTTACCACGAACATAGAGATTTCGACCATTATCTAGCTGAATAAAGGCTTGTTCCTTGCCACCAAAGATTGCCTCTTCCTGAATCGTTTCAACATCCGCATTATGTCGAAGAATATGTCCAGTAGCGCGTGCGACATCTAAGAGGACTTCCTTAGTAAATTGAGCCTCCAAACTCTCCTGATAAATAGCTTGAAACTCACGTTCTTGACTGGTTTCAGAGATAGCTTGTTCTAAACGTCGATCAAAGGATTCATCGATCGGCATTTTCAATGCCCGCTCAAAGATACGGTGCAAGAAATTCCCATGGCTTCGAGCATCAGGTTTCAGACGCACTTCTTCTTGCAAGCCTAATACATAACGAAGGTAATAACTGTATTCATTACGGTAAAATTCTGTTAATCCAGAAGTTGATAGATAGAAATCTTGTTCCTGCGGATACAAGGCTTTCAAAGTTTCAGAATCTAAAGTCTTGCTCTTTGGACTTGTTGGAAGGACGGGATTTTCCAAACCTTTGCCTTCCAACTTTTTACCCATCACACGAGCCAAAACCTTGACAAAGGTTAAGTCTTGGTCGCTTGTCTCACTCTCACCTTGCTGATGATAGGCAACAAGACTAGACAAAAGGCTGTGATAAGAACCAATATCATCCTTTGTTAGATTTTTTCGGTCAATTCTCTTTTCAATCTTGCTAAAACCAAAGTCTTGTAATTCTTTCAGATATACCGACTCTTTACTCTCATTTTCATTGAGTAAACTTGGCGCCGATAAGACCAATTGCTTCTTAGCAGAGTTAACCAACGAAAGCATAGTATAGCGATTCTTCTTGAGGTTTTCTTGACTTGCAATCAGTAATTGAGAACCTTCTTGAGTCATTTGATTCAAGGATTCTCTTTCTTCATCGCTCAACAAACTGGTGTTTTGAGCAATTTTGGGCAAATGATCTTGAGTTAAGCCAAGTACATAGATGTAATCAGATGTCAAAGGTGCAATCAAATCATAACTTTGCACTATGACAGTATCTACTGTTGCTGGGATTGTACGATAATTAGACAAGCTCATGCCTGAATGAAGAAGAGCCAAAAAATCATCCAAAGTGACCTGAGGACCTTCAAATACGGTAGCAAATTGCTCCATTACGTGGCAAAAGGCCTTCCAGACCTCCTCTTGTCTTTCTTGCTCCGCTACTTCCATCGTTGCAGATAAGTTTTGTAACTGCTTGGTCAAATGAGCTTCCTTCAAAAAGTTATTCCATTTTGCAAGAATATTTTCAGCTTTTTGCTTGCGACTAGATAATAAAGTTTCTAGTGGATTTAGAACACGAACACGAAGCTTATTTAATTTTTCTAAATCAAATTTCCCATGATGATTTTTTGTAAATTCTTGTTTAAAACTAGAAAGACCATCAATCCCTAGATAACGAAGATATTGTTCAAAGCTATCAATTTCCTCTTGGTTAAGGTCAGTATACAAGCCAGTTCGTAAGAGATTAATTAAATCTTCTTGACGGAAATTGTATCGTTTCAAACGTCCGATGGATTCTACGAATTGAGTTAGAGGATGATGAGCCATAGACTCACTCTTACCCAAATAAAAAGGAATCTGATATTGATTAAAAATTGTCTGCAAGGATAGTTTATAGGACTCTATGTCACCAAGTAGGATTCGAAAATTCTTATAGCTAAGTTTTGGCTCTTGGTGCAATTTCTGACGAATACTACGAGCAACTAACTCCAACTCTTCTTTTTGGGTCAGACAAGACCAGATTTGCAAGTCTTCTCTATCCTTAGCATCCACTTCCAAGCTAATTTCAGAATAATCATAAGCACTTTCCAGTAATTTTGAGGCTTTGGCAAAGGCATCAAGTTTCTCATGTTCTTGACAAGTATTTTCTGCCTTGGTCTGATATTTAAAAGCTAAATGGCGTAGAAACTCAACACTGGCTTGATAGAGGTTCCCTTCACTAAAAGGGCTATTATAGGCTTTCTTAGTTGCATAGACACCAATAATAATCTCAACACCCTTACGATGAAGCAAATCCACTAGGTGTTCCTCTTCTGCAGAAAATCGGGTAAAACCATCAATGACTAGGGCAATCTTACTAAAATCACTACTTACCTTGTTTTCTTCGATAGCATTAATCAGATAGGATAATGGACTCCCCTGTGAAACTTGACCTTGATTTAGATAAGCTGTTACCTTTTCAAAAATCAAGAGTAAATCAGAGCGTTTATCAGCATCTGTCAAACTTTCCAAGTCCAAAAAACTCATCTTTGCAGTTGTCATTTCATGATAAATCTCAATCAGTTGCTGGATGAATTGCGGATCCTGTTTAATAGCCCCGTAAACACGTAAATCCTTCGGATCAATCTCGGACAGACATTTATAGAAAGCCATACCAAGACCGATATCATCGAGACTTGACCTCTCAGGAATATCATTTAAAACCAGATAACGAGCCATTTGGGCGAAGCGCGTGACTGTGATAGCAAAAGAAGCCTGCTGACTCAAGTACTCCAGCACGGCACGTTCCTTTTCAAAAGAAAGAGAGTTAGGAGCTATGTAAAAGACTCGTTTGCCTTGGGCAACCAGTCCTTGAGCCTCCTTGGTCAGGATTTCTGTCAAAGAAGTCCGAATATCGGTATAAAGTAGTTTCATCTCTGCCTCATTTGATTTTTTCATTACCTTTCATTATACCATTTTTTGACTGCTAATCCTATAAATAGAGAGTTCTTAAACTACTGATAAAAAGTAAAATACCGGAAATTTCCGGCATTGATTGATAAGCACTAGCTTCCTGAAAATAGATTTACCCATAATTCCCAAAATGCAGCAATGTTAATCATGAGATGGAGCAAAATAGGATAATAGAGAGAGTGAGTTTTTCGGTAGAGGAATGCTACAATCGCTCCTCCACTTGCATAGGTGAAAAAGGCAAGTGGTGTTATACCATCAGCAACATGCACATAGCCAAATACACAGGCTGATAGTAAAACATCTCCATACCAAGGTGAATCTTTCAAAAATGTATTCATGAGAACTCCTCGATAAACCAATTCTTCTGTAATTGGTCCTAGCAGACAAGTAATAAGCAATAAATATAGTAACTCTTGTCTCCCTGTCATCTCAACTAATTCATTTAAAGCCATTTGATTGGACGTTGCTGGGGTTAAAAAGGAAAACACAATACCTGAAAGATGATTGACTCCATAAGCAAGAAGCAAATAAACTGGATATCTCCATTTCCACTTCAACTCAAGAATTTTCCTACCTTCGAATACTAGTAAATAAAGAATAGCTATAAAAGTAACGATGAGCTCTAAAAAAGCAAGAATTTGAAAAAATTCTCTACTAGCAGGTACAAGCCTACCTGCAAAATGATTAAAAATCCACCAAAACCATGTCTTCCTATAAATGATTACCAACAAGGCTAGTAAAATCTGTACTGTTCTTCTTTTCATGATAAGACCTCTGCTTTTTTATCCATTATCTCTATAACCTCTAATACATTGCAAGTTTAGTATAGCATATATTTGCCAAAAAGCTTCTTCAAATCATGAATTGTAATTGAAACGTCCTAAATTGACATAGTAATCCTTATTTCCACTAAATTATGCTATAATATAGACAAA
This sequence comes from Streptococcus infantis, assembly GCF_047464415.1. Taxonomy (GTDB): domain Bacteria; phylum Bacillota; class Bacilli; order Lactobacillales; family Streptococcaceae; genus Streptococcus; species Streptococcus infantis_AE. Next base: position 32,322 of record NZ_JASHBX010000009.1, on the reverse strand, counting down.
ACACGTGAAAAGGAACTACTATGATTAAACTACTTGCCCTTGATATGGATGGAACTCTACTCAACGAAGCCAAGGAAATCCCTCAGGCTCATATTGATGCCATCCATAAGGCTATCGACAAAGGCGTCAAATTGGTTCTTTGTACTGGTCGCCCTCTCTTTGGAGTTCTTCCCTACTATAAGAAACTAGGCCTCGATTTGCAGAATGAATACGTCATCGTCAACAATGGATGTTCGACCCACCAAACTAGTGACTGGGGTCTTGTTGACTGGCGAGAACTTAGCAAATCTGATATTGAATATCTGAATGACCTTGCTGAAAAGAGTGAGGTCCAGTTGACTCTCTTTGATGAAAAACACTACTTCGTTCTCGGAGGCAAACCAAATCCTATCGTTCAATATGATGCGACACTTGTCTTTGCTGACCTGACCGAAATCTCACTTGAGGAAGCCACTAGTGGTAAGTACCGTATGTTCCAAGGTATGTTCTTAGGTACAAAAGAACAAACAGATGATTTTGAACAACGATTTGCTGAAGAACTTTGTCAACGTTTTAGCGGAGTTCGTTCTCAACCTGTTATCTATGAAGCGATGCCACTTGGCACAACCAAGGCTTCTGCTCTTTCTCGCTTGGCTGATATTTTGAATATTCAACCTTCTGAAATCATGGCAATGGGGGATGCCAATAACGATATTGAGATGTTAGAGTTTGCAGGGCTTGGGATTGCCATGGGAAATGCTAGCGACTATGTCAAATCTCTCGCGGATGCCGTAACTGCCAGCAATGAAGAAGATGGTGTTGCACGCGCTATTGAAGAATATATTTTGTAGAATATAAGCCCAGTCAACTAGCATTTTTAGCCAACTGGGCTTTTTATTTTTTAGAAACTTAAAAACTTTAGAAACACTTTAGAAATGCTTGACGATTCTTTGATATCTATGCTTTATACTAGAATTATAAAAATAAAACATCTTATACTCTTCGAAAATCAAATTCAAACCACGTCAGCTTCGCCTTGCCGTACTCAAGTACAGCCTGCGGCTCGCTTTCTAGTTTGCTCTTTGATTTTCATTGAGTATTAAAGGTTAAAGGAGAAAACTATGAAAACAGTCCTCGAAATCCATGGCTTGTCCAAACAATTTGGCAAACAACCTATTCTACAAGACCTTAATCTCTCAGTAAAAGAAGGAGATATCTATGGGCTTATCGGAAAGAATGGTGCTGGTAAAACCACTCTGATTAAAATTATTACTCAATTATTAGCTGCTGATCATGGAACTATTTCCCTCTTTTCCAGTCAAGGATATAAGGAATGCACAAAAGCCCTATCTCGAGTAGGTTCAGTCATTGAATCTCCAGTAGCTCATAATCATTTAACGGCCTATCAAAATCTTAAATATTATTGTACTATTCGACATATCCCAAATGCTGATCAAGTCATTCAGGAAACATTAAAGTATGTAGGGTTAACAAATACAGGTAGAAAAGTTTTTCGAGATTTCTCTCTTGGGATGAAACAACGTCTAGGTATTGCTATCGCTCTCCTATCAAAACCAGACTTTCTCATCCTTGATGAACCCATCAATGGTCTCGACCCAATCGGTATCAAAGAATTTCGTCAAATGATTCAACGTCTGAATCAAGAACTAGGAATGACCATTCTCATCTCTAGTCATATCTTGTCAGAACTCTATCTCGTTGCCAATCGATTTGGAATCCTTGACCAAGGGAAGATCATTCGAGAAATCAGTAAGGCCGAATTTGAGACACTCAATGAAGACTATATCGTCCTAAAAACAATCGAAAAAGAAAAAGCTAGTCAAATCTTAAAAGACAAAGTGCGTCTTGAGTTTAAAGTTGTGAATTCAGAAAATGAGATTCATATTTTTAGTCATGAACAAGATGTCAAACGAATTCTCAAAGAACTTACTCTAGCAGATGTCGCTGTTGATGAGATTTACTATGCTCGTCAAAATCTTGAAGAATACTTCACACAATTAGTAAAATAGGAGGAAGATCATGATTCATACAATTCAAGCAGACTTTTACCGTCTTTTCCGTTCCAAAGGTTTTTGGATTACAGAGATTGTTCTCTTTGCACTCATGTTAATGGGAGCTACTATTGGGGCTACAGGACATCTAATGTCAGTTAATACAACGTCCCCAGAATCAGAAATTCCAACCCAAGGTTGGAATGGTGTGCAAGCCCTGATTAACGCATCTAGTCAAGGTTCAAACCTCGTTTTTCTCTGTATTATCCTTGCTTGCCTCGTTCTGGGAGTTGACCTTATCGGAAAACTCTATAAAAACAGTTTGACAGTAGGGGTTTCTCGTACAGAATTCTTCCTAGCCAAATCTGTTGTATTAGCCAGTATCGCTCTAATGCAAATTCTTATTAGCCTAGTTATTGCTTTCGTACCAGCAACTATCCTAAATGGGGTAGGAACGATGCCAGAAGGATTTATTGGCAATCTCCTTCTAACGATCGGCCTTCAATTCCTCTGCCTTCTTGCTTGGCTATCCATTATTTCTTTCATTCTCTATGTGACGCATTCTTATCTGGCTGTTTTCATTGGCTATTTAATCAGTTCTATCTTGCTTTCAACGCCGATGCTAATCTTTCCAGATATCGAGATTTTACGCTATTTGTCCTTGAATGTTGCCTATGCCATGACTGCCTATAGTCAGGCTGTTCTTTACACCATTATCGTTACAGTAACTGTTATTCTATTCTTTACCATTAGTGGACTAGCTGTTTTCAAAAAGAAAAGCTTATAAAAATGACCTCCTCTATTCAAAAAGAGGAGGTTTCTTGTTTTAAAAGAGAATCTTAACTGTAAACCAAGCACCATCTGTACTTAGTTGCAGTTCTGCTCCTAGAAGATGAGATAGTTCTTCAGTAATATAAAGACCTAAACCAGAGGATTCCTCTGTATCTGAGAGATTTTCAGAGTAAAATCGTTGACTTAGATTTTCAATTTTGCGAATGGGTTGTTTGACAAGATTAGCAATCTCCAAACAAATGTGATTGTCCACTTCCGCCAAAGAAAATCTTGCTTCATTCTTACCATGTTTTAGAACATTGCCAACGAGATTTTGCAACATACGGTCTAATAAATCCGAATCTGTCAGTAAATACAAACCAGGTTCTACTTGCAAATCAAGGTCAATCTTTGCCGTTTGAAAAGAATCATAATAGGTTAGCAATTTTTGCGTCATAAATGTCGAGACTTCTAACTCAGATAAGTCAGGTTTAACTGCTCCTTCCATTAACCGACGATAGTCCAAAAGAGCCTCTAGCCGTTTTGAAACTTGATTGAGATGATGGGCAATTTTTTTCAAACTCTCAGACTCAGGATTTTCTGTTTTAAGCAATTGCTGAGTATAACCCGACGCAATCGTTAAAGGCGTCCGAATATCATGTGCAATATTGCTAATAGCCATGTCTAAAGTCTGCTTTTCACGTTTCATAATCAAGCGTGACTGCTCAACTTCTTGAAAAAGATGACTGATTTGCTGGGAAAGATGTAAAAAATCCTTGGAGAAAGTTGACACTCCGATTCTCTTCATACTTCCAGTCAGAATCTTATCTTCAATCTGTTGGCTCAAGTTAACGAGTGCTAAATGATAGCGAATCAACCATATGGTCAATAGGATAATGACCAGCACTAGCAAAGATAGTAAAATGTAGATCATTGCTCAACTCCTTTTAACCGAACACCAACTCCCCAGATAGTTTCAATATACTCTTGCTCTGGATCCAGTTGGCCTAATTTTTTACGGAGATTACTTAAATGAGTGTTTAGAGTATTGTCGCCTGGTAAATAAGTATCCTCCCAGACCAATTCATAGAGTTCTTCTTTCGTGAAAATCTTCTTAGGATGTCCCAGTAAGGTTTGGAGTATCAAACATTCTTTCTTAGCTAGGCGAATAGTTTCCTGGCTATTTTTGATTGCAAAACTATCTGCATCAAATTGAATATTTTTTAACTGTTGAATCAACTTGTCAGGATTCTCGATTTCAACTGGTTGCTTATCACTATTTTGACGTAATTGAACCGTAACCCTAGCAAAAACTTCATCCAAATCAAAAGGCTTTACAATATAATCATTAGCACCATCTAAGAGATATTGACTGATGAGCTTTTTATCGCTTAGGGCAGTTAGCATGATGACAGGAACTGAACTAGCTTGTCTAATGGCTTTTAAAACCTGATCGCCATTTTTTCCAGGAAGCATAATATCTAACAAGATTAGATCAATGCCCCCTTGCTCAAATCGAATCATTCCTTCAGTACCAGAAAAAGCTTGAATCACCTCGTGTTCCTTAGAAAGAAGAGTTTTCAAAATTTCTTGAATCTCATTATTATCTTCAATGATAAGTATTCTAGCCATAAACACCAACCTTTCTAATAGTATTATATCATGTTTTTTTAGGAATTTCGGATAAAGAAAAACTCTCCCTCATAACTAGATATGAAGAAGAGTTTACTTTATGTTTTAGAATAAAGCTGTCAATGCGGTAATAAGTCCAAAAACAATACCTGGTGCATTAGCTGCTGCCAAAGGAATATCACGTTCTTTTTTAAAGAGACCGTAGTAAACCCAGAGACTGCAGTTAATTGCAGCTACTGCTGGTTGGATAAAGTTTCCTTTTTGACCCGCAAGGTTGTTCATAATTTGTGGAATATATGAGATATACATCATAACAGACATAAAGGTTGCAATCCAACCTAATGTTTTCATTTGTTTTTCACTCATTTTCTTCTCCTTTCAAAAACATTTTCAATTATACACTATTTTTTAGATAGTGAAGTTTAAAAAGCTATTTGTTAAAAACTTGTAAACTATCACAATCTTGTGATAAGAGAATCAAAAAAATACCCTCTTGCTATTTCAAGAGGGTATTTTATTCGTTTAAAACTTACTTTTTCTCAATCGGTGCTACACTAGCTAGGAGTTTTTTGAGGCCGACTTCTGGGAAATTGATTTTCAATTCCTGAGTAGATCCACTTCCTGAAACTTCTAGAACAGTTCCTTCGCCCCATTTTTTATGAAGAGCAATATCACCAATAGACCAACTGGTCTCACTAGAAGTCGATGTAGAACCAGCTGAAAACTGTCCAAAAGGTAGTCCTTTTGATTCAATTGATCTTGGAGCTGCGTTGCGTTTACGATCTTGTAGAGCTTGAGCTAGGCTCATGCCTTGACCAAAGGCGACACCTCCACTACTATAGGATGCTTTGAAGCTACTATTAGCAGGACGCGCCAAACCTTGATAAGTTAACAAATCTGAACTAATCTCATTGATAAAGCGTGTTGGGCGATTATAGTTCGTTCGACCAAACAGCAAGCGTGAGTTAGCATTGGTTAGATAAAGGATTTTCTCTGCGCGCGTGATACCGACATAGGCTAGACGGCGTTCTTCTTCCAATTCATCCACGTCCTCTGCTGCACGACTAAGTGGAAAGACATTTTCTTCCATTCCAATCAAGAAGACAACTGGAAACTCGAGTCCCTTGGCCGCATGGAGCGTCATCAGGGTTACTTCTGATGTTTCCTGACTGCCAGAGTCTGTATCTGCAATCAAGGCCAAATCGTTCAAGAAGCGACTGAGCTTATCCAAGCCAGTTTCCTCTTCCTGATTATCTGGATTATCATCAAAGTTCTTGGTAACAGAAAGGAACTCTTCGATATTTTCAACACGAGCCTTGCTTTCCAAAGTCGCCTGGGCATTGAGAATATCTACGTAGCCTGTCTTTTCCAAGACTGCTTCCACTAACTCAGTAATGCTTAATTGATCCAGTTGCTCCCGCAAATCAAGAATCATATTGGCAAAATCCCAGATTGACTGGGCTGCCTTACCTTTAATCCCTGATAACATGATGTTAGCTGAAGCATCAAGCATCGACATGTTTTGTAGGTTGGCAAAGTCACGGATTTTCTCTACTGTTCCTGGTCCAATGCCACGTTTTGGTTCATTGATAATCCGCTCAAAACTGATATTATCACTCAAATTGGCAATGAGATTCAGATAAGCGATAATATCACGGATTTCCTTACGGCTATAGAACTTAGTTCCACCGACCATAGTATAAGGAATATTAGACTTGAGCAGAGCTTCTTCAATGGTACGAGACTGGGCATTAGTACGGTAAAGAACTGCAAAGTCCTTGTGGAGGAAGTTTTGGCTTCGACCAAGTTCATCGATAGTTTTAGCAACAAAGACAGCCTCGTCTTGTTCATCATTAGCACGATAGTAGACAATCTGTTCCCCATTCGCATTTTGAGTCCAGAGATTCTTAGGACGACGATTTTTATTGTTTTTGATGACATCATTAGCTGCTTGGAGGATGGTTTTGGTTGAGCGGTAATTTTCCTCCAACAAAACAACTTTTGCTTTAGGATAATCCTTCTCAAAATCCAAGATATTCTGCATATCAGCACCACGCCAACCGTAGATAGACTGGTCAGCATCCCCAACTACGCAGATATTTTGGAAACGAGAAGCCAAGAGTTTAACGAGTTGATACTGAGCATGGTTGGTATCTTGATACTCATCAACATGAATGTACTGGAACTTCTGTTGGTAATAAGTCAAAACATCGGGATTTTGATCAAAAAGACGTAGAGTCAACATAATCAAGTCATCAAAGTCCACCGACTCTGACTGACGAAGTTCTTTCTGATAGGCCGTATAACACTTTGCTACAATTTGAGTGTACATATCTCCTGCCTGGGCAGCATAAGCAACATCGTCAATCAGATCATTCTTAGCATTGGAAATGGTTCCCAAAATAGTGCGTTCATTCCATTTTTTAGGATCCAAGTTTAACTGCTTGAGGATGCGTTTCATGAGCGTTCGCTGCTCTCCAGGATCCACAATCGTGAAATTGCGATTGTAGCCAATATGATCCGCATCGCGACGTAGGATACGCACGCACATAGAGTGGAAGGTCGCAATCAAACAATCCTGAGTAGCTGGATTGAGTCCATAAGCACGCTCCTTCATTTCACGCGCTGCTTTATTGGTAAAGGTAATGGCCAAGATATTCCATGGGTTGACCATCTTTTCATCAATTAAGTAAGCAATACGGTGGGTTAAAACACGAGTCTTACCAGATCCCGCCCCCGCCATGATCAGCAAGGGTCCTTCTGTGGTTTGAACGGCCTCGGCTTGACGGTCATTCATTCCCTTTAATAATTCGTTCATTTTCTCTTCCTTATTCTTCAAGTCAATGTTTCTATTATATCAAAAAAGTTTGAAAATAACTTTTCTTAGGAGCCTTCTGATTACTTTAGGAGATTAGACAAGAAAAGAACACTGGATGAGTGTTCTTCGTAATTCTTCTATTAGTCCTTTATAGACTGCAAAAGCGTCATTAGGGCTTGGGCAGAACGACGTCCTGCTTCTACGATAAATTCATCAAAGGAAACGGATGCTTCATGATTGGCATTGTCACTCATGGCACGAACGACTAAGAAAGGAAGGTTCAAAGCATAAGCTGCTTGAGCAATAGCTGCCCCTTCCATCTCTACGGCAAGAACTTGAGGGAAATACTCTTTTATCGCTTTGATTTTATCTTCTCCAGCAACAAAACTGTCTCCTGTCGCAATCAAACCTAAATGCCAAGTTTGGTCCAGTTTAGACAAACTCTCTTGAATCAAACTGATAAACTTTTTGTCTGATTCAAAATAGAGAGGCTGTTGAGCCATTTGACCGTAATCATAGCCAAAGGCAGTCACATCAACATCGTGGTAGGCAAGCTTGTCTGCAATCACTACATCCCCTACTGCGATTCCACTTGCCACTGCACCAGCAGAACCAGTATTAATCACTGCATCGACTTGAAAGTGATCCGCTAAGATAGCGACACTCATCGCAGACATGACTTTACCAATACCACTCTCTACAAGTACAAGCTCAACAGAACCAATCTTACCAGTATGATAGCTATTTCCCAGAACCTTTTCTTCACTGGCTTCGTCCAAGTGTTGAATCAAGTAAACTAGCTCTTCTGGCATAGCTGCAATAATTCCAATTTTCATGATAGACCCCTTAAATAAATCTCATTGCTAGAATCAACAAAATCAAGAGAAAAATAACTGCAAAAAGAATCTTGTTTAATTTAGAATTAAAGACATTTCTCTTAGTATTTTCAATCCGACGACTTTTGTGAATAGAAGGTTCAACTTCGATGGTCAGTGTATCCTGGCTAAAACCATGATCTCTGGTTCGCGAATAGCCAAAATTTTGCGAAGAAGTCGGTAAAATCTTAGTTTCCTCATCATCTAGCAAGGGAGGACCTGAGATGTCCTCTCCTCGATTGGCACGTTCGATCATTTCATCTGTTAATAAAGGTTTACCCATGGGTTCCTCCACTATTTATTTGTAATTCCCAGTACTGAATAGCCATGATGGTCTTAGCATCACAAATATCTCCAGACTGGATCAGTTCTTTAGCTTGGTCAAGACTGACCTCAAGTAACTCTAAAGTCTCATCTTCATCCTGAGGACGAGGATTTTCAACTTTTGTCAAATCACTTGCCAAGTAAAGTTTTAAGCGCTCGTTACAAAATCCAATCGCAGAGTAAAAATCATAGAGAAGGCTTAATTTACCAGTATAGGCTGCTTCTTCTTCTAATTCACGAAGTGCTGCAGCTTCTGGATCTGCATTTTCACCTACTTCAAGCTTACCTGCAGGAATTTCATAAGAGACTTTTTCAATTGCCTTGCGATATTGTTTAACAAGGACAATCTTATTTTCTGGAGTAACTGCAAGAACGCAAACTGCCCCATTGTGGAAAATCAAATCACGTTGCGCAGTACCTTTTCCAGAAGGTAGTTCAACCTGATCTTGAACTAGCTGAAAAATAGGTCCTTTATAAATTTCTTTACGACTAAGCGTCTTTTCTTCAAATTCCATCGTTAGCTCCTATTTATTGTTAGGATGGTGAGGGAGGCGAGTTGCATATTCGTCCTTATTAATTTGGCGACCTCGTCCAATAGCAATGGCATCAGCTGGAACATCCTTAGTAATGGTTGAACCTGCCCCAACAAGAGAGTTATCTCCGAGTTCTACTGGAGCAATGATGGTTGAATTTGAACCAACGAAAACATTGTTACCAATGGTTGTTTTAAACTTGTGTTGACCATCGTAATTTACAGTGATGGTTCCTGCACCGAAGTTGACATCACTACCAACTTCACAGTTACCAATATAAGTCAAATGACCAGCTTTTGTATTTTCACCGATGCTTGAACCTTTGACTTCAACAAAGTTCCCGATATGCACATCTTTCGCAAGGCTTGATCCTGGACGAATATGAGCATAAGGCCCAACTGTAACACCATCAGCAACCGTGCTTTCTTCAATCATCGAGTTTGTAATCACTGCCCCTGAACCGATAGTGCTATCAAAGATATAAGTTCCATTGGTCAAAACAGTTCCTGCACCAATCTTACTAGAACCTTTGAGGGTTACATTCGCTTCAATTTGAACTTCTGGAGCGATCTCAACATCAATGTCAATGTAAGTCGCTTCGGGATTCACAAAGCTAACTCCATTGACCATATGCGCTTGGTTAATACGACGACGCATGATGCCTTCAGCTGTCGCAAGGGCAACACGGTCATTAACTCCGAGACTTTCATCAAAGTCTTTCAGAGTATAGGCTCCGACTTTTTCTCCAGCTTCACGGAAAATGCCGATGACATCGGTAATGTAGTATTCGCCTTGGGCATTGTTGGTGTTGATATTCTTCAAAGCTTCAAAGAGACGAGCATTATCAAAGACATAGGTTCCTGTATTGATTTCCTTGATTTGTTTTTCAAAATCAGTCGCATCCTTCTGCTCCACGATACGAAGCACTTCAGCATTCTCATTACGAACAATACGCCCATAACCAAATGGATCTTCAGCTTCTGCAGTTAGGATTGTAGCTACGTTCTTGTGATTTACGTGAAAATCAATCAAGTTCTTTAGACTTTCACCAGTAATGAGTGGTGTATCACCAGCAATAACCAATGTTTGTCCAGAAAGACCTTCAAGAATTGGCTCTGCCATCATAACCGCATGACCAGTTCCTAATTGCTCAGACTGTCTTACAAAATCAGTTTGACCAGCTAAAACTTGCTCCACAAGTTCTGCCTTATGACCCACAACCGTTACTGTTTTTTCAGGATTGATGGCCCCTACGCTACGAAAAACATGCTCAAGCATTGAAATTCCTGCAACCTTGTGCATGACTTTTGGTAGATCTGATTTCATACGAGTACCTTTACCCGCTGCTAAAATAACTGCATAATTTGCCATATTTTTCTCTTTTCTATAGAAATTCCCTTATATTATATCATAAATTTGCTTTTTCAAACACAAAAGAGGGCAAATGCTTTAAAACATCGCATTCTCTAGATGATTTCGAGTATTTTTTTTTGATTTTTTTCACCATTTACGATACACTATAAAAGTATGAGAAAGAAAATAAATCCTGTTTTTATTTTTACTGTATTAGCTACTCTCGTGGGTATTTTAATCATCAATAGACCCAAGTTCGAAGACCATCCAGTCAAAACAAAGCAAAATCCAGTTCAAGTAGAAACTCAAGCTTTACATAATATCAACAAGCCGATTATTGATGTTTCTGGCTGGCAAAGACCATCAGAGATTAATTATGATACCTTAACTCAAAATATTTCAGGTGCGATCGTTCGGGTTCATAGTGGAGCTCAAGTTTCTGTAGAAAATGACGCTTCATTCAAAAATGGGGTTGATAAGGCTTATAAAGAACATATCACTGAATTCCAAAAACGAAATGTTCCAGTCGCTGTTTATGCCTATGTAGCTGGAAAAAATGTCGAAGAAATGGAAAAAGCTGCTGAAGCCTTTTATAACGCTGCTTCTCCCTATAATCCTAGCTACTATTGGTTGGATGTTGAAGACAAGACTATGTCTGACATGAACAAGGGTGTTGAGGCCTTTCGTGCTAAATTAGCTTCATTGGGTGCAAAAAATATTGGTATCTATGTTGGTGTTTACTTTATGGAGGAACATAGTATCAGCGTTGATAATTACTCGGCTATCTGGATACCTTCCTATGGAACCAACTCAGGTCACTATGAGAGTGCTCCAAAAACAGATCTTAGCTACGACCTTCACCAATACACTTCCCATGGAAATCTTGGTGGATTTGAACATCACCTCGATTTGAACCTTATTTCTTCATCAAAGAACAAGGAAGAAACCTTTAGAAAATTGTTTTTAAATCCTTAATCACTATCACAATAAGCAAGTCAGACATTGCTTTCTGCTTGCTTTTCTTTATTTTTCAGTATTAAATCACTTTTTTATCTATATAGTATATAAATCTCGGAGGACCTCTATGTTATCATGGCTATCAAAAATTATTAAAGGAATTGTAATCGTCCTAGGTTTCATTCTACCAGGGATTTCTGGTGGCGTTCTTGCCGCTATCTTGGGAATTTATGAGAGAATGATTCGTTTTCTTGCTCATCCTTTTAAGAATTTAAAAGAAGATGTGCTCTTTTTCCTTCCTGTCGGTATTGGGATGTTACTGGGCATCGGACTTTTCTCTTATCCAATTGAGTATCTTTTAGAAAATTATCAAGTTTATGTATTGTGGAGTTTTGCTGGAGCTATCATTGGTACCATCCCAAGTCTTGTCAAAGAATCAACTCGTGATTCTGATAGAGATAAGGTTGACCACATATGGTTTTGGGCAACCTTCATCATCTCAGGTCTTGCCCTCTACGCCTTGAATTTTGTAGTTGGTTCTCTATCTGCAAGCTTCCTTAACTTTACACTGGCTGGTTGTTTGTTGGCGCTTGGAATTTTGGTTCCAGGGCTTAGTCCTTCTAATCTTCTCTTGATTCTCGGCCTTTATGGCCCTATGTTAACAGGGTTCAAGACTTTTGATTTGTTAGGAACCTTCTTACCAATTGGGATTGGACTTCTTATCACTCTGATTATCTTTTCAAAATTCATGGACTACGCTCTTCGCCTATATCACTCACGTGTGTATCATTTTATCATTGGAATTGTACTATCAAGTACACTTTTGATCCTTATTCCAAACGCTGGCAATGCTGAAAGTATCAGTTACAGTGGTTTGTCACTTGTTTCATATGTACTGATTGCTTTCTTCTTTGCCCTAGGGATTTGGTTGGGAATCTGGATGAGTCAATTGGAGGATAAGTATAAATAATGGCAAAAAAAGTAAAAGTCAAGAAAACCTTGGTCCAACAAATTTTAACCAAGGCAGGAATAAACCATACGGGTATTCAAATTAATGCCTTGGAAGGTGAGATGCCTCAAGGTTATGAAAAGAGTCAGATTTTTAAGACTTTAGCACTTCTGGGGGATAAGACTGGACCCATTATCGGCATCCTTCCTATCACTGAACATCTTTCTGAAAAGAAACTGGCTAAGATTTCTGGTAATAAGAAAGTCAGCATGATTCCACAAAAAGACCTGGAAAAAACAACAGGCTATATCCACGGTGCCAATAATCCAGTTGGGATTCGTCAAAAACATAACTATCCTATCTTTATCGATCAAACTGCTATTAAACTGGAGGAAATGATTGTTTCCGCAGGGGAAGTAGGTCATAGTATCATTATAAACCCTCAAGATCTAGCAACCTTTGTTAAAGCTGAATTTGCAGATATCTTGGAGGCAAGTAACACATGAAATTCTATTTTATTCGTCACGGTAAAACACTTTGGAATCTTGAGGGACGTTTTCAAGGAGCAAGTGGTGACTCTCCACTCCTTGAGGAATCCATTGAGATCTTAAAAAAATTGGGGCAGTATCTCCAAGAAACTCCATTTGATGTGATTTATTCTAGTGATCTTCCTCGTGCTAAAACTTCTGCTCAAATTATCCAAAGTCAACTGAAAGTCAGTTGTCCTTTAGTAGAAATAGCCTCTCTAAGAGAATGGCAACTCGGGAAACTTGAAGGAGCAAAATTTGCAACCTTAGAAGCCATCTATCCCGAGCAATTAAAAGCTTTTCGTACCAATCTTGCTAAGTTTGATTCGACTTTGTTTGGTGCAGAGTCTGTTTATCAAATAACTCAGCGTACCACTCAATTTATCAAATCATTAGAATCCAAATCTTTTGAACATGTCATGATTGTTGGTCACGGAGCCAATCTTACAGCCAGTATTCGAACTCTTCTAGGATATGATACTCCGCTACTTAGAAAAGATGGCGGTTTAGCAAATGCTAGTGTGACTATTGTCGAAACAGAAGACTTTAAAAACTTTAACCTCTTAGTCTGGAACGACACTTCTTATCAGAATTAGAACAGAACTTAACAATCACAGTTAAGTTCTTTTTAGATTTTGTAGAATATCCGTGAATTTATTTGACTTTTATGATAAAATGGGAGTATCGCAAAAAAGACTCATCGTATCAAGAATTGAGTAAAAACTAGGAGGAAACCATGTCAACAGAACATATGGAAGAACTAAATGACCAGCAGATCGTTCGCCGTGAAAAAATGGCTGCGCTCCGCGAACAAGGAATCGATCCATTCGGTAAACGCTTTGAACGCACTGCTAACTCACAAGAATTAAAAGATAAATATGCTGACCTTGACAAAGAACAACTACACGATTTAAACGAGACTGCTACTATCGCTGGACGTTTGGTAACAAAGCGTGGTAAAGGTAAAGTTGGATTTGCCCACCTTCAAGACCGCGAAGGTCAAATTCAAATCTACGTTCGTAAAGATGCTGTAGGTGAAGAAAACTACGAAATCTTTAAGAAGGCTGACCTCGGAGACTTCCTCGGTGTTGAGGGTGAAGTGATGCGTACGGATATGGGAGAACTCTCTATCAAGGCGACTCACATTACACACTTGTCTAAGGCTCTTCGTCCACTTCCAGAGAAATTCCACGGTTTAACAGACGTTGAAACAATCTATCGTAAACGTTACCTTGACTTGATTTCTAACCGCGAAAGCTTCGAACGTTTTGTTACTCGTTCAAAAATCATCTCTGAAATCCGTCGTTACCTAGACCAAAAAGGATTCCTTGAAGTTGAAACACCAGTTCTTCACAACGAAGCTGGTGGTGCTGCTGCTCGCCCATTCATCACTCATCACAATGCTCAAAACATTGACATGGTGCTTCGTATCGCGACTGAGCTTCACTTGAAACGTCTTATCGTTGGTGGTATGGAGCGTGTTTATGAGATTGGTCGTATCTTCCGTAACGAAGGAATGGATGCTACACATAACCCTGAGTTTACTTCTATCGAAGTTTACCAAGCTTATGCAGACTTCCACGATATCATGGACTTGACTGAAGGCATTATTCAACACGCTGCTAAAGCTGTTAAAGGCGACGGTCCAGTTATCTATCAAGGAACTGAAATCAAGATCAATGAACCATTTAAACGTGTACACATGGTGGATGCAATCAAGGAAATTACAGGTGTTGATTTCTGGCAAGATATGACTTTCGAAGAAGCTAAAGCTATCGCAGCTGAAAAGAATGTTCCTGTTGAAAAACACTATACTGAAGTTGGACACATTATCAATGCCTTCTTTGAAGAGTACGTTGAAGAAACATTGATTCAACCAACATTTGTATACGGTCACCCAGTAGCTGTATCACCACTTGCTAAGAAAAATCCAGAAGATGAGCGCTTTACAGACCGCTTCGAGCTCTTCATCATGACTAAAGAATATGGTAATGCCTTTACTGAGCTCAACGACCCAATCGACCAGCTTAGCCGTTTTGAAGCTCAAGCTAAAGCCAAAGAACTTGGTGACGACGAAGCAACAGGCATTGACTACGACTACATCGAAGCACTTGAATACGGTATGCCACCAACAGGTGGTTTGGGAATTGGTATCGACCGTCTCTGCATGCTCCTCACAGATACTACAACTATCCGTGATGTATTGCTCTTCCCAACTATGAAATAAAAACTCAAATCTCCTAGTTATCTCTAGGAGATTTTTTTAATAATAACAAAAAGACAAACTCAATGTTGAGCTTGTCTTTAAATTTTCTTATTAGAATAATCCAAGAACTGTTCCATCACTTTCAACATCCATGTTGAGAGCTGCTGGGCGTTTTGGAAGTCCAGGCATGGTCATCACATCACCAGTAAGGGCAACGATGAAGCCTGCACCCAATTTTGGTACCAATTCGCGGATAGTAATCTCAAAGTTTTCAGGTGCTCCAAGTGCATTTGGATTGTCTGAGAAACTGTATTGAGTTTTTGCCATACAGATTGGCAATTTGTCCCAACCGTTTTGTACGATTTGTGCGATTTGAGTTTGAGCTTTCTTCTCGAAGTTTACTTTGCTTCCACGATAGATTTCAGTGACAATCTTTTCAATCTTTTCTTGAACAGAAAGGTCGTTGTCATACAAACGTGTATAGTTAGCTGGATTTTCGTCAATTGTTTTGACGAGAGTTTCAGCCAAAGCTACTCCTCCTTCAGCTCCATCAGCCCATACGCTAGCTAACTCAACCGGAACATCAATTGAAGCACAAAGTTCTTTCAAAGCTGCGATTTCAGCTTCTGTATCAGATACGAACTCGTTAATAGCAACAACTGCTGGAATACCAAACTTACGGATATTCTCAACGTGGCGTTTCAAATTAGCAAAACCAGCACGAACTGCTTCTACATTCTCTTCTGTCAATGCATCCTTAGCAACCCCACCATTCATCTTAAGAGCACGAAGTGTTGCAACAATCACTACTGCATCTGGTGAAGTTGGCAAATTTGGAGTTTTGATATCCAGGAATTTCTCAGCACCAAGGTCTGCACCAAAACCTGCTTCTGTCACTGTGTAATCTGCCAAGTGAAGGGCTGTAGTTGTAGCCAAGACAGAGTTACATCCGTGTGCGATATTGGCAAATGGGCCACCATGTACAAAGGCAGGTGTTCCATAGATGGTTTGAACCAAGTTCGGTTTGATAGCATCTTTCAAAATCAATGCCAAGGCACCTTCAACATGTAGATCACCCACTGAAACAGGTGTACGGTCATAACGGTAACCAATGACGATATTGGCCAAACGACGTTTCAAATCTTCAATATCAGTTGCCAAGCAAAGGATGGCCATGATCTCTGAAGCCACAGTGATGTCAAATCCATCTTCACGTGGAATACCGTTAAGAGGACCACCAAGGCCGACTGTTACGTGACGAAGAGCGCGATCGTTCAAGTCAACCACACGTTTCCAAAGAATACGACGTTGGTCGATTCCTAGCTCGTTTCCTTGGTGCAAGTGATTGTCAATCAAGGCAGAGAGAGCATTATTTGCAGTTGTAATAGCGTGCATATCTCCAGTAAAGTGAAGGTTGATGTCTTCCATTGGTAAAACTTGGGCATAACCACCACCAGCTGCACCACCTTTAATCCCCATGACTGGTCCAAGAGAAGGTTCTCGGATAGCAATCATGGTTTTCTTACCAATCTTATTCAAAGCATCAGCAAGTCCGATAGTGATAGTTGATTTTCCTTCACCAGCAGGTGTTGGGTTGATAGCTGTAACCAGGATCAATTTACCGACTGGATTACTTTCCACTTCACGAATCTTATCAAAGCTTAGTTTAGCCTTATATTTTCCATACAACTCCAAATCATCGTATGAAATACCAAGTTTCTCAACAACATCAACGATTGGTTTTAATTCGATACTTTGTGCAATTTCAATATCTGTTTTCATAACAAACTCCTCTACCTCAAATGTGTTAATTCATTATATCATAAAATAAGATTTTTAACAGTCATAAAGCTTGGTAACGTTCGTAAATATCACAACACTTCAGACTTTCTTGGCTTCTTTTTGAATTTTTATATGCCTTTATAGGTTTTAACTATAGTTGAAAGCTTTCTACTAACTCAGAAAGTAGCTATCAATTTCGGATAAATCATGTAGAATTTCGTCATCAGAAACTCCTATATACTCAGCTAATTCAATTGAATACTCAAAACGAAGACGTGTATTGATAGATAAATCAAAAGAGTAATCCTGTAATCGTCCTAGTTTATGATATTTATCCATAATATCATTAAAAATAATCTTGTATTTATCATCTAACTTTTTGATATGATTATCTAAGTTTTCCCTATAATCTTGAATTAATTCCTGTTCCCTATCACTTAAAATTCCTTTACCTAATTCCCAAATTATTGAACTAGTTATTGAACCTAACACAGCTCCCAAAACTGGAAAAGGAATCATTGTTTGCCCTACACAAGCACCAATTGTAGCAAATGAAGTATCCAAAGCGCTTATAGTAATAAGATTTATAAATTCTTCTTTAGTTATTTCAGATGTTCTAAATTGAGTAATAATATCGATCATTCCAAAAGTTGCTGTTACAAATGCACTTGCACTTGGTGCACTCATTTTAAAAACATTAGTGAGACCATAAATCGCGTAACCTGATATAGAACCTTTTACCGCACCTTCCACTGTTTCCAGTCCACAGTCTAACCAATCTGATTGCTCAAATTCAAAAATAGTTTTTCCTTCTTTGTATTTTCCATACACATTGAACATCAAAGCTAAACCACCCTGTAAAACAGCTGCGTTTCTTGCAATCTTATTGGCTTCTTTTATTCTTGGCAATGAATTTTTTTGTGCTACTAATCGTTTTTTATTTAATTCTTGTTGTTTTAGTCTGACAGTTTTACAAATATTCTTCTCCTCGGAATCTAAAATGGATTTTATTGAATTTCTTTGAGCATCATCATAATTTAGAACAGATGATTTCATCCAAGATTTATATGAAGTAAGTCCCTTATTTTCGGTAATATCATTGATCATTTGTCGTATATCGGTAATTTGTTTAATAGACAATCTTTTACCATTAAATTCAACTTCTTTGGCGCCAGCCATAATTTTTTCGTATACTAACACGTGATCTTTTGGAAACATCATTTTCATTTTTTTACTGTAATGAAATGATTGAGCTAGTTCATCACGTAAATTATTATAAAACTTCATTTGAATGGTATTTCTACCAATTAATAAATCGGCTGGTCCATTATCATTCAATACTTTTACAATAGGATTTAATCCTTCAAAAGCTCTTCTCGCATTCACAATTCCTGCTTCTGCAAATTCAGCAATAAAACCGTGACCGCCGTATTCACCTCCACGATTCTTTAGAATTACGTCTTCAATGTTATCTCTAGCATAGTTTAAGATTTTAGAGGCATTGTCCTTGTTTAAAATGACATGTCGAGCTTCATCCTCAATCATTTTCATAGCAATTTGTAAGTCTTGAATTCTCAAGTTGTTTAAACAATTGACATAAGCACCTATCCCTTGATAAAATGCTCTATTAACAGCCTGATTCATCATTTATTTTAATTTCCTTATTAATCATCGAAGTAAGTGAGAGGGTTGAATTTACTAAACTACCTGCTTGATACTTTTCATCATCAGTAAATAAGTTATAATCTTTTCCAATTAAAGAAAGATTAGCTAAGTAGATTCCCTCAGTTTGCTTTTCAATTAAATTAATTAATTCAGTAATTTCTATTATTGATTTTTCAGTTTGTCTAATTAATAACTCAATTTTCTTTTGTTCATCAAGCGCTTCTTTAGCTACTTCTTCATTTTTTTTATTAGCAAAAACACCTGCTCCGACAGACGCTGTTAACATTAAGCCAGCAATCCCCCAACCAACAGGGCCCGCCATGGCTAGAAAGGCATTTCCAGCAGCCACACCTCCTCCGCCTGCTGCTAGACTTCCTCCACCTAACCAAGCTAATGCCGCACTATTTGCTGCTGCACCTGTCAAACTAGAAATTGCTGTTCCTGTTGATGCGACACCAAAAGTAGTTGCAACTCCCATAGCTGCAGTAGGACCTAAAGTTGCGACTGTCACACCTAAAGCACTTAAAGAAGCTGTAGCTGCCGTACTACCGCTGGCTAATTCTGCTTCTTTGATTGCCTGAGTAATAGCTAACTGCTTATCTTCGAAATTCTGTATTTCAACAATTATTTCGTCTAATTTTGTTTCAAATTCTTTCGGTTTATTTGCTAATTTACTAATTCTTTCTTCAATTATTTTGACAACTTTGATCGCCTTGTCTCTACTTTTATAAAGCTCAGTCGATTTATTCGTTAAATCTGTAGCTTTTTCATTATATATTTGAATAGATTCATGGTAATTCTCAACGGCTTCGGACCTTAGTTTACCATTAAAAAGATCTATTGAATCAATTTGTGATTTTGCTTCCGTTGCAATTTTTCCAGCTTGATTGATTGTGCCAGTTGTCACCTCTGTTACTTGTTGAACAGTATCATTCGCTACTGTAGCAGCTTGACTTGAAACGTCTGAAACAACATTTCCTATCTTATTTGATACATCTCCTATTACTTTTACAGAATCTGATAATAAATCTCCTGTAACTTTCCCAGCGCTATCTAAAGCTTTTCCAGCTTCATTAAGTACGCTACTGGTTGTCTTACTAGCATCATCAATTACTTTACTAGCTTCTTTAACCATATTATCTGCAAACTTAAAAAAGTCCATAACGGCTTCCCCTTTTCATATATAACTAAAATAATTATCTTATATCTTAAATTAATTGTCAATAATAATATAGTTATAAAGTTTAGTTATATTTTATCGCTTTCATTTTACTTACTGTTCATTTTTTTGTACAATAGTTCTATGAAAATTTTAGTTACATCTGGTGGTACAAGCGAAGCCATTGATCGAGTTCGCTCCATTACCAACCACTCTACTGGTAGACTTGGTAAAGTTATAACTGAGACTTTACTAAAAGCTGGTCACCAAGTTTGTCTGATTACTACGCAACAAGCACTAAAACCAGAGATAGACCAGAATTTAACCATTATTGAAATTAAAAACACTTCCGATTTACTCCAAGAGATGAAACGGATTGTCCCTGATTATCAAGTCTTGATCCATTCAATGGCTGTTTCTGACTACAGCCCTGTTTACATGACTGGTCTTGACCAAGTTCAAGCAAGCCAAGATTTAAATGAATTTTTGCATAAGAAAAATATGGAAACAAAGATCTCCTCTAAGGATGAGGTGCAAGTCCTATTTCTCAAGAAAAATCCAAAGATCATCTCTCTTGTTAAAGAATGGAATCCAAGTATCCATCTCATTGGCTTTAAACTCCTTGTCGATGTTACTAAGGAGCATCTGATTCAAATCGCTAGAGAAAGTCTTGAAAAGAATCAAGCAGATTTGATTGTCGCTAATGACCTCACTCAGATTAATGCTGATCAACACCTGGCTTATCTAGTAGAGGAAAAAGACTATCAGATTGCTGCTAGCAAACAAGAAATTGCTAACTTTTTAGTGGAAAAAATTCAGGGATTTGATCGTTAGAAAGGAAAATTATGGCTCGTATTACACTCGCTGTGACAGGCTCTATCGCCTCTTACAAGGCTGCTGATTTGGTAAGTGGCTTGAAGAAACAAGGGTATTCTGTTACTGTACTTATGACCCAGGCTGCGACTGCCTTTATCCAACCTTTAACCCTTCAAGTCTTATCTCAAAATACCGTACATCTCGATCTTATGCAGGAACCTTATCCTGATAAAGTCAATCATATCGAGCTAGGAAAAGAAACAGACTTGTTTATCCTTGCTCCTGCAACCGCAAATACGATTGCGAAAGTCGCGCACGGTTTGGCTGATAATATGGTAACTGCTACAGCTCTTGCCTTGCCAAACTATGTTCCAAAACTAGTAGCACCTGCTATGAATACCAAAATGTATGACCATCCAGCAACTCAAACAAACTTAAAAACTTTAGAAACTTATGGTTATACAATTATTGCTCCAAAAGAGTCCCTACTGGCCTGTGGCGATGTAGGACGTGGTGCTCTTGCTGATCTTGATACTATTTTACAACAGATAAAGGAAAAACTTCATGAACAAACGCTCTAATATTGCTCCTATTGCTATCTTTTTTGCCAGCATGATTGTCATTCATTTGCTGAGCTCTATTGTCTTTAATGTCTTGCCATTTCCAATTAAACCAACCATTGTCCATATTCCAGTCATCATTGCTAGTATCATCTACGGACCACGGATTGGGGCCATCTTAGGTTTCTTGATGGGGATGATTAGCTTGACAGTCAATACAATCACAATTCTCCCAACCAGCTACCTTTTCTCTCCATTTGTACCAAACGGTAACATCTACTCCCTAGTTATTGCGATTATACCACGCATCCTTATTGGTTTAACTCCATACTTTGTCTATAAACTCCTCAAAAACAAGGCGGGGCTTATCTTCGCTGGAGCACTCGGTTCCCTCACAAATACTGTATTTGTACTAGGCGGAATCTTCTTCCTCTTTGGAAATGTTTTTGACGGAAATATCCAAAAACTATTAGCTACTGTTATCTCAACAAATTCTATCGCAGAACTCATAATCTCAGCAATACTTACCCTAGTTATTGTTCCGAGACTTGAAAAAATCAAAAAATAAGAGGTCGGGAGAATCCCGGCCTCGATTTTTATTTACCCCAAGTAACTGACTCTGTATTTAATTAAGATTACAGACTCCTAAAAGTCCCTTTGACGAAACTATCGAAAAACTTGATTGTAAAGACTCACCAATATGGGAAAAAGCTTCAATCTTGGAAAAATAATTACTTTCCCATAGCCTTTTATCTACTTATTATTGGGCTAGACGTGCTTCTTCTAAA
Source organism: Streptococcus infantis (assembly GCF_047464415.1). Lineage (GTDB taxonomy): Bacteria > Bacillota > Bacilli > Lactobacillales > Streptococcaceae > Streptococcus > Streptococcus infantis_AE. The sequence continues at coordinate 10,616 of NZ_JASHBX010000009.1, read as the reverse complement.
ATCTTTTCAATCTTTGTTGTCAGCAAATCGATAGCTACTGTGTTGGTTACTCCTTCTGGAATAACGATATCTGCATAACGCTTTGTTGGCTCAATAAATTGATGATACATGGGTTTTACCACACCAAGATACTGGTCAATAACGCTATCCAGGCTACGACCACGTTCTTCCATATCACGTTTAATACGGCGAATGATACGAACATCATCATCTGTATCTACGAAAATCTTGATATCCATCAAATCACGAAGTCGTTTGTCCTCCAAAACCAAGATTCCTTCTACGATAAAGACATCCTGAGGTTCTTGACGGTAGGTTTTAGAACTTCTAGTATGGGCAGCATAATCATAGGTAGGAATATCAACTGGACGACCTGCCAACAACTCTTTGATTTGCTCAATCATCAAATCAGTATCAAAAGCAAAAGGATGGTCATAGTTGGTCTTAATACGCTCTTCAAAGGTTAGATGAGATTGATCTTTATAGTAGGAATCATGCTCAATCATTGAGATTTTTTCATTTGGAAAATGCGACAAGATTGCTTTAGATACGCTTGTCTTTCCTCCTCCAGATCCACCTGTTACTCCGATAATGATTGGTCTATTTTGCATTGTAGCCTCCTTGTTTTTTCCCTTGTCTATTCTACCATATTTTTGATAAATTTTACAGATGGAGTTTTCTAGAAAATAGAAGAAAAAATCCTCATAGCTAGAAGCTACAAGGATTTGTAATTGATTAATCGAAGTTAACGTATTCTTTAGAAAGTTCAAGAACTTCTTCCATTGTTGAACATTCAGTAAGAGCACGGTTAGCGTATTCTTGCATTTTAGCAGTGTCGAGTTTCTTCATCAAGCTACGTGTACGAAGTACAGATGTTGCTGACATAGAGAACTCATCCAAGCCCATTCCGACAAGAAGTGGAACAGCTGTTTGGTCACCAGCCATTTCACCACACATACCAGCCCATTTACCTTCAGCGTGAGCTGCTTTGATAACGTTGTTGATCAAACGAAGGATTGATGGGTTGTATGGTTGGTAAAGGTATGAAACTTGTTCGTTCATACGGTCTGCCGCCATTGTGTATTGGATCAAGTCGTTTGTACCAATTGAGAAGAAGTCAACTTCTTTTGCAAATTGGTCTGCAAGCATAGCTGCTGCAGGAATTTCGATCATGATACCAACTTGAATATCATCCGCAACTGCAACACCTTCAGCAAGAAGGTTAGCTTTTTCTTCATCGAATACTGCTTTAGCTGCACGGAATTCTTTCAAAAGCGCAACCATTGGGAACATGATACGCAATTGACCGTGTACAGAAGCACGAAGAAGGGCACGGATTTGAGTGCGGAACATTGCATCTCCAGTTTCAGAGATAGAGATACGAAGAGCACGGAAACCAAGGAATGGGTTCATTTCATGTGGCATATCGAAGTAAGGAAGCTCCTTGTCACCACCGATATCCATTGTACGGACAACAACTGGTTTACCGTTCATTCCTTCAAGAACAGCCTTGTACGCTTCGTACTGTTCGTCTTCAGTTGGGAAGTCTTGAGAATCCATGTACAAGAACTCTGTACGGTAAAGACCTACAGCTTCTGCACCGTTCTCGTTAACACCTTCAACGTCTTTTGGAGTACCAATGTTGGCAGCCAATTCGAAGTGTTTACCGTCAGCAGTAACTGTTTGAGCATCTTTCAAGAGTGCCCACTCAGCTTTTTGTTGAGCGTAAGCTTCACCAGCTGCTTTAAATTCAGCTGCTTGTTCTTCAGTAGGGTTGATAATCACTTCACCTGTAATACCATTAACGGCAAGTAGGTCACCATCTTTAACGATTTCAGTGATGTTGTTTGTACCCAAAACTGCAGCGATTTCAAGTGTACGAGCCATGATAGCTGAGTGACTTGTACGACCACCAATGTTTGTTACAAAAGCTTTTACAAAGTTTTTGTCCAATTGAGCTGTATCAGATGGAGTCAAGTCGTGAGCAATCACGATCACTTCTTCATTGATAGAAGCTGGGTTTGGCAATTTTTTACCAAGGAGGTTAGCCAATACACGTTTTGTTACGTCGCGGATATCCGCTGCACGTTCTTGCATGTATGGGTTGTCTTCCATGCCTTCAAAGATTGTGATAAACATGTCTGTAACTTCTTTCAGACCTGCTTCTGCATTCACTTTCTTAGCACGGATAGTTTCTTTGATTTGACCGATCAATTCAGGGTCAGCAAGAACCATCAAGTGGGCGTCAAATACTTGTGCCGCTTCTTCACCAAGCGTACCTACAGCCTTCTCGCGGATAAGAGAAAGCTCGTTTTGAGAAGCTTCAAGAGCAACATCCAAACGAGCCTCTTCTGCATTTGTATCTTCGACTGTAACAGTCTCGAATGATAAATCCGGTTGAACGAGTAGATATGCTTTTGCAACTGCAACACCGTCAGATGCTGCGATTCCTTTAAGCATTTCTGTCATTTCCTTATGCCAATCCTTCTTTTTCCATTGTTTCTGAGATTGCAGCGATAGCGTCATCAGCGTCTGCACCTTCAGCAGTGATTGTAACGTCAGCACCTTGACCAACACCAAGGCTCATTACACCCATGATAGATTTAAGGTTAACTGATTTACCTTTGTACTCAAGAGTGATATCTGAAGCAAATTTGCTAGCAGTTTGTACCAACAATGTTGCTGGACGTGCGTGAATACCTGTTTCTGCCACTACGTGGAAATCTTTAGAAGCCATAGTTTGACTCTCCTTTAATAGTTTTCTTGTTGAGTTACATATCTGATAACCCTTACAATTTAGTATTATATCACCTTCATTGATATTTTTCAAGTATTTTATGGACTTTCTTCAATTTCCTTTCAGATAACTTGCTGAAAATCTTCTATTAAATTTAGCAAAACACAGTATGTAGTTTTTGTCGAGACACCTATAATGAAATCATTGCTTTTTCTGTAATTATTTTTCAATACTACACTATATATTGTGTTCGTTAGTAAAATCAGTAAAATAAGTACACAAGATTTAGTTTTAGAAAGTTGACAAAGTTTTTTTTTCTGATATACTAAGAAAGTAATAATTTTTTAAAGAGGAGTTACAGAAATGGTAACCGTATATTCTAAAAACAACTGTGTCCAATGTAAAATGACGAAACGTTTTTTAGACAGTAATAATGTTGAATATAAAGAAATCAATCTTGATGAACAACCTGAATACATTGATCAAGTAAAAGAGCTTGGCTTTAGTGCTGCTCCTATTATTCAGACACCAACAGAAGTTTTCTCTGGTTTCCAACCAGGTAAACTCAAACAACTTGCTTAAGAATCAGGACAAAAGCTTCTATGTCTACCTTAGAAGCCTTTCTTTTGTAATTAGATAAAGGATTTTTTATGGGATTAAAACAACTTGAAGATGTGACTTACTTTCGTCTTAATAATGAAATTAACCGTCCTGTTAATGGACAAATTATGCTTCACAAAGACAAGGAAGCTTTAGAAGCCTTCTTTAAAGAAAATGTTGTACCTAACACAATGGTTTTTGACTCAATAACGGATAAAATTAATTTCCTCATTGAGCATAACTACATTGAGACAGCATTTATCAAGAAATACCGTCCAGAATTTTTGGAAGAACTGCATCAATTTATCAAGGATCAGAACTTCCAATTTAAGTCTTTCATGGCTGCCTATAAATTCTATAATCAGTATGCTCTGAAAACTAATGACGGGGAGTACTATCTTGAAAGCATGGAAGACCGTGTCTTCTTTAATGCCCTATACTTCGCAGATGGTGATGAAGCGATTGCTATTGATATCGCTAATGAAATCATCCACCAACGTTATCAACCTGCTACTCCTTCTTTCTTGAATGCAGGTCGTGCTCGTCGTGGTGAGTTGGTATCTTGCTTCTTGATTCAGGTAACAGATGATATGAACTCTATCGGACGTTCTATCAACTCTGCTCTTCAACTTTCACGTATCGGTGGTGGTGTAGGAATTTCCCTCAGCAACCTTCGTGAAGCTGGAGCTCCTATCAAAGGCTATGAGGGGGCTGCTTCTGGTGTCGTACCTGTTATGAAGCTTTTCGAAGATAGCTTCTCTTACTCTAATCAACTTGGTCAACGTCAAGGTGCTGGGGTTGTTTACCTCAATGTCTTTCACCCAGATATCATCGCCTTCCTTTCAACTAAGAAGGAAAACGCCGATGAAAAAGTGCGTGTCAAGACCCTTTCACTTGGTGTTGTGGTTCCAGATAAATTCTACGAATTGGCTCGTAAAAATGAAGAAATGTACCTCTTCAGCCCTTACTCTGTAGAGCTTGAATACGGCGTGCCATTTAACTACATCGACATCACAGAAAAATACGATGAACTAGTTGCAAATCCAAACATCCGTAAGACAAAAATCAAGGCGCGTGATTTGGAAACTGAGATTTCTAAATTGCAACAAGAATCTGGTTATCCTTATGTGGTCAACATTGATACAGCCAACCGTGCAAATCCAGTTGATGGTAAGATTATCATGAGTAACTTGTGTTCAGAGATTCTTCAAGTCCAAGAACCAAGTCTTATCAACGATGCCCAAGAATTCCTTAAAATGGGGACTGACGTTTCATGTAACCTTGGTTCAACAAACGTTGTAAACATGATGACTTCACCTGACTTTGGTCGCTCTATCCGTGCAATGGTACGTGCCTTGACCTTCGTTACAGATAGTTCACACATCGTCGCAGTTCCTACTATCGACCACGGAAATAGTCAAGCTCATACCTTTGGCCTTGGAGCTATGGGACTTCACAGCTATCTTGCTCAACAATTGATCGAATACGGATCACCTGAGTCTGTTGAATTCACAAGCATCTACTTCATGCTTATGAACTACTGGACCTTGGTTGAGTCAAACAATATCGCACGTGAACGTGGTGTTACCTTCCACAACTTTGACAAATCAGACTATGCTAACGGAAGCTATTTTGATAAGTATTTAACTGGCGAATTCCTTCCGAAATCAGACCGTGTTAAAGAGCTCTTCAAAGATATCTTTATTCCTACTGCTGCTGACTGGGCTGAACTTCGTGATAAAGTTAAAGCAGATGGACTTTACCACCAAAACCGACTTGCTGTAGCGCCAAATGGTTCTATCAGCTACATCAACGATGTTTCTGCTTCTATTCACCCAATTACGCAACGTATCGAAGAACGTCAAGAGAAGAAAATTGGTAAGATCTACTATCCTGCTGCTGGTTTGTCAACAGAAACAATTCCTTACTACACTTCTGCTTATGACATGGATATGCGTAAGGTCATTGATGTTTATGCTGCTGCGACTGAGCACGTGGACCAAGGACTTTCACTCACACTCTTCATGCGTAGTGATATCCCAACAGGCCTTTACGAATGGAAGAAAGAAAACAAACAAACGACACGTGACTTGTCTATCCTTCGTAACTATGCCTTTAACAAGGGAATCAAGTCTATCTACTACGTCCGTACCTTTACTGATGATGGTGGAGAAGTCGGTGCCAACCAATGTGAAAGCTGTGTGATTTAATCTTTGCTTGAGGAAACTACATTTTCTTAGGCTATCGATTCATTTACCAAGCTAAGCTGGAATAAGCAGCTATACTATGAAATAACAAAAAGTCGGGCTTCCGACTTTTTGTGCGATACTCCTCTAGAATTATGATAAAATAGAGATAATTGTGAGTTCGCAATATTAAACACAGAAAGAGATTTCAAATGGAAACTTACTACAAAGCCATTAACTGGAATGCCATCGAAGATGTCATCGACAAATCAACTTGGGAAAAACTAACGGAGCAATTTTGGCTTGATACACGTATTCCCTTGTCAAATGACTTGGATGACTGGAGAAAGCTATCAAATGTAGAAAAAGACTTAGTAGGAAAAGTCTTTGGTGGTTTAACCCTTCTCGACACTATGCAATCTGAAACTGGGGTTCAAGCCCTCCGCGCAGACATCCGTACACCGCACGAGGAAGCTGTTTTCAATAACATTCAATTTATGGAATCTGTTCATGCTAAGTCTTACTCTTCTATCTTCTCAACCTTAAATACCAAGTCTGAAATTGAAGAAATTTTTGAATGGACTAATACCAATCCATATCTTCAGAAAAAAGCTGAGATTATCAATGAAATCTACCTAAACGGAACTCCTCTTGAAAAGAAAGTAGCTAGTGTTTTCCTTGAAACCTTCCTCTTCTACTCTGGCTTCTTTACACCACTCTACTATCTTGGAAACAACAAGTTGGCCAACGTGGCAGAAATTATCAAATTGATTATTCGTGACGAGTCTGTACACGGAACCTACATCGGCTACAAATTCCAACTTGGTTTCAATGAATTGCCAGAAGATGATCAAGAAAAACTCAAAGAATGGATGTACGACCTTCTCTATACTCTTTATGAGAATGAAGAAGGCTATACAGAGAGCCTCTATGACGAAGTCGGATGGACCGAAGAGGTTAAAACCTTCCTTCGCTACAATGCAAATAAGGCTCTTATGAATTTGGGGCAAGATCCACTCTTCCCTGACTCAGCTGACGATGTCAACCCTATCGTTATGAATGGGATTTCAACTGGTACATCAAACCACGACTTCTTCTCTCAAGTTGGTAATGGTTATCTACTTGGTGAAGTTGAAGCTATGCAGGATGATGACTATAACTATGGACTAAATTAATACCTAACCTAAAAAACATCTAAGTTTATTTATAAACTAGATGTTTTTTTTTGTTTATTTTTGTTTTCTTTAAGTTGCTTAGCTGTTTAAAATATGATAAAATAATATTAGATTTGGGGGTGGTTCAATGCTGAAGCAAGAAAAATTAGATACTATTTTAGAAATTGTAAATACAAAAGGAACTATCACTGTTAAAGAGATTATGAATCGCCTTGATATTTCCGATATGACAGCTAGACGATATTTACAAGAGTTAGCAGATAAGGATTTGCTAGTTCGAGTTCATGGCGGTGCTGAAAAACTTCGAACAGGTTCCTTATTAAATAATGAGCGTTCTAACGTTGAAAAACAAGGACTACAAACAGCAGAAAAACAAGAAATTGCTCGCTTTGCAGGTCACTTAGTTGAAGAAAGAGAAACTATTTTCATTGGTCCAGGTACCACATTAGAATTCTTTGCGCGTGAACTTCCTATAGATAACATTCGAGTTGTTACCAATAGTTTGCCTGTATTTCTCATTCTAAATGAGCGTAAGCTAACTGATCTCATTCTAATCGGTGGTAATTATCGTTCAATTACAGGAGCTTTTGTCGGTACTCTCACTCTTCAAGATATCGCTAGTTTGCAATTTTCAAAAGCCTTCGTTAGTTGTAATGGTATCAAGGATCATGCTATCGCTACCTTTAGTGAAGACGAAGGTGAAGCACAGAAATTAGCACTAGAAAACGCCAATAAAAAATATCTCCTAGCTGACCATAGCAAATTTGATAAGTTTGATTTCTTTACATTTTACAACATTTCAGATATCGATACTATTATCACTGATTCTAAATTAAGTGACGAAACACTCCTATCCCTATCTAAACAAACTAAAATTATCAAGTCTAAACCTTAAACTTTACAACTAGTCATAGAATTTAGTAGCTACTACTAATTCCATGGCTAGTTTTTTATTTTGCAAAAATTATAAAAAGTTCTCGAAATGTTTATAGATATTTCCAAAGCAAAAATATAATAGAACGAAAAAAACCTGAAAGTTATATCTTTCAGGTTTTTTGATCGGAATAATCAACTAATAGAATGGTTAGAAGACTTATTCTTCATCATCACGCTTACGACGTTTAGCCACTAATCCTAATCCAGTTAGACCTGCTACAACTCCAAGGAGAGCATTTGCAGCTGAAGCTGTTTCACCAGTATTTGGTAATTGCTTACGGGCCTTAGTGGTATCAGTTTGAGGAGCTAGACTTGTTGAATGAATCATAGATGCACTTGTTGATGCAGACTCAGATGCTGATGTGCTTGCTGACTCTGATGCGCTTGTGCTTGCTGATTCAGAAGCTGATGTGCTTGCTGACGTGCTTGCGCTTGTTGAAGCGGATGTACTTGCCGATGTGCTTGCACTTGTTGATGCCGATGTACTTGCTGACGTGCTTGCACTTGTTGAAGCGGACGTGCTTGCCGATGTGCTTGCACTTGTTGAAGCTGATGTACTTGCTGAGGTGCTTGCGCTCGTTGAGGCCGACGTACTTGCTGACGTGCTTGCGCTTGTTGAAGCTGACGTGCTAGCCGATGTGCTTGCTGATGTGCTTGCGCTCGTTGATGCGGATGTGCTTGCTGACGTACTTGCACTTGTTGATGCCGATGTGCTTGCTGACGTACTTGCGCTCGTTGATGCCGATGTGCTTGCTGACGTACTTGCGCTCGTTGATGCCGATGTGCTTGCTGACGTGCTTGCACTTGTTGAAGCTGACGTGCTAGCAGATGTGCTTGCGCTCGTTGATGCCGATGTGCTTGCTGACGTACTTGCACTTGTTGAAGCCGATGTGCTTGCCGACGTACTTGCGCTCGTTGATGCCGATGTGCTTGCTGACGTGCTTACACTTGTTGAAGCTGACGTGCTTGCCGATGTGCTTGCGCTTGTTGAAGCCGACGTACTTGCTGAGGTGCTTGCACTTGTTGAAGCCGATGTGCTTGCCGACGTACTTGCGCTCGTTGATGCCGATGTGCTTGCTGACGTGCTTACACTTGTTGAAGCTGACGTGCTAGCCGATGTGCTTGCGCTTGTTGAAGCCGACGTACTTGCTAAGGTGCTTGCACTTGTTGAAGCGGATGTACTTGCTGACGTGCTTGCGCTGGTTGAGGCTGACGTGCTTGCACTTGTTGAGGCTGACGTACTTGCCGATGTGCTTGCACTTGTTGATGCCGATGTACTTGCTGACGTGCTTGCGCTCGTTGATGCCGATGTGCTTGCTGAAGTACTTGCACTTGTTGAAGCGGATGTACTTGCTGAAGTACTTGCACTCGTTGATGCCGACGTGCTAGCCGATGTACTTGCGCTCGTTGATGCCGACGTACTTGCTGATGTGCTCGCACTTGTTGATGCTGACGTACTTGCTGATGTGCTTGCGCTCGTTGATGCCGATGTGCTTGCTGAAGTACTTGCACTTGTTGATGCAGACGTACTTGCTGACGTGCTTGCACTTGTTGATGCGGACGTACTTGCTGATGTGCTCGCACTTGTTGAAGCTGACGTACTTGCTGAGGTGCTTGCGCTCGTTGATGCTGATGTGCTTGCTGACGTACTTGCGCTCGTTGATGCCGATGTGCTTGCTGACGTACTTGCTGAGGTGCTTGCACTTGTTGAAGCGGATGTACTTGCTGAAGTACTTTCACTCGTTGATGCCGACGTGCTAGCCGATGTACTTGCGCTCGTTGATGCCGACGTGCTTGCTGAAGTACTTGCACTTGTTGATGCCGATGTACTTGCTGACGTGCTTGCGCTCGTTGATGCCGACGTACTTGCTGATGTGCTTGCTGACGTACTTGCACTTGTTGATGCGGACGTACTTGCTGACGTGCTTGCACTTGTTGATGCCGATGTGCTTGCACTTGTTGATGCTGACGTACTTGCCGATGTGCTTGCACTTGTTGATGCTGACGTACTTGCTGACGTGCTTGCACTTGTTGATGCCGATGTGCTTGCACTTGTTGATGCTGACGTACTTGCCGATGTGCTTGCACTTGTTGATGCTGACGTACTTGCTGAGGTGCTTGCACTTGTTGATGCGGATGTACTTGCTGAGGTGCTTGCACTTGTTGATGCTGACGTACTTGCACTTGTTGATGCCGACGTGCTTGCTGACGTGCTTGCGCTCGTTGATGCCGATGTGCTTGCTGAAGTACTTGCACTTGTTGATGCGGATGTACTTGCTGATGTGCTTGCACTTGTTGAAGCGGATGTACTTGCTGACGTGCTTGCTGAGGTGCTTGCACTTGTTGAGGCTGACGTACTTGCCGATGTGCTTGCACTTGTTGATGCCGATGTACTTGCTGACGTGCTTGCGCTCGTTGATGCCGATGTGCTTGCTGAAGTACTTGCACTTGTTGAAGCGGATGTACTTGCTGACGTACTTGCTGATGTGCTTGCACTTGTTGAAGCGGATGTGCTTGCTGATGTACTTGCTGATGTACTTGCTGATGTACTTGCTGATGTACTTGCCGACGTACTTGCACTTGTTGAGGCCGACGTACTTGCCGATGTGCTTGCACTTGTTGAAGCTGATGTACTTGCTGACGTGCTTGCACTTGTTGAGGCTGATGTACTTGCTGACGTACTTGCTGATGTGCTAGCCGATGTGCTTGCGCTCGTTGATGCTGATGTACTTGCTGAAGTGCTTGCACTTGTTGAGGCTGATGTACTTGCTGAAGTGCTTGCACTTGTTGAGGCTGATGTACTTGCTGACGTACTTGCACTTGTTGAGGCTGACGTACTTGCTGATGTGCTAGCCGATGTGCTTGCGCTCGTTGATGCTGATGTACTTGCTGAAGTGCTTGCACTTGTTGAAGCTGAAGTGCTAGCCGATGTACTTGCACTTGTTGAAGCCGACGTACTTGCTGATGTGCTTGCGCTCGTTG
>NZ_JASHBX010000008.1:0-118608 GCF_047464415.1 Streptococcus infantis | reverse complement strand
GTTAATGTAGGTGAAACTCCAGATCCTAAAGGATCAATCGATAAAGTAGGCGATCTTCCAGAAGGAACTAAAGTTGAGTACAAGACTCCAGTAGACACTACAACACCAGGCGATAAGGAAACAACAGTAGTTGTCACTTACCCAGATGGCTCTAAGGATGAAGTTCCAGCAACTGTTAAGGTAGTAGATCCACGTACAGATGCAGAGAAGAACAATCCAAAACCTAAAGACCAAACTGTTAATGTAGGTGAAACTCCAGATCCTAAAGGATCAATCGATAAAGTAGGCGATCTTCCAGAAGGAACTAAAGTTGAGTACAAGACTCCAGTAGACACTACAACACCAGGCGATAAGGAAACAACAGCAGTTGTCACTTACCCAGATGGCTCTAAGGATGAAGTTCCAGTAACTGTTAAGGTAGTAGATCCACGTACAGATGCAGAGAAGAACAATCCAACACCTAAAGACCAAACTGTTAATGTAGGTGAAACTCCAGATCCTAAGAAATCAATTGGTAATGTAGGAGATCTTCCAAGCGGAACTACAGTTGAATATAAGACTCCAGTAGACACTACAACACCAGGCGATAAGGAAACAACAGCAGTTGTCACTTACCCAGATGGCTCTAAGGATGAAGTTCCAGTAACTGTAACAGTAACAACACCAGCTCAAAAGACACCAACAGTAGATGTTGAACAAGATCCTGAGACAGGTGAAGTTACAGTAACACCTAAGAAACCAGATGGAACTCCATACAAACCAGGAACTAAGGTAGAAATCCCAGGTGAAAATGGAACAACAATTCCAGTCACAATCGGCGACAATGGTTCAGGTAAAGTACCAAATGACAAACTTCCTAAGACAGATGTACCAGGAAAAGGAACAGTAACAGAACCTAATAAGAAACCATCACAACCAGTGGATGTAACAACACCAGCTCGTAAGACACCAACATTAGATGTGGAACGAAATCCTGAGACAGGTGAAGTTACAGTAACACCTAAGAAACCAGATGGAACTCCATATAAACCAGGAACTAAGGTAGAAATCCCAGGTGAAGATGGTCCAATCACTGTTGAAATCGGTGAAGATGGTAAAGGTAAAGTACCAAATGACAAACTTCCTAAGAAAGATGTCCCAGGTACAGCTAAGATTACTGAACCAGGTCAACCAACTGTTGAAGTTCCAGTAACAACACCAGCTAAGGTAACACCAGAAACATCAGAAACTGAAAAACCAGGTAAGATTGAAATTACTCAACAACCAAATGGAAATGCGATTGTAACACCTAAGAAACCAGATGGCTCAACATACCCATCAAAAACTAAGGTAGAAATTCCAGGTGAAAATGGAACAACAATCACAGTCACAATTGGCGACAATGGCTCAGGTGAAGTACCAAATGACAAGCTTCCTAAGAAAGATGTCCCAGGTACAGGAACAGTAACCGAACCGAACAAGAAACCATCACAACCAGTAGATGTAACAACACCAGCTCGTAAGACACCAACAGTAGAGTTGGATAAAGATCCTAAGACAGGTGACGTTACAGTAACACCGAAGAAACCAGATGGCTCAACATTCCCACCAGGAACTAAGGTAGAAATCCCAGGTGAAGATGGTCCAATTATTGTTGAAATCGGTCAAGATGGTAAAGGTAAAGTACCAAATGACAAACTTCCTAAGAAAGATGTCCCAGGTACAGGTAAGATTACAGAACCAGGTAAACCAGCTGTAGAAGTTCCAGTAACAACACCAGGTAAGGTAACACCAAATACCCCAACAACTGAAAAACCAGGTAAGATTGAAATTACACGCAAACCAAATGGTGATGCAGTCGTAACGCCTAAGAAACCAGATGGCTCAACTTACCCATCAGGCAGCAAGGTTGTGATTCCAGGTGAAAACAACACACCAATCGAAGTCACAATCGGCGACAACGGTTCAGGTGAAGTACCAAATGACAAGCTTCCTAAGAAAGATGTCCCAGGTACAGGAACAGTAACCGAACCGAACAAGAAACCATCACAACCAGTGGATGTAACAACACCAGGTCAAAAGACACCAACAGTAGATGTTGAACAAGATCCTAAGACAGGTGACGTTACAGTAACACCGAAGAAACCAGATGGCTCAACATTCCCACCAGGAACTAAGGTAGAAATCCCAGGTAAAGATGGTAACCCAATAACAGTAACAATCGGTGAAGACGGTAAAGGTAAAGTACCAAACAGTGACCTACCAGAAGGAGATGTCCCAGGTACAGGTAAGATTACTGAACCAGGTAAACCAGCAGTGGAAGTTCCAGTAGAAACTCCAGGTAAGGTAACACCAGTTGCAGTTAATCCGAATGTAAATCACGAAGATACTACAGCTACTATTGATAATGGAGCTAAGTCAAATGATTCTCAAAAAGTATTGCCAAATACAGGAACAGAATCAAATGCGACTCTTGCATCTCTAGGCCTTCTTGGTATTCTAGGTGGTCTCGGACTTGCTCTTGGAAAGAAAAAAGAAGACTAAAAATTTAGTCAAATAAACATTCATTCTTTTGTGTTATAAAGACAAACTAGATTGGTTCTGGGAATCATGTTAGTCGTAAAATAAAAAGAATGTTTAGATAAAGAAAGCGAACAATGCTAGGATTTTGTTAAACGGAATTCTAAGTATTGTTCGCTTTTGTGGTATAATAAATACTATGCAGAAGAAACCGACATCAGCCTACGTGCACATACCATTTTGCACACAGATTTGTTATTATTGTGACTTTTCCAAGGTCTTTATCAAAAATCAGCCAGTAGACAGTTATCTAGAGCATCTACTGCAAGAATTTGATTCTTATGATATTCAAAAATTGCGTACACTCTATATTGGTGGTGGGACACCGACAGCCTTGTCTGCTTCTCAATTGGAAGTTTTGTTAGAAGGATTGACTAAAAACTTAGATTTGTCAGTCTTAGAAGAATTGACTATCGAGGCTAATCCTGGTGACCTGGATGCTGATAAGATTGCTGTTCTGCAAAATTCTGCAGTTAATCGTGTTTCACTAGGTGTTCAGACCTTTGATGATAAAATGCTGAAAAAGATTGGGCGTAGTCATACGGAAAAGGATATTTATGAAAATATCGACCGCCTCAAACTTGCTGGTTTTGACAATATTTCCATTGACTTAATTTACGCACTTCCTGGTCAGACCATGGATCAGGTCAAGGACAATGTTGCTAAGGCAATTGCCCTTGATATTCCTCATATGAGCCTCTACAGCTTAATTTTAGAAAATCATACGGTCTTTATGAATCGTATGAGACGAGGGAAATTACCACTTCCAAAGGAAGAATTAGAAGCAGAGATGTTTGAGTATATCATTGCAGAACTAGAAAGAGCTGGCTTTGAGCACTATGAGATTTCTAACTTTTCTAAACCAGGCTTTGAGAGTCGTCATAATCTTATGTACTGGGATAATGCTGAGTATTATGGAATTGGTGCTGGTGCGTCTGGCTATGTAGACGGTGTTCGCTATAAAAATCATGGGCCGATCCGCCATTATTTAAAGGCGGTAGAAGAGGGAAGTGCTCGTATCAATGAAGAACACTTGAGTCAAAGGGAGCAAATGGAAGAAGAGATGTTTCTCGGCCTTCGCAAGAAGTCAGGAGTTTCCATGGCACGCTTTGAAGAAAAATTCGAACGGTCTTTCCAGGAACTTTATGGTGATATTGTTAAAGACTTGATTCAACAAGGTCTTATGCAGGTTGAGGGTGATCGTGTTCGTATGACTAAGAGAGGTCTCTTTTTAGGAGATACAGTAGCAGAACGATTTATATTGGAGTAAAAGTATGGGCTTAACTTATCAAATGAAGATGAAAATTCCTTTTGATATGGCTGACATGAATGGCCATATCAAGCTACCAGATGTGATCTTGTTGTCCCTCCAGGTATCTGGTATGCAGTCAATTGAACTGGGAGTGAGTGACAAGGATGTTTTAGAACAGTATAATCTGGTCTGGATTATCACAGATTATGATATTGACGTGGTTCGTTTGCCTCGTTTTGCTGAGGAAATCACCATTGAAACAGAAGCTTTGACCTATAATCGTCTCTTTTGTTACCGCCGATTTACGATTCATGATGAAGATGGTCAAGAAATCATTCATATGGTAGCTACATTTGTCCTTATGGATCGTGAGAGTCGAAAGGTTCATCCTGTAGTACCAGAAATTGTCGCTCCTTATCAATCTGAGTTTTCTAAGAAACTGGTCCGTGGGCCAAAATATACAGAGCTGGAAGAAGCGATAAGCAAGGACTACCATGTTCGTTTCTATGACTTAGATATGAATGGTCACGTCAATAACAGCAAATACCTAGACTGGATTTTTGAGGTCATGGGAGCCGATTTCCTTACTAATCATATCCCTAAAAAAATCAACCTCAAATATGTCAAGGAAGTTCGACCAGGAGGAATGATTACTTCTAGTTATGAATTGAATGAACTAGAAAGTAATCACCAAGTCTCAAGTGATGGCGATATCAATGCTCAAGCAAAGATAACTTGGCAAGAAATTAATAAAGATTAGAAAGAAAGATATGACTTATAAAGGATATTTAATTGATTTAGACGGAACAATCTATAGGGGGAAAGATAGAATCCCAGCAGGAGAAGCTTTTGTTCATGAGTTACAAAAGAGAAATATTCCCTACCTCTTTGTCACAAACAACACCACTCGTACACCTGAGAGTGTCCAAGAGATGTTGGCTAATCACTTCAACATCGACACACCTGTATCGACAATCTATACTGCAACCTTAGCAACTATTGATTACATGAATGATTTAGGGCTTGAAAAGACAGTCTATGTGATTGGAGAAGCAGGGCTCAAGGAAGCGATTCAAGAAGCAGGGTATGTGGAAGATAAAGAAAATCCAGCCTATGTGGTTGTTGGTTTGGACTGGCAAGTAGACTATGAAAAATTTGCTACTGCAACCCTAGCTATCCATAAAGGTGCTCACTTTATCGGTACCAACCCTGATTTGAACATTCCAACTGAACGTGGACTTTTGCCTGGTGCTGGTTCACTAATTACTCTTCTAGAAGCAGCAACTCGCGTAAAACCAGTTTATATTGGAAAACCTAATGCGATTATTATGGACAAAGCTGTTGAACACCTAGGACTTGAGCGAGAAGAAATTGTCATGGTGGGCGATAATTACCTGACTGATATTCGAGCTGGTATTGACAATGGCATTCCTAGTCTTTTGGTGACGACAGGGTTTACAAAACCTGAAGAAGTAGCAGACTTGCCAATTGCACCAACTCATGTCCTTTCAAGTCTAGCGGAGTGGAATTTCGATGAAAACTAAGTTTACTTTTGTAGGAAGTATTCTCTTTCTCCTCTCGCTTGCTATTTTATTGACCATTTACCTGGCATGGCTGATTTATCCTCAGGAAATTTCTTGGTTAAACTTGACAAATCGTGTTCATCTGCAACCTCAGATAATCCAGCATAACTTTAATGTTTTGATGGATTATTTGACCAATCCGTTGAGTCAAGTATTAGCAATGCCAGATTTTCCTTCATCTGCATCTGGAATCCATCATTTTGCAGTTGTCAAGGGTTTGTTCCATCTGGCTCAAGGAGTAGCACTAGTAACTCTACCGATATTCTATCTTTTTTGGAAGCAGGTCATTCAGAAAGGATTTCTATCTCTCTACCGTAGAGGTCTCTTAATCATGCTCTCGCTACCTTTGGTTCTTGGTTTAATTGGAGTTTTCATTGGATTTGAGCAGTTCTTTACTTTGTTTCATCAAATTCTTTTTGTAGGTGATGATACCTGGCTATTTGATCCGGCAAAGGATCCAGTCATTCTTATCCTACCAGAGGACTTTTTCCTCCATGCCTTTCTTCTATTTTTCTGCTTGTATGAATTGATTTTTGGATTTATGTACCTACAGAGTAGAAAAACAAATAGATAAGTGAAGAAAAGTATTACTGATTCCAAATAAAATGTAGGAAAAAACTATCGTTTGTAACATGAATATTTCTACATTTAAGCAAAACATTCACATTTGATTCCCAAAAACCTATTTTTCTTGAAAAAGTAGGTTTTTTTACGGAAATAACTAGTCAAGCGCTTTATTTTTTTGTATAATAGGAATAGAAAAGTATGTAAAGAAGAGGAAAGCATGATTACACTATTTTTATCACCGAGTTGTACATCATGTCGTAAAGCAAAGGCCTGGCTCGAGAATCATAAAGTGCCCTTCCAAGAGCATAATATTATGACCAGCCCTTTAACGAGAAAAGAACTGCAACACATTCTTTCCTTGACCGAAAATGGTACTGATGACATCATCTCGACTCGTTCAAAGATTTTTCAAAAATTGAATATTGATGTAGAGAGTATCTCAGTATCGGAGTTGCTTCATTTAATTGAGCAGTATCCGAGTCTTTTGCGTCGCCCGATTATTATTGATGCAAAGCGAATGCAAATCGGTTTTAATGAAGATGAGATTCGTGCTTTTCTCCCTCGTAGTTACCGTAAACAAGAACTGAAAGAAGCTACATTGAGAGCTGGTATTAATTAGATGAATAAACAGTATAGTTACCCACTAGATTTGTCGTGGAGCACTGAAGAACTTGCTTCAGTGCTTTCTTTTTTTAATGATGTTGAAGCAGCCTATGAGACTAAGGTAGAGGCAAAAAAACTACTAGATTCCTATAAGGGATTCAAAGCGGTTGTTCCAAGCAAGAGTGAAGAAAAACGCTTGGGCCGTGAATTTGAAACTGCGAGTGGTTACTCCTTCTATCGAGCTGTCCAATTGGCCAAAGAACAAGGGGAAGGGAAGATTTCGCTTGGAAAATAAATTTATGTTTGCCAAAGAGATTGTCAAGGAAGCAGGAGACTATATTCTAGCTCATATGCAGGAAGAATTGCATATTGAGAGAAAATCATCCCCTACAGACTTGGTGACTCATTTGGACAAGGAAGTTCAGAATTTTTTGATTGATAAGATTCGTTCGCATTTTCCGGATGACCAATTTTGTGCAGAAGAGGGATGTTTACGTGCTTCAGTTGGACATGGATCTGTTTGGGTCATTGATCCCATTGATGGTACCAACAACTTTGTCGCACAAGGTGATGATTTTGCCATTATGGTAGCGTATTTTGAAAACGGTGTGGGCCAGTTTGGGATCATTTATGATGTCATGAAAGGTCATTGTTATCATGGAGGAGGTGCTTTTCATGCCTGTCTCAATGAAGAACCCTTGCCTAGTTTTAAGGATAAGCCCTTGCGAGATTTTCTAATTGCGAGTAATGCTGGCATGTTGGAAACAAATGCCTGGGGTGTCGCAGAATTGGCTAATGCTTCACTTGGTGTACGTATCTATGGAAGTGCAGCTATCAGCTTTTCAAAAATATTATCTGGTCAGCTATTGACCTATATCACCTATCTCCAACCTTGGGACTATGCTGCAGCTGGTATCATTGGAAAAAGTTTAGGTTATCAGATTGTAACCTTAACTGGAGAGCCGGTGGATTTTCAGACACGACAACCAATTATGATGGTTCCTACAGACAAGTTGGCAGAAATCCAATCCTATATCTATGAAAGGAAATAAACTTACATGCAATTTCCAGAAGGATTTGTAAAAAAATATGAAGCAATATTGGGAGATGAGGCAAGAGCTTTTCTTGCCTCTTTTGATGATGAGGCAGTTTCCGCCTTTCGCATCAATCCCTTAAAAGAAAGCCAAGTTTCTTTTTCAGATGCTATTCAAAATACACCCTGGGGCTATTATGGCAAGGTTTCAGGGAAATCACCTGAGCATGTAACAGGCTTGGTCTATTCCCAAGAACCTGCTGCACAAATGGTTGCACAAGTAGCTCAACCAAAGGCTGGTATGAAGGTCTTGGACTTGGCAGCGGCTCCCGGTGGTAAATCCACTCAACTGGCAGCCTATCTTGCAGGCGAAGGTCTTCTTGTTTCCAATGAAATTTCTAGCAAGCGAGCAAAGATTTTGGTTGAAAATATGGAGCGTTTTGGTGCAACAAATGTTGTTGTAACCAATGAATCTGCAGATCGTTTGGCTAAAGTGTTTAAGGGATATTTTGACCTAATTGTTCTAGATGCTCCATGTTCTGGAGAAGGAATGTTCCGAAAACAGCCAGATGCTATGGATTATTGGAGTGTAGAATATCCAAGCCAATGTGCTGACTTGCAGCGTGAAATTCTAGAGGATGCGGTCACCATGTTGGCTGATGGTGGTCGTTTGGTCTATTCTACCTGTACCTGGGCTCCAGAAGAAAATGAAGAAATTGTCCAATGGTTACTGGATAGCTATGATTTTGAATTGATCCCAGTTCAACATATCAATGGAATGGTTCCTGGGATTGACTTACCTGAAGCCGCTAGAATGTATCCACATCACTTTAAGGGAGAAGGACAGTTTGTTGCCCATTTACAATTTCGAGGGGAAAATAAAGTCTCTAAGTTCAAGCCTTCTAAATCCAACCTCTCTCGAGAACAGATTTCCTTATGGCAGGATTTTGAGAAGAAACATTTAAAAGAGAAACTGGCTGGAGTCCTACAGGTTTTTGGAGACCAACTGTATTTATTGCCAGAAGGTCTACCAGATTTAGGAAAACTAAGAATTGCACGAAACGGACTTCATCTTGGAACCTTTAAGAAAAAACGTTTTGAACCAAGTTTTGCACTTGGCCTAGCTTTGAAACCAAGTCTAATCAATCAAGGAATTGAAATTCATCAAGAGGACTTTGTCAAATATGTAGCTGGTGAAACAGTTCAATTATCTGAAACTTTGCCAAATGGCTGGTACCAAGTTTTGGCTGCTGGAAATGGTTTAGGTTTTGCAAAAGTGACAGGAAATACATTGAAGAATTATTTCCCTAAGGGCTTGAGGTTTAAGGTGAAAAACTAGTCAAAATCAGTATTCTATGTTATAGTGGAAGTATGGATTTTTTGCATAAAACATAGAAAAATAGGGCGGAATTCCAAGCTATTCATCATTATTTTCAAGGAGACAAATAGTGAAAAAATTTAAAAAACTCACACTCTCTCTTGCGACTCTTTTACTTGCTGGTTCGTTAGTAGGATGTGCAAGTTGGATTGATCGTGGGGAGTCTATGACTGCTGTTGGTTCAACTGCTCTCCAACCTTTAGTCGAGGCGGCTGCAGATGAATTTGCATCAGCTCACATCGGAAAAACAGTCAATGTTCAAGGTGGTGGTTCTGGTACAGGACTGTCGCAGGTTCAGTCAGGAGCAGTAGATGTCGGCAACTCCGACGTATTTGCGGAGGAAAAAGACGGTATTGATGCCTCAGCATTGGTCGACCATAAGGTAGCTGTTGCAGGTTTGGCTGTTATCATCAATAAAGAAGTAGATGTTGATAATCTAACGACGGATCAGCTCCGACAAATCTTCACAGGAGAAATTACCAACTGGAAAGAAGTCGGTGGTAAAGATTTAGCCATTTCTATTATCAACCGTGCAGCTAGTTCAGGTTCTCGTGCAACCTTTGATAGTGTGATCATGAATGGTCAATCAGCAATGCAAAGTCAGGAACAAGATTCAAACGGGATGGTCAAATCAATCGTTTCTCAAACCCCTGGAGCTATTTCCTACCTAGCATTTGCTTATGTTGATGATTCTGTTGGGACAATCAAACTCAATGGTTATGAACCAATTTCAGAGAATGTAACCACGAATAATTGGCCTTTGTGGTCTTATGAACATATGTATACACTTGGTGAGCCAAATGAATTGGTTGCCGAATTCTTAAACTTTGTTCTTTCAGACGAAGCTCAGAACGGAATCGTTAAAGGAATGGGCTATATTTCTGTTAAGGAAATGAAGGTTGAAAAAGATGCTGCAGGGACTTTAACAGCGCTAGAAGGGAGTCAATAATGAATCAAGAAGAATTATCTAAAAAATTGCTCTCTCCGTCAAAGAACTCTCGTCTTGAGAAATTAGGAAAAGGGCTAACTTTTGCCTGTCTCTCTTTAATTGTTATTATTGTGGCTATGATTTTGATTTTCGTGGCTCAGAAAGGGTTATCTACCTTCTTCGTCAATGGTGTTAACATTTTTGAATTTTTATTTGGACAGACTTGGAATCCTTCAGGGAAACAATTTGGTGCTCTTCCGATGATTTTAGGTTCCTTTATTGTTACCATCCTATCAGCTCTTATTGCAACACCATTTGCCATTGGGGCTGCAGTCTTTATGACAGAAGTATCACCAAAAGGGGCAAAGATTTTGCAACCTGCTATTGAACTCCTAGTTGGGATTCCTTCAGTAGTTTATGGATTTATCGGATTGCAGGTCGTCGTACCATTTGTACGTAGTGTCTTTGGTGGAACAGGTTTTGGTATTTTATCGGGAATTTTCGTTCTCTTTGTTATGATCTTGCCGACTGTAACCTTTATGACAACTGATAGCTTAAGGGCAGTTCCTCGTCACTACCGTGAAGCTAGTTTAGCTATGGGAGCAACTCGTTGGCAAACAATCTGGCGTGTTACTTTGAAGGCTGCTCGTTCAGGTATTTTTACGGCTGTAGTCTTTGGGATGGCGCGTGCTTTCGGTGAAGCTCTTGCGATTCAGATGGTTGTTGGTAACTCAGCAGTTGTTCCAACTTCATTGACAACACCAGCAGCGACTTTAACATCTGTTTTGACCATGGGAATCGGTAATACCGTTATGGGAACTGTTGATAACAATGTTCTTTGGTCACTGGCCTTAGTATTGCTTTTGATGAGCTTGGCCTTTAACAGTGTGATTAAATTGATTACGAAAGAAAGAGGAAAGAAAAACTATGCACGCTAAGAAATTAGATAAACTTGCTACAGCTGTCCTCTATACCATCGCAGGAATCATTGTGACCATCCTTGCTTCCTTGATTCTCTATATCTTGGTTCGAGGCTTACCTCATGTTTCTTGGTCCTTCTTGACTGGAAAATCATCTTCTTACCAAGCAGGTGGTGGTATTGGAATCCAGCTTTATAATTCCTTCTTCCTTTTGGTCATTACCTTATTCATCTCTGTACCTCTATCAATGGGAGCTGGGATTTACTTGGCTGAATATGCAAAAAAAGGTCGTGTTACCAACTTCGTTCGTACCTGTATTGAAATTTTGTCTTCACTGCCATCAGTCGTAGTCGGTCTCTTTGGTTACCTCATCTTTGTAGTTCAGTTCGAGTATGGATTTTCCATTATTTCTGGTGCCTTGGCTTTGACTGTCTTTAACCTTCCACAGATGACGCGTAATGTTGAAGACAGTTTGAAACACGTTCACCATACGCAACGTGAGGCTGGTTTGGCGCTTGGGCTTTCTCGTTGGGAAACAGTTCTTCATGTCGTTATCCCCGAAGCCCTACCTGGTATTGTAACAGGTATTGTGCTTGCCTCAGGTCGTATTTTTGGTGAAGCTGCGGCTCTTATCTATACTGCAGGACAATCTGCGCCAGCTCTTGACTGGTCAAACTGGAATGTTCTCAGTGTAACCAGTCCAATCTCAATCTTCCGTCAAGCAGAAACCTTGGCTGTTCATATCTGGAAAGTCAATAGTGAAGGAACTATTCCTGATGGAACTTTGGTTTCAGCAGGTTCTGCAGCGGTGCTCCTAATCTTTATCTTAATCTTTAACTTTGGAGCACGTAAACTCGGAAGCTATCTACATAAGAAATTAACCGCTGCCTAAAGGAGAAGCCATGTCGAAATATAATTGGGATGAAAGGCATATTATTACTTTTCCAGAAGAAAAAGTGGCCCTCTCTACTAAGGATTTACATGTTTACTACGGTAAAAATGAATCCATCAAGGGCGTGGATATGCAATTCGAAAAAAATAAAATTACGGCCTTGATTGGTCCATCAGGATCTGGGAAATCAACCTACCTACGCAGTCTCAACCGTATGAATGATACCATTGATATTGCAAAGGTGACTGGACAAATTCTCTATCAAGGAATTGACGTTAACCGTCCTGAAATCAATGTTTATGAAATGCGTAAACACATCGGAATGGTTTTCCAACGTCCAAATCCATTTGCTAAATCAATTTACCGCAACATCACCTTTGCACATGAACGTGCAGGAGTTAAGGACAAGAAGGTCCTTGATGAAATTGTAGAAACCTCTCTTCGTCAAGCCGCCCTCTGGGATCAGGTTAAAGACGACCTTCATAAGTCAGCCTTAACTCTTTCAGGAGGTCAACAACAGCGTCTCTGTATCGCTCGCGCCATCTCTGTGAAACCAGATATCCTCTTGATGGATGAGCCAGCATCAGCCTTGGATCCGATTGCGACAGCTCAACTTGAAGAAACCATGTTGGAGTTGAAGAAGGACTTTACCATTATTATCGTGACCCACAGTATGCAACAGGCTGCGCGTGCTAGTGATTACACAGGATTCTTCTACCTGGGTGACTTGATTGAGTATGATAAAACTGCAAATATTTTCCAAAATGCGAAGCTACAGTCTACCAATGACTATGTAACTGGACACTTTGGTTAGAAAGGGAACAGTATGACAGAACCGATTTTACAGGTTTCAGACCTGTCAGTCTATTACAATAAAAAGAAGGCCTTGAATAGTGTTTCCTTATCATTCCAACCCAAGGAAATTACGGCCCTTATCGGTCCGTCTGGATCTGGGAAATCAACACTTCTAAAGGCTATTAACCGAATGGGTGACCTTAATCCTGAAGTGACGACAACTGGATCAGTGGTTTATAACGGTCACAACATCTATAGCCCTCGTACCGATACAGTTGAATTGCGTAAGGAAATTGGAATGGTATTCCAACAACCCAATCCTTTCCCTATGTCTATCTATGAAAATGTCGTTTATGGCCTCCGCATAAATGGAGAAAAGGATAAGCAGGTCTTAGATGAAGCAGTGGAGAAGGCTTTACAGCGTGCTTCAATCTGGGATGAAGTCAAAGACCGTTTGCATGACTCTGCTATTGGTCTTTCAGGTGGTCAACAACAACGTGTTTGTGTAGCACGCGTATTGGCGACTAGTCCTAAAATCATCCTTTTGGATGAACCAACTTCAGCCTTGGACCCTATTTCTGCTGGTAAGATTGAGGAAACCTTGTATGGTCTAAAAGACAAATACACCATGCTCTTGGTCACTCGTTCTATGCAGCAGGCATCTCGAATCTCTGATAAGACAGGATTTTTCCTCAATGGAGATTTGATTGAATTTAACGATACCAAGGAAATGTTCCTCTATCCTCAACATAAGGAGACAGAGGACTACATTTCAGGTAAATTTGGATAAGGAGTGAGAAGATGTTACGATCTCAATTTGAAGAAGATTTAGAGAAATTGCATAATCAGTTTTATGCCATGGGACAGGAAGTTCTTTCCCAAATCAATCGTACTGTACGTGCTTTTGTCACCCATGACCGTGACTTGGCTAAAGAAGTCATAGAGGAAGATGCAGAAGTAAACGAATACGAAGTGAAACTTGAAAAGAAATCATTTGAAATGATTGCCCTACAACAGCCAGTTTCACAGGACTTGCGAACAGTTTTGACAGTTTTAAAAGCTGTTTCAGACCTAGAACGTATGGGAGACCATGCAGTATCTATCGCAAAAGCAACTATTCGTATGAAGGGTGAGCAACGTATCCCTGCAGTTGAAGAAGAAATTAAAAAAATGGGTCGTGAAGTAAAAAACTTTGTTGAGGCTGCTTTAGAACTTTATTTGAATGGTTCTGTGGATCAAGCCTATGAAGTTGCAACTATGGATGAAAATATCAACCATTACTTTGATAATATTCGAGACCTTGCTACAGAGGAAATCAAGAAACATCCTGAAGCAATCATCACAGGTCGTGATTATTTCCAAGTTATTTCTTACTTGGAACGCATTGGTGACTATGCAAAAAATATCTGTGAATGGGTTGTTTACTTTGAAACAGGTAAGATTGTTGAATTGTAAGATTGATTAATTATGCAAAAAAAGGAGCTTATTAGTAAGTAGAAGCTCCTTTTTTGAAAGAAAAATTGAAAATCTTTCATAAAAATTTAGAATATGCTTGACAAACAAAGTTTATAGAGTTATAATTATACAAAATTAACAGAGAGGTTGTTTATTTATGAATTTTAAAAAATGGATATTTGTTTTATGTAGTTTTCTTGCAAGCTTCTTTTTAGTAGCTTGCCAATCGTCTAGCTCAAGCTCACAGTCTGCAGTGGAGGCTATCAAACAAAAAGGAAAATTAGTGGTTGCAACTAGTCCAGACTATGCTCCCTTTGAGTTTCAATCCCTTGTAGATGGTAAGAACCAAGTCGTAGGTGCTGATATTGACATGGCGCAAGCAATTGCTGATGAACTTGGAGTGAAATTGGAAGTTTCAAGCATGAGTTTTGATAATGTCTTGACTAGTCTTCAGACAGGTAAGGCTGATTTGGCCATTGCGGGAATCAGTGCAACTGAAGAAAGACAAGAAGTCTTTGATTTCTCAATTCCTTACTATGAAAATAAAATTAGCTTCCTTATCAGAAAGTCAGATCTTGAAAAATACAAGGATTTGGACTCTCTAGCAAGTGCTAATATTGCAGCTCAAAAAGGAACTGTTCCTGAATCCATGGTCAAAGAGCAACTTCCAAAGGCACAGTTGACATCTTTGACAAACATGGGTGAGGCAGTCAATGAGCTTCAATCAGGTAAGGTTGATGCCGTTCATATGGATGAGCCAGTAGCACTAAGCTATGCTGCTAAGAACTCAGATTTGGCTGTAGCTACAGTAAGCTTGACTATGAAAGAAGGCGAAGCAAATGCCGTAGCTATCAAAAAAGGTAACTCAGATTTGAAAGAAGTAGTTGATAAGGTCATCCAAAAACTGAAAGATGACGGAACTTACCAAACTTATCTTGAAAAAGCTGCTAAGCTAACAGAAGTAGAACAATAAAAAATAACAGAGTTGGACTCAGTCCAGCTCTGTTTTTAAATAGCTTAATGTTTCTTCAATATTTTCTAGGGGAACTTTTGCAAAGCGATAGGGACAAGTCCCTATGTAGGATGATTCGAAAAAGTCGAGATTTAAAGGACTGTGCTTGATACTTGCAATCTTAGGATAATCTCTAAGATCAAGTAAGACTCCATCATGGAGAGAATAGATTGGCAAGGAAATGGGATAGTTATTTAAAAGTTTTTGGATGTGCTCCTGACTTTTTTCCTGAAGTGCTAATCTTGCGAGTCTGTTTTTCTCAAAGAGTTGACTATCAATATAGAGTGATAGAGCCTTTTGCATGATAAGGTTATTGTCATAGTCGAGAATGTTTTTATAGGTTACAAAAGCTTCCTTGATAGTGTTTGGAAGAAGAAGGGCAGTAATCCGAAGGGCAGGAAATAGACTCGTAGAAAAGGACTTGATATAGATGACCAAATCATGCTGGTCCAAATAATGAAAGGTTTGACCCATTTTAGGATCCAAGTCACCCAGGTAGTCATCCTCAACGATATAAATCTGATATTTTGCAGCTAAGTCAAGGATAGCAAGTTTTTCCTCTTCAGAATAAGAATGGCCCAGAGGATAGTGGAAACGTGGAATGGTATAGAAGAACTTAATCTTTCCGCTTTTAAACTGTTCCTCAAGTTCTTTCAGGTCAATGCCGTCCACTCGACGTTCAATGGTTTGAAAGGGAAGATTTTGAGCTAGTAGCAGCTGGTTCATTCGATGATAGGTCGGTTGTTCGACCAGTATTTCCTGAGCTTGACCTGGAAAATCGATCTGAGAAAGAATAAACAGTGCTTGTTGGGTTCCAGACGTCACGACCAACTGGTCTGCCTTACTATAAATGGCTTGATCAAAGAGCAATGTCTGTACAGACTGACGTAATTCTTCTAAACCTTCTTGATGTTCATAGTAGTTGTAGAGATAATTTTCTCGCCCAATCAAGCTCTCATTGACACACAGACGAAAATCATCATAGGCAGCTGCGTGTTCATCATTGACTGAGATAATTAGATCTTCATGACTGGTTTGTTGCTCCAATACATAATAACCACTTTGAGGTTTGGAGTAGATATATTTCTGGTATCGGAGTTCTAAGAGTGCGCGCTGTATGGTGTCTTTACTACAGTGAAAATCTTGACTGAGTTTTCGGATAGATGGTAGGCGACTTCCAGTGGGAAATCTACCTGATTCTATCTCATTTTTTAGATAGTGAACGACTTGTTCATATTTGCTTTCTTGCTTCATCCCAGACCTCTCATGATTTTGTTACATTGTACCTTTTTTTTAGAAGTTTGGCAATGTTATACTCTTCGAAAATCTCTTCAAACCGCGTCGACGTCGCCTTGCCGTATACGTAGGATACTGACTTCGTCAGTTCCATCTACAACCTCAAAGCAGTGCTTTGAGCTGACTACGTCAGTTCTATCCACAACCTCAAAACAGTGTTTTGAGCTGACTTCGTCAGTCCTATCCACAACCTCAAAACAGTGTTTTGAGCTGACTACGTCAGTTCCATCTACAACCTCAAAGCAGTGCTTTGAGCTGACTACGTCAGTTCCATCTACAGCCTCAAAACAGTGTTTTGAGCTGACTACGTCAGTTCCATCCACAATCTCAAAGCAGTGCTTTGAGCAACCTGCGGCTATTTTCCTAGTTTGCTCTTTGATTTTCATTGAGTATTAAAAGGCAGTCTAGCATTCAATTCTAATCAGAAATGTGATATACTTAGTAAGTAAAATTTTCAAAGAAGAGTGAGATGATAAAGGTGCAAGAACCAGTTAAATTATTCCAATACAATACTTTGGGAGCCTTGATGGCGGGACTTTACGGTGGAACCATGACCGTTGGTGAATTGCTTGAACATGGTGATTTAGGATTAGGAACCCTGGATTCTATCGATGGAGAATTGATTGTCTTAGATGGGAAAGCATATCAGGCTAAGGGTTCAGGTGAGAAACCTGAAATCGTTGAAGTTTCACCAGATGCCTTGATCCCCTATGCAGCAGTTGTACCCCACCAGGCAGAAGTTATTTTCCGTCAGCGTTTTGAAATGACTGATCAGGAACTTGAAAAACGTATTGAGTCCTATTATGATGGAGAAAATCTATTTCGTTCGATTAAGATTCATGGTGATTTTAAGCATATGCATGTTCGTATGATTCCAAAATCAACAAGTGAAACGAAGTTTGCTGAGGTTGCGACTCATCAGCCTGAATATAGCTGTGACAATGTCTCAGGAACTATCGTTGGTTTCTGGACACCTGAAATTTTCCATGGAGTTAGTGTTGCTGGTTACCATCTACACTTTATCTCAGATGACCTAACCTTTGGTGGCCACGTTATGGACTTCGTTATCAATGAAGGGATTGTAGAGGTGGGAGCTGTTGACCAGTTGGATCAACGTTTTCCTGTTCAGGACCGTCAGTATCTATTTGCTAAGTTTAATGTTGACGAGATGAAAAAAGATATCGAACAGGCAGAATAAAAGGAGTCAAATATGAAAATTCATGTAATAATAACGATGCTGGCTTTATTCGCCTTTCTCATTGCAGCAGTTTGGTATGCAAGAAAGCAATACAAGATTAATTTTGCAGTTTTGGGCCTTGGGGCAGTTGCATTTTTTGCCTCTTCTCAAGTCTTGGAGAAAATCGTTCATCTCTTGGTTCTCCACCCACAAAAGGATGGGACAGTTCCACTCATGACGGGAAATCCTCTTCTCTATGTGATTTATGGCATTTCTATGGCTGCTATCTTTGAAGAAACAGCTCGACTTATTTTCTTTAAATGGTTGGAGAAGAAAAGAACTTTGGAAGATTCAGATGCTCTTGCTTATGGATTGGGGCATGGTGGTTTAGAGTTGATTTATATCGGGATTGCAAGTTTACTCAATCTCTTCATCCTCTTTTCAGCAGTAGAATCGCAAAATCCAGCCATCATGCAACTCTTGCCTGAAAGCACGCTTGCTACGATTAACAATCTAGCAGCATGGCAGATTTACCTTTTGGGACTAGAGAGAATCTTAGCCTTGCTTCTTCAAGTCGGTTTGACCTTCTGGGTTTATCAAGCAGTTCGCCAAAAGAAATGGATTTACCTAGTAGCGGCTTATGGTTTACACGCCCTATTTGATTTGGCTCCGAGCCTATCTCAAGTTGGTTGGTTGTCAAATCCACTTCTCGTAGAAGGATTGTTGGCAGCAGAAGTTATTATTTTTATTTACTTTACAAAAACAATCTTTTATAAAAAGCAATAATACAAAAAAGAGGTTCATCCTCTTTTTAGTTTGAGCTTTTGAAAAAGCTAACCAAATCATCGAAAAATAGAGCTAAAAATGGTATAATGGAATGAATTTTATAAAAGGATTAGAAAAATGACCGTATTAGATAAACTAAAAGAAACCTTAGAAGGAATCGATATTCGATTCGATGAACCGTTAAAAACTTATACCTATACCAAAGTTGGAGGGAAGGCAGATTATTTAGTTTTTCCACGCAATCGCTATGAGATGGCTCGTGTGGTAAAATTTGCCAATCAGGAAAACATTCCTTGGATGGTTCTTGGAAATGCAAGTAACATTATCGTTCGTGAGGGTGGAGTACGTGGTTTTGTAATCATGTGTGACAAGCTTAATAATGTTTCTGTTGATGGCTATACCATTGAGGCTGAAGCTGGAGCAAACTTGATTGAGACTACACGTATTGCCCTCCGTCATAGCTTGACTGGTTTTGAGTTTGCTTGTGGTATTCCAGGAAGCGTCGGTGGTGCAGTCTTTATGAATGCTGGTGCCTATGGTGGAGAGATTGCTCATGTTCTCCAGTCTTGTCAGATTTTGACTAAGGAAGGTGAAATCGAAACCTTGTCTGCTAAGGACTTAGCTTTTGGTTACCGTCATTCAGCCATTCAAGAATCTGGTTCAGTAGTCTTATCAGCTAAATTTGCACTATCGCCAGGAAATTATGAGACTATCAAACAAGAAATGGACCGCTTGACCCACCTTCGTGAACTCAAACAACCTTTAGAGTATCCTTCTTGTGGTTCAGTCTTTAAACGTCCAGTGGGTCATTTTGCTGGGCAATTGATTGCAGAAGCTGGTTTAAAGGGATATCGTATTGGTGGCGTAGAAGTTTCAGAAAAGCATGCAGGCTTTATGGTCAATATTGCTGATGGAACTGCCAGAGATTATGAAGACTTGATTGAGTCTGTCATTGAAAAAGTTAAAGAACACTCAGGTGTTACTCTTGAGCGAGAAGTTCGTATCTTGGGTGAACATGAGTAAATACTAGAAATAGCTTAGCTGCTACTAACTAGAATGTAGTGGGTGTGAAAGCCTAGCGGTAGCGAAGATGCATGCAGGAGGTCTAACTCCCTGCAAGAGGTAGTGACGGCCTGACAGAGCCCTGATCTGTTAATCTATGAAAAAGAAGGAATTTATGACAATTGAAAAAACCAATTATCGAATTCAAAAACGTTTCTAAAGTTTTTGAAGATAGCAACACTAAGGTTCTCAAAGATATTAATTTTGAGTTGGAAGAAGGGAAATTTTATACACTGCTAGGAGCATCTGGTTCAGGAAAATCAACCATCCTCAATATCATTGCAGGTTTGCTAGACGCAACGACTGGAGATATTTTACTGGATGGCGTGCGAATCAATGATATCCCAACTAATAAGCGCGATGTTCATACAGTCTTCCAATCTTATGCCTTGTTTCCGCATATGAATGTCTTTGAAAATGTTGCCTTTCCATTGCGTTTGCGTAAGGTCGATAAAAAAGAAATCGAACAACGTGTATTAGAAGTTCTCAAGATGGTACAGTTGGAAGGTTTCGAAAAACGTTCTATTCGTAAGCTTTCTGGAGGACAACGCCAGCGTGTAGCTATTGCGCGTGCGATTATCAACCAGCCTCGTGTGGTACTCTTGGATGAACCTTTGTCAGCCTTGGACTTGAAGTTGCGAACAGATATGCAGTACGAACTGCGTGAACTGCAACAGCGATTGGGCATTACCTTTGTCTTTGTTACCCACGATCAAGAAGAAGCCTTGGCCATGAGTGACTGGATCTTCGTTATGAATGACGGTGAAATTGTTCAGTCAGGAACACCAGTTGACATCTACGATGAGCCAATCAACCACTTTGTTGCAACCTTTATCGGTGAATCAAACATCTTGCCAGGAACCATGATTGAGGACTACTTGGTCGAGTTCAACGGCAAACGCTTTGAAGCGGTCGATGGTGGTATGAAGCCAAATGAACCGGTTGAAGTGGTGATTCGCCCAGAAGACTTGCGCATAACACTTCCAGAAGAAGGCAAGCTCCAAGTTAAAGTTGATACCCAGCTTTTCCGTGGGGTTCACTATGAGATTATCGCTTATGATGAACTGGGCAATGAATGGATGATTCATTCAACACGTAAGGCCATTGTTGGTGAGGAAATCGGTCTTGACTTTGAACCTGAAGATATCCACATCATGCGTCTCAACGAAACCGAAGAAGAGTTCGATGCTCGTATCGAAGAGTACGTAGAAATCGAAGAGCAAGAAGCAGGTCTGATTAACGCGATCGAGGAGGAAAGAGATGAAGAAAACAACCTCTAAACTCTTTGTAGTGCCCTACATGCTTTGGATTGCACTCTTTGTATTGGCACCTTTGGTCTTGATTTTTGGACAATCCTTTTTCAACATTGAAGGCCAGTTCAGTTTAGAAAACTATAAATCCTATTTTGCGTCACAAAATTTAACCTATCTCAAAATGAGTTTTAACTCAGTTCTCTATGCTGGGATTGTAACTCTAGTGACGCTTCTTATCAGCTATCCAACAGCCCTCTTTTTGACTCGTCTCAAACACCGTCAACTCTGGCTCATGCTGATTATTTTGCCAACATGGATCAACCTTCTCCTCAAGGCCTATGCCTTTATCGGGATTTTTGGGCAAAATGGCTCTATCAACCAATTCCTCGAATTTATCGGAATCGGTTCGCAGCAGTTGCTTTTTACGGATTTCTCATTTATCTTTGTTGCAAGCTATATCGAGCTTCCATTTATGATTTTGCCTATCTTCAACGTTTTGGATGATATGGATAACAATCTCATTAATGCCAGCTATGACCTCGGTGCGACCAAATGGGAAACTTTCCGTCATGTTATCTTCCCTCTGTCAATGAATGGAGTGCGAAGTGGTGTCCAATCTGTCTTTATCCCGAGTTTAAGTCTCTTCATGCTGACACGTTTGATTGGGGGGAACCGAGTGATCACCTTGGGGACTGCTATCGAGCAGAACTTCCTGACAAACGACAATTACGGTATGGGTTCAACTATCGGTGTTGTTCTTATACTGACCATGTTTATCACCATGTGGGTGACTAAGGAAAGGAGAGAACGATGAAAAAATTATCAAATCTCTACCTAGCCTTTGTCTTTATCGTCCTCTATCTGCCAATCTTTTACTTGATTGGTTATGCCTTCAATGCTGGGGATGATATGAATAGCTTTACAGGCTTTAGTTTGTCTCACTTTGAAACCATGTTTGGCGATGGGAGACTCATGCTGATTTTGGTTCAGACCTTTTTACTAGCCTTCCTATCAGCCTTGATTGCGACTGTCATTGGGACTTTTGGTGCCATTTACATCTACCAATCACGCAAAAAATATCAAGAAGCCTTCCTATCACTCAATAACATTTTGATGGTTGCACCAGACGTTATGATTGGTGCCAGCTTCTTGATTCTCTTTACCCAACTCAAGTTTTCACTTGGTTTTCTGACGGTTCTGTCTAGTCATGTGGCCTTCTCCATTCCAATCGTAGTGCTTATGGTTTTGCCTCGATTGAAAGAGATGAATGGGGATATGATCCATGCGGCCTATGACCTTGGAGCTAGCCAGTTCCAGATGTTTAAGGAAATTATGCTTCCTTACCTAACACCGTCTATCATTGCAGGATACTTCATGGCATTCACTTATTCATTAGATGACTTTGCTGTGACCTTCTTTGTAACAGGGAATGGTTTTTCAACTCTCTCAGTTGAGATCTACTCTCGAGCTCGTAAGGGAATTTCGCTGGAAATCAATGCTCTTTCAGCCTTGGTCTTCCTCTTTAGTATTATCCTGGTTGTCGGATATTACTTCATTTCACGTGAGAAGGAGGAGCAAGCATGAAACGACTCTATTCATTTTTAGCAGGAATTTTAGCGATTATCCTTGTCTTATGGGGAATTTCTTATCATCTTGACAGTAAAATCAATAGCCGTGATAGTCAAAAATTGGTTATCTACAACTGGGGAGACTATATCGCCCCTGAACTTCTGGAAAAATTTACAGAAGAAACAGGAATCCAAGTCCAGTATGAGACCTTTGACTCCAACGAAGCCATGTACACGAAAATCAAGCAGGGTGGAACGACTTATGATATTGCCATCCCAAGTGAGTACATGATTAACAAAATGAAGGACGAAGACCTTCTAGTTCCACTGGATTATAGTAAGATTGAGGGCATTGAGAATATCGGTCCAGAGTTTCTCAATCAGTCCTTTGATCCCAACAACCAGTACTCTATCCCATACTTCTGGGGGACCTTGGGAATTGTCTACAATGAAACTATGGTGGAAGAAGCGCCTGAACATTGGGACGACCTTTGGAAGCCAGAGTATAAGAACTCCATTATGCTTTTTGATGGGGCGCGTGAAGTACTTGGTTTAGGTCTTAACTCACTAGGCTATAGCCTCAACTCTAAAGATCCACAGCAGTTGGAAGAAACGGTAGATAAGCTCTATAAGCTAACACCGAATATCAAGGCTATTGTTGCCGATGAGATGAAGGGTTACATGATTCAGAATAATGCTGCCATCGGTGTGACCTTCTCTGGTGAAGCTAGTCAGATGCTAGAGAAAAATGAAAATCTTCGCTATGTCGTTCCGACAGAGGCCAGCAACCTTTGGTTTGACAATATGGTTATTCCCAAAACAGTCAAGAACCAGGATGCAGCCTATGCCTTCATCAACTTCATGTTGAAACCCGAAAATGCTCTTAAAAATGCAGAGTATGTCGGCTATTCAACACCAAACAATCCTGCTAAGGAAATGCTCCCTGAGGAGACCAAAGAAGACAAGTCCTTCTATCCTGATGCAGACACTATGAAACACCTAGAGGTCTATGAGAAATTTGACCATAAATGGACAGGAATCTACAGCGACCTCTTCCTACAATTTAAGATGTATCGAAAGTAGAAGTTAGCAGTCACGAAACGAATCAGTCAATCTGGTTCGTTTTTTGAATAGTTGTATAGCTTTATATTTTTACTATCCTATTTGCTTATTTTATAGCCTAGTAGTATACTAAGTTTATAATAATAGAAAGCGGTAACAAATCATGAAAATGTCTACTTTTTTCAAAAAAAGTTATTGGCCAACCTTTTTGATTGTTAACGAAACAATTATACTATTCCATTTAAAGGATGGCTTGGATCGACAATACCTAACAACTGATTCCATACATTTGGTGATAGGTTACTTTATATTTGCAAATATTTTTGTATTTATGTATAGCAATTCGAAAACTTGGAATAAAAGTTGGGATAAAAAGAAAAATGGCAGTAAGAAAAAATATATACTGAAAAAGTAACCAGAGATATAGGGAGTTGGTTATTTAAATGAGGATTATTTCCAGTTGACGCAGACTTAAAAAAACGATATAATAAGAAAGTTGAGAATTGATTTTCTCTCCATCTTAGTTCAGAGAATTGGCGGTGCTGCGAGCCATCTAAGATAGAAAATCATGCTACTCAATCTAACAATTGCATAAGAATCAAAGAATGACAAGTTCATTGAATGAAGGTGGTACCGCGGTTTTTCGCCCTTCGTGATATGGATTTGTCTTTTATTTTTGGAGGTGTTTATGAGAACATTTCTTGTCAAACAAAAATTTCGCCTAGGTGGTGAACGCTTTGATATCAAGGATGAAATGGGCAATGTCGCCTATCAGGTTGAAGGTTCATTTTTTAAGATTCCTAAAACTTTTACCATCTATGATGTTGCTGGTGAACAGGTCAGTGAGATTAGTAAAGAAGTCTTAACTTTCCTACCTCGTTTTGAAATTCAACTGAGTAATGGCGATCATTTTTATATTCGGAAGAAGTTGACTTTCTGGAAGGATAAGTATGAGTTTGACAATCTCGGCCTTCGTATCGAAGGAAATGTCTGGGATTTGAATTTTAAATTGCTGGACGACCGTGACCAAGTGATTGCTGAGATTACCAAGGAACTCTTCCATTTAACCTCTACCTATACCGTAACCGTCTATGACGAATCTTATGCAGACCTAGTCATTTCCCTCTGTGTCGCTATCGACTATGTGGAAATGCTAGAAAGCCAATCAAATTAGTAAAAAGGAGATACATATGAAACAATTATCTAGTGCACAAGTCCGCCAAATGTGGCTTGATTTCTGGGCTACAAAAGGCCACTCAGTAGAACCATCCGTTAGCTTGGTTCCAGTAAACGACCCAACACTTTTGTGGATCAACTCAGGGGTTGCCACTCTTAAAAAATACTTTGATGGAACCATCATTCCTGAAAACCCACGTATTACCAATGCTCAAAAGGCAATCCGTACCAACGATATCGAAAACGTAGGGAAGACTGCTCGTCACCATACTATGTTTGAAATGTTGGGGAACTTCTCAATCGGGGATTACTTCCGTGACGAAGCAATTACATGGGCATATGAGCTTTTGACAAGCCCTGAGTGGTTTGACTTCCCTAAAGACAAACTTTACATGACTTATTATCCAGATGACAAGGATTCATACAACCGCTGGATTGAAGTGGGAGTAGATCCAAGTCATTTGATTCCAATCGAAGACAACTTCTGGGAAATCGGTGCTGGACCTTCTGGACCTGACACAGAAATCTTCTTCGACCGTGGAGAAGCCTTTGACCCTGAAAACATCGGTCTTCGTCTTCTTGCAGAAGATATCGAAAACGACCGTTATATCGAAATCTGGAACATTGTATTATCACAATTTAACGCTGACCCAGCAGTCCCTCGTAGCGAGTACAAAGAATTGCCACACAAAAACATTGATACGGGGGCTGGTTTAGAGCGTTTGGTAGCAGTGATCCAAGGTGCTAAGACCAACTTTGAAACAGACCTCTTCATGCCGATCATTCGTGAAGTTGAGAAATTATCTGGTAAGGTTTACGACCAAGATGGCGACAACATGAGCTTCAAGGTTATTGCAGACCATATCCGCTCTCTTTCATTCGCTATCGGTGATGGTGCGCTTCCTGGAAATGAAGGCCGTGGTTATGTCCTTCGTCGTCTTCTTCGTCGTGCCTCTATGCATGGTCAAAAATTGGGTATCAATGAGCCTTTCCTTTACAAACTCGTTCCAACTGTTGGAAAAATCATGGAAAGCTACTACCCAGAAGTGCTTGAAAAACGTGACTTTATTGAGAAAATCGTTAAGAGCGAAGAAGAGTCATTTGCTCGTACTCTTCACTCAGGTCAACACTTTGCCCAAGGTATCGTAGCAGACTTGAAAGAAAAAGGTCAATCTGTCATCGCCGGTCAAGATGTCTTTAAACTCTATGATACATACGGATTCCCAGTAGAGTTGACAGAAGAAATCGCTGAAGAAGCTGGTATGACTGTAGACCGTGAAGGTTTCGAAGCAGCCATGAAGGAACAACAAGAACGTGCGCGTGCATCTGCTGTCAAAGGTGGATCTATGGGTATGCAAAATGAAACCCTTCAAAACATCACTGTAGAAAGTGTCTTCAACTACAATGCTAGCCAATTGTCTTCTAAGTTGGTGGCTATCGTAGCTGACAATGCTGAAGTAGAATCTGTATCCGAAGGAACTGCGTCACTTATCTTTGCAGAGACACCTTTCTACGCTGAAATGGGTGGACAAGTTGCGGACCATGGTCAAATCTTGGATGCTGCAGGAAATGTTGTAGCTACAGTAACAGACGTTCAAAAAGCACCAAACGGACAAGCATTGCACACCGTTGAAGTTCTTGCTCCTCTTGCTCTGAACCAAGAATACACTTTGGCCATCGATAGCAATCGTCGTCATCGTGTCATGAAGAACCACACAGCCACTCACTTGCTCCATGCGGCTCTTCACAATATTCTTGGCCACCATGCTACTCAAGCAGGATCACTTAATGAAGTAGAATTCCTTCGTTTTGACTTCACTCACTTCCAAGCTGTCACTCCTGAAGAATTGCGTGCTATTGAGCAACAAGTCAATGAGAAGATTTGGGAAGCCATTGCAGTGGAAACAGTTGAGACTGATATTGACACAGCTAAAGAAATGGGAGCTATGGCCCTCTTTGGTGAGAAATACGGTAAGGAAGTTCGCGTTGTCACTATCGGTGACTACTCAGTAGAGCTTTGTGGTGGTACCCACGTTGGCAATACTTCTGAAATCGGTCTCTTCAAGATTGTTAAAGAAGAAGGTATCGGATCAGGAACTCGTCGTATCTTGGCAGTGACTGGTAAGGAAGCCTTCGAAGCATACCGTGAACAAGAAGATGCACTGAAAGCAGTAGCAGCAACCTTGAAAGCACCTCAACTCAAGGAAGTTCCTCATAAGGTGGAAGGCCTTCAAGAACAACTCCGTCAATTGCAAAAAGAAAATGCAGAATTGAAGGAAAAAGCGGCAGCAGCTGCAGCAGGCGATGTCTTCAAGAATGTTCAAGAAGCAAATGGCCACCGTTACATTGCCAGCCAAGTTTCAGTATCAGATGCAGGTGCCCTTCGTACCTTTGCGGATAACTGGAAACAAAAAGATTACTCTGATGTCCTTGTTCTTGTCGCAGCTATCGGTGACAAGGTCAATGTCCTTGTTGCAAGCAAGACAAAAGAGGTACATGCAGGTAATGTTATCAAAGAATTAGCTCCAATCGTCGATGGACGTGGTGGTGGTAAACCAGACATGGCCATGGCAGGAGGAAGCAACCAAGCGAAAATCCAAGAATTGTTGGATGCAGTAGCAGGTAAATTGTAAGAAAATAAAGATCTATCCATTCGGATAGGTCTTTTTGTTTAAAAATCATAGAGCAGTTGATTTCTTTGAAGAATAAGCGTATAATATATAAAAATTAATCGAGTACTCACTCAATTCGTTAGGGATCAGGAGAATTAGATAATGGTTATTAAAGCAATACAGTATAATCGTTTTGGTGATGAGAAAGTTCTAGATTTAGTAAATATTACATCTGAACCATTAAAAATGAATCAAGTTAGGGTAGCAGTATTTGCTGTTGGTTTAAATCCTATTGATTATAAAACTTTCGAGGGGGCAAAGCCACTTCGTTTTTTGACTTTCTTAACAAAATTAAAACAACCAAGTCGTTGGTTTGAATCAAAATCATCTTTATTTCCAAGAGGTGTCGCTAGGGATTTTGCTGGTGTTATAACAGAGATTGGTGAAGGAGTGAGCCGTTTTTCAGTAGGTGACAAGGTTTTTGGAACAATAATAAGTGATCCTGGACTTGGTACTAAGAGGGGTGCGTTAGCAACAGAAATTTGTGTTTACGAATCAGAAATTGCATTGAAACCAGACAATATTGATATGTATTATGCTGCTACTATGGGGGTGGCCTCTTTAACAGTCGGTGGTGCTTTTAGAAGAATTCATTTAAATTCAAAAGATGTTGTAGTTGTTTCAGCAGCTTCAGGTGGCATTGGTAGCATTGCAGTACAGTATGCGGTTGCTAAGGGCGCAACTGTTATTGGTATTGCGAGCAAGAATAATGCAAAATATTTAGAGTCTTTAGGAGCTATACCAGTAACTTATGAAGAGGATGTCCAAAAGTCTCTTTTATCAGTAGCTCCAAAACCTATTACAAAATTCTTGGATTGCTATGGTGGTGATTACGTTAAATTAGCTTTCCATCTTGGATTGAACGGAACTGATATTGGAACTTTAGTACCTTCACCATTTGTTATGATAAAAGGGGCTCAGTTCACTGGGCCAAGACATTCTACATATGATGATTTAAGAATTCTAGAGGAGATGGTTTCAGATGGAAAAGTTC
The DNA here is from genome assembly GCF_047464415.1 of Streptococcus infantis. Classification (GTDB taxonomy): domain Bacteria; phylum Bacillota; class Bacilli; order Lactobacillales; family Streptococcaceae; genus Streptococcus; species Streptococcus infantis_AE. Next base: position 90,585 of record NZ_JASHBX010000008.1, on the reverse strand, counting down.
AGCTAAATATTGAGAAAGAGTATAGTTTTTCTCTGGAGTCTGTTAGAGAGGCATATCGTAGTCTGAAATTGGGACATACTCGTGGTAAAAGAATTATTAAAATAAGAGAGTAGATAGAGGGGGGAGCAATGGAAAGTATAGAATATAAATTTGCTGAGACATTAAAAAGCAGTGAATTAAGTTTAAAACAACGTCAAGTATTAATGTCAAGTTTAAAATTATTTTCAGATATTGGATTTGAAAACACAACATCTAATCTTATTGCTGAACATGCTGGCGTCTCAGAAGGAACCGTTTTTAGTTATTTTAAAACCAAGGAAGGTATACTAGATGCTATTTTATCTAGATTTCTAGAACAAGTTATTCCAGAGGTAATTGCTGATTTTTCAGATAAGAGATTTACAATAGAGCAAAAATCTTTTTCACTTTTTCTAAGAAGCATCGTTCGGGATAGGTTAATTTTTATTCATAACAATAAAATGCAAGTTAAAATTCTTTTGAGTCGTTCACTTATTGATAAAACTATTTCTGAAGAGTTAGGGAATATCATTGTACACTCTATCATTAATCCGATTAGTCCTGTTTTGAATCAATTTAAAGAAAATGGTGTTATCCGAGATTGGTCAAATGAAAGGATCGTTCGCTATATTTTAGCTTTAAGTCTTTCTTATATTGTTCCTATGATTATAAATGACAAAGAAGATATAAACATTGATAAAGTAACAAATGAAATTGTCGAATGTCTTTCTTTTTCCTTAGTTATCGTAAAATAACTATTAATTTTAAGTTCACTAAAAAATTAAGAGAGCTCTTTTTAAAACCAAAATAAAAATCCCCAATCGAAGTGATTGAGGATTTTTGTGTTGATTTATCTTAAACAATCCCTTGAGCGATCATAGCGTTTGCTACGTTTTCAAAGGCTGCAATATTTGCACCTGCAAGGTAGTCAGTTCCAAGACCGTAAGTTTCTGCTGTTGTTTTAGCAGTGTTGAAGATGTTAGTCATGATATCTTTGAGACGACCGTCCACTTCTTCACGTGTCCATGAAAGGCGAAGGCTGTTTTGGCTCATTTCAAGAGCTGATACAGCTACACCACCAGCATTGGCAGCTTTTGCAGGTCCGTAAAGGATTCCATTTTCCTTGTAGACTTTGATAGCTTCAAGGTCGCTAGGCATGTTAGCTCCTTCAGATACACAGATAATTCCTTGAGCAACCAAGCGTTTAGCAGCTTCACCATTGATCTCATTTTGAGTAGCACATGGAAGAGCGATATCGTAGTTTCCAGTGTAAGTCCATACAGAACCTTCATAGTAAGTAGCAGTTGGTTTTTCAGCAGCGTACTCAGTCAAACGAGCACGGCGTTTTTCTTTAACGTCTGTAAGAAGGTCAAAGTCGATACCATTTTCATCGATGACATAACCATTTGAGTCAGATACAGAGATAACAGTTGCACCAAGTTCAGTTGCTTTTTGAAGAGCGTATTGAGCTACGTTACCAGAACCTGAAATCACAACTTTCTTACCAGCAAAGCTGTTGCCGTTAGCTTTAAGCATTTCTTCAGTGTAGTAAACCAAACCGTAACCAGTTGCTTCTGGACGAATCAAGCTACCACCAAATCCAAGAGGTTTACCAGTCAAGACACCAGCATCAAACTGGTTAAGGCGTTTGTATTGACCGTAAAGGTAACCAATCTCACGTCCACCAACACCGATATCACCAGCAGGTACGTCAAGAGATGGTCCGATGTATTTTTGCAATTCAGTCATGAAGCTTTGGCAGAAGCGCATCACTTCAGCATCAGTTTTGCCTTTAGGATCGAAGTCTGATCCACCTTTACCACCACCGATTGGAAGTCCAGTCAAAACGTTTTTAAAGATTTGTTCGAAACCGAGGAATTTCAAGATCCCTTGGTTAACAGTTGGGTGGAAACGAAGTCCGCCTTTATAAGGTCCAACAGCTGAGTTGAATTGAACACGGTAACCACGGTTAACTTGAACTTTTCCATCACGATCAACCCAAGGAACACGGAAAGAAATTACGCGTTCTGGCTCAGTGATACGTGCCAAGATATTTTCTTCAATATACTCAGGGTGTTTTTCAAAGACAGGCTCCAAAGTGCTGAAGAATTCTTCAACCGCCTGGAGAAATTCAGCCTCATGCCCGTTACGAGCTTTTACAGTTTCAAACACGCTTTGGATATATTCTTTAGCAGATGTCATATCGTTCTCCTTTTTGTTGTCATATTTTATTACATGAGTCATTATAGCAGAAAATTTTTTCAGTGTAAAGAAAAAAACACAAATTTTCTAAAAATTCTTTCAATTTGATACAACTGATTCAAAACTTGCTAAAAAACGAACATTTTCTATGGAAATGGTTTTATTGAAAAGCAAAAGTCAAAGTATGGTATAATATTAAACATAAAAAGGAATCTGGAGGAACAGAATCATGGTATCAACTAAAACACAGATTGCTGGTTTTGAGTTTGACAATTGCTTGATGAATGCGGCAGGAGTTGCTTGTATGACAGTTGAGGAGTTGGAAGGTGTTAAAAACTCAGCAGCAGGAACCTTTGTCACTAAAACAGCAACCTTGGAATTTCGTCAGGGAAATCCTGAACCACGTTATCAAGATGTTCCACTTGGCTCTATCAACTCCATGGGGCTACCAAATAATGGTTTAGATTATTACTTAAACTATCTTTTAGAGTTACAAGAAAAGGAACCAAATCGTACCTTCTTTTTATCATTAGTTGGAATGTCTCCAGAGGAAACTCACACCATTTTGAAAAAGGTTCAAGAGAGTGATTTTCGTGGGTTGACTGAGCTCAATCTCTCATGTCCAAATGTTCCAGGTAAACCTCAGATTGCCTATGACTTTGAAACTACAGATCGTATCTTATCAGAAGTCTTTGAGTATTTTACAAAACCATTAGGAATTAAGCTTCCACCTTATTTTGATATTGTTCATTTTGATCAAGCGGCAGCGATCTTTAACAAATATCCGCTCAAGTTTGTCAACTGTGTTAACTCTATCGGAAATGGTCTTTATATAGAAGATGAGTCTGTTGTAATCCGTCCTAAAAATGGCTTTGGTGGGATTGGTGGAGAATACATCAAACCAACTGCCCTTGCCAATGTCCATGCTTTTTATCAACGCTTGAATTCAGAAATTCAAATCATCGGAACTGGTGGAGTATTAACAGGACGTGATGCTTTTGAACATATCCTATGTGGTGCCAGCATGGTGCAGGTAGGAACTACTCTTCATAAAGAAGGAGTAGGTTCTTTTGAACGTATTACAAAGGAACTCAAAGAAATTATGACGGAAAAAGGTTATGAAAGCCTTGAAGATTTCCGTGGTAAATTGAATTATATTGATTAAATAAAAGAGAAACTAAAAAGAAAGGAGAAATGATGCTAGCAATAGAAGAAAGCCAAAAGCTATCTTTATCAAATTTACCTAGTTTGACCTTGTTTACAGGCGCTGATCAAGGACAGTATGAAGTCATGAAAACTCAGGTACTAAAGCAAATCGGCTACGATTCTGCTGATTTGAACTTTGCTTATTTTGACATGAAAGAAGTAGACTACAAAAGCTTGGAACTAGAGCTGGTCAGTCTTCCTTTCTTTGCGGATGAAAAAATTGTTATTTTAGATCATTTTCTTGATATAACAACAGCTAAAAAACGCTATCTATCTGATGATGAGCTTAAGGCTTTTGAAGAATATTTGGAAAATCCATCTCCGACGAGTAAATTAGTCATTTTTGCGGAAGGGAAGCTAGACAGCAAGAGACGTTTAGTCAAATTACTCAAGAGGGATGCCAAGATTTTTGAAGCTCTTGAACCAAAAGAGCAAGAGATGCGTGCTTATTTTCAAAAGTGGGCTCAGGAACAAGGACTTACCTTTGATGGAAAATCCTTTGAACAGTTACTTATCAAATCAGGTTTTCAATTCAGTGAAATTCAGAAAAACCTACTCTTCTTACAGTCTTATAAGGATGATGACCGAATTACCGAAGAAGACATTGTTGAGGCCATACCAAAGACTTTGCAGGATAATATCTTTGATTTAACTCAGTTAATATTGACTAAGAAGATTGATCAGGCACGTGATTTAGTAAAAGATTTGACTTTGCAGGGAGAAGATGAGATTAAACTGATTGCCATTATGTTGGGGCAGTTCAGACTCTATACACAAGTGAAAATTTTGCAAGAGTCAGGTCAGACAGAGTCCCAGATGGTCAGCAGTTTAGGTCACTATCTTGGTCGCAATCCGAATCCCTACCAAATCAAATTTGCCCTTCGTGATTCTCGAAGACTATCCCTTGATTTTCTCCAGAATTCTATTCGTCATCTCATCCAAGCTGATTACCAAATTAAGACAGGAGTTTATGAGAAAGGTTACCTGTTTGAGAAGGCTCTATTGCAGATTGCCATCCAGTCAAATTGAGCAAATAACTTGAAAAAATAGGATGATTGCGTTATCATCTTTATATAGAAAGAAAAAGAGGTATTACAGATGGCTATTATCTTACCAGATCTTCCATACGCTTACGATGCATTGGAACCATACATCGATGCTGAAACAATGCACTTGCACCATGACAAACATCACCAAACTTACGTTAACAATGCAAATGCAGCTCTTGAAAAACACCCTGAAATCGGTGAAGACCTTGAAGCTTTGCTTGCTGACGTAGAATCTATTCCAGCTGATATCCGTCAAGCGCTTATCAACAATGGTGGTGGACACTTGAACCACGCTCTTTTCTGGGAATTGATGACTCCTGAAAAAACAGCTCCATCTGCAGAACTTGCAGCAGCAATCGATGAAACTTTCGGTTCATTCGAAGAATTCCAAGCAGCATTCACTGCAGCAGCAACTACTCGTTTCGGTTCTGGATGGGCATGGTTGGTTGTTAACCAAGAAGGTAAACTTGAAGTAACTTCAACTGCAAACCAAGACACACCAATCTCAGAAGGTAAAAAACCAATCTTGGGCTTGGATGTTTGGGAACATGCTTACTACGTGAAATACCGTAACGTTCGTCCTGACTACATCAAAGCTTTCTTCTCAGTTATCAACTGGAATAAAGTAGACGAACTCTACGCAGCAGCTAAATAATCTTAATAACGACACCTTTGGGTTAGAATTTCATCTAACTTGAAAGGTGTTTTTTGTTTGCTTTTCTTAGAAGTAATACTCAATGAAAATCAAAGAGCAAACTAGGAAACTAGCCGCAGGCTGTACTTGAGTACGGCAAGGCGACGTTGACGCGGTTTGAATTTGATTTTCGAAGAGTATAACTGTCTTATGATTTTCCTTTGTTAGATAGGCTTGATTTATGGTATAATGATAAGATAGAAATCGAAGGAGAAATCATGAATATTCAACAATTACGCTACGTTGTAGCTATTGCTAATAGTGGTACTTTTCGTGAAGCGGCTGAGAAAATGTACGTTAGCCAGCCGAGTCTATCTATTTCTGTAAGAGACTTGGAAAAAGAGCTTGGCTTTAAGATTTTCCGCAGAACCAGTTCAGGAACTTTTCTTACACGTCGTGGGATGGAATTTTATGAAAAGGCACAAGAGTTGGTTAAAGGATTTGATGTTTTCCAAAATCAGTATGCCAATCCTGAAGAGGAGAAGGATGAGTTTTCAATAGCCAGCCAGCACTATGATTTCTTGCCACCAACCATTACAGCTTTTTCGCAACAATATCCTGACTATAAGAATTTCCGTATTTTTGAATCAACAACTGTTCAGATTTTGGATGAAGTAGCCCAAGGACATAGTGAGATTGGGATTATTTATCTCAACAATCAAAACCAAAAGGGAATTATGCAACGGGTTGAAAAGTTAGGACTTGAAGTGATTGAGTTGATTCCTTTCCAAACCCATATCTATCTGCGTGAAGGGCATCCTTTAGCCAAGAAAAAAGAGTTGGTTATGGAGGATTTGGCTGATTTACCAACAGTTCGATTCACACAGGAAAAGGATGAGTATCTTTATTACTCAGAGAACTTTGTAGATACAAGTGCTAGCTCTCAAATGTTTAACGTAACTGACCGCGCTACCTTAAATGGGATTCTTGAAAGAACAAATGCTTATGCGACTGGTTCTGGATTCTTAGATAGCGACAGTGTGAACGGGATCACCGTTATTCCGCTAAATGATAATCTCAATAATCGCATGGTTTATGTGAAACGTGAGGAAGTAGACTTGAGCCAAGCAGGGACTTTATTTGTAGAGGTTATGCAAGAGTATTTTGATCAGAAGAGGAAAGCATGAAAAAAAGAGGAATAATTGCAGGGATTATAGCAGCCTTGATTGTCTTAGATCAATTTGTAAAGGCGTACGTCGTTCAAAATATTGCTCTTGGTGAAATCAAGTCATGGATCCCAAATCTAGTTAGTTTAACCTATCTGCAAAATAGGGGTGCAGCCTTTTCTATGCTTCAAGATCAACAGTGGTTTTTTGCAGTGATTACCTTAGTGGTCATGGTAGGAGCTATCTGGTATTTGCATAAGCATATAGAGGATTCTTTCTGGACTGTCTTTGGACTGGTTTTGATTATTGCAGGTGGTCTAGGAAACTTTATCGATCGTATCAGTCAAGGATTTGTCGTGGATATGTTTCACTTAGACTTTGTTAATTTTGCCATATTCAATGTAGCTGATAGTTATCTGACAGTAGGAGTAGTTGTGTTATTGCTTGCAATGCTAAAAGAGGAAATGAATGGAAATTAAAATTGAAACAGGTGGACTACGCTTAGATAAGGCTTTGTCAGATTTGACAGAATTGTCGCGAAGTCTCGCCAATGAACAAATCAAATCAGGTCAAGTCTTGGTTAATGGTCAGGTCAAAAAAGCCAAGTATACGGTTCAAGAGGGCGATGTCGTTACTTATCAGGTGCCAGAACCAGAAGTTTTGGAGTATGTAGCTGAAGATATTCCTCTAGAAATCATTTATCAAGATGAGGATGTAGCAGTAGTCAATAAACCTCAAGGGATGGTTGTTCATCCAAGTGCTGGACATACCAGTGGTACCTTGGTTAACGCCCTTATGTACCACATCAAGGACCTATCAGGCATCAATGGTGTCTTGCGTCCAGGGATTGTCCATCGTATTGATAAAGATACATCTGGACTCTTGATGATTGCTAAAAACGATGATGCCCATTTAGCACTGGCTCAAGAATTGAAGGATAAGAAGTCTCTTCGCAAATATTGGGCTATTGTTCATGGAAATCTTCCAAATGACCGTGGTGTGATTGAAGCACCAATCGGACGTAGCGAAAAAGATCGTAAGAAACAAGCTGTGACTGCAAAAGGGAAACCAGCAGTGACACGTTTCCAAGTCTTGGAACGCTTTGGTGATTATACTTTGCTGGAATTGCAATTGGAAACAGGACGAACTCACCAAATCCGTGTACATATGGCTTATATCGGTCATCCAGTCGCTGGCGATGAGGTCTATGGCCCTCGTAAAACCTTGAAAGGACATGGGCAATTTCTCCATGCCAAGACACTTGGATTTACCCATCCAAGAACAGGGGAAACTATGGAATTTACTTCAGAAATCCCAGATATCTTTAAAGAGACTTTGGAAAAACTTCGAAATAACTAAAAAAAGGACTCAAGCGAGTCCCTTTTATTTGCGTTTTTTCTTGGCTTTTTTCATTTTATTAGCCATGCGTTTCATGGATTGTTTCATGGCAAATTCACCGATTTTACCCTTGAGACCTCCACCGAACATTTGGCTCATATCAGGCATTCCTGCTCCTCCAAGAGCTGACAAGTCAGGCATACCACCTTGTCCCATCATACCTTCAAGGGCTGACATATCCATACCACCAGGCATATTTTTAGGAAGGTTGTTAGGGTTGATGCCCATCTGTTTCATCATCTTGTTCATGTCACCAGACATGACACCTTGCATGAGTTGTTTAGCTTGGTTGAAGTCCTTGATGAACTTGTTGACTTCGATAAAGGTATTACCAGAACCAGCAGCGATACGACGACGGCGACTTGGAGTAAGCAAGTCTGGGTTTTCACGTTCTTCAGGAGTCATAGAAGAGACGATGGCACGTTTGCGAGCAATTTGTTTTTCATCCACCTTCATATTTTGAAGGGCAGGATTGTTGGCCATACCTGGAATCATCTTGAGCAAATCTTCCATTGGTCCCATATTTTGCACCTGATCCAACTGATCGATGAAATCGTTGAAATCAAAGGTGTTTTCTCGCATCTTTTCAGCCATTTCAATGGCTTTTTGCTCATCGTATTCTTGGGAAGCTTTCTCAATCAGAGTCAGCATATCCCCCATACCGAGAATACGGCTAGCCATACGATCAGGGTGGAAGGTTTCAATGTCGGTAATCTTTTCACCAGTACCAGTGAACTTGATTGGTTTTCCAGTGATGTGACGAACAGAAAGGGCAGCACCACCACGAGTATCACCGTCAATCTTTGTAAGGATGACACCAGTGACTTCCAACTGAGCGTTAAATTCACGAGCAACGTTGGCAGCTTCCTGACCAATCATGGCATCGATGACCAAGAGAATCTCATTTGGTTGAGCGAGGGCTTTAACGTCACGAAGCTCATTCATGAGAAGTTCGTCAATTTGCAAACGACCGGCCGTATCAATCAAGACATAGTCGTTATGGTTGGCTTTGGCTTGCTCCAGACCTTGGCGAACAATCTCAACTGCAGGAACTTCTGTACCAAGAGCAAAGACGGGAACATCAATTTGTTGTCCCAGTGTTTTCAACTGGTCAATAGCAGCAGGACGATAGATATCGGCTGCAATCATTAAAGGACGAGCATCCTCTTCCTTTTTGAGTTTATTAGCAAGTTTACCTGCAAAAGTTGTTTTACCAGCCCCCTGCAAACCAACCATCATGATAATGGTTGGGATTTTTGGTGACTTGATAATCTCAGCTGTGTCTGAACCAAGAATTTCTGTTAATTCTTCATTAACAATCTTGATGATTTGTTGGGCTGGATTGAGGGTATCAATGACTTCATGCCCGATCGCACGTTCACGAACCTTCTTGATAAAATCCTTGACAACTGGTAGAGCAACGTCGGCTTCTAAAAGAGCTAGACGGATTTCTTTGGTTGCTTCTTGGATATCGCTCTCTGTAATTTTTCCTTTTTTACGTAGGTTTTTAAAGACGTTCTGCAAACGTTCTGTTAAATTTTCAAATGCCATGTTTTTCTCCTATTTTTTCAATTCAGTGGAATTCGTCCGAAATGTTGCAAACATTCTAGTTCTTCAGGTGTGACTTCTTTCATGATTTCATTTGGATATCCCCAACAGCTAAAACCTATTTGCATAGCTTTGGAGATATCATCGGGCGAGATAATCTGTAGTCGTCTAGGAAATGGTTCCTCTGCAGCTAATAATTTACAGGGTATTCCTTTATAGACGACAAGATTTTCCATGATTACTCCCTATTATCAATACTGGTCAAAATCTCAATTTGCTCTTGCAGAAAAGTATCCTCTGGATAACGCTCCAAAATCTGATCAAAAATCTGACTGCGAACAATGTAGTCAGAGTACATATGGAGTTTCATCTCATAGTCTTCCAGAATCTTTTCAGTTCGTTTGATATTGTCATAAACAGCCTGACGACTAACACCAAATTCTTCAGCAATTTCAGCCAAACTATAGTCGTCTGCATAGTAGAGTTCGATATAGTTCATCTGCTTATCAGTCAAAAGGGCTGCATAAAATTCAAACAGAGCATTCATTCGATTGGTTTTTTCAATTTCCATAAGATTTATTATACCAAAAAAAAGCCCAATCCGCTAGCTGGGGGCTGATTTTAGCTAGAAGTTAGAAAATAAGCTTTTCACTGTTCTTTTCTGACTATGAAGGCTTTTTTTGATATAATGGATAGGATTATAATGATTTAGAAAGAGGTAATCATGAAAGAATTAGAATCAGTGTTACAAGACCGTTTTGATCTTGTTTTTACAGATAAAAGCTTACTTGAAACAGCTTTTACCCATACCAGTTATGCCAATGAGCACCGCCTCTTAAAAATTTCACACAATGAACGCTTGGAATTTTTAGGAGACGCTGTTCTGCAATTATTGATTTCAGAATATTTGTTTAAAAAATACCCTAAAAAACCAGAAGGGGACTTGTCAAAACTCCGAGCTATGATTGTCCGTGAGGAGAGTTTGGCTGGTTTTGCCCGTGATTGTCAGTTTGACCAGTTTATCAAGCTTGGTAAGGGTGAGGAAAAATCGGGAGGCCGTAACCGAGATACGATCTTGGGGGATGCCTTCGAAGCCTTTTTGGGTGCCCTGCTTTTAGATAAGGATATAAAAACTGTTAAAACCTTTATCTACCAAGTCATGATTCCAAAGGTTGAAGCTGGCGATTTTGAGATGATCAAGGATTATAAGACTCACCTGCAAGAATTGCTCCAAGTTAATGGAGATGTTGATATTCGTTATCAGGTGATTTCAGAGATTGGGCCAGCCCATGATAAGATGTTTGAGGTTGAAGTCCTTGTTGAGGGGCAAAGTCTAGGTTCAGGTAAAGGACGCTCTAAAAAATTGGCCGAGCAGGAAGCCGCTAAAAATGCAGTTGAGAAAGGGCTGGATTCATGTATTTAAAGGAAATTGAGATCCAAGGGTTTAAGTCCTTTGCTGACAAGACCAAGGTTGTTTTTGACCAAGGGGTGACGGCAGTTGTAGGACCAAATGGCTCTGGGAAATCAAATATCACTGAAAGCCTCCGTTGGGCACTTGGTGAATCTAGTGTCAAGAGTCTGCGTGGTGGGAAGATGCCTGATGTCATCTTTGCAGGAACAGAAAGTCGGAAGCCTCTAAACTACGCTTCTGTTATTGTTACTTTGGATAACCAAGATGGCTTTATCAAGGATGCAGGCCAGGAAATCAAAGTTGAACGTCATATCTATCGGAGTGGAGATAGTGAGTACAAGATTGACGGGAAAAAAGTTCGTCTCCGTGATATCCATGACCTCTTCTTAGATACTGGACTCGGACGTGATTCTTTCTCCATCATTTCCCAAGGGAAAGTCGAAGAGATTTTTAACTCTAAGCCTGAGGAACGTCGCGCTATTTTTGAAGAAGCTGCCGGAGTTTTGAAGTATAAAACCCGTCGAAAAGAGACAGAAAGCAAGCTTCAACAAACTCAGGACAATCTAGACCGTTTAGAAGACATCATCTATGAGCTGGACAATCAAATCAAGCCTTTGGAGAAGCAAGCAGCTACAGCTCGTAAATTTATGGAGTTGGACGGTCAGCGTAAAGCGATCTACTTGGACGTTTTGGTTGCACAAATTCAAGCCAATAAGGCTGAATTGGATGTGACAGAAGGAGAATTAAATCAAGTTCAGGAACTTCTAACTAGCTATTACCAAAAGCGACAAGAGCTAGAAGAAGAAAATCAAGCTCTCAAAAAGAAACGTCATGATTTGCAGGCTGAGATGGCAAAAGATCAGTCAAGCTTGATGGATTTGACTAGTTTAATCAGTGATTTAGAGCGTAAGTTAGCTTTATCAAAACTAGAAACTGAGCAAGTTGCCCTTAATCAACAAGAAGCTCAGGCTCGTTTGGCTGGTTTAGATGAAAAGAGAAATGCCCTCATTCAAGAGAAGGAAGAAAAAGAAGCAAATCTCAGTCAGTTAGAAGAAAATTTAGAGGTCAATACCAAGGAACTCAATCAGCTAGAAGCTGAGTTATTAGCTTTTTCTGATGATCCAGACCAAATGATTGAGCAATTGCGTGAACGTTTCGTTGCCTTTCTGCAGGAAGAAGCGGATGTGTCCAACCAATTGACACGGATTGAAAACGACCTTGAAAATAGTCGCCAACAAACTCAAAAGCAAGAAGAACAATTAGAATCCTTGAAGGAACAATTGGCTTCTGCCAAGTCCAAGGCTAGTGAGCAAGAAGTTGCTCTTAAATCAGCTAAAGAAGAAGTACAAAGCTTACTTGCTGAATACCAGACCAATGCCAAGCAAGAAGAAGAACAAAAGCAGGCTTATCAAAGTCAGCAAAATCAACTCTTTGACCGTTTAGATAGTTTGAAAAACAAGCAGGCCAAGGCACAAAGTTTGGAAAACATTCTTAAAAACCATAGCAATTTTTATGCAGGTGTTAAGAGTGTCTTACAAGAGAAAAACCGCCTAGGTGGTATTGTTGGAGCTGTTAGTGAACATTTAACCTTTGACGTTCATTATCAAACAGCCCTTGAGATTGCTCTCGGTGCAAGTAGCCAACACATCATAGTTGAAGACGAACAGGCAGCAACCAAGGCCATTGATTTCCTTAAGAGAAACCGATCAGGCCGTGCTACCTTCCTACCCTTGACAACCATTAAGGCTCGTAGCATTTCAGGTCAAAACCAAGATGTGATTGCCTCAAGTCCAGGTTTTCTTGGCATGGCAGATGAACTGGTTACCTTTGATACCAAGCTTGAAGCCATCTTTAAAAACTTGCTAGCTACTACAGCAATTTTTGATACAGTTGAGCATGCGCGTGATGCTGCTCGTAAGGTGCGCTATCAAGTTCGTATGGTAACCTTAGATGGTACAGAACTACGAACAGGTGGTTCTTATGCTGGTGGGGCCAATCGTCAAAATAACAGTATTTTCATCAAGCCTGAATTGGAGCAATTGCAAAAAGAAATTGCTCAAGAAGAAAAGCTTCTTCGTCAAGAGGAAGAAAATCTGAAGTCAGTTCAAGAAAACTTAGCTACCCTCACTCAGACTTTGGAGACCATTAAGTCCCAAGGAGAGCAAGCTCGTATAGAAGAACAAGGCTTGTACCTAGCTTATCAACAAACTAGCCAGCAAGTCGAAGAACTCGAAACACTCTTAAAACTTCAGGAGCAAGAATTAACTAATCTCAGAGGTGGAGATTGGCAAGCTGAAAAAGAAAAATGCCAAGAACGACTTGCACTCATTGCAACTGAAAAGCAAAAGCTGGAGTCTGAGATTGAAGAAATCAAGTCCAATAAAAATGCTATTCAGGAACGCTATCAAAACTTACAGGAAAAACTTTCTCAAGAGCGTCTGCTCAAAACAGAAATGCTTGGACAGAAGCGATATGAAGTTGCTGATATTGAACGGATCAACAAAGAACTTGAGAACCTCAATATCGAACAAGAAGAAATTGAACGCCTTTTGCAAGAAAAAGTAGACAATCTTGAAAAAGTTGATACTGAACTTTTAGCCAAGCAGGAAGCAGAAGCTAAGAGTCAAAAGGAAGAAATTCAACAAGGACTCATTCGTAAGCAGTTTGAACTAGATGATATTGAAGGTCAATTGGATGATATTGCTAGTCATTTAGAACAAGCTCGTCAGCAAAATGAAGAATGGATTCGAAAGCAAACACGAGCAGAAGCGACTAAAGAGAAGATTACAGACCGCCTTCGCTATCTTCAAGGTCAACTGACTGAAGAATACCAGATTAGTTATACAGAAGCGTTAGAACAAGCCAACCAATTGGAAGACTTGGCTGTCGCTGAACAAAAGGTTAAGGATTTGGTAAAATCCATTCGTTCACTTGGTCCGGTCAATTTGGATGCCATTGAACAGTTTGACGAAGTACACGAACGCTTGGAATTCTTGAATAGTCAGCGCGACGATATTCTTTCTGCTAAGAATTTGCTTCTTGAAACCATTACAGAGATGAATGATGAAGTGAAAGAACGCTTCAAGTCTACGTTTGAAGCTATTCGTGAATCCTTTAAAGTGACCTTCAAGCAGATGTTTGGTGGTGGCCAAGCAGACCTAATTCTGACAGAAGGTGATTTATTGACAGCTGGTGTTGAAATCTCTGTTCAACCACCAGGTAAGAAAATCCAGTCTCTCAATCTTATGAGTGGTGGAGAGAAAGCCTTATCAGCTCTGGCTTTGCTCTTCTCAATCATTCGGGTTAAGACCATTCCATTTGTTATCTTGGATGAAGTAGAAGCTGCACTCGATGAAGCAAACGTTAAACGCTTTGGGGATTATCTCAACCGATTTGACAAGGATAGCCAGTTTATCGTCGTTACCCACCGTAAGGGAACTATGGCGGCCGCAGACTCTATCTATGGGGTGACCATGCAAGAATCTGGTGTCTCTAAGATTGTTTCGGTTAAACTAAAAGACTTAGAGAATATGGATGCTTAGTTAGTGCTCATTACAAATTTTTAATCTAAGCATTTAAATGACCTTCAAGAAGTCGGAAGGGTTACAAAATAATTTGAGGAGCTTATATGGATTTTGATCTATTCCTAATGATCTGTAATTATATTGGAACTATAGCCTTTGCTGCTTCAGGAGCCATCAAAGGATTTGGTAAACGTTTAGATATTTTTGGAATCAGTTTATTGGCAATTGTAACTGCAGTAGGCGGAGGAATCCTAAGAGATTCCATTATTAGTCGCTTTCCAGCTTCTCTAGCAGATCCTAGCCCCATTTATGTCTCTATCCTAGTAGCTGTTATCATGTATGTCTTTGTGACTTCAAAACAGGCCAATGCCAGTCATGATAAAAAGTTCTATAAGTGGTTGAGAGAAGCCTATCTCATCTTTGACTCCATTGGGTTGATTATCTTCTCCTTGATTGGAGCGACAGCCTTGGTGGATAGTAAGCTAAATCTAATGTCTGCAGGGATTTTGGCTTGTCTAACAGGAGCCGGTGGAGGTATTATCCGAGATCTCCTTATAAATGAAGTTCCAAGTGTTCTAAAAGAAGATATCTATGCCCTTCTATCTTTCGTAATTGGAGTTATTTATTACTGGCTAGCATTTGTCCTTCACTTTCCAAGAATTACTGCCTTTATCATTCTCTCTATAGTTGGCTTTGTGATTCGACTTTGTATTATTAAGTTCAAGCTCTCTTTGCCAAATATGGATAAGAGAACTTTGAATTGATGAATGGCTGAAGGTTTGATTCTAAACCCGTAAATAAGTTTAAAATAGTCATTTTATCAGCGTCTAATCTCATGTGGATTAGGCGTTATTTTTTTGCAAATACGGGAAATTAATGATGTAAAGATTAATTTTTGCTATTATATTTGTAATTTCGAATAAGGTAGGAATAGCAATGAGTAATTTGAAACATTCAGTTGATTTTATTAAAGAAATAGAGAAATTAAAGGCAGTCACAAGATTTAATAGAACTCTTGATGGCAGATTTGAAAATAGTGCCGAGCATTCCTGGCAGGGTGCCATAGCTGCGATGGTTCTTCAAGATTATTATCCTGAAAAATTGGATATGGAAAAAGTCACTTCTATGTTATTGATTCATGATTTAGGTGAGATTTATGCCGGTGATACTTGGGTTTTTGATGATGAAAAAAAGCTTCATTCTCATGACAGAGAACTAGCATCTATAGAAAAAACAATGAATATTCTTCCAGAAGAAAAATATTTACAAATGAAAAATTCGTGGTTGGAATTTGAAAAAGGGCAGAGTTCTGAAGCAAGATATGCAAGAGTGATCGACGCCTTGCTACCGCTGATAAATCACTTGGAAGTGTCAGAATTCAATTATAATCCTGATAATATCAGTGCAGACATGGTATTAGAAAAGAAAAAGTTCATAAAAAGTGAATCAGAAGAATTATGGAAACTGACAGAAGAGTTAATTCAGGAAAGTGTGGAGAAGGGCTTATATTTTTAATAACAATTGGCCCAATAGAAGATAGATTTTTAACTGGAGAATGGAAACATATATGATTAAATTAGTAGCAACAGAAATCTGAATAAAGAAATTGATACAATAGAATATATAGAGAAAGCCTTGGAATAAGCAGTTTCCAAGGCTTTTTAGCTATCTATAGATACAAGGGGAGAATTGCTAGAGTAGATGATTTTTATTAGATACCCTTGTTTTGTATAACGTTACACTATATGTTGTTTAAGACAGATTGTGTTGAGTATTGAATTATGCAAAAATTACTAACAGATTAAGACTTTTGCATTTGATTATACTGTAGAGAATATTAGTCAAATAAAATTGTTTTGTTTTCACTAATGCATTTCTTATTATCATCCCAATAGTTAATACTTTCAAAGCTTCCTTTTCTTAAATAAAGCGGTAGCCTTTTTCTTATTTCATCTTGCATTGGTATTTTATCAATATCTTTTAGATTTCACCATTTTGGCTCACCTTCAGCTGATGTGCTTAGTTCACCAGTAAACTGAGTACATAAAAAGTCATAGAAGACAAATCTCTCATTACCAATTGAATTAGTAAAGCCTGAAATTCCTTTTAATTCAAGATTTAATGCAGTGAGTCCAGTCTCTTCCTTAAGTTCCCGTAATGCAGCTTCAAAAAAACTTTCAGGGAATTCAACTTTTCCCCCCGGTGGAATCCAGCCAGGAAAATTATCGTGCTGTCTATTAAGTAATAAAATTTCTTGATTTTTCAAAACGCAAATATTAACCCAGTTTTTGATTTTTTCAGTCATATGATCAACCTCCAACAAGTATTTTTTCATATGCAAGATTATATGTCAAGAACTATATGCTATTTATGATTGTGACAAATGTATCTCAGCCAAAGATTGATGATTTGTACGCAATAGCTGATTAACTCTCAGAATAGACTTTAATAAAGAACTTTGGCAGAAAAGAGTTGAGAGGCTGGATATAAAAGAAAGTAAGAAAATCAGCCTGGCCTTCAAAATGGCATATGGATTGATTTATAGAAGCTAAGGGAGTGTCAATTCGGCACGTCTTTTTTTGCTTCTTCTATGGTATAATAGAAGGTAGATTTATTAATTGGAGTATGAAGAACTTATGATTAAATTAGTAGCAACGGATATGGACGGTACTTTTTTGGATGGTGCCGGTCAATTTGATATGGAGCGTCTGAAAAAGTTGCTCCATTCTTATCAAGAAAAAGGAATCTACTTTGCTGTAGCTTCTGGCCGTGGGCTTTTATCTCTTGAAAAGCATTTTGCGGATGTTAAAGATGAGATTATTTTCATTGCTGAAAATGGGAGTCTCGTTCGTTTCCATGGAGAGGACCTCTATGAAGCAACCATGCCTCGTGATTTTTACCTATCAACATTTGAAAAGCTAAAGACTTCACCATATTTTGATGAGAAGAAGATGCTTTTGACTGGTAAAGAGGCTTGCTATGTCTTAGACACAGTAGATGAAACCTATCTCATGTTTAGTCATCATTATAATGAAAATATCAAAAAAGTAGCCAGTCTTGAAGATATTACCGATGAGATTTTCAAATTCACAACTAACTTCACTGAAGAAACGGTGGACGCTGGAGAATCTTGGGTCAATGAACATGTTCCTGGGGTCAAGGCTATGACGACAGGCTTTGAATCCATTGACATCGTTTTAGACCATGTTGACAAGGGAGTTGCTATTGTCGAATTGGCTAAGAAATTAAATCTGGATATGGATCAAGTGATGGCCTTTGGTGATAATCTAAATGATCTTCACATGATGCAAGTGGTTGGGCACCCAGTCGCACCTGAAAATGCACGTCCAGAGATTTTAGAACTTGCTGAAACAATTATTGGACACCACAAGGACCAATCAGTTATTGCTTATATGGAGGAATTGTAATGGTAGATATTAAATTAATTGCTTTGGACTTAGATGGAACCTTGCTGACAACAGACAAGAAATTGACTGAACGTACCAAGTCGACGTTGAAGGCTGCGCGTGATCAGGGAGTCAAAGTGGTACTGACAACTGGACGTCCCCTCAAGGCCATGGATTTCTTCCTCAAAGAGCTCGGAACAGACGGTCATGATGATGAATATACCATTACCTTTAATGGAGGATTGGTTCAGAAAAATACAGGTGAGATTCTCGATAAAACAGTCTTTTCGATTGATGATGTGACACGTATTTACGAGGAAACTGAAAAGCTAGGTATTCCTTTAGATGCCATTTCAGAAGGAACCGTTTACCAAATCCAATCGGATCAAGAGAGTCTGTATGCTAAATTTAATCCTGCTCTGACTTTTGTTCCAATTGACTTTGAAGATTTGTCTAGTCAAATGACTTATAATAAATGTGTGACAGCCTTTGCCCAAGAACCGCTGGATGCAGCAATTGCTAACATTTCATCAGACTTGTTTAACAATTATGAAATTTTTAAATCTCGCGACATGCTTTTGGAATGGTCACCAAAGAACGTTCATAAGGCTACTGGATTAGCTAAATTGATTGACCACCTAGGAATTGACCGAAGTCAGGTGATGGCTTGTGGAGATGAGGCCAATGACCTTTCTATGATTGAGTGGGCAGGACTCGGCGTTGCCATGCAAAATGCTGTGCCTGAGGTCAAGGAAGTTGCGAATGTCGTGACTCCAATGACCAATGACGAGGAAGCTGTTGCCTGGGCCATTGAAAAATATGTACTGAAGGAGAACTAAAGTATGGGATTATTTGACCGTTTATTTGGTAGAAAAGAAGAACCAAAAATCGAAGAAGTCGTTAAAGAAGCTTTGGAAAACTTGGATCTGACAGAACCTGGCGACGAAGTTGAAGCACTTGGAACTGAAGAAGTTGAAGTGAAAAATACTGAAGAAATCGACCAAAGTTCAGAATTTGAGGAAACTTATTCTAAAGAAGCTAGTGAGTCGGAAGAACCAGTAGCAGAAACTACTACAGAAACAGTTGAACCAAAAGCAACTCCTCAGGAAGAAGAGACTCAGTTTGAAGAGGAAACTGAATGCCATTGTTGTCAGGAAGAGTCAACAAAAGTTGAAGAAACTGAAGAAAGAGTTCAAGATGTAGCAGAGTTTGTTGCAGAAGAACCTGAGTCACCAGTCGAAGAAGTAGCTTCAAGTGATAGTGACGAGGAAGAAGCTGATCAAGTTCAATCAGACGAGACGGAGTCAGATACTTATGAAGAAGTGGAAGAAGATCTAGTAAGCGAAGAAACTCCTCAAGTTCAAGAGACTGTACAGGAAAAGTATGACCGTAGTCTCAAGAAAACTCGTACGGGATTTGGTGCTCGTTTGAATGCCTTCTTTGCTAACTTCCGCTCTGTTGATGAAGAATTCTTCGAAGAACTAGAAGAACTCTTAATCATGAGTGACGTTGGTGTACAGGTAGCTTCAAATCTTACTGAAGAATTGCGCTATGAAGCCAAGCTTGAAAATGCTAAGAAACCTGATGCCCTCCGTCGTGTCATCATCGAAAAATTGGTAGAGCTTTACGAAAAAGATGGACAATACAATGAAAGCATTAACTTCCAAGATGGTTTGACAGTTATGCTCTTTGTAGGTGTTAATGGTGTCGGAAAAACAACATCTATTGGTAAGCTTGCTCACCGTTACAAACAAGCTGGCAAGAAAGTCATGCTGGTTGCTGCAGATACCTTCCGTGCTGGTGCAGTTGCTCAGTTAGCGGAATGGGGTCGCCGTGTAGATGTTCCTGTGGTTACTGGGCCTGAAAAAGCTGATCCTGCCAGTGTGGTCTTTGATGGGATGGAACGAGCAGTAGCAGAAGGTGTTGACATTCTCATGATTGATACAGCTGGCCGTTTACAGAACAAGGAAAACTTAATGGCTGAGTTGGAAAAGATTGGTCGTATCATCAAACGTGTCGTTCCAGAAGCTCCGCATGAAACCTTCCTAGCTCTGGATGCCTCAACAGGACAAAACGCTCTTGTACAAGCCAAAGAGTTTTCAAAAATTACGCCTGTTACAGGAATAGTCTTAACCAAGATTGATGGAACTGCCCGAGGTGGTGTTGTTCTGGCTATCCGTGAAGAACTCAATATTCCTGTTAAGTTGATTGGATTTGGTGAAAAAATCGATGATATCGGTGAGTTTAACTCTGAAAACTTTATGAAGGGCCTTCTAGAAGGTTTGATATAAAAGAAAATCCTGCAAGAATTCTTGCAGGATTGTTTTTGATTATTCTAAACGACCATCTTTACGATAGGCGATATCTGGTTGCCATGTCCACTCAGCACCGTATTTTTCAAGTAAATCAAAGCTAGCTTGAGGTCCCATGCTACCAGCCTTGTAGTCATGGAGTGGAGCACTGTTTTCAGCCCAAAGATTTTCAATACGGTCAATCAATTTCCATGAGGCACTTACTTCATCCCAGTGGCTAAAGTTGGTTGAGTTATTGTTCAAAACATCATAGATCAGTTTTTCATATGGATCTGGTGAAGCACCTGTAGCAGTCGCATCTGTTCGATAGTCAAGAGAATTTGGCGCAAGGCTAAACTCTTCCCCTACCTTTTTACCGTTAAGACTGAGAGAGAAACCTTCAGTTGGTTGGATATAGATGGTAAGCACGTTTGGTGCTAGAGGCTCTCCGAAAATGGAATCCATTTGCTTGAAGACAATGTTTACGTGTGTTCCTTTTTCGGTTAGGCGTTTCCCTGTACGGAAGAAGAAAGGGACATCACGGAAACGATCAGTGTCAACAAAGAAAGCACCTGAAGCAAAGGTTTCTGTCATAGATTCAGGGTTAACATTTGGTTCACTACGGTAAGAGATGTATTTCATGCCATCAACTTTACCAGAACGATATTGACCACGGATGAATTGCTCTTTAAGTTCCTCATCTGTAGGGTGGTAAAGGTTCTTGAAGACCTTGATTTTCTCTGCGCGAATGTCATCCTTGGTAAAGCTTGCTGGCTTGTCCATAGCAAGGAGTGAAAGAAGTTGGAGAGTGTGGTTTTGAACCATGTCTCGAAGGGCACCAGATTCATCATAGTAGCCACCACGTTCTTCAACACCTAGACGCTCTGCAAAGGTAATCTGAACGTTATCGATGTGTTCACGATTCCAAACATTTTCAAAAATCATATTGGCAAAGCGAATGGCAAAAATACTTTGAATCATTTCTTTACCGAGATAGTGGTCAATACGATAGATTTGCTCTTCGTTAAAAGTAGCTAGGAGTTCTTCGTTAAGTTTGCTTGCAGTCTCATAGTCTGTTCCAAAAGGTTTCTCAACGATCAAACGTTCAAAGCCTTTACCATCAACAATTTGCTCTGATTTGAGGTGTTTAGCAATGGTACCAAAGAACTGAGGTGCCATTGAGAGGAAGAAGAGTTTGTTGTGCTCAGTCTGATATTTTTCGTTTAATTCAGCCTGAAGTTTGCGTAGTTCGATGTAGTGCTCAGTATCATTAACATCGTGACTTTGATAGTAAAAATGACTCGCAAATGCTTGAGCTTCTTCCACACTGTCTGCCAAGTCTAAAATAGATTCGACAACGACAGATTCGAAATACTCCTTACTCCAAGGTCTACGAGCAGTTCCAATAACAGCAAAATGATCAGAAAGATTACCTGATTTATAAAGTCTAAAAAGTGAAGGGTAGAGCTTACGTTTGGCCAAATCCCCACTTGCACCGAAAATTGTAACAATAACTTTTGATGACATCTAGCTACCTAATTTCTATTTTGTTTCCTAGTTAGACTAGGCATGAGGAATCCCCATTTTTCATATCCTTTATTTTATCATAATTTTCTAAAAAATCCAAAAATCCAATACGTCTATATTAATAGTCTGGGCAAAAATTTAATTTCATACTCTTCGAAAATCTCTTCAAACCACGTCAGCGTCGCCTTACCGTATGTTGTAGGATACTGACTACGTCAGTTCCATCTACAACCTCAAAACAGTGTTTTGAGCTGACTTCGTCAGTTCTATCTACAACCTCAAAGCAGTGCTTTGAGCAACCTGCGGCTAGCTTCCTAGTTTGCTCTTTGATTTTCATTGAGTATCAGGAGCAAACGAAGTAAATCTTCCCACAATAAAACGCATAATATCAAGTTTTTTATACCTGATACAATGCGTTTTTTGATTATAAAGACTTTTTGTCTAACCTCTTCTAGGCGTTTAGAACCTTGTCTAAAAATTCTTTAAGACGAGGATGTTGTGGGTTATCAAAGATTTGGTCAGGTGTACCGTCCTCAAGGAATTCACCATCTGCAGTAAAGATAACTCGATTGGCAACCTTACGAGCAAATCCCATTTCGTGGGTTACGATGATCATAGTCATGCCTTGTTCGGCCAATTCCTTCATAACGTTAAGAACGTCGCCAACCATCTCAGGGTCAAGGGCAGAAGTTGGTTCGTCAAAGAGCATGATATCAGGGTTCATGGCTAGACCGCGGGCGATAGCCACACGCTGTTTTTGACCACCTGATAGGCTTTCAGGATTTGCATTAGCCTTATCAGCCAATCCAACTTTTTCAAGGAGTTCCATTCCCAATTTTTCAGCTTCGGCCTTAGTCATCAACTTATGCTCTACTGGTGCGAAAGTGATATTTTCCAATACCGTCATGTGTGGGAAAAGATTGAAGTGCTGGAACACCATTCCGACATTTTCACGAACATGGTCCACGTTGGTTGCTTTATCCGTCAAATCATAACCATTAACCGTGATATGACCTTTTGTACCTTCCTCAAGGAGATTCAAGCTACGCAAGAAAGTTGATTTACCTGAACCAGAAGGTCCAATGATACAAACAACATCTCCTTCATAGAATTTTGCTGAAATTCCTTTAAGGACTTTATTTTTACCATATTGTTTATGTAAATTATCGACATCGATTTTTAATTTAGCCATTATTGAATCCTCTTTTCTAAGCGTTTTGCAAGTCTAGTAAGAAGAGTGATAATCACAAGATAGAAGACTGCGAGAATTGCATACATTTTGAAACTTTGGTAGTTACGAGCAATGATAATCTTACCAGTCTGGAAGAGTTCGACCAAACCGATTGCAGATACGATAGTTGTATCTTTAAGTGCGATAACAAATTGGTTGACGAAGTTTGGAAGCATAAGTTTGGTTGCTTGTGGCAAGACAATCTTACGCATGGTTTTACTGTAAGAGATACCAAGGCTTCGACTAGCTTCCATTTGTCCGATAGGAACAGCCTTAATACCACCACGTACAATTTCAGCGATATAAGCGGCTGAGTTTAGGGAGAGTGCGATTGTACCAGCGACAAAGTCATTGATTGGACTCTGTTGGCCTGTAAGAGATTCAATAAAGTTAGGAACTCCCCAGAAGATAAAGGCAGCAAGAATCATCAATGGAATACCACGAATCACATCGACAAAGATTTCTGAAATAAGACGAAGTGATTTATAAGGACTAACGCTAAACATACCAAAGATAATCCCGATAACAATCGCAATTGCAAAGGAAATCAAAGCTAGAGAAAGGGTAATTCCAAGTCCACTTAGGAGTTGTTTGTAGTTGTTTTTCAACAAGCCCAAGATAGTAGTTTCGTCAACAGTTGATGATTCACTTGTTGAATCAGTTGCCAGGTATTTATCAAGAATCTTTTGGAACTCACCGCTTGCTTTAAGATTTGCAAGACCGTTGTTGAACATTTCAATCAATTCAGGATTGCTTCCCTTTTTAACTGCAAAAGCAGTTTCACCGATTGGAGTACCTTCGATTGGTGTTTTTAATTTTTGTCCTTGGCTAATAGAGTATTTAAGAACTGGTTCGTCATCCATCACGGCGTCAATTGAACCTGTGTTCAAGCTGTCATACATAGATGAACCGTCTGCAAAGGTTTTAATTTTATAACCATATTTGCTTTGATTTTCAGTTAGGAAGGTTTGAGAAGCAGTACCGTTTTTAACACCAACGGTTTTACCCTTCAAATCTTCATAAGAAGAAATGGTACTTGATTCCTTAACTCCAAGAATAGTATTAGCTGTATAGTAAGAATCAGAGAAATCAAAGGTCTCTTTACGAGCGTCTGTAACAGACATACCAGCAATCATACCATCAGCTTGACCAGATTGAACCGCGTTAATAGCAGCGTCAAAACCTGGGTTGGTGATTTCAATTTCAAAACCTTGGTCTTCGGCAATAGCCTTGATCAAGTCCATATCAATACCAGTGTACTGGTTGCTTGAGTTTTGGAAAACGAATGGTGCAAATGAAGAATCACTTGCGATAACGTATTTTGATTTGACTGGAGTAGCTTTTTGACCTGCACTTGTAGTTGAAGTGAGAGAAGTTACTTGTGAACTAGTTTTAGAAGAATTTGTCCATTTATTGATAATTTTCTCCAAGCTACCATCTTTTTTCATCTGAGCTAAAGCTTCGTTAAATTCTGTAACTAGGTATTCGTACTTGCTACCTTTTTTAACTCCAAAAGCAAAGCTTCCAACGGCTTCTCCGTCCATGTTGATACTGAGATCTTGCCCTTGGTTAATAGCGTACTCGATGACTGGTTTGTCATCCATGATGGCATTTACAGCCCCTGTACTGAGACTGTTATTCATCAAATCACCAGTATCAAAGGTTTTGATAGTGAAACCATATTTATCTTTGATACTTTCTAGGAAACGTTGTGCGGCAGTACCGTTTTTAACACCAACAGTTTTACCACTGAGTTCTTCATACTTAGTGATTTTGTTAGACTTAGTTGTTGCGATGACAACTTTTGTATCATAGTATGTATCAGACATGGTAAAGACGTTTTCACGTTCTTTGGTTTTTGTCATACCAGCCATGATCGCATCTGCTTGCCCTGCTTGAACCGCATTGACAGCAGCATCAAAGCCTGGATAAGACATTTGGATATTCCATCCTTTTATCTCAGCGACTTTATTGATGATGTCAACATCAATTCCTTTATAAGTCTGGTCTGTATCTTTAAACTCAAAGGGTGCATAAGCTGTATCACTAACAATCTTGATAGTGTCCGCATTAGCATAGCCTAAAGAGAATAAGGGAAATAAAAATAATAAAAATGCAAGGATTTTTTTCTTCATGTTTAGTCTCCTTTTTAGAATATTTACCCATTATAGCAGAAAATAAAAAAGTTGGCAAATATTTAGTGTTTTGATGTCATAAGATGTAACATGAGGTGATAAGTGGCAAGAAATTGAGAATCAGTAAGTCGATCCTTTTTATGGTAAAATAGAAGTATAGAAAATGTGTATGAGGCAATTATGATCAATAGAATTACAGACAACAAATTTAAACTTGTATCCAAATACCAACCTTCTGGCGACCAACCGCAGGCCATTGAACAGTTGGTAGATAACATCGAGGGTGGTGAAAAAGCTCAAATCTTGATGGGGGCGACTGGTACAGGAAAGACCTATACCATGAGTCAGGTGATTTCAAAAGTTAATAAACCAACCCTAGTCATCGCCCACAATAAAACTCTTGCAGGCCAGCTTTATGGGGAGTTCAAGGAATTTTTCCCAGAGAATGCGGTCGAGTACTTCGTATCCTACTATGATTACTATCAACCTGAAGCTTATGTGCCATCGAGCGATACCTACATCGAAAAAGATAGTTCAGTCAACGATGAGATTGATAAACTTCGTCACTCTGCTACATCAGCGCTCTTGGAGCGTAACGATGTCATCGTTGTAGCGTCTGTATCTTGTATTTATGGTTTGGGTTCTCCTAAGGAATACGCTGATAGTGTAGTAAGTCTGCGCCCAGGTCTTGAGATTTCTCGTGATAAACTGCTTAATGAATTGGTCGATATTCAATTTGAGCGTAATGACATTGATTTCCAGCGTGGAAGATTTCGTGTTCGTGGGGATGTGGTGGAGATTTTTCCAGCATCTCGTGATGAGCATGCCTTCCGTGTTGAGTTCTTCGGAGATGAGATTGATCGCATCCGGGAGGTTGAAGCTCTAACTGGTCAAGTCCTCGGTGAAGTGGACCATTTGGCGATTTTCCCAGCCACTCACTTTGTGACCAATGATGACCACATGGAGGTAGCAATTGCTAAGATTCAGGCTGAATTGGAGGAGCAGTTAGGTATCTTTGAAAAAGAAGGCAAGCTCCTCGAAGCGCAACGCTTGAAACAACGGACAGAGTACGATATCGAGATGCTACGTGAGATGGGTTATACCAATGGTGTCGAAAACTACTCACGTCACATGGATGGACGAAGCGAAGGGGAGCCTCCGTACACCCTTCTTGACTTTTTCCCTGATGATTTTCTGATTATGATTGACGAGAGCCATATGACTATGGGGCAGATCAAAGGAATGTATAATGGTGACCGTTCACGTAAGGAAATGTTGGTTAACTACGGGTTCCGTTTGCCGTCTGCTTTGGACAACCGTCCCCTTCGTCGTGAAGAGTTTGAAAGTCATGTCCACCAGATTGTCTACGTTTCAGCGACACCTGGTGATTACGAGATGGAACAAACTGACACCGTGATTGAACAAATCATCCGTCCAACAGGTCTTTTGGATCCTGAGGTAGAAGTGCGTCCAACCATGGGACAGATTGATGACCTCTTGGGGGAAATCAATGCCCGTGTTGAAAAGAATGAACGTACCTTTATTACAACCTTAACCAAGAAAATGGCAGAAGACTTGACAGACTACTTCAAGGAAATGGGGATCAAGGTCAAGTACATGCACTCGGATATCAAGACTTTAGAGCGGACAGAGATTATCCGAGATTTACGATTGGGAGTCTTCGATGTCTTAGTCGGAATTAATCTCCTTCGTGAAGGAATTGACGTACCAGAGGTAAGTTTGGTTGCCATTCTTGATGCTGATAAGGAAGGCTTCCTCCGAAATGAACGTGGTCTTATCCAAACCATTGGACGTGCAGCTCGTAATAGT
The DNA here is from genome assembly GCF_047464415.1 of Streptococcus infantis. Taxonomy (GTDB): domain Bacteria; phylum Bacillota; class Bacilli; order Lactobacillales; family Streptococcaceae; genus Streptococcus; species Streptococcus infantis_AE. Next base: position 64,008 of record NZ_JASHBX010000008.1, on the reverse strand, counting down.
GAAGGGCATGTCATTATGTATGCTGACACTATGACCCAGTCTATGCAAAAAGCCATTGATGAAACAGCTCGTCGTCGTAAAATTCAGATGGTCTATAATGAAGAACATGGCATTGTCCCACAAACTATTAAGAAGGAAATCCGAGACCTTATCTCTGTCACAAAAACTGTGGCTAAGGAAGAAGATAAAGAAGTCGACATCAATAGACTTAACAAACAAGAACGTAAAGAATTGGTTAAGAAACTAGAAAAACAAATGCAAGAAGCCGTCGAAGTGCTTGATTTCGAGTTGGCAGCGCAAATACGTGATATGATGTTGGAAGTCAAGGCGTTGGGGTAATGAAAGGAGAAAAAATAAATGGATATATTAGATGATTATAAAAATGATGCTTACTATTTTGAATTAGAAACTGCCATACGGTCTTTAGATAACTTAGATAGTAAAGTAGAGAATATTAAGAATATAACTGAAGCTTTTTTGCGATTTTCTCCAAAAGAAAAATGGGAAAAATTAGAAACAACTTTATATATACTATTAGAATTTAGTAACCTTGTCGATAAAACAATTTTTAAGAATATTTTATTGGATGCAGAATCATTAATTAAAGAAAATTATGAAGTGTTTATTTCTGCTGATATTCTATATAATTACTTTCGGTCTTTGAACAACTATTTGGAAAAAAATATTATAGTTGAAGACTTAGAAGACTTTTTGTATGATGATAGCATTTTCTTTTTAATTATTAAATGTATCAAAAATCTTGATTTAAATCGTATTAATGAATTTATTTGTTATGGCATACTCAATATAATGCTGACAATTTTTGAAAAAGGTAAAGATTTTGAAATAGTAAAAGAAAAAATAAAACAAGATGTAGTATCTGTTTGTGATATAATTCTTTTAAATTTTCCATTTGGTTCCATAGCTTTTCAATATTTTCATCTTGATAAAATCGTAAAGTTTTTTAAATCGGAACATTTAGATATAATTAATCAGTTTTATAAAAATAATCCTGATCATTATACTGTAAGATTTTATTTGATGTGGTTAGAGACTAAACATACAGATATTATCAAAGAATCTATAGAAACACTTAAAACTATATTGAGTTATGAAGACTCAGATATTTGGAAAAGTGCAATTCTTAAGATATTAGAGAAAGAGAATGAAATACAAGATGAAGAGGAAAGAAATTTACAAGAAATTCAAGTAGATGAATTGGGGGAAATTGCAAATACTCTCATAGATAAAATTCGCTCACTTTTGACAATTAATGCTCAAGACCTTGAAAATAGTGAAGAATTTGGTCATTATACTAAAATTGAAACTTTAACGAATCATTTAATTAAAACAATAAAATCTGGCGATGCAAGTAAACCTGCGTATTTGAGATTAACAAATTCTAAACAATTAAATGATCCTATGGAAGGAAGAGCCGTCTATGATTACTTGGAAATAGAAGATTCATCGGAATGCTATCAGAATTCTAATGTCTTCTTATCTTCAATGACAACTATATCAGATAGTCTTCCAATGTGGAAAGAATATGCAGAAGAATCTAGAGGTGCATTTTTACAGTACGATAAGAAGTATTTACAAAAAATAATTGAACATGAAGCATTAGAATTTGTGAGAATATTCTATTTAAACAATACAAGGGAAGACGATTCTGATATTGTTAAAAAACTTAATGAATTAAAAAGGGTAATTAAGGAATTAAAAGGTAGACATACTAAAGAGAGCAAATTGATAATGACAACTATCTTTAAAAATTTAGCAAAAATATCTTACCTTTTTAAAGTGTCTGATTATGAATATGAGAGTGAGTTTCGTATACTAATCAACTTTGATGATTCGGAAATAGAGCGACTACTTAATCCGAAGCACTTAACAGATGATAGAATTAAAATAGAAGAAATCATAAGTTTATCAGGTGGTATTGGGCTTAGTGAAAATAAGGAATCTGGTTATGATGATTTCAGGAAATATATTCACTTAGAATCCAAAGAGGAAGGAAGATATGCTTTATTTGTATACATCAATCTACTACCTTTGAAATACTCAAAAGTAATTCTGGGTCCAAAGGTTACGGATGCAGACTATATTGCTCCATATCTCAAACTTGCCAATCCTGATATAGAGATAGAAAATTCAAAGATTCCTTATCGTTAATTAAAAAATTTTTATGAAAGACGAGTGATGCTACTCTTTGGTATAACAATGAATAAGAGTAAAATAAAAACATGTAGAAAAAAAGATTTATCCAGTTTAGAAAAGTTTAAATCTTGGCTAGATTCTCATAAATTTTTAGGATTCTTCTTGATCCTCGGTCTTATCCTAGCAATAGGACTAAGTTTGAATCTAATTTTTGAAAGTCTTCCTATTCCGTCGCCATACAGAGATATCAACTATAGTTTTCCAATATATATAAATCTTTTTTGTCTAGTGTATCGATTATTTGACTATTGGTTCCTAGACTTGTCTAAGACAAGGATGACAATAAAAAGATATGCAGATTTATTTATCTATCTTAATAGTATCGGTTTAGTAGTTCATCTCTTTATTGGGATTGGTGGGAAAAATAGTAAAGGAATTTTGCCTTCTCTCTTGTCCCTAGATCACCGTTACATCTGGTTTCCTATTGCAACTTATCTGATCTTTTTCAGTTTGGCATCTATTATAACTCTAGCGATGAAATATATTGAAAAGAAAAGGAGTTAACCATGCTGAAACATTTAACTATATTTAGAGTTATTTACCTTATGTTCCTGGTATTTGTACTGATTCATTTTATCTTAGGGCTTTTTGATTTAGCCTTTACACCAGTCTTGTGGAATCTCTGGTTCTTTGGTCTTTGCTTGACCTTATTTATCCAACCATGGACCATCTTTTATAAAACGAGAATTTTTCAGTGGCATCATCTGATTTTTCAGGCTCTCAGTGGATTCTTTGCACTCTTGATCTGGTTCATGACATTTTTCTTCTTTTCCATGGTTCCAGATTCATCTATGCCTATCAATTTAGACTACTATGTGATTAGGGAAAAAAATGAAATAAGAATCATCAGAGGATTCTTACTCCATGAAATTCATGAATATCATGACTTAGTTAATCCTTTGATTATGAAGTCTAAAGTTAAGTATGTAGAAAAAAATTAAACATTAGAAAGTGAGTCTATGTATGTCTCGAGCACAATTAACCATTCTAACTAATATTTGTCTAATAGAAGACCTTGAAAATCAGCGCGTGGTTATGCAGTATCGATCGCCTGAAACCAACCGCTGGTCTGGCTATGCCTTTCCAGGAGGTCATGTTGAAAATGGAGAAGCATTCGCTGAATCTGTTATTCGTGAAATTTACGAGGAAACAGGTCTGACGATTCAAAATCCTCAACTTGTCGGCATTAAAAATTGGCCTTTAGATTCGGGTGAACGCTATATTGTCTTTTGTTATAAGGCGACTGAGTTTTCTGGAAGGCTTCGTTCTTCGGATGAAGGAGAAGTGTCCTGGGTACAAAAAGACCAGATTCCAAATTTGGATCTGGCCTATGATATGTTACCTTTGATGGAGATGATGGAAGCTCCTGATAAATCAGAATTTTTTTACCGTCACCGTACAGAAGATGGATGGGAAAAGAAAACCTTCTAATCCTTTACTAAATAACCTAACTTATCCAAGGCCTTCTCGATATAGAGGAGGTCTTGTTCATTTTCAGCTTCGACTAGGTGATAATGGACGCCATCTGTTAATTCAGAAAGTGGTCTAAAGTCAGACCTTTCGACTTGCTCTAAAAAATGCTGAACGTCACGACGACAAGAGAGTTTGAGCAAGGTTTCAATTTCTCCGTAGACAGGATGATCAATCAAGGTATTTTGAACACGTCCCCCATTATCGACGATAGCTAGAAGTTCTTGACCAATTTCTTCCATCTCGTGCTTAACTTTAAACAGTTTGTGAACATACGGATTGGTCTTGCTTTCTTTATAAATATAGCCACGATTGGTTGATAAGATAGGAGCACCGTCTGCACGAAGAACTGCAATGTCCTGAACGATAATCTGGCGAGTGACATGAAAATGTTCTGCTAAGCTTTTTCCGTTTAGAGGTTTTTGAGCTTTTTCTAAGAGTTGTAGAAGGGCTTCTTTTCGATTTTTTGTCATATTCTTCTCTCTTAACGCTTAACGGCGTTTTCTCAATGCTTTATAAACAGCCAAGGCTAAGTAATAGTCTACCATACTATGGATAATAGTACCAAATCCAACTAATACAAACAAGACATAGAACATATTTTTTAAGTCAGTTCCAGTACTAGCATAAAAAATCACACAAGCCAAAACTTCAGCAATAGCATGAACCAAACCAAGTACAAAGTTAAAAATCAATGAAGATTTCTTATTGTCCAAGGTTTGAGGATGTTTTTGAAGATAGAAAGCACCCAGACTTCCAAAGAATATGTGGGAAAAGGCGCGAAGTACAATGACAATCGGATACCCAGCCATGAGAAATCCTAAACTAGAAGCTATAATAACAAAGATCGCCATCCATGGCGAGAGAAACATAGCGATAAAAATAGCAACGTGACTTCCTAAAGTGTAGGAAGCGGGAGGAATGACAATTTTAAAGGGCATCACCAAAGGAATCAAAATAGCGATAGCTGTTAGCAATGCGGTTAAGGTCATGAATTGTGTTTTCTTTTGTGTATTCATAATAACTCCTTTTAACTGTATATACAGTTGTATAGTACAATAAAAAATCAAACAAGTCAAGAACTAAAATTGATTTTTGATGAGATTATCTTGAAATAAGGTTAAAAAATAAATAAAATTTTTTAAAAATAAGCAAAAAACTCTTGCACTAAACAAAGTAGTATGGTATACTTATATACGGTTTGAAAAAACTGCCTAAGACAGTAGGGGAGCTCGACTCATAAATATCCTACCGAGGACAAAACGTATCATGTAAAAAGAAGCGTATTGTACTTTCGTGTCTAGGTTTGGGCGCGTTTTTCTTTTGGAAAAATTCCCCAAGCAAAATAATTACGGAGGTGAACACACTAATGAGTGAAGCAATTATTGCTAAAAAAGCGGAACTAGTTGACGTAGTAGCTGAAAAAATGAAAGCTGCTGCATCAATCGTCGTTGTAGACGCTCGTGGTTTGACAGTTGAACAAGATACAGTTCTTCGTCGTGAGCTTCGTGGAAGCGAAGTTGAGTATAAAGTTATTAAAAACTCAATCTTACGTCGTGCAGCTGAAAAAGCTGGCCTTGCAGAACTTGCATCTGTATTTGTTGGACCATCTGCTGTAGCATTTTCTAACGAAGATGTTATCGCTCCAGCAAAAATCTTGAACGACTTTGCTAAAAACGCTGACGCACTTGAAATCAAAGGTGGTGCAATCGAAGGCGCTGTCGCATCAAAAGAAGAAATCGTTGCTCTTGCAACTCTTCCAAACCGCGAAGGACTTCTTTCTATGCTCCTTTCTGTACTTCAAGCGCCAGTGCGCAACGTTGCTCTTGCAGTCAAAGCGGTTGCAGACAACAAAGAAGACGCAGCTTAATCTTAAGCTACGCAGCGTAGCCTAGCTACAAAAATATAAACATAAAATATAAACTTATTTGGAGGAAATAACAATGGCATTGAACATTGAAAACATTATTGCTGAAATTAAAGAAGCTTCAATCCTTGAATTGAACGACCTTGTAAAAGCTATCGAAGAAGAATTTGGTGTAACTGCAGCTGCTCCTGTAGCTGTAGCTGCTGCTGGTGGTGCTGAAGAAGCTGCTAAAGATTCATTTGACGTTGAATTGACAGCTGCTGGTGACAAGAAAGTCGGCGTTATCAAAGTTGTACGTGAAATCACAGGTCTTGGTCTTAAAGAAGCTAAAGAACTTGTTGATGGTGCACCAGGTGTCATTAAAGAAGGCGTTGCAGCTGCAGAAGCTGAAGAAATCAAAGCTAAATTGGAAGAAGCTGGAGCTTCAGTTACTCTTAAATAATAGAGCAACTACATTTGTAGCTTAAAAACATGATTAAACCGCTAGTCTTAGGATTAGTGGTTTTTCTTTTTGTTCAAAAAGGGACATAAAAGAGGCAGTTAAATTAATTTGGTTAAGAAATATATATAGAACTAGTGATAAAATAATTTTACTTTTTCATTCCTTTTTGTTATAATAGACGACAAGAAAGAATATCTTATCAGTAAATCCCAAGCGAGCCTGTGATAGTGAGAGTCAGGTGATTGAGAGATGAGTGTGGCGCTTTTGGTAAATTTAAAAAAATAATGAAGTAATAAATTAGGGTGGAACCGCGTTTCTGACGCCCCTAGGTCACTTGACTTAGGAGCAAAGACACGGTTCTTTTTGTATTCTAGGTCGCAAGAATTTATAATAAAGGAGTAAATAATGTCTAAAAAATTGACTTTCCAGGAAATTATCCTTACTTTGCAACAATACTGGAATGATCAGGGTTGTATGCTCATGCAGGCTTATGATAATGAAAAGGGTGCGGGAACTATGAGCCCTTATACTTTCCTTCGTGCTATTGGTCCTGAGCCATGGAATGCGGCTTATGTAGAGCCATCACGTCGTCCAGCAGACGGTCGTTACGGGGAAAATCCAAACCGTCTTTACCAACACCATCAATTCCAAGTGGTCATGAAACCATCACCTTCAAACATCCAAGAGCTCTACCTTGAGTCATTGGAAAAATTGGGAATCAATCCTTTGGAACACGATATTCGTTTCGTTGAAGATAACTGGGAAAACCCATCAACTGGTTCAGCTGGACTTGGATGGGAAGTGTGGCTTGATGGTATGGAAATCACTCAATTCACTTACTTCCAACAAGTCGGTGGCTTGGCAACTGGTCCTGTTACAGCTGAGGTTACTTACGGATTGGAACGTTTGGCTTCTTACATCCAAGAAGTAGACTCAGTTTATGATATTGAGTGGGCTCCAGGTGTTAAATACGGAGAAATCTTCCTTCAACCAGAATATGAGCATTCAAAATACAGCTTTGAAGTTTCTGATCAAGATATGCTTCTTGAAAACTTTGAGAAATTTGAAAAAGAAGCAGGACGTGCCTTGGAATTGGGTCTTGTTCACCCTGCCTATGACTACGTTTTGAAATGTTCACATACCTTCAACTTGCTTGATGCTCGTGGAGCGGTATCCGTTACAGAACGTGCTGGTTATATCGCTCGTATCCGTAACTTAGCCCGTGTCGTAGCTAAAACATTCGTAGCTGAACGCAAGAAACTTGGTTACCCACTTCTTGACGAAGCCACACGCGCCAAACTCCTAGCAGAAGAGGAAGAATAAAAAAGTTACAAGAATAGAAAAAGGGCGAACAAAGTGAGCCCGTATGGCACCCAGAGGCAAGTCGAAGACTTGCTAAAGGGATGGGCACCGCCGTACTGCTATCTGGGGATTTTTGAAACTTTAGGCTCAAAAATCAGTTGGCTAAATCCACTTTGATGAGACTGTTGGAAAACTTTGTCAAGAAGACAGAAGATTTCCCCACAGACTCACAAAGTTAGTTAGCAACGTCCCCAGTACCTAAGGTGCCTATCAAAAAGAAGAAATTTTGTAAAGGAAAAAACATGGCAAAAAATTTATTAGTAGAACTAGGACTTGAAGAGTTACCAGCCTACGTTGTCACACCAAGTGAAAAACAACTAGGTGAAAAAATGGCAGCCTTTTTGGATAATAACCGCCTTTCATACGAAGGAATTCAAACTTTTTCAACTCCACGTCGTTTGGCTGTTCGCGTACTTGGATTGGCAGACCAACAAACGGATTTGACTGAAGATTTTAAAGGACCTTCTAAAAAAATTGCTTTGGATGCAGAAGGAAATTTCTCTAAAGCAGCGCAAGGGTTTGTCCGTGGTAAAGGATTGACTGTAGATGATATCGAATTCCGTGAAATTAAAGGTGAAGAATATGTCTACGTAACTAAGCATGAAGCTGGAAAACCAGCTGAGGAAGTTTTGGCTGGAATTCCAGAAGTATTGGCTAGCTTAAGCTTCCCAGTAAGTATGCACTGGGCAAACAATACCTTTGAATATATCCGTCCAGTCCACACCTTGACAGTTCTTTTGGATGATGTGGCACTCGATATGGATTTCTTAGATATTCATTCAGGAAGAGTTAGCCGTGGACATCGTTTCCTTGGTCACGAAGTAGAAATTCAGCATGCTGACAGCTATGAAGAAGACCTGCGCAAAGTTTATGTTATTGCAGATAGCATTGAACGCGAAAATATGATTCGTGAGCAAATTAAGGCTATCGAAGCTGCAGAAGGTGTTCAGGTTCAAATTGATGAAGGACTCTTGAATGAAGTTCTGAATTTGGTTGAATACCCAACTGCCTTTATGGGGAATTTTGATCCTAAGTACCTAGAGGTTCCAGAAGAAGTCTTGGTCACTTCAATGGAAACTCACCAACGCTACTTTGTAGTACGTGACCTTGACGGAAATCTAAAACCAAACTTTATTTCTGTTCGTAACGGAAATGCAGAGTATCTGGATAATGTCATCCGAGGAAATGAGAAAGTCTTGGTGGCACGTCTGGAAGATGGTGAATTCTTCTGGCGTGAAGACCAAAAACTCAAGATTGAAGATCTTGTAGCTAAATTATCACACGTAACCTTCCATGAAAAGATTGGTTCACTTCGTGAGCACATGATTCGTACAGGGCAAATTGCTATCCTTTTGGCAGAAAAAGCAGGTTTATCAGTTGATGAAACTGTTGACCTTGCTCGTGCTGCAGCCATTTATAAGTTTGACCTCTTGACTGGTATGGTTGGTGAATTTGATGAGCTTCAAGGAATCATGGGTGAGAAATATGCTCTTCTCGCTGGTGAGAATGCAGCAGTAGCACAAGCTATTCGTGAACACTACCTTCCAGATTCTGCAGATGGTGCTCTTCCTGAGTCTAAAGTCGGAGCTATCCTTGCACTAGCCGATAAATTGGATACTCTCTTGTCCTTCTTCTCTGTTGGCTTGATTCCATCTGGTTCAAATGACCCTTATGCTCTTCGTCGTGCAACACAAGGGATTGTCCGTATCTTGGAAGACTTTGGCTGGAATATTCCAATGGACGAATTGATTGCTAGCCTTTATGCTTTATCATTTGATAGCCTAACTTACGATAATCAAGAAGAAGTGCTTAACTTCATCAAAGCTCGTGTTGATAAGATGATGGGGTCTACTGCAAAAGATATTAAGGAAGCTGTTCTAGCAAGTTCAAACTTTGTTGTTTCTGATATGATTGAAGCAGCAGAAGCACTGAAAGAAGCATCTCTAAATAGTAACTACAAACCAGCTGTTGAATCCTTATCTCGTGCCTTTAACCTAGCGGAAAAAGCAGAAGGTTCAGTCAAAGTTGATACTAGTCTCTTTGAAAATGAACAGGAAAAAGAACTAGCTCAAGCAGTAGAAAATCTAGAATTGAAAGGTTCAGCTAGTGATAAATTAACGCAGTTATTTGCTCTTAGTCCTGTTATTGATGCATTCTTTGACAATACAATGGTTATGGCAGAGGATGTTGATGTTAAGAATAATCGCCTAGCTATTCTAACTGAACTTGTGAATAAAGCAAAAACTGTCGCTGCTTTTAATCTTCTTAATACAAAATAGAAATTAAAAAGTAGATTGGAGGTTCAAATATGACACCAGAAAAAATCGCTCGTATTAATGAGCTTGCGAAAAAGAAAAAAACTGAAGGCTTGACTGCAGAAGAAAAAGTAGAACAAGCTAAACTTCGTGAGGAATATATCGAAGGATATCGTCGTTCAGTTCGTCATCACATTGAAGGGATCAAAATCGTAGATGAAGATGGAAATGATGTGACTCCTGAAAAACTTCGTCAGGTACAACGTGAAAAAGGCTTGCATGGTCGTAGTCTTGACGATCCAAATTCATAAATAAAAAAATTCTCGGTTTGTGTGTGCGAACCGAGATTTCTATTATAAAAAAAGGAACCCAAAATGGTTCCTTTTTGTTAGTTATTAGTTACTTGCACCAGAAGTAGCATCCGCATCTCCATGGCCTCCGTCAGCTGAGTCAGATGCACCAGAAGTAGCATCTGCGTCACCGTGGCCTCCAGCAGCAGGAGCAAAAGGTCCGCTACCACCTACCAAGCGTTGACCTGTTTCTTTCAAGTACCAGTCAAGCCATGGTTGGAAGTTAAAGACAATTTCATTGATACCAGCATATGAACCGTCAGGATAGTACATAGCTTGGTAGTTGTGAGTGTTGATAACACCAGCAGGTGAACCAGGAACGATTGTACGTACGTATTCTTGGTTACCATTGCGAAGTGTTCCAATAACCCACTCAACGTTTTTCATACGTGCTGGTGGGAGAGAACCGTGAACGGTTGACATACGGCTACCAGATTGAGATGGTACACGTTTTGCAAACATTGTATCAGGATCTTGGTGAGCATTGTTGTAGTAGAGGAATTGGTTGTTATCGTCAGCGTATGTCAACTCAAAAGGCATAGCTTTCAAGAACATATCGATTTGGTTAACTGTAAGGATACCATGGTCAAGTTTAACGTATGTATCACCAGATACAGCTCCTGTGATTTCAGCGACTTTTTCTACCCAGTTTGGATCATCAGGGTCAACTTCTGTAATAGTTGTAGCGATTGGTTTTCCACAATCCAAGTCTTCTGGTTCAATTGGTTTTGGTTTTTTCAATTTAGAAACGACTCCTACGTATTTGACAAAGTTATCTAAACAAGTTTCAAGGAATTTAACAGTTCCTTCGTTGATAATATTTCCGTTAGCATCAAAAGCTTCTTTAGCTTTTCCAAGAAGGAATTCATTACCTGGTAATGTGTAGGCATTCACCCCTGGTGCGTCAAGGATTTTACGAAGGTGAACTTGAGCACGAGAAGTTCCTTGGTCGTAGTAAGAAGCACCCACGATCATCACTGGTTTGTTTTCGAATGGATGTACTTCATATGAAAGCCATTCAAGAACTGACTTGAGTGAAGCAGAAATTGTATGGTTGTGCTCAGGAGTAGCAATAATCACACCATCAGCACGAGTAATTTTATTGTAAAGAAGGCGTAATTGGAAGCTTTCGTCCCATTTTTCGTCTTGGTTAAACATTGGAACTTCATCGATTTCAAGAACTTCTAATTCAAATTTCAGTTTGAAGTTACGACGGATGAATTCCAAGAGTTTGCGGTTATATGATTGGTCGTAGTTTGATCCAACAAGTCCAACAAATTTCATTCTTTCAATCTCCTATCTTACAAATTTTCCCAGTCAAATTCTTCTGCATCTTTACGAAGAAGTTCTTGTGCGTTACGCAATTTTTCAGTCACTTTAACAAAGATACGGAAGTCATCAAAGATGGCATCCAATTTCTTGATGACATCAAGATCTACCAAGTCACCATTCTTATCGAATGATTGAAGAGAATGAGAGAGCAAGAACTCATCTGGGAGAACATTTGCTTTAATTTCTGGTGCATTCAAGATTTGACGGAGTTGCAATTGAGCACGTGAAGAACCGAGTGTACCGTATGAAGCGCCTGTGATCATCACTGGTTTGTTAAGGAGTGGAAATACTCCATAAGAAATCCAAGCAAGAGCGCTCATAAGAACGGCAGGAATTGAGTGATCATATTCAGGAGTACCGATAATCACACCATCAGCTGCTTCGATTTTTGCAGCGATTTCCAAGGCTTCTGCAGGAATAAGTTTATCTGCAGGTTTGTTGAAAACTGGAAGATCTTTAATTTCTACCAATTCGATTTCTGCTTTATCAGCAAAGTGTTTTTGCATATATTGAAGCAGTTGGCGGTTTGTGGAACGTTTAGAGTTAGTTCCTACAATAGCAATAAGTTTTAGCATGAGCTTTCCTTTCTCTTTTTGCATTATTTATTATTTATCTTTAGATACCGGATGAACAAGCGATATGTCCATCTTTATCAATAAGGATGGCTTCGATTCCATCGATATTTTCGATTTGCCACATGATAGAAGCGCTACGTTGGCCAAACAATCGTGTGGTCCATATCTCACCATCAACTGAGCGGTCAGATATAATCGTTAAACTAGCCAAATCCGTTTCAATAGGATAGCCAGTTTCACTATCGAAAATGTGATGATAATCCTTTCCATCAATTTCAAGATGCCGTTCATAAATTCCAGATGTAACAACAGATTTTCCAGTAATAGATAAGGTCATCAGGTGATTACCACGTGGATGATTAGGGTCTTGAATACCAATTTGCCAGGGTTGACCATTTTTGGCTTGGTTGTTTCCGATGGTGAGGATGTTTCCTCCAAGATTGATAAGAGCAGAAGTGACACCATTTTCTTTTAAAAAAGTAGCAACCTTATCTGCGCTATAGCCCTTTGCTAGACAACCTAAATCAATTTTCATTCCTTTCTTTTCTAAGAAAGCAGTAGAAGCAATTGAATCAAGTTTGATAAAACGGGGATCTATCAATGGTAAAACCGAAGAAATTTCTTCAGGACTAGCAACTTTTGCATCGGAAAAACCAATACGCCAGGTTTGTACCAAGGGACCGATGCTGATATTGAGATTGCTTCCAGAGGCTAGACTATGGTCTAAACCTAAGGAAATCAGTTCAAACAAATCAGGGTGGACCTTAACTGGGGCAATTCCCGCCTGATAGTTAATTTCCATCAATTCCGATTCGGTGCTATTCGCATTAAATCGAAATTCAAGTTCCTTGAGCAAATTAAAAGCTTGACGGAGAAGATTATCCGCTTGTTCATGTACCAAGGAAATAGTAATCGTAGTTCCCATTAACCGTTCAGATAATGAACTGAAAGGCAAAAAATCAACTCCCTTCAAATCAATTGGAAATAGTTGTAAATCCAGATATGAAAGCAATCTGAAGATTTATATTTCATTTCCATATAAATAGAATATCATAAAGTTAGCGTTTTCACAAATTATTTTTTACAAAAAGTCAAGAAATATGCTCAAAAAAACTATATTTCCTTAAAATTTAATTTGAAAACACTGAAAATAAATTAATACATGTTTCTAGTATTTTCGAAAATAAGGGAAAACAAGTAAAAAGCTTGTAAACGCTCACAGAAAATGATATACTGGAAAGGTAAAAAAAATTAAAGGTAGGAATTATCTTATGAGTAAAATCGTAGTCGTGGGTGCTAACCACGCTGGAACAGCTTGTATCAACACTATGTTGGACAATTTTGGAAGTGAAAATGAAATCGTTGTTTTTGACCAAAACTCAAACATTTCATTCCTAGGATGTGGAATGGCTCTATGGATTGGTGAGCAAATCGATGGTCCAGAAGGTCTCTTCTACTCAGATAAAGAAAAATTGGAAGCAAAGGGTGCTAAAGTTTACATGAACTCACCAGTTCTTTCAATCGACTATGACAACAAAGTTGTTACTGCAGAAGTTGACGGAAAAGAACACAAAGAATCATACGAAAAATTGATCTTTGCAACTGGTTCTACACCAATCTTGCCACCAATCGAAGGTGTTGAAATTGTTAAAGGTAACCGCGAATTCAAAGCAACTCTTGAAAATGTTCAATTCGTTAAATTGTACCAAAATGCTGAAGAAGTGATCAACAAACTTGCTGACAAGAGCAAACATCTTGAACGTATCGCTGTTGTCGGTGGTGGATACATCGGTGTTGAGCTTGCTGAAGCATTCGAACGTCTTGGAAAAGAAGTTGTCCTTGTTGATATCGTAGACACAGTCTTAAACGGTTACTACGATAAAGACTTCACGCAATTGATGGCTAAGAACTTGGAAGACCACAACATCCGCTTGGCACTTGGACAAACTGTTAAAGCTATCGAAGGTGACGGTAAAGTTGAACGCTTGATCACTGACAAAGAAAGCTTTGACGTTGATATGGTTATCCTTGCAGTTGGTTTCCGTCCTAACACAGCTCTTGCTGATGGTAAGATTGAACTCTTCCGCAACGGTGCTTTCCTTGTTAACAAGAAACAAGAAACTTCACTTCCAGGTGTGTTCGCTGTGGGTGACTGTGCAACTGTTTATGACAACGCTCGTAAAGACACTAGCTACATCGCTCTTGCATCAAACGCTGTACGTACTGGTATCGTTGGTGCTTACAATGCTTGTGGACATGAGCTTGAAGGAATCGGTGTTCAAGGATCAAACGGTATCTCTATCTACGGTCTTCACATGGTTTCAACTGGTTTGACTCTTGAAAAAGCAAAAGCTGCAGGCTACAATGCAACTGAAACTGGCTTCAACGATCTTCAAAAACCAGAATTTATGAAACATGACAACCATGAAGTAGCTATCAAGATTGTCTTCGACAAAGATAGCCGTGAAATCCTTGGTGCTCAAATGGTATCACGTGATCCTGGAATTGCTATGGGAATTCACATGTTCTCACTTGCTATCCAAGAACATGTTACAATTGAAAAATTGGCCTTGACAGACCTATTCTTCTTGCCACACTTCAACAAACCATACAACTACATCACAATGGCTGCACTTACAGCTGAAAAATAATGATTTGTAAAACGGAAGATTTGTTTCTTCCGTTTTTATCATCAAAAAAATAGTAACTTCAAATTCGAAGTTACTATTTTTGTTGTCTATGTGTTAGGAAGTTTCTTCTTTTACAAAGGTGAAGCCTTCTCCAAGAATTTCGTGAGCTTCAGTGATGGTGATAAAGGCTTTAGGATCAATCGTATGAATCAATTCTTTCATCTTAATCATTTCATTTCTTGCTACGATACAGTAGATAATTTTTAAATCTTTTTGACTGTAGTAACCTTGTCCAGATATGAAGGTGACACCTCGACCTAACTCTTCATTGATTTTATCTGCCACTTCCATAGGCTTTTGAGTGATAATCATAAAACCTTTTCCAGCATATCCGCCTTCACCAATCAAGTCAATAACTCTAGAGACGATGAAGTCAAATAGAAGTGTATAAGTAACGAGACGAAGGTCTTGGAAGATAATTAAAATGAGCATTAGGATAAGGAAGTCTAGTGCAAAGAGTAATTTCCCTACGGAGATATTGGTGTACTTGTTCAGGATTCGAGCGACGATATCTGTTCCTCCAGTGGTACCACCAGCATTGAAGATAATACCCAGACCAAGTCCCAAAAGAACACCCGCAACTAAAGCAACGATTACCAGATCTCCTTCAAGATTAAAGCTGAGAGGAATCTTTTCAAAGATTGCTAACCAAATGGATAAGGAAATAGTACCAAGCAGGCTACTGTATAGGGTCTTCGCACCAAATATTTTCCAGGCTAGAATGAATAATGGGATATTGATGATGAGGTTCATCACGGAGATAGGGATGTTAAAGAGATAATAGGTAATCAAGGTGATTCCCGTTGCTCCACCCTCGAATAAGTGGTGGGGCACAACGAAATACGTGAGTCCGAAGGCATAAATGGCTGCTCCGAATATTATGGTTAAAATAGATTTGATATGCCGTAGCATTGAACGCACCTCCCATTTTTATTTGAGTCTATAGCAGTAACAGCCCACCAGTATACAAGACTTTATTTGATTTTCATGGACTGAATCTTTTCAGGGTCGGGTGTGACACGGAGGGTCTTTTGCCCAGTATAGGTGACAAAACCAGGTTTTCCACCAGTTGGTTTGTTGAGTTTTTTAACTTCAATCATATCCACCTGAACGAGGTTTGAGAGACGTCCCTTAGAGAAGTAGGCTGCAAGTTCTGCAGCGTCTGTTTTAACCTCATCAGTCGGATTGAGATTGCCTGAGATAACAACATGACTTCCAGGGATATCCTTAGCGTGGAACCAGAGTTCTTCTTTACGGGCTATTTTAAAGGTCAATTCCTCGTTTTGTAGGTTATTGCGCCCCACGTAGATGATCGTTTTTCCATCACTAGCTAGATATTGTTCTGGTTTCTGTCGTTTCTGGATTTTTTCCCTTTGTCTTCGACGGATAAATCCTGTTTGGATCAATTCTTCACGAATTTCAGCAATTTCATCGAGTCCGGCTTGATTGAGTACCGTTTCGACACTTTCTAGATAGAGAATGGTTGCCTTGGTTTCTTCAATCAGGTCAGTCAAGTATTTAACAGCTTCTTTTAATTTCTGATAGCGTTTGAAGTAGCGTTGAGCATTTTGGTTTGGCGTTAATGCCTTATCAAGTGCAATCGTGATAGGCTGGTTGGTGTAGTAGTTTTCCAAAATGACCTGATCTTGGTCATTAGGAACTTGATGAAGGAAGGTTGTCAGCAACTCACCTTTTTGTCTAAATTCCTCTGCATTTTCAGTAGCTTGAAGTTCTTTTTCTTGTTTCTTCAGTTTTTGACGATTCTTTTGTAGTTCATTTTCAACTCGACGTATGAGTTCGCTAGCCTGTTGTTTCACACGGTCACGTTCGGCTTTATACTTATAATAGATATCAAGTAATTGTGAAAGACTGTCAAAATTCTCCGCTGTTTTACTAGAAAAAGGCACACAAGAAAAGGATTTATCTGTTAGGCAAGGTTTGGTTTCTTGTCCAAAGAAGTTCCGGAAAGTGGCTAGTTTATCATTAAGCAGTTGTCTTTCTAACTCAGTTGCTGTATCTCTTCCCAAACCTTGAAAGAGGTTTTGAAGGTTTTTAGCAGTTAACTCTTGGGTTTGTAGAATCTCAAAGAGTTTTTCGTCCTTGACCATAAAAGGATTGAGAGCTTCTGTACTTGGAGGAGCGATATAAGTAGCACCTGGTAATAAGGTACGGTAGCTATTTTGAGAGAAACCGATATGCTTGATAACTTCAAGAATTTTGTGACTAGACTTATCTACAAGGAGAATATTGCTATGTTTGCCCATAATCTCGATAATAAGCGTGGCCTGGATATGGTCCCCAATCTCGTTTTTATTGGAAACCGTGATTTCCACGATACGATCGTTTTCAATTTGCTCGATTGACTCAATAACTGCTCCTTGAAGATACTTTCTCAATACCATAATAAAAGTAGATGGCTGAGCAGGGTTTTCAAAGGTGGACTCTGTTAACTGAATGCGTCCAAAAACTGGATGGGCAGACAGGAGCAAACGATGACTTTTACGATTGCTACGGATTTGCAGGACCAATTCTTGGTCAAAGGGTTGATTTATCTTTTGGATGCGACCATTTAGTAGTTCAGTTCGCAATTCCTCAACCATGTGGTGTAAAAAAAATCCATCAAATGACATGGTTCTCTCCTCGTGAATGTATTCCATAGTATTATATCAAAAAGGTAGAATAAAATCATAGAAATGTGATATAATAAAGCCAAGTAAAGAGAATCGAGAAACACATGTATATTGAAATGGTAGATGAAACTGGACAAGTTTCAAAAGAAATTTTAGAACAAACACAGGAAATTTTAGAATTTGCTGCAAAAAAAATTGGAAAAGAAGACAAGGAAATGGCGGTCACATTTGTGACCAACGAACGAAGCCATGAACTCAATCTAGAGTTTCGTGATACCGATCGTCCAACAGATGTCATCAGTCTTGAATATAAGCCGGAGTTAGAGATTGCCTTTGATAAGGAAGATCTGGAAAATGATCCTGACTTGGCAGATATGATGTCAGAATTTGATGCTTATATCGGTGAGCTTTTCATTTCCATTGATAAGGCACATGAGCAAGCTGAGGAGTACGGTCATAGTTTTGAACGTGAAATGGGCTTCTTGGCAGTGCACGGCTTTTTACACATTAACGGCTATGATCACTACACTCCCGAGGAAGAAGCGGAGATGTTCGGTTTACAAGAAGAAATTTTGACAGCCTATGGACTCACAAGACAATAAACGAAAATGGAAAAATCGTGACCTAATCTCCAGTTTAGAATTTGCCATTACAGGGATTTTTACTGCGATTAAGGAAGAACGTAACATGAGAAAGCATGCAGTGACGGCTCTAATAGTTGTCCTTGCAGGTTTTGTTTTTCAGGTGTCACGAATCGAATGGTTATTTCTACTTTTGAGCATTTTCATGGTAGTAGCTTTTGAGATTATTAATTCAGCTATTGAAAATGTAGTAGATTTGGCTAGTCACTATCACTTTTCTATGTTGGCAAAAAAAGCTAAAGACATGGCAGCTGGTGCTGTGCTTGTGGTTTCTCTTTTTGCCGCTTTGACAGGTGCACTCATCTTTCTCCCACGGATTTGGGATTTATTATTTTAAACAGTAAGAGGAAATTATGACATTTAAATCAGGCTTTGTAGCCATTTTAGGACGTCCAAATGTAGGGAAGTCAACTTTTTTGAATCACGTTATGGGGCAAAAGATTGCTATCATGAGTGATAAGGCGCAGACAACGCGCAATAAAATCATGGGGATTTACACCACTGATAAGGAACAAATCGTCTTTATCGATACCCCTGGAATTCACAAGCCTAAGACAGCACTCGGAGATTTCATGGTGGAATCTGCCTACAGCACTCTTCGTGAAGTAGATACTGTTCTTTTTATGGTTCCTGCAGACGAGCCACGTGGTAAGGGCGACGATATGATTATCGAACGACTCAAGGCTGCTAAGATTCCGGTTATTCTTGTGGTCAATAAGATTGACAAGGTTCATCCAGACCAGCTCTTGGCTCAAATCGATGACTTCCGTAATCAAATGGACTTTAAGGAAATTGTTCCGATTTCAGCCCTTCAGGGAAATAACGTTTCTCATCTAATCGATATTCTGAGTGAAAATCTTGAGGAAGGTTTCCAATATTTCCCTGCGGATCAAATTACTGACCATCCAGAACGATTCTTGGTTTCTGAGATGATTCGTGAAAAGGTCTTACACTTAACTCGTGAAGAAATTCCACACTCAGTTGCAGTTGTGGTAGATTCGATGAAGCGTGATGAGGAGACAGACAAGGTTCATATCCGAGCAACTATCATGGTCGAACGTGACAGCCAAAAAGGCATTGTCATCGGAAAAGGCGGTGCTATGCTCAAGAAAATTGGGACTATGGCCCGTCGTGATATTGAGCTCATGCTAGGAGACAAGGTCTTCCTAGAAACTTGGGTCAAGGTTAAGAAAAACTGGCGAGATAAGAAGCTAGATTTGGCTGACTTTGGCTATAACGAAAAAGAATATTAAGAAGAGGTGGGCAGTAGCCTGCTTCTTGTTTTTGGAGAAGGAGGAGTTATGCCTGAATTACCTGAAGTCGAAACGGTTCGTCGAGGCTTGGAAAAACTGATTCTAGGTAAGAAGATTGCTAGTCTTGACATTCGTTATCCTAAGATGATTAAGACAGATTTGGATCAGTTTCAGAAAGAATTGCCTGGTCAAGAGATTCAATCGATGGGGCGCCGTGGCAAGTATTTACTTTTCTTCCTGACAGATAAGGTCTTGATTTCTCATCTACGGATGGAAGGAAAGTATTTTTACTATCCAGACCAGGTTCCTGAACGTAAGCATGCCCATGTTTTCTTCCAGTTTGAAGACGGTGGCACTTTAGTTTATGAGGATGTACGCAAGTTTGGAACTATGGAATTGCTTGCTCCTGAACTCTTAGATGCTTACTTTGTATCTAAAAAGCTTGGACCAGAACCTACTGAACAAGATTTTGACTTAGAGATTTTTAGAGGTGCCTTGAAGAAATCTAAAAAGCCTATCAAATCACATCTTCTCGATCAGACTTTGGTTGCTGGATTGGGGAATATCTACGTGGATGAAGTTCTCTGGAGAGCGAAAGTTCATCCTTCTAGAACTTCTAAAAGTTTAAGCGCCCAAGAGGCTAGAAAAGTCCATGATCAAACCATTGAAGTTTTGGGGCAGGCTGTTGAGAAAGGCGGTTCAACCATTCGCACCTATACCAATGCATTTGGCGAAGATGGGACCATGCAAGACTTTCATCAAGTCTATGATAAAGCTGGACAAGCTTGTTCACGTTGTGGATCCATTATCGAAAAAATTCAACTCGGTGGTCGTGGAACCCATTTTTGTCCAAAATGTCAAAGGAGAAAGTGATGAGAAAAATTATCGGAATCACTGGTGGTATTGCATCTGGGAAGTCCACCGTCACAAATTTTCTAAGACAAAAAGGGTTTGAAGTGGTAGATGCGGATGCTCTTGTCCACCAACTTCAAAAACCTGGTGGACGACTTTTTCAGATTTTAGTAGAGCATTTCGGTGAAAAAGTCCTTCTAGAAGATGGGGAACTGAATCGTCCATTACTAGCCAGTCTTATCTTTTCTAACTCTGAGGATAGAGAATGGTCTAAAGAAACTCAAGGACAAATCATCCGTGAAGAATTGGGCTCTTTGAGAGACAAGTTATCTCAGACTGAGGACGTGTTTTTCATGGATATTCCATTGCTTTTTGAACAGGACTATGCTTCATGGTTCGATGAAACTTGGCTAGTTTATGTAAGCCGAGATACCCAGCTGGATCGCTTAATGAACCGTGATCAGTTATCCAAAGAGTCAGCTGAAACTCGTTTAGCTTCACAGTGGCCTTTAGAAGAAAAGAAGAAATTTGCTACTTATATATTAGACAATAACGGCAGTCGAGAGCAGCTTTTGAGTCAAGTAGTGACCTTACTTGAAGGAGGCGATGCCCATGCAAGAGATTAGCTGGAAGGATAATCTTCGTATTGCTTGGTTTGGTTGCTTTTTAACAGGAGCCAGCATTTCTCTCGTTGTTCCTTTCATGCCTATTTTTGTCGAACAGTTAGGAATTGAAGGAGATCAAGTTGCCTTTTATTCAGGTTTAGCTATATCAGTCTCAGCCATTTCTGCAGCCTTTGTATCACCAATTTGGGGTATCTTAGCAGACAAGTATGGTCGAAAACCCATGATGATTCGTGCAGGGCTAGCCATGACTATTACTATGGGTGGTCTGGCCTTTGTTCCAAACGTTTTCTGGCTCTTGTTCTTACGCTTTCTTAATGGTGTTTTTACAGGATTTGTACCTAATGCGACAGCTTTAATTGCTAGTCAAGTCCCCAAAGATAGGTCGGGATACGCTCTAGGGACTTTATCAACTGGTGTTGTCGCTGGAACTTTGACTGGTCCCTTTGTCGGTGGTTTCATTGCCGAAATTTTTGGCATTCGAAATGTCTTTTTATTGGTTGGTGGTTTCCTGTTCTTAGCTGCTATCTTAACCATTCTTTTTATCAAAGAAAACTTTCAACCAGTGCCAAAAGAAAAAGCACTCCCTACAAAAGAGCTCTTTACTTCTGTTAAATATCCTTTTCTCCTGATAAATTTATTTCTAACTAGCTTTGTGATTCAATTTGCTGCCCAATCTATCGGTCCTATCCTTGCCCTGTATGTACGAGATCTGGGACAGAAAGAGAACCTTCTTTTTGTCTCTGGCTTGATTGTATCCAGTATGGGATTTTCAAGTATGATGAGTGCAGGTATCATGGGTAAATTAGGTGATAAAGTGGGCAATCATCGACTACTTGTCCTAGCTCAGGTATATTCAGTTTTTATATATCTATTATGTGCAAATGCGACTAGCCCATTCCAATTAGGCTTCTATCGTTTTCTATTTGGTCTGGGAACAGGAGCTCTGATCCCTGGTGTCAATGCTCTCCTAAGCAAAATGACTCCTAAAGTTGGCATTTCAAGGGTATTTGCCTTTAATCAAGTCTTCTTTTATCTAGGAGGAGTGATAGGTCCCTTAGCAGGATCAGCAGTAGCGGGACAATTTGGCTATCACTCAGTATTTTATGCAACAGCTCTTTGTGTAGCTCTCAGTTGTTTATTTAACCTTATCCAATTTAGAACATTATTAAAAGTGAAGGAAATCTAGTGCGAGTAAAAATCAATCTCAAATGCTCCTCTTGTGGCAGCATCAATTATCTAACCAGTAAGAACTCCAAAACCCATCCAGACAAGATTGAGGTCTTAAAGTATTGCCCTAAAGAAAGAAAAGTGACTCTACATCTTGAATCTAAGTAGAAATTATGGTAGAATAATAGGGATTTTAAGGAGTTTGATATGTATAACCTATTATTAACCATTCTATTAGTATTATCTGTTGTGATTGTGATTGCAATTTTTATGCAACCAACTAAAAACCAATCTAGCAATGTATTTGATGCCAGTGCAGGTGATTTGTTTGAACGTAGCAAAGCGCGTGGTTTTGAAGCTGTGATGCAACGTTTGACAGGAATTTTAGTCTTTTTCTGGCTAGCCATTGCCTTAGCATTGACGGTATTATCAAGTAGATAAGAAAATAATGGGCGAGACTAGGTCTTTGCCTATTTTTATTTTTAAAAGAAATAAGGTTTTACACCAAAAAGAAATTAATATAAATCTAGAAAGTAAACATGAAAGATAGAATAAAAGAATATTTACAAGAGAAGGGGAGTGTCACAGTTAATGACTTGGCCAGTGCTCTCGGGAAGGATGGTTCAAAGGACTTCCGTGAGTTAATCAAAACTCTTTCCTTGATGGAACGTAAGCACCAGATTCGCTTTGAAGAAGATGGTAGTTTAACCCTAGACCAGAAGAAAAAACATGAGATTACCCTAAAAGGAATTTTCCATGCCCATAAAAATGGGTTCGGTTTTGTAAGCCTTGAAGGCGAAGAAGACGATCTTTTTGTTGGGAAAAGTGATGTTAACTACGCCATTGATGGTGATACTGTTGAAGTTGTCATTAAGAAAGTTGCTGACCGTAACAAAGGAACTGCTGCAGAAGCAAAGATTATCGACATCCTAGAGCACAGTTTAACGACAGTTGTTGGGCAAATTATTCTCGATGAGGAAAAGCCTAAGTATGCAGGTTATATCCGTTCTAAAAACCAAAAAATAAGTCAACCGATTTATGTGAAAAAGCCATCTCTCAAACTAGAAGGGACAGAAGTACTCAAGGTCTTTATTGACAAGTACCCAAGTAAGAAACATGACTTCTTTGTGGCGAGTGTCCTAGATGTGGTTGGACATTCAACAGATGCAGGAATTGACGTTCTTGAGGTCTTGGAATCAATGGATATTGTCTCAGAGTTTCCGGAGGCAGTTCTCAATGAAGCTGAAAGTGTACCTGATGCTCCATCCCAAAAGGACATGGAGGGGCGTCTGGACCTGAGAGATGAAATTACATTTACCATAGATGGAGCAGATGCTAAGGACTTGGACGACTCAGTTCACATCAAGTCCTTGAAGAATGGAAATTTTGAACTTGGAGTTCATATCGCGGATGTCTCTTACTATGTGACAGAGGGGTCTGCTCTTGATAAAGAAGCCCTCAATCGTGCGACCTCTGTCTATGTGACAGACCGTGTAGTTCCAATGCTACCAGAACGCCTTTCAAATGGTATTTGTTCCCTTAATCCTCAAGTAGATCGTTTGACCCAATCAGCTATCATGGAAATTGATAAACATGGTCGGGTTCGTAATTATACGATTACGCAGACAGTTATCAAGACAAGTTTCCGTATGACCTATAGCGATGTCAATGATATCCTAGCAGGTGATGAGGAGAAGAGAAAAGAATATAAGAAAATTGTTCCTAGCATTGAACTCATGGCTAAGCTCCATGAAATTCTTGAAGGTATGCGGATTAAGCGTGGAGCTCTTAATTTTGATACCAATGAAGCTAAAATCTTGGTTGACAAACAAGGGAAACCAGTAGATATTGTTCTTCGTCATCGTGGGACTGCAGAACGTATGATTGAGTCCTTTATGCTGATGGCAAACGAAACAGTTGCTGAGCATTTCAGCAAGCTTGATTTACCTTTTATCTATCGTATCCATGAGGAACCTAAAGCTGAAAAAGTTCAGAAGTTTATTGATTATGCCTCTAGTTTTGGCTTGAGAATCTATGGGACTGCGAGTGAGATTAGTCAGGAAGCTCTTCAAGACATCATGAGTGCTGTTGAAGGTGAGCCTTATGCGGATGTTCTCTCTATGATGCTTCTGCGTTCTATGCAACAGGCTCGTTATTCTGAGCATAATCATGGTCACTATGGCCTAGCAGCGGACTATTACACTCACTTTACCAGTCCGATTCGCCGTTATCCGGACCTCTTGGTTCACCGAATGATTCGTGACTATGGACGTTCTAAGGAAGTAGCGGAACATTTTGAACAGGTCATTCCAGAGATTGCGACCCAGTCTTCAAATCGTGAGCGCAGAGCTATTGAGGCAGAGCGTGAAGTTGAAGCTATGAAAAAAGCTGAATACATGGAAGAGTTTGTGGGTGAAGAGTATGATGCAGTCGTTTCAAGTATCGTCAAGTTTGGTCTTTTTGTTGAATTACCAAATACAGTTGAAGGCTTGATTCACATTACAAATCTTCCTGAGTTTTACCATTTCAATGAACGTGATTTGACTCTTCGTGGAGAGAAATCATGGACAACCTTCCGTGTGGGACAACAGATACGCATTCGTGTCGAAAGAGCCGATAAGATGACTGGTGAGATCGATTTCTCCTTTATTCCAAGTGAATTTGATGTCATTGAAAAAGGTTTGAAAGACTCTGGTCGTAAGGATAGAGGGCGTCGTTCGGATAAGAGAGAAGACAAGAGAAAAGCTAGTCGCTCAAGTGATAAGCGTAAGCATTCTTCAAAAGACAAGAAGAAAAAAAGTAAGAAACCTTTTTATAAGGAAGTAGCAAAGAAAGGAGCTAAGCATGGCAAAGGGCGAGGGAAAGGTCGTCGCGCAAAATAAAAAAGCGCACCACGACTATACTATCGTAGATACGCTAGAAGCAGGAATGGTTCTAACTGGTACAGAAATCAAGAGTGTTCGAGCAGCCCGCATCAATCTGAAAGATGGGTTTGCTCAGGTTAAGAATGGGGAAGTTTGGCTGAGCAATGTCCATATCGCTCCTTATGAGGAAGGCAACATCTGGAATCAGGAACCAGAACGTCGTCGTAAACTTCTCCTTCATAAAAAGCAAATCCAGAAGTTAGAGCAGGAAACAAAAGGAACAGGGATGACTCTGGTTCCACTTAAAGTCTACATCAAAGATGGCTATGCCAAGCTTCTTTTAGGGCTTGCTAAAGGAAAACATGACTACGATAAACGTGAGTCAATCAAACGTCGTGAGCAAGATCGCGATATCGCGCGTGTTATGAAAGCTGTTAACCACCGATAGAAAGAGTGAAGTAAATGGAAAAACTAGTTGCCTATAAACGCATGCCTGTCTGGAATAAAGACACCATGCCAGAGGCTGTTCAAAGAAAACACAATACCAAGGTCGGAACCTGGGGCAAGATTACCGTATTAAAAGGGGCTCTCAAGTTTATTGAATTGACTGAGGAGGGGGAAGTTATAGCTGAGCACCTCTTTGAAGCAGGTGCCGATAATCCAATGGCGCAACCCCAGGCTTGGCACAGAGTCGAAGCTGCCACAGATGATGTAGAATGGTATCTGGAATTTTATTGTAAACCAGAGGATTATTTCCCAAAGAAATACAATACCAATCCAGTTCATTCGGAGGTTTTAGAAGCTATGCAGACGGTCAAGCCATGTAAGGTACTGGACCTAGGATGTGGTCAAGGAAGAAACGCCCTCTTTCTCGCTCAACATGGATTCGATGTCACAGCAGTGGACCAAAATGAGCTATCCCTTGAAATTTTGCAAAGTATCGTAGAGCAAGAAGATTTAGAAATGCCTGTAGGTCTCTACGATATTAATTCAGCTAGCATTGGACAAACTTACGATTTTATCGTATCAACGGTTGTGCTCATGTTTTTACAAGCAGAACGTATTCCTGCTATTATCCAAAACATGCAGGAACAAACCTCTATCGGTGGTTACAATCTTATCGTTTGTGCCATGGACACGGAGGATTATCCTTGCTCAGTGAACTTCCCATTCACCTTTAAAG
The DNA here is from genome assembly GCF_047464415.1 of Streptococcus infantis. Classification (GTDB taxonomy): domain Bacteria; phylum Bacillota; class Bacilli; order Lactobacillales; family Streptococcaceae; genus Streptococcus; species Streptococcus infantis_AE. The sequence continues at coordinate 38,232 of NZ_JASHBX010000008.1, read as the reverse complement.
AAGGGGAATTGGCCAATTACTACCAGAACTGGGAATTGATCAAGTACAATGAAAATCCAGGTCATTTACATCGTCGTGACGAAAATGGCAATCGTATCCAACTACGCTTTGCAACAATGTTGGCTAAAAAAGTAAAATAAAAATCTTAAAACGAATAGCTATCCATTTCTATTCGTTTTTTTATATAAAGACTTGAGGGCCAATCAACTGAATTATGCTATACTAGATGTGTAGAAAATGCTAAAGACAATCTCTTAACCCATATTTCTATGAAGTTTATTCTAAGTAATTTTAAATTTTCCATACAACTAGCAAATTTTTAATAGGGAGGTGGCGACATGCCTAGTCTTTTAGTCGAACTTTTTGATCATCACACTATCGAGAAAAATGTTTATCAGACTTTTATTTGTGATTGTGATGAGGTTTTATTTCTCTCCCTGAAAAAAATTACAGAAGATGAAAGATTGGCCTTGAAACATTTTTTGTTGGATCAAGTTTCCCATGTAAAGCAAGTGCATTTTAGGCAAATAAGTCTAGATAAGATTACGGATGATTTGAATCTTTTCTTGACTAACTATGATTCAGTGACCTTAGATGTTTTTGGAGGAGATTCGATATTAGCTATTTTCCTGTATCAATATGGTTTGGAAAAGCAATTACCGATTATTGCAATAGATATTGAGCAAGGAAAACAATTTAAATGGAAAATGGGTAAAGTGGAGAAGGAAGAGTTAGTGATTCCTAATCTAACCATTGAACAGTTGATGGCCTTAAGGGGTGGTAAACTCATCAAATCGAAACAACCTAAATACAGTCCGAAACAAATTACTGCCATTAAAAAACTAGCAAACTATGCAATTTTAAACCCAGAAGAATGGTATCAAATCACTCAATTCTTTGCATTAGCAAAAACAGCTGATTTTCACGCTGAAACAGCAAAAGTTTTGGAAAGTAACGGGAAAAGGTACCCTTATCCAGAATCTATGATTCCACTACTAACAGAAGCAAACTTGATTCATATTGATGAGAAAAGTTCCGAACATATTAGTTACACTTTTTCCAGCCCCGAGGCACAATTACTCTGTCGCACTAAAGGTCATATTTTAGAATTATATCTCTATCTTTTAGCGATAGAATCAGAGTATTTTGATGAATGTATGATAGGGGCAGAAATTGACTGGAATGGTATTTTCCCTGAAGTTGATAATGTACAAAATGAAATTGATGTTGTCCTCCGTAAAGGTCATTCCATTATTTTTATATCTTGTAAAATGACAGACTTGTCTGTGGAAGCTATTAATGAACTAGAGGTATATGCTAATCATTTTGCTGGTGAAACTTGTTTGAAATTAATTGTTTGCTCTGGAAAAATCAATCCCGTATATAACCATCGTTGTCAAGAGTATGGTGTGTTGGTGATTAAACAAGATCAAATTTCAAATCTGATTCCCATGTTACAAAAACAGATCAAAAAGCATAAAATATGAACAGGATTATCCTCAAAATATAATGGAAAGGCTGAATTTCTCAGCCTTTTTCTTATCCATTTCGAATAAAGTAGAAAAGGAGGTTTTATGTTTTTAGCTAGAGATGAAAACGGGCGCCTAGTCAATGCCTTGGAGGATGAAGTAAAGAAGCAAGCTTATTATTGTCCGGCTTGTGGAACAAGTGTCCGCATGAGGAAAGGGAAAAATGTGAGAAGGCATTTTGCCCATGAAAGTCTCAAAAAATGTGATTTTTTCCATGAAAATGAAGGACCAGAGCATCTGGAAAACAAGAAAAGACTGTTTTATTGGGTGAAGAAGAATGATGAAGTTGAGATGGAATATCCCATACCTGAACTGAAGCAAATCTCAGATATCTTTATCAATAAGAAAATAGCTTTAGAAATTCAGTGTAGTCCCATTTCTTGTGAACTTTTAAGGGAGAGAAGCAATGGTTATCGAAGTCTCGGGATTCAAGTTCTTTGGTTACTAGGAGAAAAGCTCTGGATAAAAGAGCGACTAACTCAACTTCAGAGAGATTTTCTTTACTTTAGTAATAACATGGGCTTTCATATTTGGGAGTTAGACCATAAAAAACAGGTTTTGAGACTCAAGTACCTCCTTCATCAAGATTTGAAAGGGAAACTCCATTATCAAGTCAAGGAATTTTCTTATGACAAAGGAAATCTTCTAGAAATATTACGGACTCCTTATCAGCAACAAAATCTTAGCACTTTTTCGGTCGAACAAGATAAGAACATTTGTCAGTATATTCAAAAACAACTCTACTATCAAAATCCCTATTGGATGAAGCAACAAGCCAAGGCTTACTTGAGAGGGGAGAACCTTTTGAATCTGAAGAATCAGGACTGGTATCCTCAAGTAAGGCCGATAGAACATGATTCTTTTTGTCAAATTAAACAGGATATTAGTGATTATTATCGTAATTTTCGAATTTATTATCAAAAAAATCCTCAAACTGAGTTACAAAAGCTCTATCCACCTGCCTTTTATCAGCAATATTTCTTAAAAAATATGGTAGAATAGAAAGGATGGAGGAAACTTATGGTATTACAACGAAATGAAATCAATGAAAAAGATACATGGGATCTATCAACGATCTTTGAAACAGACCAGAAATGGGAAGAAGAACTCGCCCTTTTAACGGAAGATACAAAACAAGCAGCTAGTCTTGAGGGACATCTCTTGGATAGTGCAGAGAGTCTTCTTGACATTACAGAGCGTTATCTGGACTTGAGTCGTCGTCTTGAAAAACTCTATGTCTATGCACATATGAAAAACGACCAAGATACACGAGTAGCTAAATATCAAGAATACTATGCAAAAGCAATGACTCTTTATAGTCAACTTGATCAGGTCTTCTCTTTCTATGAACCAGAATTTATGGCTATCACAGAAGAGCAGTATCAAAACTTTTTAGCAGAAGAACCAAAACTCCAGGCTTATAAACACTTCTTTGATAAACTATTGCAAAATAAGGACCATGTCCTTTCACAACGTGAAGAAGAGTTGCTTGCAGGTGCTGGTGAAATCTTCGGTGCTGCTAGTGAAACCTTTGCTATTTTAGATAATGCAGATATCGTCTTTCCATTTGTTAAAGATGAAGATGGAAATGAAGTTCAATTATCACACGGCGTTTATATGCGCTTGGTAGAATCTAAGAATCGTGAGGTTCGTCGTGGAGCTTATGAAGCTCTCTATGCTACTTATGAGCAATACCAGCACACTTACGCTAAAACCTTGCAGACCAATGTTAAAGTACAAAACTACCGTGCAAAAGTTCGAAACTATAAGAGTGCGCGTGAAGCAGCTCTTGCAGCAAACTTTGTGCCAGAAAGTGTTTATGACAATCTAGTATCTGCTGTTCGTAAGCATTTGCCACTCCTGCATCGTTATCTTGCACTACGTTCAAAAATCTTGGGTATTCCAGATCTCAAGATGTACGATGTTTATACCCCATTGTCTTCAGTGGAATACAGCTTTACTTATGAGGAGGCCTTGAAGAAGGCAGAAGAAGCTTTGGCAGTTCTTGGTGAGGATTACTTGAGCCGAGTTAAACGCGCCTTCAGCGAACGCTGGATTGATGTGTATGAAAATCAAGGCAAGCGTTCAGGTGCATATTCTGGCGGTTCTTATGATACCAACGCTTTCATGCTCCTTAACTGGCAAGATAACCTCGATAATCTCTTTACCCTTGTCCATGAGACAGGTCACAGTATGCATTCTAGCTATACACGTGAAACACAACCTTATGTATACGGAGATTACTCAATCTTCTTGGCAGAAATTGCTTCAACAACCAATGAAAATATCTTAACTGAAAAATTATTGCAAGAAGTTCAAGATGATGCAACACGCTTTGCGATTCTCAACAATTTCTTGGATGGTTTCCGTGGAACAGTATTCCGCCAAACTCAATTTGCAGAATTTGAACATGCTATCCACCAAGCCGATCAAAATGGTGAAGTCTTGACAAGTGAGTTCCTAAACAATCTCTATGCTGACTTGAACCAAGAATATTATGGCTTGAGTAAGGAAGATAATCCTCAAATCCAGTATGAGTGGGCTCGAATTCCTCATTTCTACTATAACTATTATGTATATCAGTATTCAACAGGCTATGCAGCTGCTTCAGCCTTGGCTGAAAAGATTGTTCATGGTAGCCAAGATGATCGTGATCGCTATATCGACTACCTCAAAGCAGGCAAGTCAGACTATCCACTCAATATCATGCGTAAAGCTGGTGTTGATATGGAAAAAGAAGATTACCTCAACGATGCCTTTGCAGTCTTTGAACGCCGTTTGGATGAGTTTGAAGCTCTTGTTGAAAAATTAGGATTGGCATAAGGCAGATGGTAAAGTCTTATAGTAAAAATGCCAATCATAACATGCGACGTCCTGTTGTCAAGCATGAGATTGTCGAGTTCATGCGCCACAGACAAAAGCAGGTGACGGGTTCCCTAAAAGAACTAGAAAACTTTGCTCGCAAGGAGAATATTCCTATCATTCCTCATGAAACCGTCGCTTATTTTCGTTTCCTTATGGAAACCATTCAACCAAAAAACATTTTAGAGATTGGGACGGCTATTGGCTTTTCTGCCCTTTTGATGGCAGAGCATTCACCCAAGTCAAAAATCACCACTATTGACCGAAATCCTGAGATGATTGGTTTTGCCAAGGAAAATTTTGCTAAATTTGATAGCCGAAAACAAATCACTCTCTTAGAAGGTGATGCGGTAGATGTCCTATCAACGTTGACTGAGACCTATGATTTTGTATTTATGGATTCTGCCAAGTCCAAATATATCGTCTTTCTACCAGAAATCCTCAAACACCTCGAAGTAGGTGGAGTCGTTGTCTTGGATGATATTTTCCAAGGAGGAGATATTGCGAGGGATATTATGGAAGTCCGACGTGGACAACGGACGATTTATCGTGGCTTGCAAAGACTATTTGATGCAACCTTAGAGAATCCTGGTTTAACCGCTAGCTTGGTTCCACTTGGAGATGGAATTCTCATGCTGAGAAAAAATGTGGAAAATATAAGTTTACCAGAAATGGAATAACTTTAAAAAATCGTATAATCCTTCTGTATCAAAAACAGGAGGATTTTTATGTTTCAAACCACCATCAATATAGGCTATGCTCGTGTTTCTACCCACAAGCAAGACTTGGGCTTAGAGGTGCAAATGGAGGCTCTCAAGCACTGTGACCAGCTCTTTATCGAACGTGAATCTGGTTCAAACAATGCACGTCCAGAACTCGAAAAAGCCTTAAAAATGGCTTGTGACCTTGCAAAGGATGGCAAGAAGGTCACTTTTACTATCTATAAGTTAGATCGCCTGACTCGCTCCATGTTCAGATTACTAGAGCTGATTGAACAATTTAATGATTCGGCTATTCAGCTAGTCAGTTTGCATGAAAAACTGGAAACCGACTCGCTCATCGGTAGGTTACTTTGCATCATTTTAGGATTTGTGGCAGAAAGTGAACTGGAAAATCTGCGATTTCGTACCCGTGAAGGACTTCGGAAAGCCAAGGAAAATGGTGTCAAACTAGGTGCCAAGCGAATGTCAAGAGATAAGGAAGAGAGAATTATTGAGCAGTATTTGGCAGGGAAATCAAGCATCAGAACAATAGCAAAAGCAGAACGAATTTCGACCTCAACTATCTATAAAGTCTTGGAACGAAACAAAGTGACCATCAATCGTAAAAATGTTTCGCAAAATTCTTGCTAAAAACAAGATAAAATGCTACAATGAAGGCGTAAATATGTTTCGATTAACGACCGTTTGGCGAAACATTCAAAATAACAATGTGAATATTTCAGAAAATACGAATTTAACAAGGTTTTGAGCCTATGTTAGATTGGTATTTTTTTGTTTTTTAAGTGTATCGTTTAACGGTCCTTAGGCGATACACCAAAACCCTTGTCGCTCAAGCGCTTGAGGTGTATTTTCGAAATACTAAAATCAAAAAAATTAGGATTTTGTAGTATTTGCCCACCTAAAAAGTAATTCTACATTCCTAAGGAGGAAATGATGAAAACGAATAAAGTAACCAAACTTGGTATTTCTTTGCTATCTGTTGCTGCTCTTGGGGTTGTTGCTCCAGCTTTGACTGATGTACCTGTTTTTGGAGTTAGCATCGTAAAAGCTGACGAAAATCAAGAGCCCCTCAAATACCGCATCACTTATTATGATATTGAAACAAGAGAGAGACTTGGTCAAATGACGGGCGTGATAAATCCCGGGCAGACTATCAATATCTATAAAAAATTTAATGGACATGAGATAATCTCAAAGGATGAATGGATGCCAAACTATGACATGACATATGACATAGTTAACGAGTATTTCTATGGTTCTAGTGATGGATACAATGATCTGCGCCTAGAATACAAGAAAGTAGAGGAACCAACTCCAACTCCGACTCCGGAACCAGAAGTAAAACCGGAAACTAAACCATCTGATACACCGAAACCAGAAGTAAAACCAGAACCAGCGCCAAAAGAAGAAGAAAAGCAGGAGCCCCTCAAATACCGCATCGATTATTTAGATGCAGATACGGGAGAGGAGATATCTCGAGAATACGGAGTTTTAAACCCTGGAGAGACCATTAATATTTATAAAGATATTGAGGGCTATGAGGTAGTTTCGAAATATAGCTGGATGCCTGGTTATAAAGTGGATTACCGGATAATGAATACATATTTTGGTGGTACTTTGGATGAAAATTACATGTTTCTAGAGTATAAGAAGGTAAATGCAGATGCCAAACCTTCAGAGACACCAAAACCAGAAGTAAAACCAGAACCTAAACCTTCAGAGACACCAAAACCAGAAGTTAAGCCAGAAACTAAACCTTCTGATACTTCAAAACCAGAAGTAAAACCGGAACCTAAGCCTTCAGAGACTCCGAAACCAGAGGTTAAGCCGGAACCTAAGCCTTCAGAGACTCCGAAACCAGAAGTAAAACCGGCCCCAAAGCCTTCTGATGCTTCAAAACCAGAGGTTAAGCCAGAAACTAAACCTTCTGATACTTCAAAACCAGAAGTAAAACCGGCCCCTAAACCTTCAGAGACACCGAAACCAGAGGTTAAGCCAGAACCTCAGCCTTCTGATACTTCAAAACCAGAAGTTAAGCCGGCCCCAAAGCCTTCTGATGCTTCAAAACCAGAGGTTAAGCCGGAAACTAAACCATCAGAGACTCCGAAACCAGAAGTTAAGCAGGCACCTAAACCTTCTGATACTTCAAAACCAGAAGTTAAGCCAGAGCTTAAACCACAAACTAATTCGAATACTGCTCCAACAGCTCCTGTGAAACCTGTTGGGCAAACTTCAAACTCTAAAGCTGACAAACCTACTTCGAAAAAAGAAACTCCAGCTCTGCCAAACACGGGTGAACAAAGTTCTTCACTTTCTCTAGTAGGCCTTCTCCTAGCAAGTCTTGGTTTAGCAGGTCTGACTTACAAAGGACGTCACTAAAAAATTAACACACGATAAACAAGAACTTGAACTGTTGTTCAGGTTCTTTTTGGAATAAGAAAAACTGGAATCATTTAAAATTTAAAAGCTAGTATTTTTAGTCTTATTTAAGTTATCTGCTTTAAAATATGGTATAATGATTGAGTCGGTCTAAAGAAATTTTCGACCGTTTTTAGAAAAAGGAGTAAACATGAAGAAAAAACTAATGGCAGGAGCCATCACATTGTTGTCAGTAGCTACTTTGGCTGCTTGTTCAAACAGTTCTGAAGGAACTGACTTGATTAGCATGAAAGGCGATGTTATCACTGAGCATCAATTCTTTGAAGAAGTCAAAAATAATGCGACTGCTCAACAAGTCTTGCTTAACATGACCATTCAAAAAGTTTTTGAAAAACAATACGGTTCAGAAGTTAGTGATAAAGAAGTAGATGATGCAGTTGCAGAAGAACAAAAGAAATATGGTGATAGCTATCAAACAGTTCTAGCTCGTTCAGGTATGACTGCAGAAAGCCGTAAAGCTCAAATTCGTACAAGTAAATTAGTTGAGTATGCTGTTAAGAAAGCTGCTGAAGCTGAATTAACAGATGAAAACTACAAAAAAGCTTTTGAAGAGTATACTCCAGAAGTAACGGCTCAAATTATTAAACTTGATAGTGAAGATAAGGCTAAGGAAGTTCTTGCCAAAGCAAAAGAGTCTGGAGCTGACTTTGCACAACTTGCAAAAGACAATTCTACAGATGAAAAGACAAAAGAAAATGGTGGAGAAATCACCTTTGACTCTGCATCAACAGAATTACCAGACGTAGTTAAGAAAGCAGCTTTTGCGCTTGATGTCAACGGAATTTCAGATGTGATCACTGCTCCAGGAACTCAAGCTTATACAAGTAGTTTCTACATTGTTAAGTTGACGAAGAAATCAGAAAAATCTTCTAACTTGGATGATTATAAAGAAAAACTTAAAACAATCATTTTGACTCAAAAACAAAATGATGCAACCTTTGTTCAAGGTGTTATTAGTAAAGAATTGCAAGATGCCAACATTAAAGTTAAAGATCCGGCCTTCCAAAATATCTTTACACAATACATCAAAGGCGAAACAACTTCTGACAGCAGCAGTAGCGCCTCAAACTAAGATAGTAATGAACTACCTTCCTCTGTCTGGAAGGTAGTTTTTAAGTTTATAAAATATCAACATTATAGTTTTAAAAGTCCTAGTAACTTAAAACGCTCGATAGGTCGGACAAGGGGCCACTCAAGACATTCTAGTCCAGAGTCTGTTTTGAGTAAAATTCGAATGTTTATACTGTAAGAGTTTTTTTCTAGGCTAAAAAATGGTATAATAGCATGTAAAACTAGAAATAATAAGGGAAAATAAAAATATTTTTCCGAAAGATAGGTGACATATGAAAATAAGTAAAAGGCACCTGCTGAATTATTCCATTTTGATTCCTTATTTACTGTTATCCGTTTTAGGATTGATAGTAGTTTATTCGACAACTAGTGCGACCCTTATTCAGGAGGGGAAAAGTGCATTATATCTAGTGCGAAATCAGGGGATTTTCTGGATAGCCAGTTTATTCTTAATAGCCTTAATCTATAAATTAAAATTAGGATTTCTTCGTAATGAGCGATTGCTCTTTATCGTTATGTTTGTCGAGCTGATACTCCTAGCTCTGGCACGGTTAATAGGTAGTCCCATCAATGGAGCATATGGCTGGATCAAGGTTGGTCCCATCACGATTCAACCAGCAGAGTATCTAAAGATTATTATCATTTGGTACTTGGCTCAGCGTTTTTCAAAACAACAAGATGAGATAGCAGTTTATGACTTCCAAGTTTTAACCCTCAATCAGTGGTTGCCAAGAGCTTTTAATGATTGGCGTTTTGTCCTCTTGGTCATGATTGGTAGTTTGGCAATCTTCCCTGACCTTGGAAATGCAACCATCTTGATTTTAGTATCTTTGCTCATGTATACCATCAGTGGAATAGCTTATCGATGGTTCACAACTATTCTTGGCTTACTAGCTGGTGTCTCTATGATTTCCTTAACAGCCATTCGCTTTATCGGTGTTGAGAAATTCTCTAAAATTCCCGTATTTGGTTATGTTGCCAAGCGTTTCAGTGCTTTTTTCAACCCCTTTAATGACCTAGCAGGATCTGGACATCAGTTAGCCAATTCTTATTATGCAATGGTTAATGGTGGCTGGTTTGGTCTTGGTTTAGGAAATTCCATTGAAAAACGAGGTTATCTACCAGAAGCCCATACAGACTTTGTCTTTTCGATTGTGATAGAGGAGTTTGGATTTGTAGGAGCTAGTCTTATTTTGGCTCTCCTATTCTTCTTAATTCTCCGAATCATTTTGGTAGGTATTCGAGCGAGAGATCCTTTCAACTCAATGGTGGCAATCGGTATTGGTGGAATGATTCTGATACAGGTATTCGTTAACATTGGCGGTATATCAGGCTTGATCCCTTCAACAGGGGTAACCTTCCCCTTCCTATCGCAAGGAGGAAATAGTCTCTTGGTGCTATCAGTAGCCATCGCTTTTGTGTTGAATATTGATGCCAGTGAAAAACGTGCCAAACTCTATCGCGAATTAGAAGCGCAACTCTAAGACATAATATGACAAGGAGAAAAAAATGTCTCTTCAAAAGTTAGAAAATTATAGTAACAAAGCTGTTGTACAAGAAGAAGTGCAAATCTTGACAGATATGCTGGAAGATATCACAAAAAATATGCTTCCTGCTGAAACCTTTGATAAGATTATGCACTTGAAGGAACTTTCTTCAAAACTTGACTATCAAGGGCTAGATAAAGTAGTAACAGGGCTTTCAAATGATGAGATGGTCTACATTTCTAGATACTTCTCTATTTTGCCTCTTTTAATTAACATCTCAGAAGATGTTGACTTGGCTTATGAGATTAACCATCTAAATAATGTTGATCAAGACTATCTAGGTAAATTGTCAACAACTATTAAAATGGTGGCTGAAAAAGAAAATGCTGCCGAGATTCTTGAACACTTGAATGTGGTGCCAGTTTTGACAGCCCATCCAACTCAGGTTCAACGTAAGAGTATGTTGGATTTGACCACTCATATCCATACCCTTTTACGTAAATATCGTGACGTGAGAATGGGACTCATTAACAAGGAAAAATGGCATAATGATCTTCGTCGCTACATTGAGATTATCATGCAGACAGATATGATTCGTGAGAAGAAACTTAAAGTAACCAACGAAATCACGAATGTTATGGAGTACTACAATAGTTCCTTCCTACAGGCTGTCCCTAACTTGATGCTAGAGTACAAACGTCTAGCAAAAGAGCAAGGAATTGATCTTAAACAAGCAAAACCTATTACTATGGGAATGTGGATTGGTGGAGACCGTGATGGAAATCCATTTGTAACTGCTGAGACACTTCTGCGTTCTGCTACCATTCAAAGTGAAGTGATTTTGAACTATTACATCAGTAAAATTTCTAGTCTTTATCGTACCTTCTCTCTTTCAACGAATTTATCAAAAACTAGCAAAGCTGTTGAAGAAATGGCTGCTCAGTCTGGAGATACATCCGTCTTTCGTGAGAAAGAACCCTATCGTCGTGCCTTTCATTTGATTCAGTCCAAATTGATTCAAACTCTCTTGAATTTAAAAGAATGGTCTGTTGTTGGCTCGTCAGCTGATGAACGTCATCCTGTTGAACGTCTTCTTGGTACTCAAGGGCATCAACAAGGAGTGATTACAGATTATATTAGCAATCGACTTTCAGGAGCTATTCAAGAACTGGCTGAAGATCGTCCACCATTTTACGAAACAGTTGAAGAGTTCAAAAAAGATCTATATACTATTAAGGATTCATTACTTGAAAACAAGGCAGAGTCCTTGCTTACAGGTGAATTTGCAGAACTTTTAGAAGCTGTAGAAGTCTTTGGTTTCTTCTTGGCTTCCATCGACATGCGTCAAGATTCAAGCGTCCACGAAGCCTGTGTAGCAGAATTATTGGCATCTGCTGGAATCAATGACCACTATAGTGATTTATCAGAAGATGAAAAATGTGACTTGCTATTGCATGAATTATTAGAAGATCCTCGAATCTTGTCTGCAACTCATGCTGAGAAGTCTGAACTTCTCGAAAAAGAACTGGCTATTTTCCAAACAGCACGTGAATTAAAAGACCGTTTAGGAGAAGATGTCATTCGTCAAACGATTATCTCTCATGCAACCAGCGTGTCAGATATGCTTGAGTTGGCTATCATGCTTAAAGAAGTCGGTCTTGTGGATGCTGAAAAAGCGCGTGTTCAGATTGTTCCTCTCTTTGAAACAATTGAGGACTTGGACCATTCTGAAGAAACAATGAGAAAGTATTTCTCTCTACCACTTGCTAAGAAATGGATTGCTTCTAAAAACAATTACCAAGAAATCATGCTTGGCTACTCTGATAGTAATAAGGATGGCGGTTATCTATCATCTTGTTGGACACTTTATAAGGCCCAACAACAATTGACTGCTATTGGTGATGAATTTGGAGTCAAAGTAACCTTCTTCCATGGTCGTGGTGGTACCGTTGGCCGTGGTGGTGGCCCTACTTATGATGCCATTGCTTCTCAACCACTCAAGTCCATCAAGGATCGTATCCGTTTGACAGAGCAAGGGGAAGTTATCGGCAACAAATACGGAAACAAGGATGCAGCCTACTATAACCTTGAAATGTTGGTTTCAGCAGCTATCAACCGTATGATTACCAAGAAGAAGAGTGATACCAATACGTCAAATCGCTATGAAGCAATCATGGATCAAGTAGTAGAACGTAGTTACGATATCTACCGTGAACTCGTATTTGGAAATGAACATTTCTATGATTATTTCTTTGAATCTAGTCCAATCAAGGCGATTTCAAGTTTCAATATTGGTTCTCGTCCAGCAGCTCGTAAAACAATCACTGAAATTGGTGGTCTACGTGCTATTCCTTGGGTATTCTCATGGTCACAAAGTCGTGTTATGTTCCCAGGTTGGTATGGAGTTGGTTCAAGCTTTAAGGAATTTATCGATCAAGATCCTAAAAATATCGAATTTCTTCGTGATATGTATCAAAATTGGCCATTCTTCCAGTCACTCCTATCTAATGTTGATATGGTCTTGTCCAAATCAAATATGAATATCGCCTTTGAGTACGCTAAACTTTGTGAAAGTGAAGAAGTACAAGCAATTTACTATATCATTTTAGATGAATGGCAGTTGACTAAGGACGTTATCTTGGCTATTGAAGGCCATGAGGAGCTGTTGGCAGAAAATACTTATTTGAAAGACAGTCTCAACTACCGCATGCCTTATTTCAATATCCTTAACTATATTCAGTTGGAATTGATTAAGCGTCAACGTCGAGGTGAGCTATCTTCAGATGAAGAAAGATTGATCCATACAACTATCAACGGAATTGCTACAGGATTACGTAATTCAGGTTGATACAAGTTAGATTTTATAAAAAACGTAGGAATTTTTGTTAATATTTAAAATATTTTATGAAAACCCTTGACAAGTTTTAGTAAAATGATATAATTTAAGCATTCAGAAAGTAATCATTGAAATTTTTTAGAGAGTCTGTGGTTGGTGGAAACAGATAGGTGGAAGTGATGAAAATTGGGCTGAATGTTATTAAGAATTTGAAATCATAAGAATTCGGTGAGCACACCTTACAGTGCAACTCGTTTTAGCGAGTAAGAGCGATAGGACTAGTTCCTATAATTGAGGTGGCACCGCGCATCGACGTCCTCACACAAGTTTTTTGTGTGAGGACTTTTTCTATGGGGAGGAAAAAATTATGGAAATCAAACGATGGCGTCGCTTGAATAAGTGATTGAATAAAAAAATAATAAGATAAGAAGAAATAAGGAGAAAATTATGAAAAACAAACGTCTACTCGGTATTATCGTAGCATTAGCACTTGTAGTTGGAGGAAGCTTGGTATATTCTAGCTTAACGAAACAAGAAACTAAAACTGAGACAGCTAATAAAACAGCTAAGGTTGGTGTTCTTCAGTTTGTAAGCCACCCATCGCTTGACTTGATCTACCAAGGTATCCAAGATGGACTTGCTGAAGAAGGCTATAAAGGTGACCAAGTCAAAATCGACTTTATGAACTCAGAAGGTGACCAAAGTAAGGTTGCCACAATGAGTAAGCAATTGGTGGCAAATGGAAATGATGTCGTTGTCGGTATTGCAACACCAGCAGCTCAAGGTCTTGCAAGTGCAACAAAAGACCTTCCTGTTATCATGGCTGCTATCACAGATCCAATTGGTGCTAACCTTGTACAAAACTTGGAAAAACCAGGTGGGAACATCACTGGGGTGTCTGACCACAACCCTGCTGAACAACAGGTTGAATTGATTAAAACATTGACTCCTGATGTGAAAACGGTTGGAGCTCTTTACTCAAGTAGTGAAGATAACTCAAAATCACAAGTTGAAGAATTCAAAGCATACGCTGAAAAAGCTGGTTTGAAAGTCGAAACATTCGCAGTTCCTTCAACGAACGAAATTGCTTCAACAGTGAACGTTATGACTGGTAAAGTAGATGCAATCTGGGTTCCAATCGATAACACAATCGCATCTGCATTCTCAACTGTAGTATCAAGTAATCAAACAGCTAAAAAACCAATCTACCCAAGTGCGACTGCCATGGTAGAAGCAGGAGGTTTGGCATCAGTTGTTGTGGACCAACACGATCTTGGTGTTGCTACTGGTAAAATGATTGCTAAAGTCTTGAAGGATGAAAAACCTGCAGATACACCAGTTAATGTCTTCTCAACTGGTAAATCAGTTATCAACAAGAAAGTTGCTCAAGAACTTGGAATTACTATTCCTGAATCAGTTATCAAAGAAGCTGGTCAAGTAATCGAATAAGAATAAAGGAGGAGTTGGAGACATCTCCTCCAATTTTTAGAATAAAGGAAACGAATCAAACATGCTAATATCTATTATTTCACAGGGATTGGTCTGGGCTATCCTAGGTTTAGGAATCTTTATGACCTTTCGAATCCTGAACTTTCCAGATATGACTACTGAGGGTTCCTTCCCACTTGGAGGAGCAGTAGCAGTTACTCTCATTACCCAAGGGGTTAATCCTTTTCTTGCGACTTTAGCAGCTGTAGGAGCGGGTTGTCTTGCTGGTTTAGCAGCGGGTCTTCTTTATACGAAAGGGAAGATTCCCACCCTTTTATCAGGAATTTTGGTCATGACTTCTTGTCATTCTATCATGCTCATGATTATGGGACGGGCTAACCTTGGACTCTTAAACACCAAGCAAATCCAAGATGTTCTTCCATTCTCATCTGAGGTTAATCAATTACTGACAGGTTTAATCTTTGTGACTTTGGTTATCCTTCTCATGCTTTTCTTCCTAGATACCAAACTTGGACAGGCCTATATCGCTACAGGGGATAACCCAGACATGGCTCGTAGTTTTGGTATCAATACAGGACGTATGGAGCTTATGGGCTTGGTCTTGTCAAATGGTGTAATCGCACTTGCTGGTGCCCTTATCGCCCAACAAGAAGGCTATGCCGATGTCTCTCGTGGTATCGGTGTTATCGTTGTTGGTCTTGCTAGCTTGATTATCGGTGAAGTCCTCTTCAAGAGTCTTACCCTTGCAGAACGCTTGGTTACCATTGTAGTTGGTTCCATCAGTTATCAATTTTTGGTATGGGGAGTCATTGCTCTCGGCTTTAACACTAGCTACCTCCGTCTATACAGTGCCCTTATCCTAGCAACTTGTCTAGTCATTCCAACTCTTAAGGATAAATACTTGAAAGGAGTCAAGTTAAGTAAATGACAGCAATAGTAGAATTAAGAAATGCCACAAAAATTGTGACAAATGGCTTTGACGAAGAAAAGATTATTCTAAACGATGTTTCACTTGATATTTATGAACATGACTTCATTACAATCTTGGGTGGAAATGGAGCAGGCAAGTCAACCCTCTTTAATAGCATTGCAGGAACTTTACCCTTAACCAGTGGTAGTATTCGCATCATGGGTGAGGATGTGACTCATTTCAGCCCTGAAAAGCGAGCCAAGTACCTCTCGCGTGTTTTCCAAGATCCTAAGATGGGAACTGCACCACGTATGACCGTTGCAGAAAATCTTTTGATTGCTATGTTTCGTGGAGAAAAACGTGGTTTATTTCCAAGAAAACTCTCAGCCTATAAAGAAGAATTTCAAGCAACCATTGAGAAGGTGGGAAATGGTCTAGAAAAACACTTGGATACACCGATTGAATTTTTGTCTGGTGGACAAAGACAGGCCTTGAGCCTCTTGATGGCAACCTTGAAACGTCCAGAGCTCCTTTTACTGGATGAACACACAGCTGCTCTTGACCCTAAAACAAGTGTTGCCTTGATGGAATTGACAAATGACTTTATCAACAAGGACCATCTAACAGCTTTGATGATTACTCACCATATGGAGGATGCCCTCAAGTATGGAAATCGCTTGATTGTTATGAAAGATGGACAAATCATCCAAGATTTGAATAAGGATGAAAAAGCCAAGATGAAAATTTCCGATTACTATCAACTTTTTGAGTAGATAATTTTTAAATCAAGCATCCTTAAAAACTTAGAAGTAGGCTTTTGCTTCTAAGTTTTTTGGTGAATTTTAAATATTACTTTTTTTCCTTTTCGTCAGTTTTACTTTAGAGTATAATCAGTATAAGAATATTAAACTTTGATAGGAGTAGGAGATAAAAAGATGACTTACACACAAGAAGATTTTCAAGAATGGATTTTTCAAATTGGATTTAAGATGGACTATTTTACTAGGGAGTTTGCTGAGGAACAAGGCCTTCATTTAGACTATAGCTTGCATTCTTTGGATGATTTGGAGGCTTGGATCTTGACTCACTACGATGACCACCATGCTTTGATAGCAGACCAAAAGATGTTGGATTATTTGACTGTTTATATCGGTGAAACCTTCCGTAAGCATCTAGGTGGTAAATGGTTTATTGATCTTAAAAATAAAAAGAATGCCTATTATTCTATGCCTGTATTGACCGACCCATCATATAGAGGAGAAGTTTATTTAGCACCTATGACTTTTGCAACGGCTTGTATTAGTAGAAAAGATGGTCAGTATATTAGCAGAATATTGAAAAATAATCTCGAAGATCAAGTGAAATAGGATTTTATTTCTTTTGTTTTTCTTTCAAATATTAGAATGATTTGCTCAGAAGATTCAGTTTTTCATGATAGCTGGAAACTTATGAAATAGTCTCATGTAAAGTGTATGAAATGGTTTACTTTTTTTCAGAAATAAGCTATACTAGTTAGAGTAAACTGTGATAAAATGGAGGTATTGTCTATGGTTGACAAGAGACTCATCGAAGAGATCAAAAACAATACCAATATTGTCGAAATCATAGGAGAAGTGATTTCCTTACAAAAATCCGGACGGAACTTTTTAGGGCTCTGTCCTTTTCATGGTGAAAAGACCCCTTCCTTTAACGTGGTTGAAGATAAGCAATTTTACCACTGCTTTGGATGTGGTCGTTCTGGAGATGTTTTTAAGTTTATTGAGGAGTATCAGCAGGTAACCTTTGCGGATGCAGTGAGGATATTAGCTGAGAGACTTGGGATTCAGATGGCAGCGCCTGTTCAAGGTTCTGTACAGCCTAGGTCGCCCCATCAAAATCTCTACGATATGCATGAGAAAGCCGCTCGTTTTTATCATGCCATTCTCATGACGACTAAGATGGGTGAAGAGGCGAGAAACTATCTCTATAAACGTGGCTTAACAGATGATGTTCTCAAGCATTTTATGATTGGTTTAGCTCCAGCAGAACGCTCTTATCTATATCAGCGTTTAGCAGATGATTATAGTGAGAAGGACTTGCTGGATTCGGGTTTGTTTTATCTATCTGAGAGTAACCAATTTTTTGATACCTTTCATAATCGCATTATGTTTCCTCTTTCAAATGATCAAGGAAAGGTGATTGCCTTTTCTGGTCGTGTATGGCAAGAGACTGATTCTCAAACTGGAAAGTATAAAAATAGTCGAGCGACGGCAATTTTTAACAAAAGTTACGAATTATATCATTTGGAGAGGGTAAAAAAAGGATCGGGCAAGGCTCCTGAAATCTACCTGATGGAAGGGTTTATGGATGTCATCGCGGCTTATCGTGCTGGTATTGAAAATGCAGTTGCTTCTATGGGTACCGCACTGACGAGTGAACATGTGGAACATCTGAAACGCTTTACCAAAAAAGTAATCGTCACCTATGACGGAGATAAGGCTGGGCAAGCTGCCACAGCTAAAGCCTTGGACGAACTTAAAGATATACCTGTCCAAGTAGTCCAGATTCCTGACGCGATGGATCCGGATGAATATTTGCAGAAAAACTCTCCTCAAGACTTGGCTTATCTCTTAACCAATACACGCATTAGTCCTGTTGAGTTTTACATTCATCATTTTAGACCAGAAAACAGTGAAAATCTACAAGCTCAGATTGAATTTATAGAGAAAATTGCTCCCTTAATCGCCAAGGAACCCTCTATCACAGCTCAGAATTCCTACATTCACATTTTGACGGATCACTTGCCATCTTTTGACTATCAGCAAGTCGAACATATTGTCAATGAAAGTCGTGTTAGACAGAGAAAGGAGAAGGTCAAGGAGACCTATAGTCCTAGTCCTATCACTATGTCTGTCTCCAAGCAGCTGACAGCAGTGATGAGAGCGGAGGCTCATATCCTCTATCGAATGATGGAACATCCCTTGGTGCTTAATGACTATCGCTTAAGAGATGACTTTATCTTTGAAACACCAGAGTTTCAGACCTTGTATGGACTCCTGATTGATAATGGAAGTATCTCGTCTGAGGATTTGGCTCATCAGACCAGAGAAGTGGAGAGTGCTTGGTATCAAGTCCTAGCCTTAGATTTGCCACCTGAGATGTCCCCTCACGAGTTAGCCGAAGTGGAAGAGTCTCGAAAAAGAGCTCTTTTGAATCAGGAAAATCTGCAAATTAAAAAGAAAGTTCAGGAAGCTAGCCATGTCGGTGATACAGACACCGCATTAGAAGAGCTAGAACGCTTAATTGCCCAAAAAAGAAGAATGGAGTAAGAATGGCAACAAAACAAAAAGAAGTAACAACCTTTGACGTCCAAGTAGCGGAATTTATTCGCAATCATAAAAAAACTGGTACAGCAACTGATGATGAAATCAATAACGCCCTCGTAATTCCCTTCACTTTAGATGTGGAAGGTATTGAGAATCTTTTGCAACGCATTCAAGATGCTGGTATCTCAATTACGGACAATGAAGGGAATCCTAGTGCGCGTGTTTTGAGCACTGAGGAAGAACCAGAGTTGACTGATGAAGATTTGATCGGTTCAACCTCAGCTAAGGTCAATGACCCAGTCCGTATGTATTTGAAAGAAATCGGGGTTGTTCCTCTGCTTACAAATGAAGAGGAAAAAGAATTGGCTCTTGCTGTTGAAGCGGGTGATATCGAAGCTAAACAACGCCTTGCAGAAGCTAACCTTCGTTTGGTCGTATCTATCGCTAAACGTTATGTCGGACGTGGAATGCAGTTCCTTGACTTGATCCAAGAAGGAAACATGGGCTTGATGAAGGCCGTTGATAAGTTTGACTATTCTAAAGGATTCAAATTCTCAACTTATGCGACATGGTGGATTCGTCAAGCTATCACACGTGCTATTGCTGACCAAGCTCGTACCATCCGTATCCCAGTTCACATGGTGGAAACCATTAACAAGCTTGTTCGTGAACAACGTAATCTTCTTCAAGAGTTGGGACAAGATCCAACTCCTGAACAAATCGCCGAACGCATGGATATGACACCAGACAAGGTCCGTGAAATTCTCAAGATTGCCCAAGAGCCAGTTTCTCTAGAAACACCTATCGGTGAAGAGGACGACAGCCACCTTGGTGATTTTATCGAGGATGAAGTGATTGAAAATCCAGTGGACTACACAACTCGTATCGTTTTGCGTGAACAGTTGGATGAAGTGTTAGACACATTGACTGACCGTGAAGAAAATGTCTTGCGTCTCCGTTTTGGTCTTGATGATGGGAAAATGCGTACCTTGGAAGATGTTGGTAAAGTCTTCAACGTGACTCGTGAGCGTATCCGTCAGATTGAAGCAAAAGCTTTGAGAAAACTTCGCCAGCCAAGTCGAAGCAAACCACTTCGTGATTTCATTGAAGATTAAGTTGAGGGAGAGTGAAGATGGCTTATACAGAAGAGCAAATTGAAAATATCAAAACACGTATTTTGACAGCACTAGAAGAAGTGATTGACCCAGAATTGGGGATTGATATTGTCAATCTAGGCTTGATCTACGAGATTCGTTTTGATGGCGATACAGGTGAGACTGAAATTGATATGACCTTGACAACCATGGGTTGTCCCTTGGCAGATCTTTTAACTGACCAAATCTATGATGCTATGACAGATGTTCCAGAAGTTACTAACGTTGAAGTCAAATTAGTATGGTATCCAGCTTGGACAGTTGAGAAAATGAGTCGTTACGCTCGTATCGCTTTAGGTATCAAGTAAGTATATTATGAAAAGAGAAATAGTGTAGACGCCAGGAATTCCCAGCTTTTATGCTATCTCTCTTTTTATTTGCTGATTTTATTTGAAGAAAATGGTATAATGGTTACTATGGAAAAAGAGAAATTACGCATCAACATGCTAAGTTCAAGTGAAAAAGTGGCAGGCCAAGGTGTGTCTGGCGCTTATCGTGAACTGGTGCAGCTTTTAAAACGAGATGCGAAAGACCAACTGATCGTAACAGAAAATCTTCCAATCGAAGCGGACGTTACTCATTTTCATACGATTGATTTTCCTTATTACCTCTCGACCTTTCAGAAAAAACGTTCTGGACGTAAGATTGGCTATGTTCACTTCTTACCGGATACCTTGGAAGGTAGTTTGAAGATTCCATTCTTCTTAAAGGGGATTGTCAAACGCTATGTATTTTCTTTTTATGACCGTATGGAGCATCTGGTTGTGGTCAATCCGACCTTCATTGAGGATTTGGTTGCTGCTGGAATTCCACGTGAAAAAGTGACCTATATCCCTAACTTTGTCAACAAAGAAAAATGGCATCCACTTCCTATAGAGCAAGTTGAACAACTTCGTAAAGATATGGGAATTGATGAGAATCAGTTTGTAGTAGTTGGTGCAGGTCAGGTTCAGAAGCGTAAAGGAATCGATGATTTTATCACTCTAGCTGAGGAATTACCTGATATCACTTTTATTTGGGCTGGTGGATTCTCTTTTGGGGGAATAACCGATGGTTATGAGCGCTATAAAAAGATTATGGATAATCCTCCTGAAAATCTAATTTTCCCAGGGATTGTAGATCCAGAACGGATGAGAGAACTCTATGCCTTGGCTGATCTTTTCTTGCTTCCAAGTTATAACGAGCTCTTTCCAATGACTATTCTAGAAGCTGCGAGTTGTGAAGCACCCATTATGCTTCGTGATCTAGATCTTTACAAGGTCATTCTTGAAGGGAATTACAGACCAACAAGTGATGTAGAAGAGATGAAAGAGGCTATCTTGGAATATCGCGAGCATCCAGAAGCACTAAAAGAATTAAAAGAAAAGGCTAAGGCCATTTCAAGAGAATATTCAGAAGAGCATCTTCTTGAAATCTGGCTAAAATTCTATCGGGAGCAAGCAGCTTTAGGAAAAAAATGAGGTAGTATATGCGAATTGGATTATTTACAGATACTTATTTCCCGCAGGTCTCGGGTGTTGCGACCAGTATTCGAACCTTAAAAACAGAACTTGAAAAGCAAGGACATGCCGTCTTTATCTTTACAACAACAGACAAGGATGTTAATCGTTATGAAGACTGGCAGATTATTCGTATCCCTAGTGTTCCTTTCTTTGCCTTTAAAGATCGTCGTTTCGCCTATCGTGGATTTACGAAAGCTCTTGAGATAGCAAAACAATACAAGCTGGATATTATTCATACACAGACTGAATTTTCTCTTGGTTTATTAGGGATTTGGATAGCGCGTGAGTTGAAAATCCCTGTTATACATACCTATCATACCCAGTACGAGGATTATGTTCACTATATCGCTAAAGGGATGTTGATTCGTCCAGGTATGGTCAAGTATCTTGTGAGAGGCTTCCTTCATGATGTTGATGGAGTGATCTGTCCAAGTGAAATTGTGCGAGACCTTCTATCAGATTATAAGGTCAAAGTTGAAAAACGAGTTATTCCTACAGGGATTGAGCTAGCCAAATTTGAACGACCTGAGATTGGACCAGAACATATCGCAGACTTACGGGTTAAACTAGGTATTAAGGAAGATGAAAAGATGCTTCTTAGCCTTTCACGTGTCTCTTACGAGAAGAATATTCAAGCTGTTCTGGCTGCATTTCCAGATGTTCTAAAAGAAGAGCAAAATGTTAAATTAGTCGTAGCTGGAGATGGTCCTTATCTGGAAAATCTCAAGGAGCAAGCATCAGATTTACAGATTCAAGATTCTGTTATCTTTACTGGTATGATTGCACCAAGTGAGACAGCGCTCTATTATAAGGCGGCTGACTTCTTTATCTCAGCTTCAACTAGTGAAACTCAAGGCTTGACCTATCTTGAAAGTCTTGCAAGTAAGACTCCGGTAATAGCTCATGGAAATCCCTATCTTGATAACCTCATCAATCATAAAATGTTTGGAACGCTTTATTATGAAGAGAGAGATCTAGCAGGGGCTATTTTAGAAGCTTTAATTGCAACTCCAAAGATGGATGAGAAACTTTTGGCTGAAAAATTGTATGAAATTTCAGCTGAGAATTTTGCTAAGAGAGTGCATGAATTCTATCTAGATGTTATTATTTCAAATAATTTTGAAAAAGAATTGACTGCAGATGAACCTGTTACGAAACGTATTTTAAAGACGGTATTTTATATACCGCAACAAGCAGTTTCCATGCCGGTCAAGGGTTCAAGACGTATGTTGAAAGCTTCTAGAAAACAGTTGAGTCATTTAAGAAAATATTTGAACGATTAATCGAATCAAAGAAAGGAAATAAAAATATGAAAAAGAAATTTATGAGAAGTGGTAGAGATCAAAAAATCGGTGGTGTATGCGCTGGTTTAGCTAATTATTTTGATATTGACCCTACAATTGTACGTGTGATTTGGGGAGTTCTAGCTTTCTGTTATGGTGCTGGACTTATTGCTTACTTAATTTTGTGGGCAATCGCTCCTGTATCTGATGAATATTAAGATTAGAGTATTATAGTAAAGGAGAAAAAATGGCATTTGGTGATAATGGGAAACGTAAAAAAACTTTCTTTGAAAAACTAACGATGTTTGTCGTATTAATCATGTTATTTGTAACCTTAGCAGGTATCTTTGCTACAGCTATCGGTGTATTTAGCAGATTTTAAAATGCTAGATTTTCTAGCAAGTTGTAATAGTTGGTGACTGGGATTTCCCAGCCCTTTTTAGAGTGAGAAAAGAATATGAGTATGTTTTTAGATACAGCCAAGATCAAGGTCAAGGCTGGAAATGGTGGCGATGGGATGGTTGCCTTTCGCCGTGAAAAATACGTCCCTAATGGCGGTCCATGGGGAGGTGATGGAGGTCGTGGTGGTAACGTTGTCTTTGTTGTAGATGAAGGTTTACGTACCTTGATGGACTTCCGTTACAATCGTCATTTCAAAGCCCAATCGGGTGAAAAAGGGATGACCAAAGGAATGCACGGACGCGGGGCAGAGGACTTGATTGTCCGAGTACCTCAAGGTACAACTGTGCGTGATGCAGAAACTGGAAAAGTTATCACTGACTTGATTGAGCACGGCCAAGAGTTTATCGTTGCTCACGGTGGTCGAGGTGGCCGTGGGAATATCCGTTTTGCGACACCCAAAAATCCTGCTCCAGAGATCTCTGAGAATGGAGAACCTGGTCAGGAGCGCGAATTACAGTTAGAACTTAAAATCCTTGCGGATGTTGGTTTGGTTGGCTTCCCTTCAGTTGGTAAATCAACTCTGCTCAGCGTAATTACCTCTGCAAAACCTAAAATTGGTGCCTACCATTTTACAACAATCGTTCCTAACCTTGGTATGGTCCGTACTCAATCAGGTGAGTCCTTTGCAGTGGCGGACCTTCCTGGTTTGATTGAAGGAGCAAGTCAAGGTGTGGGTTTGGGAACTCAGTTCCTTCGCCATATTGAGCGTACTCGCGTTATCCTTCACATCATCGATATGTCAGCTAGTGAAGGACGTGATCCTTACGAAGATTATCTAGCTATTAACAAAGAGTTGGAATCTTATAACCTTCGTCTGATGGAGCGTCCACAAATTATTGTTGCTAATAAGATGGATATGCCAGAAAGCAAAGAAAATCTTGAAGAATTCAAGAAAAAAATGGCGGCTAACTATGATGAGTTCGAGGATTTACCAGCCATCTTCCCAATATCAGGTTTGACAAAACAAGGTTTAGCACCTTTATTGGATGCAACGGCTGAACTTCTTGATAAGACTCCAGAATTCCTTCTTTATGATGAGTCAGAAATGGAAGAAGAAGTTTATTATGGCTTTGATGAAGAAGAAAAACCATTTGAAATTAGTCGTGATGATGATGCAACATGGGTACTTTCAGGTGAAAAACTCATCAAACTCTTTAACATGACTAACTTTGATCGTGATGAGTCTGTTATGAAATTTGCACGTCAGTTGCGAGGTATGGGAGTCGATGAAGCTCTCCGCGCCCGTGGTGCCAAGGATGGAGATTTGGTTCGTATCGGTAAGTTTGAGTTTGAATTTGTAGACTAGGAGATAGCGATGGGAGATAAACCGATATCTTTCCGAGATGCTGATGGAAATTTTGTTTCTGCAGCAGATGTCTGGAATGAGAAGAAGTTAGAAGAATTATTTAATCGCCTCAATCCAAATCGTGCTTTGAGACTAGCAAGAACTAAAAAGCAAGCTGAAAATAACAAATCATAAAATAAACCCGTGATGATTATCATCACGGGATTTTGTTAGCGATCAAAAAATAGAGGTGGTGCAAACTGTTTGAGGCGCTCAAAGCAAGATTGAGCTTGTTCCTTATCCTCGCAGATAACCAAACAGACATCATTTCCACAGATAGTAGCTACAATTTCAGGGAAGTTTAGGGCATCCAAGATGGATCCGAAGGACTGTGCTAATCCTGGATAGGTTTTGATGACAACCTGGTGTTGGACAGGTTGCATCATGTAGAGGGCTTCCTCCATATACACTTCTAGCCGTTTTTCCCACTTGGATGTAGAGCCAGTGTTGATTGAATAATAAGAGTGTTCACCTTCACGAATCTTAGAAAGATTCATCAGATTGATGTCTCTTGAAAGTGTTGCTTGTGTGACTTGTACTCCGTTTTCAATCAGTAGTTCTTGTAATTCAGTTTGGGTATGAATTTTTTGTTTAGTGATTAGGGCTCGGATGAGCTGGTGTCTTTGCTCGGCTTTGTTCATCTACAGTTACCTCCCTTTGAAAAGGTATCTCAAGATTGGACTGTGCAAGGTCGACAGTCAAGTGATAGTCTGTATTGTCACGTACAGTAATCTCAAAGTCTGTTGTGTAAAGAACGAGACGTACTGTATCGCCTTCTTTTAGTTTGTAAATAGTTGGTTGGAGTTCAAATTGAAATTCCATCCATTCATCAGGCTTAACTTCCTCAATTTTCAATAAATCATAACGGTTTTGAAGATTGAGATAGCCTTTGGTGATAACACGTTGAGCGTTTGGGCTAAATGGTAGCTCGCAAAGGTTTTCTAGCATATGGTAACGGCCATTATCAATAGTACGAGCAGACAAGACTCCTGGATACGGTTGAAGATATTTCTTTTGACCAAGTTCGAGAAGTTGGACAGAAAGTAGTCCTTTATTAGTGCTTGACTTGAGACGAAGATTTAGTTTAACACGCCCATTAAGATGAAGTTCTTCTGTCACTGGCAGGTCAATCGTAACTTGATTGACTTTCCCTTGATAGAGTTCATTGTTAAAGGTTTGGTAAGTTTTTCCAAATCGTTCAAAGTCTGAGCCTTGATAGTGGTTTTGAATGACAGCTTCTTCAGTACCTAATGTGAAAGTTTTTTGGTCAGTTTGATTTCCGAAATCATCTAATGTCATCCATGTTTGAGGAGCTGTATTGTCTTGCCAAACGACTCTTGGAAGTTGGTAGTCAGTGCTTTGACCCAATAATTTCTGTGTCAAAAGGGCATTCATGGATTCACGGAAATCAATAGACTGCCAGTTGTTCATATAAACATGGGCGCCGTTATGGTAAAAGAGGTGTTTATTAATATGACTTGGAAGAGCATTGAACATTTGATAGACGTGAAGTGGTTTTACATTCCAGTCTTGCGAACCGTGGGTAAAGACAACTTCAGCCTTAACTTTTTCAGCATTAAGAAGGTAGTTTCTATCATGCCAAAATTGGTTATAATCACCAGTTTTACGGTCTAGATTTTTCTTCAGTTCTTCTATAGAATCTTTATGAGCCTCGTTTCCACGAATATAGTCACCAGCTAAGAGATTACGAGAATAAGTTAATTCATCTAATGAATCGAAGTCTTCCCCTGGATAGCCACCAGGGCTTGTTACCAGACCATTTTCTCGGTAATAGTTGTACCAAGAAGAAATACCGGCTTCAGCAATGATGACCTCTAAACCATCAACTCCTGTAGTAGCAAGACCATTAGACATTGTTCCTAGATAAGAAAGACCAGTAGTTGCTACCTTACCGTTGGACCAGTTAGCCTTGACTTGACGTTCACGACTATGGTCTGTAAAGGCACGACAACGGCCATTGAGCCAATCAATGACATTTTTATAGGCTTCAACTTGTCGGTAGTCACCATTAGTCATCTGACCTTGAGAATCCTTTGTACCAAGACCAGATACGTAGATATTTGCAAATCCTCTTGGAAGGAAGTAGTCGTTAAGTGTGTAACTGCTATTGATATGAGTCAGTTTTTCTTCGGCTTCTGGAACGAGTTCTGCTTGGCCAACTGGTTCAACAAAACTAATACTTGGTTCTTCTAAGCTAATCTCGTGAGGTTCTTTGACTGCTAATTCACCTTCCATTTTGTAGAGGGCCTTATCACTAGCCTTGTCATTAGTTCCCTGGTGGTATGGACTTGCCGTCATAACAGCTGGAATTTTGCCATGGTAAGACGGACGGATGATGTTGACTTTGACGAGGTCAGGTAGGCCATCATTATCAGAATCAATACGACTCTCTACATAAACAACTTCACGAATAACATTGTTTGCAGAGAAGGTTGCCAAGCTCTTGCCATTGAAGTAGTGGTAATCATTGTCCTCAGGGATAAGACCATCGCTAACCAATTGATCGATCAAGGTATTTCCCTTTTTAGTGCGCGTGTTAAGGAGTTGATAGAGATTGTCAATCAAATCTCCGTATACAATAGGGAATGCCGTTTCTTTATGAAAAGCAAGACAATCTTCAAAGTCTGTCAAGTAACTGAAACCAAGCAACTGAAAGGCAACAGTATAGAAAATTTCTGCAGTTAATTCACGATCAGAATTGAAGAAAGTGAGCAGATCAGTTTCTTTATCAACCGCTAAAGTTGAGAGGGGATAATCCGTATTTTTGTAATTGAAAAAACAAGTTCTAACAAAAGCTTCAAACAGTTCTTTATCAGAATTTGATTGGTCAAGCTTGAATCCAAGGTTGGATAATTCCTGTAAAGCTTCTTGCTGGCTTACAGGATAGTAACTGAATTGATTAAAACGCATAGATGCCTCCTTTGAAGAATCATTAAATTTATTATATCAAAAAAGAAGGGAAAATGATAGGATCAGCTGGTTTGGAAAGGCTAAATTGCTAATTTTCTAATAGAGTTTAAGAGAATGTTTTATCTGGCCTTATCTTGATTTTTTGAGTATCCTAAAAGGTTATGCTATACTAGAAATATGTTAGATTTGGAGAAATATGGTGTGACCATGTGGGAAGAGGACAAGATTCTCTCTTTCCGTCAAAAATTATTAGCTTGGTATGACGAAAACAAGCGGGATTTACCTTGGAGACGGAGTAAGAATCCTTATCATATCTGGGTATCTGAAATTATGTTGCAGCAGACTCGAGTTGATACCGTCATTCCCTATTATGAACGTTTTTTAGACTGGTTTCCGACCGTAGAAAGCTTAGCAAATGCTCCTGAGGAGCGCTTATTAAAAGCCTGGGAAGGACTTGGCTATTATTCTCGTGTTCGCAATATGCAAACAGCCGCTCAACAGATTATGAGTGAATTTGAAGGCAAGTTCCCGTCAACTTATGAAGGCATTTCAAGCTTAAAAGGGATTGGTCCTTATACTGCTGGTGCAATTTCTAGTATTGCTTTTAATCTTCCCCAGCCTGCAGTAGATGGCAATGTCATGCGTGTTTTGGCACGATTATTTGAAGTCAATCATGATATTGGAAATCCTAGTAATCGTAAAATATTTCAAGCCATGATGGAAGTTCTGATTGATCCAGATCGTCCAGGTGATTTCAATCAGGCTTTGATGGATTTAGGTTCAGATATTGAGGCTCCTGTCAATCCTAGACCTCAAGAGAGTCCAGTTAAGGAATTTAGCGCAGCCTATCTGCACGGGACTATGGATCGCTATCCTATCAAGGCGCCCAAGAAAAAGCCAATTCCTATTTATCTAAAGGCTCTTGTGGTGCAAAATAGTCAGGGGCAGTTCCTTTTGGAAAAGAATGAGAGTGAAAAACTCTTGGCTGGATTTTGGCATTTTCCCTTGATTGAAGTTGATGAATTCTCAGACCAAACTCAAGACTTGGACCTTTTCAGTCAGGTTTCTGAACCAATTCTAGAACTGGGACCATCTCCACAGGAAAGTTTTGAACAAGACTATGATTTAGAAGTTGATTGGCATGACCTACGATTTGAAGAGATCAAACATGTTTTTAGCCATCGTAAATGGCATATCCAGATAATTGCAGGACAAGTTACTGAGACACAGGAATATGCTGATAGAGAAGTCCTTTGGTTAAGTCCAGAAGAATTAATCAATTATCCTCTAGCCAAACCCCAGCAAAAAATCTGGCAAGCCTATTTGAAAAGAAGCCACTAGCATCGGTCTTTCGTGTTTTCTTTACATTTTTTTGGTATAATGAGATAAGGAAAAAGGTGACTAAATGAAAAAAATACTTATTGTAGATGATGAAAAACCCATCTCAGATATTATTAAATTCAATATGACCAAGGAGGGTTATGAAGTTGTAACTGCTTTTAATGGTCGTGAAGCACTTGAGCAATTTGAAGCTGAGCAACCAGATATTATTATCTTGGATTTGATGCTTCCTGAGATTGATGGACTTGAAGTTGCTAAAACCATTCGTAAGACAAGTAGTGTTCCTATTATCATGCTTTCAGCTAAAGACAGTGAGTTTGATAAGGTTATTGGTCTTGAACTTGGGGCGGATGACTATGTGACTAAGCCATTTTCAAATCGTGAACTCCAAGCACGTGTTAAAGCCTTACTTCGCCGTACGGAGTTAGTTTCTGGTGATAACCAAGAGCCTGAAACGAAACTTCAAAGTCTGCAAATCGGTGACTTGGAGATTCTCCCAGATGCTTATGTCGCTAAGAAATATGGAGAGGAGCTAGAGTTGACTCACCGTGAGTTTGAGCTCTTGTATCACCTAGCGTCACATATTGGTCAAGTGATCACCCGTGAGCACCTCCTTGAGACTGTTTGGGGGTATGACTACTTTGGGGATGTCCGTACAGTAGACGTAACCATTCGACGCTTGCGTGAGAAGATTGAAGATACACCAAGTAGACCTGAATACATCCTAACTCGTCGTGGAGTAGGATATTACATGAGAAATAATGATTGAAGTAATTAAACAAACAATTTTGACGAGTGACTTTATCTTTATCCTCATCCTAATTGGCTTTATTATGCTGGTTACTTTTCTCTTACTGGAAAGTCGTCGCGATAATATTCGCCTAAAACAGCTAAATCAGAAGGTCAAGGATTTGATTGCTGGTGATTATTCTCAGGTTTTGGATATGCAGGGAAGTTCAGAGATTACCAATATCACCAACAATCTTAATGATTTGTCTGAAGTAATCCGTCTGACTCAGGAAAATCTCGAACAAGAGAGTAAAAGGTTGCATAGTATCCTGTCCTATATGACTGACGGAGTACTTGCGACCAATCGTCGTGGCCAGATCACTATGATCAATGATATGGCCAAGAGACAACTAGGCATTGAAAGTGATGATGCTCTTAATCAAAATATCCTAGAATTACTCAAAATTGAAGAAGAGTATGAACTGAGAGACCTCATTACCCAAAGTCCTGAGTTGATGATTTATTCGCAGAATCTTAATGGCGAGTATATCAGTTTGCGCGTGCGCTTTGCCTTGATTCGGAGGGAGTCTGGCTTTATCTCTGGTCTAGTAGCAGTCTTACATGATACGACTGAACAAGAGAAAGAAGAGCGTGAGAGAAGGCTTTTCGTTTCGAACGTTAGTCATGAATTGCGTACACCTTTGACCAGTGTAAAATCCTACCTTGAGGCCTTGGATGAGGGAGCCCTAACAGAACCAGTTGCTCCAGATTTTATCAAGGTTTCTCTGGATGAAACCAACCGTATGATGCGGATGGTGACGGACCTCTTGCACCTCTCACGGATTGATAATGAGACCAGTCACTTGGATGTTGAGTTGATTAACTTTACTGCCTTTATCACTTTTATTCTCAATCGTTTTGATAAGATGAAAAGTCAGGATGAGGAGAAGAAGTACGAGTTG
This sequence comes from Streptococcus infantis, assembly GCF_047464415.1. Lineage (GTDB taxonomy): Bacteria > Bacillota > Bacilli > Lactobacillales > Streptococcaceae > Streptococcus > Streptococcus infantis_AE. The sequence continues at coordinate 7,913 of NZ_JASHBX010000008.1, read as the reverse complement.
GTGAGAGATTATCCGATTAACTCTGTTTGGATTGAGATTGATACGGATAAGATGACCCAGGTGATTGACAATATCCTGAATAATGCTATCAAGTATTCACCAGATGGTGGAAAAATCACTGTAAGCATGAAGACTACAGATGATCAGATGATTTTATCAATTTCGGACCAAGGGCTTGGGATTCCTAAAGAAGATCTACCAAAGATTTTTGACCGTTTTTATCGTGTTGACAAGGCAAGAAGTCGTGCTCAGGGTGGAACAGGACTAGGATTGGCTATCGCCAAGGAAATCATCAAGCAACATAAGGGCTTTATCTGGGCCAAGAGTGAATATGGCAAGGGCTCTACTTTTACCATCGTACTTCCATACGATAAAGATGCCGTGAAAGAAGAGATTTGGGAGGATGAACTAGAAGACTAGAATGAGTGATATCGGTTTTAAATACAGTATTTTAGCATCGGGTTCCAGTGGAAATTCATTTTACTTGGAAACACCAAAAAAGAAAATTTTAGTAGATGCGGGACTTTCTGGCAAAAAAATTACAAGCCTTTTGAGTGAAATCAATCGTAAACCAGAGGATTTGGATGCTATCTTGATAACCCATGAGCATTCAGATCATATCCACGGTGTGGGGATTCTTGCTCGCAAGTACGGCATGGATCTTTATGCCAATGAGAAAACTTGGCAGGCTATGGAAAATAGTAAGTATCTTGGTAAGGTTGACTCATCGCAAAAGCATATTTTCGAGATGGGAAAAACTAAAACCTTTGGCGACATCGATATCGAGAGTTTCGGTGTGAGTCATGATGCAGTGGCGCCCCAGTTTTATCGTTTTATGAAGGATGATAAGAGCTTTGTTATGCTGACGGATACGGGCTATGTTAGTGACCGTATGGCTGGCATTGTCGAGAACGCAGATGGCTATCTAATCGAGTCAAATCATGATGTGGAAATCCTGCGAGCAGGATCTTACGCATGGCGACTCAAACAACGCATCCTGTCTGACCTTGGTCACCTCTCAAACGAGGATGGAGCAGACGCCATGATTCGCACACTAGGTAATCGTACCAAGAAGATTTACCTAGGCCATTTGTCCAAGGAAAATAATATCAAAGAGCTGGCCCACATGACCATGGTTAATCAGTTAGCTCAAGCAGATCTTGGAGTTGGAGTAGACTTTCAAGTTTACGATACTTCACCAGACACTGCAACACCATTGACGGAGATATAAAAAAGAAGGCACAAGCCTTCTTTTTTATAGACTATTTTACAAGCCAGCAAATTCTTTGATTTCTTGAGCTGACATTGAAGAGTCGCAACGGACATTGATTTGTCCATTTGCAACATGGACGAATCCTGGTACAGTAGGGATTTCATAGCGTGAGCGGAAGTCTTGTAAAGCTTCAAGTTGACTTGGTTCTTCGCTATTGATGAAGTAGATGTGCGCTTTGGTTTCAGCTACTACACCAGCCAATGTACCAGCAAATTTACGGCAGTAAGGACAAGTTTTGCGTCCGATAAAGAAAGTTGCAGTTTCTTGCTTGTCAAGTGCTTCTTGAGCACGCGCTACAGTTGTAACTTCAAGATCTTTGATGTTTTCTAAAAATTGTTCCATGAGATTAGCTCGCTTTCATTGATATGTCTAGTATGCCATAAAGTTTCTAAAATTGCTCAGTTTTGATACGCGAATAGATGGTGGTGCAGAAAGCAGTAGACTAAGTCTGATTTTCTAGTCCTATATTTCTATATCTTTAAAGAAATAGCAACTAAAGTTCTGGTCAAAAGAGATAGAAGAAGACATAAATTACAGTCAGCTTTTACTTTATCATCAAAAATAAAGGTCAGGATTTTTCCCGACCTTTAAATAGTTTTTTATTTTACAAAGGCATTGATTTCAGCTTCGATGTTAGCAATCTTAGCTTGTGAATCTTCGTTGCTTTCACCAACAACTGCAATGTAGAACTTGATTTTTGGTTCAGTACCTGAAGGGCGAACTGCAATCCATGATCCATCAGCAAGTGTGTATTTCAATACATCACTTGGAGGAGTAGTTAAAGCTGTAACTGTTCCATCAGCGGCAGTAGATGTTTGTGCTTTAAAGTCTTCAACGACAGTGATAGTTGTTGCATTCCATTCTTTTGGTGCATTGTTGCGGAATTTAGCCATAATTGCTTTGATTTGTTCAGCACCGTCAACACCAGAGAGGGTAACAGAGATTGTCTTTTCAGCATAGTAGCCGTACTCTTTGTAGATTTCTTCGATACCATCTGCAAGAGTCAAACCACGTGAACGGTAGTAAGCTGCAAGTTCAGCAACAACAAGAACAGCTTGGATAGCGTCTTTATCACGCACGAATGGTTTAATCAAGTAACCGAAGCTTTCTTCAAATCCCATCATGTAAGTGTGATTGTGTTTTTCTTCGAATTCTTGAATTTTTTCAGCGATAAATTTGAAACCAGTCAAGACGTTGAACATAGTTGCGCCGTAGCTTTTAGCAATCTTCGTTACCAAGTCAGTTGATACGATAGATTTGCAAAGGGCTGCATTTTCTGGAAGTGTACCAGCATTTTTGTGAGCTTCCAAGATGTACTTAGCCATGATGGCACCGATTTGGTTACCTGAAAGGTTAAGGTAGCTTCCGTCTTTTTGAAGGACTTCAACACCGACACGGTCAGCGTCAGGGTCAGTTGCAACAAGAACATCAGCCCCTACTTGGCGACCAAGTTCTTCTGCAAGAGCAAAGGCTGCTTGGTTTTCTGGGTTTGGAGATTTAACAGTTGAGAAGTCTGGGTCTGGAGTTGCTTGAGCTTCAACTACTTGAACAGAGTCAAATCCTGCTTGAGCAAGAGCACGACGAGCCAACATTTCACCAGTACCGTGAAGAGGAGTGTAGACAATCTTCATGTCCTTACCAAACTCTTCAATCAAAGCTGGGTTGATGTTCACATCTTTAACTTCTTTGAGGTATTCGGTATCGACTGCTTCGCCAATAACTTCAATCAAACCAGATGCTTTTTCAGCTTCTACATCAGCAACTTCAACAGCAAATGGATTTTCGATAGCACGGATGTAAGTTGTCAAAGCATCAGCATCGTGTGGAGGCATTTGACCACCGTCTTCTCCGTAAACCTTGTAACCATTAAAAGGAGCAGGGTTGTGGCTAGCAGTAATCATGATACCTGCGAAGCAGTTGAGGTGACGAACAGCAAATGAAAGTTCTGGTGTTGGACGGAGACTTTCAAAAACATAAGATTTAATACCGTGTTTAGCAAGAACTGCTGCAGATTCAAAGGCAAATTCTGGAGAGAAGTGACGGCTATCATAAGCGATGGCTACACCACGTTCTTTTTCGTTTCCACCTTTTGACTCAATCAAACGAGCCAAACCTTCGGTTGCTTGACGAACAACGTAGATATTAATGCGGTTAGTACCAGCACCAATCAGTCCACGCATACCAGCAGTACCAAATTCAAGATTGGTATAGAATGCGTCTTCTTTAGTTTTCTCGTCCATGTTTTCCAAATCTTGACGAAGGTAATCTGGAAGTTCTGCGAAATCAAGCCATTTTTGGTAGTTTTCTTGATAAGCCATAGGAAATCTCCTTTAATATATAATCTAATCGCTTACATTATACCACGATTTGAAGTTTTAGTAAAACGTTAGCGTGAGTTTCTGAAAAGTTATGAATAGAGCTAAACAACAAGTCTTGAATGGCTTACCGAAACATGCTATACTAACTGTATGATTATTTTACAAGCTAATAAAATTGAACGTTCTTTTGCAGGAGAGGTTCTTTTTGATAATATAAACCTACAAGTAGATGAAAGAGACCGTATTGCCCTCGTTGGGAAAAATGGTGCTGGGAAGTCTACTTTGCTCAAGATATTGGTTGGAGAAGAGGAGCCAACCACTGGTGAAATCAATAAGAAAAAAGATATTTCCCTCTCATATCTAGCACAGGATAGCCGTTTTGAGTCTGAGAACACCATTTACGATGAAATGCTACATGTATTTGATGACTTGCGTCGTACTGAAAGACAACTTCGCCAGATGGAGTTGGAGATGGGGGAAAAGACTGGAGCAGAACTAGATAAACTCATGTCTGACTATGATCGCCTATCAGAAAATTTTCGTCAGGCTGGAGGATTTACCTATGAAGCCGATATTCGTGCTATCTTAAATGGCTTCAAGTTTGACGAGTCTATGTGGCAGATGAAAATTGCAGAGTTATCTGGTGGTCAAAATACTCGTCTAGCGCTAGCCAAAATGCTTCTTGAAAAACCTAATCTCTTGGTCTTGGATGAGCCGACTAACCACCTAGATATTGAAACCATTGCCTGGTTAGAAAACTATTTAGTAAATTATAGTGGTGCCCTCATTATCGTCAGTCATGACCGTTATTTCCTCGATAAGGTTGCAACCATAACACTTGACTTAACCAAGCATTCTTTGGACAGATATGTAGGAAACTACTCGAGCTTTGTGGAGCAGAAGGAGCAAAAACTCGCAACTGAAGCTAAGAACTATGAAAAACAACAGAAGGAAATTGCTGCCTTAGAAGACTTTGTCAATCGAAATCTTGTTCGAGCATCGACAACCAAACGAGCGCAATCCCGACGCAAGCAACTGGAGAAAATGGAGCGCTTGGACAAGCCTGAAGCTGGCAAGAAATCAGCTAATATGACCTTCCATTCTGATAGAGTATCTGGTAATGTCGTTTTGACAGTTGAAAATGCTGCTATCGGCTATGATGGTGAAATCTTATCAGAACCCATCAGCCTTGATCTTCGTAAGATGAACGCTATTGCCATTGTTGGTCCAAACGGCATTGGTAAGTCAACCTTTATTAAGTCTATTGTGGACCAGATTCCCTTTATCAAGGGTGAAAAGCGCTTTGGTGCTAATGTTGAGGTTGGTTACTATGACCAGACTCAGAGCAAGTTGACACCGAGCAATACGGTCTTAGACGAACTCTGGAATGATTTTAAATTAACCCCTGAAGTTGAAATCCGTAATCGCCTAGGTGCCTTCCTTTTTTCTGGTGACGATGTTAAGAAATCAGTTGGAATGCTGTCAGGTGGTGAACGAGCGCGTTTGCTTCTGGCTAAACTTTCCATGGAAAACAATAACTTCTTGATCCTCGATGAGCCGACAAACCACTTAGACATCGATAGCAAGGAAGTCTTGGAAAATGCCCTGATTGACTTTGATGGGACTCTTCTATTTGTCAGCCATGACCGTTACTTTATTAATCGTGTAGCCACTCATGTTCTAGAATTATCTGAAAATGGCTCAACTCTTTATCTAGGTGATTATGACTATTATGTTGATAAAAAAGCAGAGCTAGCAGCTAGCCAAGCAGAAGAAGCGGCAGCTGTTAGCCAAGAAAAAGAGGCTTCTCCAGTTAATGACTACCAAGCCCAAAAGGAAAGTCAAAAAGAACTTCGTAAGTTAATGAGACAAATTGAAAATCTTGAGACAGAAATCGAAGAACTGGAAACTCAAGCCCAAGCTATCTCTGAACAAATGCATACCACCAATGATGCAGATGAACTCATGCAATTACAAGCAGAACTGGATAAAATTAGCCATCGTCAAGAAGAAGCAATGCTAGAGTGGGAAGAATTATCGGAGCAGGTGTAAGATGGAAAATCTTGGAAAAGTTTTTCGTGCATTTCGAATCAGTAAAAATTACTCTCTAAAAGAAGCTGCAGGAGAGGCCTGTTCAACCTCCCAATTATCTCGCTTTGAATTGGGGGAGTCGGATCTGACTGCATCTCGTTTCTTTGAAATATTAGATAATATTCATGTGACGATTGAGAATTTTATGGATAAGACTAGAAATTTTCAACATCATGAGCATGTTGGCTTGATGGCTCAGATTATTCCACTTTACTACTCAAATGATATTGCAGGTTTTCAAAAACTTCAAGAAGAACAACTTGAAAAGGCTAAGAGTTCAACAAATCCCCTCTATTTTGAGCTGAACTGGATTTTGTTACAAGGTCTGATTTGTCAAAGAGATGCTAGCTTCACTATGAAGCAAGGTGATCTGGATAAGGTGGCAGATTATCTTTTCCAAACGGATGAATGGACCATGTATGAGTTGATTCTATTTGGTAATCTCTATAGCTTCTATGATGTTGACTATGTTTCTCGACTTGGTAGAGAAGTGATGGAGAGGGAAGAATTTTATCAAGAAATTGGTCGCCATCGAAAACTGGTCTTGATTTTAGCTCTTAATTGTTACCAGCATTGTTTAGAACATCTTGCTTTTGAAAATGCCAGCTACTTTGAAGCTTATATAGTGAAGATCATAGGTAAGAGCATCAAACTCTATGAGCGTAATGTTTTCCACTATCTTAAAGGATTCTCTCTTTATCAGAAGGGGCAAAAAGAAGAAGGTTGTAAACAAATGCAGGAAGCAATGCATATTTTTGATGTGCTAGGTCTTCCGGAGCAGGTAGCTTACTATCAGGAACATTACGATAAATTTGTAAAAAATTAATTTCCCAAATAAGGGAAAAATGAGAAACTCCTTCAAGTTTTGATACAATAGTTTCAAAATTTGAGAGGAGTTTTTATGAATCGATATGCAGTACAGTTGATTAGTCGTGGAGCTATTAACAAACTAGGAAATATGCTCTATGATTATGGGAATAGTGTTTGGTTGGCATCGATGGGAACGATTGGGCAAACCGTTCTAGGGATTTATCAGATTTCTGAGTTGGTGACAGCTATACTAGCTAATCCATTTGGAGGCGTGATTTCAGACCGTTTTTCCCGTCGCAAGATTTTGATGACAACAGACTTGGTTTGTGGGATTCTCTGTCTGGTCATTTCTTTTATCAGAAATGATAACTGGATGATTGGAGCTTTGATCTTTGCTAATATTGTCCAGGCCATTGCCTTTGCTTTTTCTCGGCCTGCCAATAAAGCTATTATCACAGAGGTGGTAGCAAAGGACGAGATAGTGACCTATAACTCTCGCTTGGAGTTAGTTTTACAGGTTGTAGGAGTCAGTTCTCCGGTGCTTTCTTTCCTTGTTTTACAATTTGCTAGTCTCCATCTGACGCTCTTATTAGATGCTTTGACTTTTTTCATCGCTTTTGCCCTAGTCGCTTTACTTCCCAAAGAAGAACCAAAGGTTCAAGAGCAGAAGAGTTTTACAGGGAAAGATATTTTTGCAGATATCAAAGATGGTTTACACTATATCTGGCATCAAAAAGAAATTTTCTTTCTCTTGTTAGTGGCTTCCAGTGTGAATTTCTTTTTTGCAGCTTTTGAGTTTTTGCTCCCTTTTTCAAATAAACTTTATGGTGTAGACGGAGCCTATGCAACTATCTTAACCATGGGTGCAATTGGCTCAATCATCGGAGCATTGATTGCAAATAAATTTAAATCCAGTATGAATACACTTTTGTTCTTATTGATCCTCACAGGAGTAGGAGTTTTCATGATGGGACTGCCACTGCCTAATTTTCTCACTTTTTCAGGAAACCTAGTTTGTGAATTATTTATGACAATTTTTAATATTCACTTCTTTACACAAGTACAGACCAAGGTTGACGGAGACTATCTGGGGAGGGTATTGAGTACCATTTTTACACTAGCGATTCTCTTTATGCCGATTGCGAAAGGGTTAATGACCTTTCTACCGAGTGTCCATTTAGCTTCCTTTTTAATTATCGGTCTTGGAGTTATTTTTCTTTCTTTAGTATCAATGTTCTATATTTGAAGGCAAGGGTAACACAGAAAAAAAGCAACGGCGCCGTTGCTTTTTTTGTTATGTGACTTTCAGTCCGTCTCGCTCCGTTAGGTGCGAGACAAATAAACCACCCGCTATGCGGGTGCGCGTCGAAGGTTATACCAAAAAAACTCCAAACGCGATACAATAAAGGTGTTCAAGCCAA
>NZ_JASHBX010000007.1:0-124757 GCF_047464415.1 Streptococcus infantis | reverse complement strand
GGATAGTTATATTTTTTTGAAATGGCCTGAAGTTGCTCAAACATATCATCAGGAACATTTCTAATTAAAAAATTTTTAGCCATCAATTTCTACCTCACCTTCATACTCTAACCAACGTGAAATATGATCACCATAACAATCCATTTTTTCTTCAAATTCAGAGAGTATCCTTGTCTGTTTTTTCATTTGTTCAAGAACATGGTCAGAAGCTAATTTCATATTTTCCAAATGAGCAACATACAAATCTTGAGCACGATTAAATTTTCCGTACTCAATTTTTTCACGACAAATTGAGAGCAGAAAATCATTAAATGACTTGGCTTTATTTTTATTGGCAAGAGATTTTAGGTAGCTAACCTCTTCCTGTGCTAATCCTCTAATGAGAATGTCCATCTGTATCCTCCATCTTATTATTTATTGTCCCAAAAACAGGACTTCTTTTTTCTTTTGTCGAAGCAAAAGCAAAAAGAAGCAAAAAAGAAAACTTCAACCTCGCAACATCACGAACCGATACGGTTCTATTTTTGCGGTTTTTCAACACACTAACACACACAGAGGGACTAAGGTCCTTTTTTAGTGTGTTGTGGTAGAAAAGAGCATAAGGGAAACTGATATCACGTGCCGTGATATGTTGATAGTATCAACGTTTCCAATGATATCAATTTTCTCGGTTTCACCTACTTACACACACATGCTATACTTACCTTTACACACTTTGTAGGTGTTATACTTACACTGTTTTTCCTTTTTACACACTTTTGCTTACACCGTTTTTGACTTCATTTAGAAGTTCAAAACTCAAAAATTAAGACTGATTTTCAGCTGGAAAGTTTCCTTCTTCACGATTTTTCTTAGCTGCTAAACGTTGTTCTTTTTCATCTTCTTTGATGAGGTTTAATTCCATTTTTAACTCTTCAAGAATTGATTCATACGACTGATTTTTATTTTTCTTCAATTGAATTTGAACATAGATTTTACCAATTTGTTTTTGAAGATTCTCTTCTGCTTCTTTACGTTCCTTTTCCAAAAGGGCAACTCTTTTCTTTGCCTCTTCCAGTTGATTATCAATTTTTGTTAAATCATTTTTAGCCATGATTACTTCTCCTTTTTTCTAATTTCGTATTTCTTATTTCCTTAATTTATTTCCTGCAAAGCTGGTAATTTTTTCTTTTATAATTTGGAAGTTGTTCCACAAATCGCCATCTAATTTTTTCAAATCAATCACATAAACTTCATGATCATTTTTCTTGATGGTTAGTGTGAAAGAACGTTCATCAATTTTAATTTCCTGTAGAACGAGGTACATTGAAGAAAACATTTCTCCTTTATACCCTGGATTACTATGATAGGTTATTCCATATTCATCAATATCCAGCACAACCCATTTCTGTTTTCTAATTAAACCTTTTGTACTTGTGAATACAGTACGATGCTTTCTAACTGGTTGATTTTCCTTTGGTGCTAATTTAAGTTGTTCTTTCATTTTTCTGCCTTTCTTTTTTTGATTGATTCTAGTATAAGAGATAACTGAAAAAAATTTTTTAAAGGGACAATCATAAAAAATAAATCCCCTTAATTCAAAAATTAAGGAGATTTTTGACTACTATTTGTTGGTAAACACAAACTCACCTTTCATAGAAAACGCACTCTTTTTACTTACATCAAATTGAATCAAGCTGAAATAAAGATCATGTTTTTTCCCAAATGGGAAGACACTAAATACTGGATGATACCATTCTTCAATATCTACAAATTCTCTTTCAAGAGGAGCTTCAGAACCATTCCATGATTTTCTATGATAGGAAATACCTGTCCGTTTTTCTCTATTCAAAAAACTTAATTCTACAATATCTTGATAATCCTTTTTCACTGCTCGCTGGTTAATCGTAATCATTCGTTGGTTTGCATCAGCTTCATCAGCATCCGTAAAAAGATTGATTTTAGGAGGTAACTTATCTTTTAATTTTCGGATTCCAAGGTAATCCTTGTTTAAGATATTTTTGAATAGATAACGCTGAAAAAGTTTTGCTTGAAACCACTTCATGAAATAATAAATACCGATACTAAAGATTGTGGCTAAAAGCCAGAACGATGATTCATTCTCTTGAAATGGAAAAACTACTGCTATGGAAAAAATCAAGCCTAACACAACACTTTCAAAAAATGAAAAAATAAATCTCTCAACACCAAAACGCAATTTTGAAAAAGGAACAGCTAGGATAAAAATAATCATTAAAAATCCTAAATAATTTGAACTAATTTCAAGTGCTTCTGATATTATTTTAACCAGAACAGCACACGCTATCATTTCAAACACTAAAGATTGCCATTTAAACATCTGACCAACCAGCCAATTTATTCCACAAATCGCAGATAATTTATATCCCAATTTATCAGTTCCTTTTACCATTTTAATTAAATTTTTCATTTTATTTTATCTCACTTTAATTCATTTCTACAGTTTCAATAGGATTTGAAAATTCAAATGTTCCATCTTTGACTGCCTGTTTTTTCTTATCCAAAGACTCCAATTTAGCCTTCAACTTTTCAATGTTTTTATAGGCTGTTTCGATGGTTCTATTCTTCGTTTCAATGTTTGTATCCAGCGTAGCAATATTCTTTTGATTGGCTTCGAGATCATCACCTGTTAGATATTTTGCTTCCGCTTGAAGACTCGCTTTTCGTGAATTATCATCTTCAATTGATTCCTTTAATTGAGCAATTGAGGTTGTCAATTTTTGAGACTGTTCATTCTGGAAATTGATCTCTTTTTCTATTTCCTGAAGAGTAAATTCTTCTCTGGAGACAACCTCAATAGCTTTAATTTCAAGCTGAGTATTTTGAGGAGTTACAAAGAATTGTACAGTGTCATCTTCTTCAGATTTCTTCTGAGAAACCTTTTTAGAGTCACTAGATGGTGATGAAATATTCACATCAATTGAGCTAGAAGCAACTGTCTGATTTGTCACATCGATCGCAAATGCACCAAAATTTTTCGGAACTCCTTTAATAATAACTGATACTTTATTATCAATGATTGGGACAACATCCATTTCTATTTTTGAGTCTTTATGTTGCGCATAGAGTTTCCATTTCAATCGTTTGGCATCGATGCCCCGATCTATCGAAGTTGTAGCATCTTTCGTCTCAAATTGTAAAACAATAATTCCAGTATCTGGTGAATATTCCTGGCTGACCAGTTTCATCTCACCACTACCATTTGCAAAAACTTGCTTTGTTTTGAGTTGTTCTGAAGTATATGTTTGTCTTTGTGGTGAGAAAATTGCTCCCATCAAAAGGGTCAACCAGGTTACAAACAACATTGAGAAAATAACTAGTTTTCTCTTAATAATATTCTCTTGAAACCAAACTTTAATCTTAATAAATGGTTTCAAAATTGGGCTAGATTTTATCTTTTCAATCCATCGTTTGGATATTTCGATTAAAGTAGACATTTTATTTCTCCTTCCTAATTTTTTCATAATACTGATTTGTTAAAGAGTTTATATCTGTCTTTTTTTCAGTAGCCCAAATTATAAATAATGATAAAGAAAAAACTATAATAGCTACAAAAATAGTTGCAAACATATCTCTCATTGACTCGACACTTCCAAAATAAAATAATTCAAATACTGTCATAAAAGAAACTTCTTTTGCTCCTAATAATTTTAGAAAAGTTGGACTCATATTAACTAAATTTACAATTACATACGCATTAAATCCTAAAAAGAGATTTACTGATACTAAAACTAGCGAAATAAAACCAGATACGCCTCCTAAAATTGCAAAAACTCTATACTTCACATTTATTGCAAACAACATATCAAAAGTTGATACATCGTCGAAACTTTTTTGTTCACTCGATAGCGTGTAATTTTTTATACCTCTTAAATGTTTGTTAGCTCTTTTTTGCTTCAAACTAGATGATTTAGTTCTTCTCATGTCTCTTATATCCTTTCCAAATAAATGAAATCTTACTTTTCGGCCAAACACTTTTTAATAACATTAAGAATGCCAATGGCAGCCTTTTCGTTTTGATTTCATTTCCAAAGTTATCACATATAGTTATCTTGAAGAGCGGTACAAACCAAATCGCAATCAAGACAGTTCCAACCACGCCATGCGCAATAGCATTTAAAATTTGATACATACTACCTCCTTAAATACAGCCTAACTTTTCAGGTGCCAAATCCAATGTTAGCCAAAGAGCTTCATCATGCGAAATATGTGTTAGTTGTCCTCCCTCATCATTAAAACGATGTAGGGTAAACGTTCCATCTGATAATTTTCCTAAAACAACCATTCCTTCATTTGTCCTAGTACGCCACAGTTCCCAATCATTTTGAAAAGCTGTCTCAGCCCATTTACTTAGCTTTACCATTTTAGTCATTTATGGCCTCCTGGATTCCTTTCTCATCGGCTACAATCTTTTCCTCTGAATCTCTTGAAGCATATAGATATTTCTTTATTTTTCCCTTACGAATCTTGATGATAGTTGCAGCTTTTTCAACCTGGTATTTTTCTACCAACTTTTGACCTTCTTCTGTCTGAATATCAATATAAAATGTAGGATAAGAACCTTTATTGGCTGCATCTACAACTACACTTTTTCCAACCTGACAGTAAGGACAATCTTTTTTATAAAATACTAGATTTACATTTTGATCAAGTACAGTATTCTGGTATTCCTTCTGAGTAAGATGAGGATCATAATCTAAGATAAAATGATCTTTATACATCCTATATCCTCCTAGAACTGCGAGACTCACAAATAAAATAACTAGAATAGCACCTACAGCTAATTTAATGTGTCTAAAAAGCTCTTTCATACTACTTCCTCCTCATCCATAAAATCAAATATAGAACCTTGAACATAATCAATCTTGACCAATTCTTTTATTTCTGATTTTAAGTTAGTGAACGTTGTCATCACTTCCTGAAAGAGCAAAGGATCAAATTCCTCGGAATCCAATACACGGACAATTGGTAACATTGGATAGTGATCTCTCAACTCCTCCTGCAGATAATCTGAAATCATTTTATCATTCGAGATAACACTATCTACTCTAATAATCGCTGGAATGCTAGTAATACTCTCCTCGTTTTGATAAAAAGTTAAAGCTACATCCCCTGCAGAAATAGACTCAAATTTTAAGTTATCCGATGAAAGTTTGAAATAATAAGCAAATGGTTCTTGTCCAACTCCTGTTAGGTAGTATCCACGGATAATTTTGAATAACTCTGACATCGACCTGTCTCCTTCCTAACAAACTTTTAGAAGTCTAAACGGAGCTTGATAAACATCAGGGTAGTGAATCAATCTCTTTTTTCTCTGCTCAGGAAGTGGTTTACGATAATGTTTTTGAAGATACTGAAAAGCTAGTCCCAATGTATCAAAAACTAAAACTTTATTCTCCCCATTACAAATATAGTCACCTAATTCAAAACTAAAAATTACATACTTCATTCTTATTCTCACTTTCTATTTTGGGCAATCATTGCCAGCTGATCTGTCTCTAATTCAGAATCATATCCGTTTTCTAAACGAACTCGTTTACGAATCCCTATAAGTGAGAGAATTATTAAAACTCCTCCAACAAATATAAGGCTAAAGAATCCAACTAAAATTAAAATCATATCATTCCTCCATCAATTTCCAATTCTATGTCAATAATCATAGATATAATGTAAAGGCAGTTTGCGGGTTTTTAAAATTATCCAATATCAAGCTCAAATAGAGATAGTTGTTGTGTTTGTTTAAAGGCATCTTTAACCCTTTCTATCACTCTCTGAGTGAACTCTAAGCTTTCTTCAAAGAAAGCAGCAATGTTGGCCATATAAGCCTCCTGACGTTCTTTCTTTACCTGGATAAGGGAAAGTAAGATTGCTTTGATAGAGGCTAATCTGATGCCTCCTCCACGGCCGTGTTTGACTGTGAAGAAGATCTTTTGTTCTATTTTGAGAACCTTTAATACTTTGTCTAATGAACGCTCAGGAATGTTCAACTTCTCTCGTATCTCTTTTTTCGTCGTCTGGATAAATGGATCTTCGGATTGATAGAAACCTTCTAAATAGTCCATTACATCTGTTTTCCATTCGTGCATGTGACTATTCTTTCTATTCGCACGCTTCTTCTTAAACTTGTACCAACGTTGCTTCACAAAGAGATCTGAGGCCTTGAGTTCCTGATTGACCCATGCTTTACATAAAGTCATTACATAGTCACGACTAGCAGCTTCATATTTTCCTGAGTAGGCGCTTTTGATAATCTTATGATATTCAGCTGAAGAGAGTGGTTCGTCTAGATTTGCATTAAAACTAGAAAGAACTTCCTCACATTCTTCCTGATCGATTCCTGAAGAGAAGTTGGCTAGAGCCAGCGTAAAAAGAACATTGTTTCTTCCCATCAAGGCTTTTCCACCTTTGATATTCCCCTCTCTCATCAGTAATTGATACCAGGGTTCATCAATCTGTTTCACCCCTTCAGAACCTGAAATAACCGTCAAATTGGGCTTTTTACTTGGGAAAGGAAGTTCTGATTGCTTCATCGACCAATCTAACCACTCTTGGAACGAATAGGTATAGTCAGCTTCAAAAAATTCAACATTATCAGTTCGAGGAATCCGAGCAATTCCAAAATGGTTACAGGTCATATCTACTGGTAAAGTTTGAGCAAAGTAATTTCTCAAATTTTGAGAGATAGCTTTAGCCACCTTTACCACTCGAAATTGAGAATGAGCTGTAACGTAGGCCGATTCTGATAAGACAAAATATGCTTGAAATCCTTTATCAGATTTTAGAATCAACGTCGGCATAAAACCTAGATCCAAGGAAGCAGTTAAAATATCTCCTGTCGTCATTTCTTCAGCTGCAGAGGTAATATCGAAGTCAATGTAGAATGTGTTAATCTGTCTAAGATTATCCTCAGAGTGACCACGTGTAATCCGTCGACCAGCATCGCTATAGCTTCCATAGCAATATACGTTAGGAGTCCAGTGTGTAAACTGATCCTGGTTCTCCAACAATGATTCGACAGATGTTAAAACAACACCACGTGCTTTCACCATATTTGCTTTTGAACGATAAGCAAATACAGACCCTCGTCTTCCTTCTTCAGCTGAAGAGATGAGCTGTAGATGGCTATTCTTAAATTTTTGTGTTCTTAATCCGTCTTTTGTGATGGTGGATAAGCATTTTAATAAATCAATCTTTTTCATATTTTTTAATTTCTACAAATCAACTATAAGAATCTCTTGTTTTTTTAATCCACAAAATGGACAATACCCATATTCAGTAGTACTAGTATTGTGCTGATTCTCAACACTCACTTCTGCTATCCAGAAATACTCTTTTCTACAAGATGTTTTAATTGGAATTAAATCAATTTCATCCCTCTCCACCTTTGTTTCGTTTTGTAATAGTTCATCTAGAAGACGTTCCCAAGTACAAACACGCTCCTTTAATACTGCTTCTTTCATGATAATTACTCCTTATTGATTCTCATACTTTTAGGTAACTTTTTGCTCGGTAAACAGTAACCTTCAGATAAGTCTCTTTTGCTATAAAATTCAGGACTATTTGTCATTATGTGATCACTTCTTCTCCATCCTCGACGAAGTTGCTTGTAAGATAAAGAAACACGCTTCTCAATCTCTTTAAAACTAAATCCTAACTTTAAGTAGGTTGTTATAATAGTAGTAGCATGTTCTTTGGACTCTTCGCTTCTTGTTCTTCGCTGAAAGTTAATCTGTTTATCTTCTTCATTTAATGCTATCTGATAGGCAATAAACAACTTCCGCATTTCCATAATTTTATGTTGCCAGGCTAAGCTATATGGTTGTCCTGAATATCGATTCACTAAGTCCTTTACGGGTTCTTTAAATTTCAGCTGAAGAGGATCAAACTCCCCAAGATCTGAGAATGGATCAATGAAACCTAATGGTTCGCTTTGAATTAATTCATTGTATAGCGCTTCTCTGTCCATCCTGATTATCTCCTTCTGTCAAATGCACGTCATTGAGTCAAACAAACTTAATTGGATGGGTGTAGGTGCTTGTTCGCTGTTTCCATTTTTATCATGATCGATAACGTCAAAGATTTCTAACGTATCTAAATTCATTACAATCTCTAATCCTACCATCGTCGAACTCCTTTCAAATAGAATTTTAAGCGAACAAAAAAGAGAACAGATTTCTCTGTTCTCCTAAAAATATTGAATTATCTGATTTTCTAAAAACTCTTACCACTTACCTAGTATCCGAAGAACTTTAAAGCCAAGACTCACAATCAAGCCGATAGAATACTCTCAAGTTTAGCGACTCTGTGATTGTTGAGTTGTTTGGTTTTGATTACCCTGTTCCTCTTGTTTTTTCTTTTCTTCTTCCAGCTTTTTCTTCTCCTCTTCTTTGGCCTTGATTCTTTCTTCCTCAAGTGCCTTATCCGCCAAACTATAACTATAGATCCCAACTTCCATATCAATACCGCTTGGCACTGTTAATTGAGGTTTAATCTTGCTATAGTAAGGCAATTTTTTACCTAGTTCTGATAACGGAACCAAAACCTCATCCGTATCATACATGGTAATTTTGAGCAGATCACTTGTTACACTAGTTGGAGCCAACTCAATCGTTTTGATAGCTTGCTTAATCTCTGGACTGACTTCAGCCAGTTGTTCAATCAAGGTTTTGACTTGCTGCTCATCGTTAAAGAGTACAGACATATAGGTTTCAGGAAGACTGACTAGACTAACTGGACTAGTTTCCACCGTACCACTAGAAAGAATCGGATAATGATCCTCTCCAGAAACATAATAGGCTACAATCCCGTATTCCTTGACCTGGATGGTAAAATTGGTCGGGAATTGATAGTGAATGCTCGCAGATTCAATCCAGTGATTGGACTTAATCATCTCAGCATGTTTGTCTTTATTGAGGAGTAGATCAAAGGTATAGTCACTATCACGAATCCCTGAAGCCTCTTTGATTTGGTCTGCATTGGTCTCTACCGTACCAGTAACCTCTATGTTTTTCAAAGTTGAGTATGGCGTCAAAAGATAGATGGAAAAGAACAAGACAAGCAAACTTGGGATTAGAATCGTAACAGCACGCCAGATATGAACACTTGGAATAGAAGGCTTAGCAATCTTTTTCTTAGACTTAGATCTCTTTTCTTCTACTTTTGTTTCTTCAGATTTTTCTTCAGATGTTTCGTCCTCTTCTTCTACTAGTTCTGTTTCAGTAGATTCCTCCTCATTCTCAGGAGAGGACTGGTCTTCTGCACTTTCCTTCTGCTCTTCAGGATTAGAATCTGAATCCTCTTCTGACTCAGTATCTTCAGATAAGTCTGACTCTTGTTCTTCCTTGGTCTCTTCTTCAGCCTTTTTGCGCAGATATTCACGGTTCTGCTTCTGCCACTCTGATAAGGTGGCTTCTTCTTCTAGAGCTTTTGCCGCTTCTTTTTTATTGGTATCTGCTTGGGCCTTTTCTTTGGCTAGTTGAGCCTCTTCTTCAGCCTTTTTTTGAAGATATTCTTGATTTCGTTTTTGCCACTCTGACAATTCCTTGCCTTGTGTTGGCTCTTGTTTCTTATCCTTTGACATCGATTTTCCTTATGATAGATCTTTTTTTAGTAGCGCATAAAAATCCGCCACAGATTTTAATTCATGAGAATTCTTCATCGTACTCTGGTAGTCTTCTTTGTGAGTCAAAAGCTTGCTTACTTTTTCTTCTAAAGTAGACAAGGTCAAATCGCTCTCTTGCAACTCCTCTGCATAGCCTTTTTTCACGAAATAAGCTGCATTTTCAATCTGGTCTCCACGACTAGCTTCACGCCCCAGCGGCACAATGACATGCAATTTAGCCATAGCAAGGAGCTCAAAAATGGTATTGGCACCACCACGAGTGATGACCACATCAGCCAGATTCATGAGTGGTTGATAGAGTTCCGTCGCATAGTCAACACGGTAGAGGTTTGGACTTAGTTCATTTAAACTAGCATCACCTGTCAGGTTGATGATATTGTAGCGACTAGTCAGTTCTTCCTTGTGGTCTGTAACTAATTGGTTAAAGACACGCGCACCAGCAGAACCACCGACGAAAAGAAGGGTTGGTAACTTGTCGTTGAAAGAAGTTCGGATATCCACCATTTCTTCAGGTTCTTCCATAACTGGACCAGAAACCTTGGTCACAGCTCCTACATGTTCTACCTTAGTGAGACTAGACGCTTGCTCGAAAGTAGAGTACATCTTAGTCGCAAACTTATAGGCAATTTTATTAGCCAATCCCATAGAGAGGTCAGACTCGTGGATGAAGACTGGTACTCTGCATACTCGCGCTGCGATAACAGGCGGAACAGATACAAATCCACCCTTAGAAAAGAGGGCTTGTGGACGAACACGTAGCATGATAAAGAGCGATTGAAGAATTCCAAAAGCAACCTTAAAGACGTCAACCATATTTTGCCATGAGAAATAACGACGTAATTTCCCTGTTGCAATCGAATGGAAAGTGACATCTAGACCTGACTTGAGGATTTCATGGTGCTCAATCCCATTTTTATCACCAATATAGTGGACTTCCCAGCCATCTTCGATGAACTTAGGCATTAATAAAAGGTTGAGGGTAACGTGTCCAACCGTTCCCCCACCAGTAAATACTATTTTTTTCATATTATCCCTTTAACTCCGCTACAGTGTCGATGAAAAGATCTCCACGTACTTCAAAGTTAGCATACATATCCCAGCTAGCATTAGCAGGACTGAGGAGAACCACATCTCCTTCTTCTGCAAGTTCATAAGCCTTGCGAGTTGCATCTGCAATATCTGTTGCATCGACATAAGTCACACCTGCCTTATCGGCTGCACGTTTGACACGTTCTGCAGACTGTCCGAGAATGACCATTTTCTTAAGTCCAGTAATATCTGGCACCAATTCGTCAAACTCGTTACCACGGTCCAAACCACCAGCTATCAAGATAACCTTGCCATTATCAAATCCTGACAAGGCTTTTTGAGTTGCCAAGATATTGGTTGACTTACTATCGTTGTAGAATTTCACCCCATTGATTTCGTCTACAAACTGGAGACGGTGTTTAACGCCACCAAAGGCTGACAAGGTTTCCTTAATGGTTTCATTGTCAACACCACGAAGTTTAGCAACGGCAATGGTTGCAAGAGCATTCTCCACATTGTGGCTACCTGGAACACCGATTTCATCAGCTGCCATGACTTTTTCACCACGGAAGTAGAGAAGACCATCTTCGAGGTAAGCTCCGTCAACCTTTTCAAGTGTTGAGAATGGTACTACAGTAGCATTTGTCTTTGTCGCAAGTTCTTTAGCTAATTCCTGGTTGAAGTTCAATACTAGGTAATCAGCTGCTGTCATATTATTTTGGATATTCCACTTAGCTGCCACATAGTCCTCAAAAGAACCGTGATAGTCAATATGGGTTGGCATAAGGTTGGTGATAACAGCAATTTCAGGATGGAATTCCTGGATTCCCATTAATTGGAAAGAGGATAGCTCCATGACAAGGGTGTCCTTATCTGTCGCTGTCTGAGCCACCTGACTAGCAGGATAACCGATGTTCCCTGATAAGAGACCATTTTGCCCCGCAGCAGTCAGAACTTCTCCAATCATGGTTGTAGTTGTAGTCTTACCATTAGAACCAGTAATACCAACAATCGGTGCCTCTGAAACCAAATAAGCCAACTCAACCTCAGTCAAGACTGGAATGCCTTTTTCTAGTGCTTTTTCAATCATTGGATTGCTATAAGGAATTCCTGGATTTTTTACCATAAGTGCAAAATCTTCATCCAATAATTCCAAAGGATGTCCACCAGTGACAACCTTGATGCCCTCTTCCAAGAGACTTTGCGCAGCTGGGTTTTCTTCAAAAGGCTTGCCATCATTCACTGTCACAATGGCACCTAGCTTATCCAAGAGACGAGCTGCAGATTCACCAGATTTAGCCAAACCTAGGACTAATACTTTCTTATTTTCAAATTGATCAATTCGTTTCATATCTAGAACTCCATTTCTACTCTTACTATTTTACCATTTTTATGAAAATAAAAAAGCCACAAAGGGCTTTCTTATTTGTTTTTGTCCTCGATCAACTATTCTACAGACTTGAGGGCTTCAAGCATATCTACCTTTCGGAGATAATGATTGACAAAAACTCCTAGGATGGTCAAAATGACACTGACAGCTAGAACTGGAATGAGATAAACTTCCCAGCCGACCTTTGGTTGAAAACGGAAGGTACCGGGTGCAATCATCTGAATGAGAAATTGATGGAGATAAAAGCCTGATACCAATCCTACAATCATTCCAATTAGTGACAATATGATGGTCTCCCGATAGATATAAAGGGTCACTTCTTTGTTATGAAAACCAAGAACCTTGATGGTTGAAAGTTCCCGAATCCGTTCAGCAACATTGATATTGGTCAAATTATAAAGAATCACAATGGCTAGTAGCACCGATACCAGCACCAAAATCGCCATGGTGTGATTCAGAGAATTGGCAAAACTTTCAAAGAGCTGAATGGTGGAGGCGTTTTGAACGAGGCCACTGACAGCTGCTTGCTCCATAAATTCTCCTGCGACTCTTTCGGTATTGACTTCACTTTTATCCTTGAGTTGGACCAAATATGTATTCATCTTGGGTGCTTGACCGTATATCTCCTCATAGGTTGCCTGATTCATATAGACAAAATGGCCCACATAGTGCTCGGTAATAGCACCTACTTTAAAGGTTTTCCCATCTATTGTAAAATTGTCACCAACAGAAACTCCTGCCAACTGGGCCAATTTTTCTGTCAAGACAACTCCATTAGATAAGCTCAGTTTTTCCCCATTTTTTTCTAGGAGGACAAAGGGAGCTAGGTCATCTTGATCCGTCACCATCATGGTCACGGTCTGAACGCCAGCCTTACCGGCATAGTCTTCCTCAATCTGTTTGGAAGAAATAAAACGATAGTTTTCAACTTCATCACTTTTCAGTTTTTCCTCTAGCTTAGCCTTGTCAGAATCAGAAGCTCGAGAATTGACAGAGAGAACCATCTGGTATTGTTGCAGATCCTTAAACTGCCTGTCTGCCACGCCAACCACAGAGGATTGAATCCCAAGCCCTGCAAAGAGGAGGGCTACTGAACCAGCAACTCCAAAAATGGTCATCAGCATACGCTGTTTATAACGGAAAATGTTGCGGGCTGTCACTTTCTGAGTAAAACTCAAGCGTGACCAGATAAAGGTTATGCGCTCCAAGAGAATTTTAGAACCCTTGACTGGTGGCTTAGGTAGTAATAATTGCGCTGCTTCTTCATGCAATTCTCTGCGAGATACAAGGTAGGCAGGTAGGACACTAGCCACTAAGCTTAGAGTCAGAGCTAAACAACTATAGGTCCAGTAGAAATACTGCTGACTCTCTCCAACAATCATTCGCTCAGTGATAATATGAGAGATTGTAGGTGCCAAGACGTAATGCCCAAGCAAGATTCCTAGAAGGGTTCCAAGAGTTCCAGCAACCAGGCCGTAAATCACAAACTTAGCAATGATATCCTTGCTATGGTATCCTAGAGCTTTGAAAATCCCTGCATTGGTTCTTTCCTCGTCTACAAATCGTGTCATGGTGGTAAAGGTAACCATGGCTGCAACGGCATAGAGAACAACTGGAAAGATATTCCCTACGGCACGAATACTCATAGCCGAGTTACTATACATGAGATAACCTTGACCAGTAGGAGAACTCTTGCGATTGTAGACATGATAGGTTGGCTCTGTTAGAGCCTTGACCTCATCCTGACTGGTCTGCCACTTAGCCTTTTCCTTAGTAAGATCTGTTTCGGCTTGGCTCAGCTTTTCCCTTTCTTGCTTTAGTTGTTCTTTTGTTTCTCCTAACTGACTAGATGCTTGACTTTTTTGTGGTTCTGGTAGTTGGCTCACTTGATTTTCTTGAGCTTGTAGACGCGTTTCGATTTCCTGTAGACGTTTCTTGCCAGCTGTCAAGTTGCTTTCAGCCTCGTCTAGCTGTTTCTTGCCCTCATCAAGGGACTCTTGAGCGTCCTTTTTCATTTTTTCTAGCCGCGCTTGACCATTATCAGCAACTAGGTCTTTGAGAGTTCCCTCTTCTTCCTCTTGCTTCTTTTCGTAATCGCTTGAAAAAGGATTGACATCTGTTAGACTAGCAAAACGCAGGCGGGCAATCGTGTAAACAAAGCTCTTAAAGTTATCTTTTGTTACGACACCATAGGCTGCTAGATTCCCATTACCACTGGCTGAACTCCCCATATCCGTTTTTGAGAAAATATCTGGAGAGTGGACGAAGCCTGTAATGGTATAACTATCCCGCTTCAACTGAGAATTACTGCCCTTCTTTTGGCTCAACTGAATGACTTGACCAATCTGATAACGATCTTTCCAAAAATCCGCCAAGGCCAATTCATCTTCTTTTTCAGGCAAACGACCTTCCGTTACTTGAAATTTTGAAATCTTTTCAGTATTTGAAAAGATTCGTATGGCATCTTCACTATTTGCCAGAGTAAAATCTGTCATATAACCAAATTCAACATCTGCTCCCGATAGAGTTTGCAATTCTTCCTGGTCTGCCTGATCTAGACCATAATCTGCTATGACGGTCATATCTGCCACATTAGTATCTTTCAGATAAGCCCAAGCTGTTCGCTCCATATTAGGACTAGCAACCTTGAGACCAACCACGGCTAAAGAACCTAACATCATTAGAGTTAGGATGGATAAAAATCGTCCCTTTGAACCTGTGAAAGACTGGAGCAGGTCTTTCCAATATGTCTTTCTTTTCATCTTAGTACTCCAAATCATCAATATCCTGTGGTTGAGGATTGAGGACAACACTCTTGACACTGGCATCATGCATCTGAATCACCCGATCAGCTATTGGAGCTAGGGAGGCATTATGGGTCACGATGATAACGGTGGCCCCCTTCTTACGTGACATATCTTGAAGAATCTTTAGAACCTGCTTACCAGTCTGGTAATCCAAAGCTCCCGTTGGTTCATCACAAAGGAGAATTTTAGGATTTTTAGCCACGGCTCGAGCAATGGATACCCGTTGTTGCTCACCGCCTGACAGCTGAGCTGGAAAGTTATTAAGACGGTGCCCTAATCCAACATCCTTGAGAACCTGCTCAGGATCCAAGGCATCGGCAACAATTTCTGAAGCTAGCTCAACATTTTCCTTGGCAGTCAAGTTAGAAACCAAGTTGTAAAATTGAAAGACAAAGCCAACGTCATCTCTACGATAGTTAGTTCTCTGATGAGAAGTGAAATTCGAGATATTGGTCCCATCAATCCAGACTTGCCCTTCATCATTTGTATCCATACCACCAAGAATATTTAAAACGGTTGACTTCCCTGCTCCAGATGACCCAAGGATAATGACTAGTTCTCCCTTTTCAATCTCGAAGTTGACATCCCGATTGGCTACAATTTCTGTATCACCAGTATGATACCTCTTATAGCTGTTTTTCATTTCAATATAAGCCATCCTATCTCCTACTCTTCTATCCCTATTTTCATCTTTATTATAACTCTTTTGTGGAGAGAAAGAAAGCTTATCCCTGTAGACTTTAGAGAGATTTTCAAAGTCCTCAGATGCGCTGAATTCAAGTCAGTATAGCCATGCCTTACTCACCATGTTTCTGAGACAATTCCTCTAGTTTGTTATTTTAGTTTTTTGTCGAATATCATCTCTGGTCTTCTTTTGCAATTGCTTCATGAGAAAAAAAGCGAACAAGACCAGATTCTGTTTATCAGAAAACTAGTTTTGTCCGCTTTTTATGATCGAGATTAGTCTCTTAGTCCAATCTCTATGACTTAGATGCTATAACATCATCTTATTCGTCTTCTTTTTTCTTTCCCATTGCAAAGAGACCAAGTAGTGCTCCTACAACACCTGCTGTTGCAAGGGTTGCATTTTCTTTTGTACCTGTTTCAGGGAGGATATTTTGATGACTTGCAGGCGCTTGGTAGGTCTTGTCTTGTGACATAGCAAGAGCTACTTGTGACTGCTCATCTCTGTATGCTGGTGTTTCACCTGTAGTTGGGGCTGAACCATTCACACGTCCAGTAAATTCTGGAACTTGGTGACTAGTCCCTTCTCCACCAGGAACGCCACCTTCAAAGTGTGGAACTTGATGGGTAGTTCCTTCTGAACCATTTACATGACCAGTATACTCTGGTACTTCATGAACAGCTGCTTCTGCCCCATTGACACCGCCTGTAAATTCTGGTACTTCTACTACTGGTGCTGCTTCATCGCCTGCTGTGCCAATGACTCCTGGGTACTCTGGGACTTCATGAACAGCTGCTTCTGCTCCATTGACACCACCTGTAAATTCTGGAACCTCATGGATAGCTGGATCTGTTTTACCAGATACTTCTTTCTTAGTTCCGACTAAGACAATCTCATCTTGCGGTGCTTCAATAGTTTCGCGAAGTTTTTCAGTACGGCTTCCATCTAGTGCTACTTCAGTCAGGATACGTTCTTTACCTTCACGACCTGCTTGAGTTACACGAGTTTCACCTTCTGCTAGAGTTGGATCTTCTTTCTTCACTGTCTTGAAGCTGAGAGCTTCTTCTACCACTTCTAGGCTAGGAAGCTCTTCCTGAACAGCTGGGGCAACTTTCCCAGTTTCAACCTTTTCTTTGGTCAATTGGATACGGTATTCCTTGACCTGTTTACCACTTTCTGAAACGAGACGTACCAAGACTGGAAGTTTATCGTCACCACTATCAACAACTGTTGCCGCTACGTTTTCACCAGCTTCAACGGTCACTTTAGGACGGTTTCCACTATAGGTTACTTGGTAATCCACACGAGCTTCAGAGAAGTCTGCAAGCTCTCTACCATCTACTAGAAGTTTAGAAGCTGTATTGTCTTTAGGTGCTTCACTTGGTGCGATAAAGGCCATTTCAGTGATAGCCACACCCTTCTTGTCTGCTTTTCTGTCCATGCGCCATCTCATAGCTTTAGCTTTGACCGGTGCAAAGGTTACATGGATGTCAGTTCCTGCTTGAACTTCTTGATCCGCACGATATTCAACTTTCTCCCAGTTAGAAGGAGTGTTGAATGGATGTTCTGGATCGTATGGTTGGTAGTTAGAGTAATATTCTGGTGAATCAAATTCTGGTCCCACATAGCGTTCTAGAACAAGTTTAGAAGGTGCATCTGTTCCACCATCTGCAAAGAAGCGAATGCTTCCTTCAGCTACAGTACGTTCAACAATCTTACCATTTTCTCTGAAGATAACCCCTACTGAGACTTCTGGATTATCAGATGGAGTTGGAGACCAGTTGGTCCAACGACGAGTTTCATCATCTGAACCATCGTTAACATAATCTACACGGTCATGAGAGTTTGGATCAATATCGTTAGTTGCTGAGGCAAATGAACGGTTGCTATCGTCATCGAAGTCTGGGTTGTCTGATAGGTTTTCACCGAGTTTGTCTGTTACACGAACAGCTACTTCAGCAGTTAAATCAGTACCCAAAACACGACCATGAACTGTAAATTCACCTGCTTTTGTTAGATTTTCTGCTGGAACTGCTTCCCAGTCAACAGCCAAGTCTTTCACTTCATAGTCAGATTTTCCTGTGAAGTAGACAGGAACTTTTGTTGGTAACTCAAGGGTTTGTCCTTTAGCAACCAAGCGAGATGATTTGGCAACAGCAACAGGTTTACTTGCGAGCAAATCTTTATCATTTGTGAAGTGTAGGCGGTATTCACCTAGGATATCTCCGTTTTCAGCCTTGACAACAACACGAACTGGATCTCCTTCACCTACGCTTGGTACAACTGTTGCAATACCATTTTCAGTGACATTTGCTGTAACAGCTGGAGCTTTTCCTTGGCTTGCTTCTAGATAGTAGTCAGTCAAGCCTGGGTTAAAGTTTGGCAAATCTTTTCCATCTACTTGGATTTTTGCTTGAGCATTCTTAGCTGCAGCTACTTGTTTAGAGAAGATTTGCATTTCTGTAATAGAAGTACCCCATTTACCATCTGGTCTAACCATGCGGATACGAACAGCATAAGTGTTGACTTTATCAAAGCTAAAGTGGGTCATTTCTCCAGCTCTGACTTGATCTGGAGCCTTGAGATTTGTTACTTCTTTCCAGTTTTTATCGTCATTAAAGACATGGTCTTCGCGTGCTACGAAGCTTGGATTCTTAGGAACTGTTGGAGTTGCTGAACCGACATAGTATTCGATGACATAGGATTTAGGTGCACCAACACCGTGGTCTTCGTGGAAGGCTACATTGAGGTTATCCACTGAACGTTTAGACATGATACCAGAGTCACCAAAGAGAATTCCTACGGATGCTTCACTTGTACGGTTCCAGTTTGTCCAGCGGTTTGCTGGTTGGTTGTTATATGAAATTAGTTTGTCATTGACATTGGCTACTGAGTCACTTGGATTTGAGTCTGATGCAAAGGCAAGTGGCAATTCTGAACCAGTCCACTGGTCAGAAATATTAGCACCAGTTTCTGTCTGAGCAGACACACGAACATGAAGTTTAGTTGGTAGTTGAGTACCTTCGACATGTCCTGTCACAGTAAACTTGCCTTCTTGTGCGTATTGGCTTGGTTCAATTGCGTCCCAAGTTACTTTAGCTGAAGAGACTTGGCCATTTGAGTGGTAAGTACGAACGCTCTCTGGTAGTTGAGGAGCTTCTGCAACTGGAGTAGTTACGCTCACTTCTTCGACAGCAATGATACCTTCGACAGATACCTTAGCATGTGCTTCTTTCTCAATTCCTTCAACTTTACCTAAGACATCAAAACTATGGTATTTAGCAAGGTCTTCCTTAGCAACTGCTTGCCAAGTCACCTTGTGAACCTTCGGAAATCCTTTATCATACTCTACAGTTACAGTAGCAGGTAGACTTGGTTCTTGGTTCAAACCTGTCACGACACTAACTGGACGGATGGCTTGGACAACTTTGCTTTCAGTATTTTCTTGAATGTTCAAGTCAACCTGACCTTCTGCTCCTTCAAATTGAGCTTTCAGAGTTACTTGACCAGGTTTATGCAATTCAAGCATACCTTTACGAACGGCTACATCTCCTTCACCTGTAGTTGAGAAGGTAACCTTATCAGCCTTCAAGACTGCTTGTGTACCGTCTTGATAGTGAGCCAATACCTTGATACCGACAGTTTGGTCTTCTTTCAAAGTAGCTGCATTTTCAACTTCTAGGCTCAAACGTTCAATTTGTGGAGCCTCTTGTAGGAATTGGATAGCATAGGTTTGTAGTGGGCCACCATCGTTGGGTTGAACATGGATGCTTGCACGCATACCATTTGCTTCATTAGCTTGAATAACTGTCACTTGAGCATTTTCAGCCGTAGCTTTAACCTCTGGCAAAGCTACGCCATAAGCAAGCTTGTGGTATTTTACAGGTTGGTCAGTTGAAAGACCTTCAACCGCTTGATCTGCCACAGTTACATTTGGAACTACTGGATTAGCAGCTTCACCTTCTGCCACTACCAAGGTCGCAGCGATTTCTTCATCTTCTAAAATACCTTTTGCTTGGATGCGAGATCCTGGGATTGCTAGTTTAGCTTGATCTTCAGCTGCAATTTCCCACTTATCAACATCATAGCTTGCTACAGTACCATCTGACAATACGTAGGAAACAGATTTGTCAACTGAATTTAGGTCTGTATTTGGAGCGATTCTCTTGACTATAGGCAATTCTGCTTCGAGAGCCAAGACTTCAACACGCGCTTCTACATCACGTCCATCTGCTACACCCTTAACAGTTACAATTCCTGGTTCATTGACATCAACTGCTGACCATTCTACTGGAAGTTTTGCACGACTGCCGTCACTGTAGATAAAGGCTACTTTCTTAGGCATTTTTGGTGCTTGCCCGATAACGGTACGGACTTTAGCAACTTCTGTACCTAAGACAGTTTTTTCTGCTTGGTCTTTCTTACCTGTGAAGATAGTAGTTTGATCAGATTTCAAGAGATCAGAGTGGGCAGTCAAGGTGAATTTACCTGCTTGCTCAGTTGATTTGACAATGACAACACCCTTACCATTGAAGGCCTTGCGAATCCATGAACCATCAGCTTGCTCTTTGTAACGCTCACGGCTTGCTTGTTCACCGTTGTCCACACCGACAATCTGACCTTGTCCATGCAACTGGAAGCGCACAAGGTTATTAGCAGTAGGAACCACATTGCCAGCGCTATCAACGATTTCGTAGTAGATATAAGTGAGGTCTTTCCCGTCTGCTGCGATAGCATTTTCTTCTTTGACTAAGCGAACACCTGCAGGCTCACCAGCAGTCGTAACCTTATCACGAGCAATTTCGTTACCTGCCTCATCACGAGCTACTGCTTCCAGGGTTCCAGGTTGATAAGCAACCTTCCACTCAAGGTAAAGTTCATTTGCATTGGCACCTTCTTGATAAGTACGGCCATCACTTGTTTGTTTCTTGTTAAAGGTTTTCTTACCTAAGGACTCACCATTCAAGAATAGTTCCACACTGGCAGCATTTGAAAATGCACGAACAGGAATCTTACCATCTGCATCCGCTACATTCTCTTTTAGACTAGAGTCTTCCCAATTCCAGTGAGGAAGGAGGTGAACCATTGGTTTCTTCTGAGCAGAAACCCATTGGCTTTGGTACAAGTAGTAGTCATTCTTTGGAATGCCAGCTGTATCTACGATACCGAAGTAAGAACTCTTAACTGGTGTGTTGTTTTGGTTGTGCCATGGAGTAGGCTCACCGATATAATCGGTACCCGTCCAGATAAACTGACCAGCATAACCAGCATTGTCACGATCAAAAGTCCACGATGCAGTGGCTGTTTTACCCCAACCAACACGGTCATTACCGTAGTCTGACTGCTCATAATGACGATATGCTTGGTTACTGTGAACTAGCTCACTTTCTGGACGGAAATAGCTACCACGAGTACGTGTTGCTGAAGAAGTTTCTGAACCGTAAATCAACCAATTTGGATGTTTCGCACGAAGCTTCCTGTAGTTGTCTTCTGAATAGTTAAATCCAACCGCATCAAGTTCGTTCGCAATCTTTTCATGATCACCACTACCATCACCAAAGCGGAACTTGTCTGCTCCCATAGTGACATAGCGTGTCTTATCAACTGCCTTGATCACTTGCACCAAGCGTTTAACAGTCGCTAGAGAACGAGCTTTACCGTCTGCTTCACCGATTTCATTACCGATAGACCACATGAAGATAGCAGGGTTGTTCTTGCCTCTCTCGACCATTGTACGTAGGTCAAAGTCAGACCATTTTTCACCTTTTTTAGCATCTGGGTGAGTGGCGTCTTTGTCAAAGAAACGTCCGTAGTCATACTGTTTCTTCCCACCGTACCAAGTATCGAAGGCTTCTTCTTGCACCAACAAACCAAGCTCGGCAGCGATCTGCAACGTTTGCTCACTAGCTGGGTTGTGGGTTGTACGGATAGAGTTCACACCCATATCCTTCATTTGTTTCAGACGACGGTATTCTGCCTTATAATTTTCTTCAGCCCCTAGAGCTCCGTGGTCATGGTGAAGAGAAACTCCATGGAATTTAATGCGTTCACCATTCAAAGAGAATCCTTCATTTGGTGTCCAATTATAGTAACGGTAACCAAACAAGTCCTTCTTGGCATCGACCAATTGGCCGTCACGATAAACACGAGTCACTAATTCATAAAGAGCTGGTTTATCATTAAGGACTGTCCAGAGTTTTGGTTTCTCAACTTGTAAAATAGCATTTAGGCTAGTTGATTGATGAGCTTTCAAGACTTGGCTATCTGTACGAACCACGTCCGTTACAGCCTGACCATTTCTTTCAATAATTTGGTATTCAGCAACAATTTCATGATCTTTGTCATCTGTATTGACAATCTTACTTGTTACATGAGTATCAACCTTACCATTTTGTTGTTTTTCAAGGTCTGGTGTTAAGATAGTTGTTCCATTTTTCTCAGCATGAACTTTATCTGTGACTTGAAGGGTAACATCACGGTAAATACCACTTCCTGAGTACCAACGGCTACTTGGTTGTTTGTTGACCGCATGTACAGCCACGACATTCTCACGACCATCTTTATTGAGATAATCAGTGATGTCATAAGAGAATTGGTTGTAACCATTTGGATAGTGACCAACTAGCTGACCGTTTACATAGACTTGCGAATCCATATAAACACCATCAAAGACCAGGCGAACATTCTTGTTAAGGTCTTTTTCATCTAGTTTAAAGGTCTTGCGATACCAAGCATCCCCACCATTGAGTTGTCCACCTTCGTTTTGGGCAGGAGAATCATGATCGAAGTCATTGTAAATACTCCAGTCATGAGGAAGGTCTAATTTCTTCCAGCTTGATACATCTGCATCTGGTTTGATAGCGTCTTTAGCATTGGCATTAAGTTTAAAATGCCAGTTTTGGTTAAATTCTATTTTACGGTCCTCAACCAATTGATTTACCTCCTCACTGGTAGCCGGTTTTAGGTCCGGTTTTTCCGTTTGAGCAGATTGATCTTGAGTAATTGCTTGAGGTTTCTTATCTAAGATGGAATCCTCTTTTTTGTCAGAATCTGACTGTACAGTTTGGTTGTCCTGTGTTTTTTCAACTTCATGAGCTGGTGTAGCAACTTCACTTGCAGCTGCTTCAGTTGATGCTGGCTGTTCTGGACTTCTTGTTTCACCAAGTTCCTCTTTATGAGAATCATCCTCTACTTTTTCTGCAGCAACTGCAATTGGAGTTTCATCAGCTGAAACTTGGCTTGCACCAGCTACACTTGCTCCAAATAAGACTGAGCAAGTGCCGATAACTACAGAGCAAGTTCCAACGGTAAATTTTCGGATACTGTACACTCTTTTTCGATTCCAATGATCTTTTCCCATAAGATCCTCCTTATATTCGTAACCGCTTCTAATTTTATGTAAGCGCTCTACTTTTCCAGTAGTATTTTGCTTCTATTTTATAAAATAATATAAGAAACTTCAATACTGGCAACATAAAAATCATACTTTTGATTCTTTTTTCTATAATTTGTAGAAAAGTTTAAAAATCTGAATGTACATTTAGTGAATGATTTTACTAAAAAAGGCGCTGGGACAGAAATCGATAGACAAAGTCTCGATTTCGTAGTCCCAGCTCCGCGAGGATGATTAGGAGATTTTTGGAGTCTAATACTCAATGAAAATCAAAGAGCAAACTAGGAAGCTAGCCGCAGGTTGCTCAAAGCACTGCTTTGAGGTTGTAGATAGAACTGACGAAGTCAGTAACATATATACGGCAAGGCGACGCTGACGTGGTTTGAAGAGATTTTCGAAGAGTATAAAAGACGAACAGAAAGTTCAATCAGCTACCGCGTCAACGTTTGATTGCTAATAAAAAGTGAGGTCGGGATCTTTTGTCCCAACCTCTTTTACGGACTATCAAACTAACATTTCCTATTAGATTATTGACTAGATTTTCCCTTTTCCAAAAGCTTGACCATCTCATCTTTACGTTCTTCAAGCTCGGCAATTTGCTGAAGCAAAAGCTCTGAAAAATCACATTCAAGCTCTTCAGTTTCGCCACTATTAAACCAATCCAGAGCTACTATATGATTGTCCTTATCAAAGCAGAAAATTACATCTCCATCACCGATGATAGACAGAAATGGAATATAGTCAACAAACCCTAAATCATGTAATTCCTTGGTTTTTATTCGAATGTCTAGGAAGTCTGGGATGCCATTTGCAATTCCCAAGACCTTGATACCTCGGCAGAAGGTCCAAAAAGGGGCTACATCGTAAGCCTTGGCTCTTGGCCATAGCTCTTCCCTGACTTCCATAAAGAGACCTCCCAGAGCTGACATGGTGAATTCCCTGAAATCTTCTGGCAGACGAATGCCGTATTGATTTTCAAAATCCTGAACATCTTCTTCCGATGGTTCATTGCCCATGCAGGCGACAACTTGATAAGTTTCCTTATCATAGTGACGAAAATAATCATAAACTTCCTTGAGTGCCATTATCCAACTCCTTATCCTACATAGATATACTCAATAACCACATCACATAGTTGATGATCCTTGTCATAGCCAAAGTAAACAGGATAATTTCCATCTCCAAAACCAGATTGAATCAT
This sequence comes from Streptococcus infantis, assembly GCF_047464415.1. GTDB lineage: Bacteria > Bacillota > Bacilli > Lactobacillales > Streptococcaceae > Streptococcus > Streptococcus infantis_AE. The sequence continues at coordinate 100,612 of NZ_JASHBX010000007.1, read as the reverse complement.
TGGAATAGTCAGGTCTGTATGTGGTATTTTAAAGTTAATCCAATCACCGCCTTCTCGTTGATATAGGGGATGTTCTATGGCATTTTGAGCAAAAATTTCCTCAAAGAAATCATCATAGATGTTTTTTTCAGGATTTTCTTGATACCATTTTTCTTCAAAATCACAGTAGGCATTTTTTGTCTCAACATCCACAATAGTTGCCAAGCCTGCATCGACTGAAAATCCAAAATAAGAATCTTCTTCAACAGAATCCAGGTTTTCAGTACCAGTTAAAGCTTCATAGTAAACAACTGGAAGTTTATCTGTAAATTGAACTCTTGTTGCAACATACCTATAATGATCTTCTTCGATTTTAACTACCAAGGTTTTGAGAGGAAATGTTCCTTTTGGAACGGTCTCTAAATAGGGTTTTTCATTCCTACGGAGCCAGACCAAGGGATCCCTAACTAAAATTTCTCCACTTGGGAAGGTCACTTCCCCCATATCTAAGACAAAGACTTCCTTGCCGTCTATTTCTTTCATCTCGAAACACGCTGCGTAATTGACAGACGAGGTCAAAATATGTTTGATTTCTTGGTATTTTTGCAACCATTCTTCGGAAACTTGAAGTTTTTCCATCGGTCTTTCCTTTCTAGTTTAAAACAAATCTGTACTGAAGTTAAAAATAGATTTAAATCGAATCTAAATAAACTACAAATCCATCTGGCAAGATGACTTGCTGACCATCTTCAAACTGGCAATGACTCGCTAAATCAACTAAATCTCTGTCTAAAATATATTTCTCAGAAGACTGATTAAAGATTGCTTGAACTTCTTTCCCTTGGTAGTTCCACTTCAAGGATAGGACATCTGGTTTCAATTCTTGCAAGCTATAGGAACCATGCTGGATCATGCTTGAAATTTCCTTACGGACCTGAATCAATTTCTTCATGAAATTCAGCATATCATTGTCCTCAGAAACACGGTCCCAAGGCATGACACGACGGCAATCGGGATCTGGTCCACCTTTAAGTGCCAGCTCTGTTCCGTAATAGATACAAGGAGTCCCTTTTTGAAGATAGAGGAAGGTTAAAGCAGCCTTAACATGCTGGATATTTCCTTTGGCAGTTGTGAGGATACGCTCTGTATCATGAGAATCTAAAAGGTTAAACATAACTTCAGCAATTTGTTGCTTATAGTACATAGACTGGCTATTGATTTCTGAAATGAACTGCTCCGTCTTTTTATGCTGACGTAAGAAATAATCCTTGATACTTTCAGAGAGTGGATAGTTCATAACAGCATGGAACTCGTCTCCTTGTAGCCAAGGTTGTGAGGTATGCCAGATTTCACCTAAGATGTACAAATCAGGCTTTTTAGCAAGAACTGCCTTTCTGAAATCTCTCCAGAACTGGTGGTCAATTTCATTGGCAACATCCAAGCGCCAAGCATCGATATCAAAATTTTCAATCCAGTAGGTCGCAACACTTAAAAGATAAGCTTTCACCTCAGGATTTGCTGTATTTAACTTAGGCATATAGCTAGCAAAGGCAAAGGTATGATACGGTAGTTCTCTTGGGTTCTTAAGTTTATCCTCAGTAACTGGAAATTCTTGAATATGGAACCAATCTTTATAAGGGGAATTTTCTCCATTCCTTAGAACATCCTGCCATTGGGCTGACTGATCTCCGATATGGTTAAACACTGCATCTAACATGATTTTGATGCCCCGTTTATGGGCTTCCTCTACTAGATTACGAAAGATTTCCTTGTCTCCAAAGTGACGGTCAATTTCAAAATAATCCGTCGTATCGTACTTGTGATTGGTTGTAGCTTCAAAAATCGGACATAGATAAAGTCCAGTGATTCCCAAATCTTTAAGATAGTCTAAATGGTCAATAATCCCTTGCAAATCTCCACCAAAAAAATCATCCCTTTCAGGAGAAATCTCTGCATCCCACGCTCGAGCTCCATCAGGAGTCAAATTAGGATTTCCATTAGCAAAGCGTTCTGGAAAAATCTGGTACCAAACGGTATTTGAAACCCAGCTTGGAACTTGGCAACCATCGATTTCGTGAATGTAAGGAAGTTTAAAGCCATTTCCTTCAGCATCCAAGTTTTCTTGAGTATGTTCTACACAACCCTTATCTCCGTAGAAGACTCCCTGACCTTCCTTATCAAGAAGTTCAAAGAGATACTGAATCCGTGCAAAATCAACCGATACTGTAACCTGCCAATAATCAAACAAGGCGTCTGAGGTTACTTTGGTCATTTCATTCTTAGCTTCATACTTATCCTCAATAAAAATAAAGGGATCACCATAGTGTAGAATGACCTGCTGGACATCATTTTTCTTGGTTCTAATTCGAATATGTAGCTGACCTTCCTTATAAAGATAAGCATACTCTGATTCTGGTCTATGATAAATGGCTGTTAATTCCATGTCTTGTCTCCTAAATAATCATCATCAACAAAAGTGCAAACATTTTCATAATTGCTAGTTCTAGTATACTATTTTAACTGTTTATTTGCAATACTTGGTCAAATTTCACAAAAAACAGCACAAAATAGATACTGTAGACTAATCAAGAAATTTCAGCACCTATCAATAAAAAAGCTCTCAAAATCAGCCTCACAGCCTAGTCAATCTGACAAAGGGCAAGTTCTTTTAATCCTCTGTCGTACAGAAAGGTTAAACAATAGTTGTCTGTTATATTTTGAACCTTATGTTTACTCATTCCTCTAGGCATGGCTATTTCGCACAGTTCTCTTGTTGCCAGAGAAAATAGCTTTTGCTTGCCTTTCCAGTCATCATTCTTAAATAGGGGGCTCAGGATAAGATAAGGCGAATCCGTAAAGAGTCCATTGACACCAGCTTTTTTACCTAAAGCCTTTAAATGTTCAGATTCTAATAACTTTTCGATAATACGACCATCACTAGAGATTTTAACTAGGGCATAATAGTCCATGCCCCATTTATTGACGGAGGTTTGGCTTTCTCCAGAGCTAAAGGCATAAAGCTCTTGCTGCCACCATTTCAGACTATCGATTTTAGGACAAGCATCTGTGCTCCTGTCGTGGTGGTTTAAATATTTTTTATCAATATGCGAATAAGTGGTCCACTTAGCCTGCTTTTTCTCTCTATCAAATTCTAAAAGGGCAAAGTTTCTTGCCTGATTTGAATAAACTTGATCTTCAAAACACACGGGTATCTGGTCGCTATCTGATACTATTTGAAAATATCTCTCTTGTGCCTTTTTAGGAAGTATACTTTGCGAATCCTTTATGGCAATGATTTCTGGATGAGAAAAATCACCAGTATAATAGACTATTTCCTTACCAGCCTTGATGATGCCAATGTTTTGTCCATCTGTAAAGAGTAGAGGCTCTTCCTCCCAAACATGGTCACAATCCCAAGCATCTATCTCCTTCACACCCAAAGGCGATACTTCAAGCAGACAGTAGCGATTGAAATCTTCCTTCTCACTGGTCAAGACAAAGGCTCTACCATCCTGTAACATGACAGAATTGAGAACACTATTATAGTCCTTGTCTAGTTCCCATTTTTTTAATAGGCTTAACTTTAGCTTCCCCATTTTCTTCCTCCTAATACCCAATGAAAATCAAAGAGCAAACTAGGAAGCTAGCCAAAGGCTGTACTCGAGTACGACAAGGCGAAGCTGACGTGGTTTGAATTTGATTTTTGAAGAGTATAAACAATCACCATTCATTGATGGCAAATAGAATGGCTAATCGAATATTTCTTAGCAACTGATCCGAAAGTTCATCGTATACTTGACCCAGTCCCTTATCTTGTGCCAGCCATCCAGGTTCATCATTCCAGGAACCCATTGCTCCAAAAACATCCGCTGCACTTGCAGCTCTAAATATGCTTAGATGTTGCGGTGGAATTTGAGGTTCTGCCAGTCCTTTACCAGATTCTGGGTCTAGCAAAAAGTTTCTGGCAGAGTGAAAGACTTTTGCAAAGTTCTCACATTCAATTTTAATTGCTAGATCTTCTATACGAGCCAATACGTCCTTAAATTCTTCCAGATTATTTTCATAGTGAGGAATGTCTTGAGAAGACCTTTCCCATTCATACTCGGTGTAGGTGACATCCCAGCCTCTGCCTGAGGAAGCAGATTTCCAATTTGATAGGAAATAACTTGCCTTCCCATCTTTATAAAAACAGAGAATTGCACTCTGTGTTGTATTGGAAAATCCTAAAATCCCTCTGTCTTCAACTGAAATAGGACAAAATAATTGTAAATCCTTCAAACCTTTTTCCTTAAGGTTTTCAAACCAATCAGATACAGATAGTTCTATAACTTCCCCCTTTTCTGACGGCAAAATTTGAAAGCTCAACTTATTTGTATATTTTTCAGGCTTATAGCATATTTCTTTATCATTTTTTAAAGCCTTCCTAGCGGCTGCCACGATACAGGCTATCTGATACATTTGTCCGTTCATATGATCTCATCCATAATCCCTTCAATCAACTCCGTAAGACTTTCTGCTACATAGATAATTTCATCAGGGTCATGAATGTAGCAAATAATCTGCCCTTCCTGCCCCTCTCGGTCTGGATCAAAATCCAGCATAAGATAACAAGAGTCACAATACTGAGCAAAAGGAAACCATTTTTTATTAAAAAGATAGGACTTTATTCTACTATCACGCATATTTTCCAGGTCTTGACTAGAAAAATAGTCGGGAAATTCTGTTAACAGAGCATCCCTATTTTGAAAGTATTTTTTACAAGTCTCAATTTCCTGCAAACTCATGAGAGAAAAAGGCAGCTCTCTCTGGTCAATCACACAAGGTAAAATAGAGAAGTATTTGCTCCCATTTTTGTAGCTATAAAGCTCTTTGAAGTCACTAGGTAGACGAATGACAAGTATTTCCTCCAAAGCTTGAAGCTCTTCCTCGGAAGCACCAGAAATATTCTGATAATCATCTAGGTATTCCTCTTCCACAGGATCATCCAAATCCCAGTCTTCAAAATACTCACAAATATAAGTTTCTATATTTTTAACTTTGTCAATTAGTTGCATCATTTCACCATGATTTCTTTGTTTTATCTGTCTTACAATGCTTTTTAACGATTATAACTTGTTTTTTCTAGGGGAAGGGGTTCAGGATTTTGCTTAATCCAAGCAATAGCTAGCTGACACAGGCGGTCTAGGCGAGGCTCGTCATCAAAATCTTTCCCATGAACTTGAGCAATAAGCTCTTTAGTCTCTTTTAATTCTTGATCTGAAAGAGGGATTCCCAGAGACAAGTATTGAGGGAGAGCTTGAAGTATTTTTCTATAGTCCCTGTCCCAGTTGGCCCCACCATTGCGATCCAGTTCATCTCGAACTCGACCTGGTATACGGATAACTTCTCCCTGAACAGTTTTTGCTGCGCCACTCGAAGGGATTAAGAAGGACCAAAGTTCCTCATATTGCTCCTCCCAAGTTCCTTCTTTGACCAAAATTGGTGCACTGCCATCATGAGTTATTCGTTTGGCTACCGGCTTGACATCAAACAAACGATAAAGTTTGGCTAAACCTTTATCTGCTGCTTCTAGATAGTCAGAATTGATTCCTTCTCTATGAAATTCAAAATCCTTACCAATATTTTCGACCTTTTCTTTCATGGCTGGTGTTTTCTTAGCACCAGCATCCAGCAGCATTGTGGCGATTTCAGCTGTTTGGGCAATATAGATTCCCCGACAGACAGTGAGAACGGAGTCTAGGGGAGCTTGTCCCCTATCATTTTTAGTGTTGACATTTGCTCCCTTTTCTAAAAGAAGCGCAACGGTCTTAGGATGAAAAAACTCAGCTGCCATGTGTAGAGGTGTATTTCCATAAGTATTGCTTTTTTCAATATCTGCTCCCAATTCAAGCAAGAGTTTTACAGTATCTCTCCCCATGGTTGCCTGACGATACAAAGGAGTCGCTCCATAATAATCAGGGGTATTGATATCTAAGCCCTGTTCGACAAGCCAGATAACCAGCTCATCAGGAACCCCACCAAAATGCAGAGCCGTACTTAAACTATATCTCCCGTTATGGGCAGTTAGCTCACACTTGTCATATACGGCCTTTAATTGGTCAATATTGCCGTCAGTTAGTAGTTCATTGAAGTCCTTAGGTAAGGTAACTCTTTTCTTTGCCATCTTTAGTTCCTTTCTTCTGATACATCATCTAGGGCAAGCCAATGAAGATTGTCAACAGTTTTCAAAGTCAGGACTTGTCCATCATAATCATTTTTCAACTCAAGACCGTCTTGCTCAATAGATATATTATTGTACCAATGGTCTAGGCTGGCGTATTTCCCCATATGAATGTTGATAAGTATACTGGTTATGGGATTCCAAGTCCCTTTCTTAACAGTTTCAGCTAAAAGATAGTAAGCGTCTAAAAATATGAGATTTCTCCCATAAATCCAAAAGGGCAGTTCAAGTTCTAACAAAGGCAACTTGGCAGAAAAAATCTCATCCCCATGCGGTGGCACGGTTTCATAATGAAATTCTATCTCACTGCCATAATAGGCAATCAAGGCTCCCTGACATCCGATATTTTGAGGAATTCCTTCCTCAGCTACTATAAATTCCATGACTTGCTCCTTCTATTTTCAATCATAAAATCCGACCAGACTCTTCCAGAATATCAAACTGGACGCATGGCATTTTCTAGTCATCAAGTGGATGAAGTCACTTTCACAACCCTTCCAAACTGCAGATTGAGCCGTCCCCATGGCTCTCACAAATGCTAGAAAATCTGGTGACAGCCATATTTTTTCATCATAGTTCAGCTCTGCATCAACAGCATAGACAGTCCCAATTTTACAATCCAGCAAAATAGTGTAGGGATCTCCATTTGCAATGATGATCAAGCCTCTTTCTTGTAGAGTCGAGTAATCGTGGTATTCCAAATTGCGATTGATCAGCCAAGTCAGGCTAGCGTCGTCCCCATATCCAAACTGGTAACTTAAAAAACCGATCTGCCCCCAGTTATAGGCCAGAATATATTTCCTAAAAATCGGATCCAAATCTTGGATTTGAAGTTGGCTTTTTAAACGATCCAGTTCAGACACTGGCAAATCTGTTTTATTCAGGACTATCCCTTCTCTTATCTCAGAGTCCAGCCCTTGTGTTTCTTCTTGGGTAAGGAAAATGATTTGGTCAATTGTCAATAATTCCATTGTCGACCTCGGACTATACATAGAGCATTATCTAGGGTAATACTCAATGAAAATCAAAGAGCAAACTAGGAAACTAGCCGTAGGCTGTACTTGAGTACGGCAAGGCGACGTTGACGCGGTTTGAATTTGATTTTTGAAGAGTATAAGCTAGCTGGTTTGTGACTTCATTTATCTAATGAAGGTTCTTATCTCAATTATACTCCAAAACAATCAAATAGAGATAAACTACCAGTATTTTCAGGGATTATTTTTGATGAACAACTCCTCCTAATTAAAGTAAAAAGCCATTCAACAAGGGAACAGCTTTATCACTTATAATTAAAGGTTTCCCCAGCTAACTTATCTGCTAACTTGGGAAAGAGAGTATAAAACTTATGGGCTAAGTGAAGCAAGACTGGGAGATTAAGTTCCCGTTTGTTTTTTCCTATGGTTTTAACAATCTTTCTAGCTACTGCATCTGGCTCGAGTAGGAAACGGTCAACCGATTTTAGATAACTGCCGTCTGGGTCAGCTTGGTCAAAAAATCCTGTACGAATCGGACCTGGATTGACCGTCGTCACATAGACTCCATAAGGCATGAGTTCGAGACGCAAAGCATTTGAAAAACCAATAGCCGCAAACTTGGTCGCTGAGTAAAGACTGGACTTGCCAGTCGCTATCAAACCAGCCATACTAACGATATTGATGATATGCCCTTTTCGTGTCTCCTTCATACGAGCTGCAACCAAACGAGACAGATTCATCAAAGCAAAGGTGTTGACCTCAAACATTTGATGAATATCTTGATTAGAAATCTTGTCAAATTCCTCAAAAATCCCGTAGCCAGCATTGTTAATTAAAACATCAATCTTGCCATAACGCTGGTAAAGTTCAGACATTAGTTCTTCTAAGGCTTGAGCATCGGTAATATCAATCTCAACCAATTCTGCATGTGGATGATTTCCGTATACTTGAGCTAATTTTTCCTTATTTCTACCCAGCAAAATCAATTGATCATTGGACAAGAGTTTGACCATTTCTTGGGCTAGACCTCCGCTAGCTCCTGTTATGAGAACAGTACGCATACTTTTCCTTTCTCGAGATTCTAGATTTCCACTTCTTCTAGGTCTTTAACCACATGGACGTTTTCAAAAATTGTTGCCGCATCTCTTTTGAGCTGGCTAATGTCTTTTGAAAGGAAGCGTGCACTGATATGGTTGAGCAAGAGTCGTTTGGCTCCTGCTTCTACTGCAACCTGAGCAGCCTGCATGTTGGTTGAGTGTCCGTGATTGCGGGCAATCTTTTCGTCTCCCTTGCCATAAGTCGACTCATGGACAAGAACATCTGCATTGACACCAAGACGCACACTGGCATCTGTTTTTCGAGTATCTCCCAAAATGGTGATAATCTTACCAGGTCGCGGTGCTGAGATATAATCTGCTGCCTTAATCTCGGTGCCGTCTTCTAAGACGACATCCTGACCGTTTTTAATTTTTCCAAAAAGAGGGCCAAATGGGACACCAGCAGCTTTGAGCTTTTCAGCATCCAAGGTCCCTTCTAGGTCCTTTTGCATGATACGATAGCCGACACAGAAAATAGTATGATCCAACTCTTCCGCATATACAGTAAACTTATCCGTTTCAAGGATTTTCCCAAGAGAATCTTGGTCAAATTCATGAAAATGAATCTTATAGGGTAGACGAGAACCAGAGACACGTAAACTAGTCAAGACAAATGACTTAATACCTTGGGGACCATAGATTTCCAAATCTGTCTGCTCTTCATTGGCTTGAAAGGCACGACTAGAGAGAAATCCAGGCAAACCAAAGATATGGTCTCCGTGTAAGTGAGTGATAAAGATTTTGCTGATTTTTCGTGGTCGAATCGTGGTTTCCAGAATGCGATTTTGCGTCCCTTCTCCACAGTCAAAGAGCCAAACTTCGTTAATCTCGTCTAATAGTTTCAGGGCGAGACTGGAAACGTTGCGGGCTTTGGAGGGCTGACCAGCCCCCGTTCCTAAAAATTGAATATCCATTCGATACTTTCTAATTAATCAATATATAACATAGCGGTGCGGTTTTCTGAGCGATAATAAAACTTACCAGTATAGGCTTTAGCTTCTTGTAGCAAATCCTCTTGACTATAACCTTTGAGACGCTTGCGACCATCTGCCAAACTTTCCAAATCTGTCAAGGCTGTAAGATTTTCCACGCTAACAACTTCCTCATCTTCGACAGCCTTCATATAAATTTTTCCAGACTCCTCAAAGACTAGCTGATGGGGGAAAATTTGCGCAATCTCAAAAAGCAAGTCAGCTGTGATTGTTTCCTCAGCCTCTGAGAAAATCCGACCTAAACCTTCACTCTCATAGCAAAAACCAAAAGATTTGCCTGACAGATTCAGACGAATAAAGGGTTTGCTTTCTTCCGTGAAACTTGGATTAGCATTGTAGAGGTTCAGTTCCTGGCTGACTTCCGCAAAATAATCGGTCGCAGCTTGAGGACTTTTTTTCTGGTAGAGTTCTGCAAAGTAGGCATTAACCACGCTAGGTGGAGGGGTGATGAGAGCTAGTTGCTCCTCTTCAGACCTACCAGCTAAAAGCTGATCTAGATATACCTTGTCTAAACTCGTATAGCCACCATACTTGAGAGCTAATGATTTGATATCAGTCATAAAATTCTTCTAATCTCCATTTATTTTTCTCAGAAATGTAGCCTGTGATGACTTCACCATCATCTTGGTAGTCACGTTCTTCAAGAATCGCAACACTTTCTAAATCATGAATCTTGTAAGACTTAGAAAAAGGCACGCGCAAAGTAAAGGGTTCAAAAATTTCCTTAATCTTATCTAGCAATAAAGCCTGCAACTGTTCTCGACTATCTTTAGACTTTGCAGAAATCAGTGCATACGGCGTTTGGGTAGGCGTGAAATCTTCCACCAAATCCGCTTTATTATAAAGGGTTAGGCGAGGAATATCCTCCATGTCCAAATCTTTCATGATGGAAAGAACTGTTTTTTCATGTTCCTCATGGTAAGGATTGCTGGCATCGATAACATGAACCAAAAGGTCTACATGCTTGCTTTCTTCCAAGGTCGACTTGAAACTAGACACCAACTCTGTCGGCAAATCTTGAATAAACCCAACAGTATCAGTTAAAGTCACCTGAAGATTGCCCCCCAGATGAATACTTTTAGTCGTCGCATCCAGAGTCGCAAAGAGCTCATCTGCCTCATACTGGGTCTTGCTAGTCAAGGTGTTCATAATAGTTGACTTTCCAGCATTGGTGTAGCCAATCAAACCAATCTTAAAGGTGCTTGACTCCAAACGTTTTTCTCGAACTGTCGCTCGATTTTTCTCAACGACTTTGAGCTGGCGCTCGATATCTGTGATTTGGTTACGAACACTACGACGATTGAGCTCCAACTGACTTTCACCTGGACCACGAGAACCAATGCCCCCAGCCTGACGGCTGAGCATAATTCCCTGACCAACCAAGCGAGGTAAGAGATACTTAAGCTGGGCTAGGTGGACTTGAAGTTTTCCTTCATGGCTTCGAGCCCGCATGGCAAAGATATCCAAAATCAACTGCATTCGGTCAATAACCTTGACTCCTAGCACTTCCTCTAGATTGACATTTTGACGTGGTGTCAAACGGTTGTTGACGATGACAGTCGTGACTTCTTCTGCATCCACCATTTGAGCAATTTCTTCTAATTTACCAGATCCGACAAAAGTCTTAGAGTCGTATTTTTCACGTTTTTGTCTGTAACTATCGACTACAACCGCACCAGCCGTCTTAGCCAGACTAGCCAGTTCTTCCATGGAGAGGTCAAAATTATCCATGCCCTGGAGTTCAACACCAATCAGCAGGACTCGCTCCTCTTTTTTCTCCGTTTCAATCATTTAAAAACTCCTCAATCTGGTTTAAAATACGGTCTTTTACACCAGATTCTCCTATCTGATAAAAGGTCACCTGCATGCGATTACGGAACCAGGTTAGCTGGCGCTTGGCAAAACGACGTGTCGCCTGTTTGAGGCTGTCACTAGCTTCTTCCAGGCTCTGCTCACCTCGAAAATAGGGAAATAGTTCCTTATAGCCAATCCCTTTAGCAGCTTGAACATCTGGATAATGGTCAAACAGCCACTTGGCTTCGTCTAGAAGTCCAGCTTCAAACATCAGGTCCACTCTGTGATTGATACGCTCATAAAGCTGACTACGCTCATCATCCAAGCAAATAATCAGAGGTTCATACAAGGTCTCTTGATTTTCCAAATCCTGACCAAAATGGGCAATTTCCAAGGCACGCATAGCACGACGACGATTAAACTGGGGAATCTCAAGACCTGCTTGCTCCACCAGATGAGCTAATTCCTCATCTGTATAATGTTCCAAACTAGTCCGATAGGCTAAAATGTCCTCATGTGGTGTCTCTCCACCTAGATGATATCCCTCTAATAGACTCTGAATATAAAGTCCTGTCCCACCTGCAATAATAGCGAGCTTACCTCGACTTTGAATATCCTCAATAGCCGCCTTAGCTTCTGAAACAAAATCAAAAGCCGAGTAAGACTCGGTTACTTCTCTCACATCAATCAAATGATGAGGGACAGTTGCCTGCTCCCCCGGACTTGCCTTGGCTGTCCCAATATCCAGTCCTCGATAGACTTGTTGGCTATCTCCACTAACTACTTCACCATTAAAATGCTTAGCAACTTCAATGGCTAGAGCTGTTTTTCCAACTGCAGTCGGTCCAACAATCACAATTATTTTTGTTTTCATCTTTTTTCCTTGAAAAATTCCCATTTTTTCGTTACTATTATTATATCATAAAAAGGTCAGTCAGAAAAATGCGACCTCTTGAGGTAGCTGGCTGATTTATAAGTTAAAGGAGGAATACTCATGGCTAAAGGATTCGCTAAAGGTCTTGTAACAGGTATTGCAGGAACTGTCGCTGCAGTTGCAGGTGCAGTATACGCAGTTAAAAAGAAAGTGATCGAACCAGAAGAACAAAAAGCAGCTTTCATCGAAGAAAACCGTAAGAAAGCAGCGCGTCGTCGCGTATCACGTTAAAAAACAAAAGAAGTTGGGATTTTTCTCAACTTCTTTTTTTCTATTCTTTTATACTCAATGAAAATCAAAGAGCAAACTAGGAATCTAGCGTGGTTTGAAGAGATTTTCAGAGAGTATTAAATTGCCAAGTCAAACTTCAACTGTGGCTTGACTGGATCATAATCAACCAGCTCAAAATCCTCTGCTTTAATATCAAAGAAGTTAGTCCCGTCTGGTACATTCAAGACCAAACGTGGTTGGCAGTTTGAAGGCTCACGACGAAGCAATTCCTGAGCTTGTTCAAATTGATTGTCATAGATGTGAAGGTTATTGATAAAGTAGAAGAATTTCCCAACCTTCCATCCAAAATGTTTGGCAATCATCATTTGAAGAGCCACATACTGCATAGCATTGATATGATGAGCCACCAGCATATCATTAGAACGCTGGGTCAAAGTCGCATCCAGATAGATAGCCCCATCTACACGACGGACATCAAACATAGTCTGAAAGGCGCATGGAAGGAGACCATCTGTCTCCTCAAAAGCTTGGTAATCCCAAAGAGAGATGATATTGCGACGGTTCCAAGGATTAGCTTCTAACTGTTTGAGAATCTTGTTAATGATGTCATGCTTCTTAACAACAGCCCCATAACGTTCCCCAATAGTCCCTGTATCTCCAACTTCCCAGTCATTCCAGTAGTGAACATTGTACTTGTCATTGAGTACTTCCAAACTATTGGTCTGGTCTTGGTAGATCCAAAGTACTTCCTTGATGGCTGATTTGATTGCGATGGGGCGCAAGGTCGTGATGGGAAATTCCCCCTTAGACAAATCGTACTCCGCAAAAGCACCTGTGATGTACTTGGAGTTAGCTACTGTTCCATCCTTATACTTGGGACGAGCCTGTTCTGAAAAAACTCCTTCATTGAGAATTCGCTCGATATTTTCTTTAAAAATCGTGTCTGCTTTTGTCATTTACTCTCACCTCAATTATTGTCTTAACTAGTATAGCATAAAAAGAGCTTTTCTACATACTCAGATAATCGATGGCTTTTTTATATTTTTCAAATCGTTCCAAATCCTCGTCAGTAACAGAACTCAATCTAGATAAATCCGAATTATGCTTCAAATCTGCTAATTTGACAACACGTGCTAGAGAATTAGATTTCACATTTTCCAGATATGTTTGATAGTCTTGCCCCTTTTTCTTTGACAAAATCTGAACGGCAGTAACTACTGTTTCTGGCAAACCAGCTTGTAATAGTTCTTCAGCCGTATAATGACTGTCCTCAATAACATCATGTAGCAAAGCCACTGCTTTTTCTTCTTCAGTAACAACTTGGCTTGCTACAAAAAGTGGGTGTTTTATATAATCTACTCCTGCCTTATCAAATTGTCCTCTATGAGCTTCCGTAGCGATAGACAAGACTATATCAAACATGGATTGTTCTGCAGTATTCATCCAAAACTCCTCCTATCATTAGTGAGTTATTACTTTATTCTAACAACTTCAACTTAAAAAGAGCTTGATCAATAACCAAGCTCTTGATTCATGTGCTTTATTGCAATACAAGTGATGCTGCTCCGATAACTCCAGCGTCGTTTCCTAGAGTGGCAAGAGCCAATTTAGTGGTTGTACGAACTTGTGGGAAAGTATTTTCATCATAAACCTTTTGCACGCCTTGAAGAAGGAAATCTCCAGCAGCTGATACACCACCACCGATAACAATCGTTGATGGGTTTAGGATTGAACCGATGTTGGCACATGCAATACCCAAGTAACGTGAGAAGTTACGGTAAACGATCAAGGCAAGGTCGTCCCCTTCTTTCGCAAGGTCAAAGACAGTTTTAGCTGTTACTTCTTCTCCGTCATCAATCAAGCGTTTCAACTCTGCATCGCCTTCGTATTCATCTGCATAACGACGAGTCAAGTTAACAATACCTGTTGCTGAAGCTACTGTCTCAAGACAGCCTTTTTTACCACAAGTACATGCGATTGGTTGATCAAAGTCAACTGTGATGTGTCCAAGTTCACCTGCAGCACCTGCAACACCGTGAAGTAATTTTCCTTCTGCCACGATACCGCCACCAACACCTGTACCAAGTGTCATAAAGACAACATCTGGTTGGTTTTCACCAGCACCCATCCAACGCTCACCAAGAGCAGCTACGTTAGCGTCATTGTCGATAAAGAATGGAATACCCAAGGCTTTTTCCATTTTTTCTTTGATTGGTTGAAGAGTTTTCCAGTTGAGGTTGTAGGCACCGATAACAGTTCCTTTTTCACGGTCAACTACACCAGGTGACCCCATACCAATTCCACGGAAATCTTCAGCAGACAATCCAAGCAATCCCAAACGGTGTTGAATAGTTTCAATCATATCGTCTACGATATGGCTTCCTTCATCCAAAATGTTAGTCTTGATAGACCATTTTTCTTGGATTTCTCCTTCTTGCGTTAAAATAGCGAACTTGATAGAAGTTCCACCAAGGTCAATCCCAATAATCTTTTGACTCATTTTTATCTCCTTTATGATTTATCACTTCTTTATTATTTTATCAAACTTGTTTCAGCAATTCAAGAAAACTTCTGGTTAATTCTGCAAACTCTTTTGGTTTTGCCTTATTCAAAACATGAGGGCCATCAGGGATAATTTCAAACTGGGAATCTGGCATCAGTTCATGAATACTTTTCATTGAGCTGAGATTAGGCTTATCCTGACTACCACAGATCAACAAGCTTGGATAGGGACAATCCCGTGCAATCTCTCTTAAATCAAGTGTTTTTAATTCCTCGGAAACTCCAACCATAAGAGCCTTATCTGCCCCCTGCTTCTCATATATCCTCTTAGGAAGCAATTTGAATATCAGCAACTGAATGTAAAAAGGAATGTTACCTGCTAATTTCAGTGGACATCCTGACAAAACCAAGGCCTGAAGATTTGGTATCTCAGAACTTGAAAGCTCCAATGCAAGTGCAGCCCCTAAAGATAAGCCAACTAAGACAAAAGGCTCTGTTTCCTTTGATAAGTGCTGATAAATGCGCTCTTTGGCTTCTTGATAAGTCCCAACTCCAGTAGGAAATAACTCTATGGCTTCAGAAGGATAATCTGTTAGCAAAACCTGAACTTCTTTCCAACTATCTGCGGACTGACCCAAACCGTGTAAAAATATAAGTTTCATTTAGTGCTCCTTTACTGACAACTCATACAAGCCTCTGACTGCATTACAACCATAGATAGCTTCTGCTCGCTTCAAATCTGCTAAAGTCAGAATTTTCTCCTCTACTTGCCCATTTTCAAGCAAGTGTTGACGATAAATCCCTGGTAAAAGACCTAGTTGACTTGGCGGTGTATAGAGTTTCCCATTCATTTTCAAAACCAGATTGCCAATAGAGGTTTCAAGCAATTTTCCATCAGCAGTGTGATAGATGATTTCCTGATTTCCCACTGTCAAATGTGGTCGGTATGTCGTCTTAAAGTAGGTAAAGGCCTGCTGTAAATCAGCTTCCTGTAGACAAAGTTTGGCCTGACAGAAGCTAGAGCTAAGCGGTGTCAATACTTGTTGTTCAATTTCAATCTCTCCGGATTTGCTAAGACTGAGTCGCAAACGATAGTCTTGGTGGAGGTCACAAGCCTGACATTCCTTCTCTATTTCTTCTATCAAACCAGCTTCATCAAATGGAAAGGCAAAGTAACGACTTGCTTTTCGCAGTCTTTCCATATGTTTATTTTCAAAAAGTAATTTCCTCTGGCTAATTTTCCCTGTAGTAATTAGTTGAAAACGAGGCTGTTTTCGGTAAAGAACAGTAGCCTTTTGATGGACTTCGCGGTATTCTGACTCCCAAGTGCTATCCCATGTGATGCCTCCACCGACTCCATAGATGGCTTGCCCTCTATGCAGTTGAATGGTTCGAATAGCCACATTGAAAATCCGTCGTCCATTGGGAAGCAAGATACCAATCGTCCCACAATAAACTCCTCTAGATTGGGGCTCCAAGTCCTTGATAATTTCCATGGTCGCTATCTTGGGTGCTCCTGTAATTGAACCACATGGAAAGAGAGAACGGAAGATTTCTACTAGGTCAATATCTGGTCGTAACTGACTCTTGATGGTCGAAGTCATCTGCCAAACCGTTGAATACTGTTCCACCTGACATAAACGTTCCACATGCTCACTTCCCACCTCAGACAGACGATTCATGTCATTGCGCAAGAGGTCCACAATCATCATATTCTCTGAGCGATTTTTGGGATCCTGTTCTAACCAAACTGCCTCTTTCAAGTCTTCTGCATCAGTCAGACCACGTTTAGTCGTTCCCTTCATAGGACGAGTTGTCAATTCACGATCATTTTGCTCAAAAAAGAGTTCTGGACTCATGGAAATCACTGCCATGTCGTCATGCTCTACGTAGGCATTGTAGCCTGCCTCCTGCTCCACCACCATGCGATTGTAGATTGCAAAAGGATTAGCAGACAACTCCTGCTTGAGTTGAACCGTGTAATTGACCTGATAAGTATCCCCTTGTCTTAAATGATGGTGAATCCGAGCAATCGCCTTTTCATAGTCCTCTGCAGATGTTACTTCCTGCCAGTTTGTTGGCAAATCCACCTCCTCATAAGTCAGAGGGATGCTGGATCTTTCAACACTGTCATGGACGGTGAAATAGAGCAGATACTCTCCCAATAAAGGAGTTTCGTGAACTGCTAACTTCTCCTCAAAAGCTGGCGCAGCCTCATAGCTGACATAACCCACCACATAGTAGCCCTGTTCTTGGTAGCTTTCCACTTGAGCTAACAAGTCTGTTACTTCTGCTAAATCTCTGGTTTTTAACTCTTTGATAGGCTGGGTAAAGGTGTATCGCTCACCCAAAGCTCTAAAATCAATCACTGTTTTTCTATGCATATCCTAAGTATACCATAAAAGCCAGACCCCAACAGGAGATCTGGCAATTTTATTCTTTAAGAATGATAAAGTAGAGGCACTTCCTAAGAAAATCTGAACATAGCATTCTCTTTTATCA
Source organism: Streptococcus infantis (assembly GCF_047464415.1). Classification (GTDB taxonomy): domain Bacteria; phylum Bacillota; class Bacilli; order Lactobacillales; family Streptococcaceae; genus Streptococcus; species Streptococcus infantis_AE. Next base: position 83,387 of record NZ_JASHBX010000007.1, on the reverse strand, counting down.
CACCGACTTTTTATCTATCCTTTAGGAAAGAGTTCGGATGAAAAGGCATCTGTCACCTGCAATAGTTTTTGGAAGACTTTTTTCTTCAGAGCTACTGTATAATTGGCAACTGAGCCCCCATACTTGAAGTTTCGGTAATCCGTTTCTACTGCTTGGTCAAACAAGTCTTGCAATTTCTCATAAGAATCAATTTGCTGACCATCAATTTCAAAACTATGGATTCCTCGTTTTGCCTTGGCAATAATGTCATCAAACCAGGCCTTCTTCCATTCTTCCAAGTTCTGGAACTTGCCTTTCGAAACCTTCTGGATAATGAAATCATCCCCAAGGGTGTCACGTCCCTCGCTTAAGGCCTCATCCTTGTATTTATTAGAAGCATAGCCTAGGAAACCATTTTCGTAACCATAATAACCCCACATACGGAAGGCATTATGTTTGAAGGAGATGGCTCCAGGAGCTCCCTGACTTGTATTTCCACCGTAGATAGCATCTACCATCTTGACATTGACATAAGCTGTCTTGAGTTCTTCTGGTCTGTAAGTTCCCTGATAATGCCTATTGGTGATGATGTTATGTTTGATTAGGTCATCTACAGAATTTAGCTGAGTCTTGGCTTCCTCATCCGTCAATGGACGAACATAGTCCCACTGGTTTGGAGCAAGGAGTTTATTATCTTGGTCCTGATAGCGCATTTGCTTGGTCATCTTGCTGAACCAAGCCTTCTTCAAAGCCAGATCATTCTTAGCGAGAACGCGTTCTCCTTCCAGATAATCTAGAAGCATCAAGGCTTCGTTATAACCTTTCATGTAGTGGTCAATCTGCTGGCGTGTTTGCAACTTGGTCGGATCAGGATTGTACCATTGATCCCCATCATTTGGTCGCATGTATGCCATGTTGAGCCCGAGAGCGCCATATTCACCCTGATGGCCTTCCTCAGCCGGTGACTGGAGCATGCCCTGAGCATAGGCTTCTACATAGGTTCCTTCACGATGTTTGTAGCCACCCAGATAGACAATACGATCGTTGACGTGCGTTGTCTCATGGGTGTAGACAGACAAGCCATACTCACTCATCATATCAATTTCCACAAAGTGAACAGCATCTCTGGCATTGATCTTAGGATAGATAGAGGCATAGGCTCCTAGTTTATTGTCCTTATAATAGCGACCTGCTGGCCCAAATACTTCACGAATTGGCGCATAGTCTGCCATACCACTAGTATGTCCATAACGCTCTATCCAGCCACGTCCATCAACGCGATAGCCTTCCCAAACTGGTGTAGCTACATTAAAGTCACTCTTAACCATACGGTCTTTGACATCATCAGCGGCAAGACGATACCAAAAGTCCAAGTAAGTCAACTGACGGTCCGCTACTAGATCAATGTCAGCTTTCATCTGGTCTATGGTTTTGCCAGATTTATCAGCTGACCCGAAGGTAATGGTATTGTAGTTGGAAATCAGGAACATCTGTGCCTTCTTCACATTCAACAAAGGCAGAATCATATTGCGATGCAACCAGTTATTCAGATTGTCATAAGCCCGATGCTTCCGATTTGCAATTTCTTGATTCTTCGAAGCTCGCTCTGCTATGTACACATGGCCCTTAGTGGCATTCACAAACCAGTCATTCATATCCTTGTCAGTCGTCAATAACTGTCTGTTGTAGTCTAAGAAGGCATGTAAATCTTCAGATTTTGTATCCTTGGCTAAGACTCTGGCAAAAGTTTCATGAGTCTGGTCGCCTTTTAGGTTGCTTTCTCTTGAACCAAGTTCAATCAACCGATCCAAAACATCCACATTTTGGCCATAAAAATCTGGTTTAAAGAGCATGAGTTCTTTCAGATTGTAATCGGCAAATCGGATACCGTAATAGCGATTAAGATAAGCAAGTCCCAGCATGATAGCAGACTGATGATCCTGAACTTTTTGCTTCAGAGCAGCGGTACTAGCAGGTGAATCATTCCACTGGTAGTCTAGATTTGTAAGTAACTTATCAACCAGAGTTCCCAGCTGCGCTTTGACCTCTGCAAAGCTTTCTTCTAGATACCAATTTTTCACGGCCTCAACCTTCTTATCAAGGCTGGTGGTTTGATCATCTAGAACTTGATAAACTCCTTCAGACTGTAAGTCCACTGTTTTCAAGATTGAGGTCAGGTCCTTGGCTAGGGCTGAACGGTCCTTAACCAGCATATCTGGAGTATACAGCACATCCAAGTCAGCAATCTTGAATTCCTTGATGGCAGTCAAGCCAGAATTTTGTGAGGTGATTGCAAATACATCCTTGGTCTTGTCTGCATAATGAACCATGATATGATCTGCCACTGACAGGTCCGTCACAAAGTCTTGTCCCTTCATGGCAATAACAGAGACTACCTCTTTCTTGGCTAGATTGTGATCAAGATCCAGTTTGTTTCCTTGATTAACGATCCATTCTTTATTGTAGAAAGGCTGTAATTTTTCAAGGTTGCGATAGGCTTGATCATGGCGACTATCATAATCTTGGATATCCTGATAAGCGTATTCTTTTACACCAGCAATCGTAGGAGTATCAGCACTTGACTTAGCCAGGTAATAGCTAAAGCCTTCTTCAAAGGTTTTCTGAGCATTACGTTGAATCAAGTCAGTTGCCTCAGCAGTCACCTTGTAATACTCTTTTCCGTTTATTCTCTCAGTTTGGATGGACTTGATGGCTAAACGGCTGGTCTTATGATCTTTAGAGCTGACCTTGAGATAGTAGTTTTCCAAATTCCTTGGTGCTTCCGCAAATTGTTGAATCTCAGTCTCTCTGCCATTGTTAACCTTGATAAGACTTGTTTCCTTGATATCTTTTATTTCCAGCTTTTTAAGTTCTAAACGAAGCTTCTTGTCCTCAAGTAGAGCGCTCTCCTCACCCTTACCACGATTAAAGACCAGCCTTGTAGATATGGTGTAATCCGTATAAAGTTTTAGATTGTCAACTGTTGCTTCCAGCTGATCACTCGTTAAGTCAATGGTCTGATCCTCTACCCCCTTGGCTTTGATAGTGGCACTAATTTTTGAGACGGTAACGCCATCTGCCTTGTTCAGATTATAACTTAAGCGAGCTGAACGACCCATCGAATTTCCAGTAATATTTGAAAGAGTTAGGACAGGTTCAGGTTTAATTTCTTCCTTTTCCTTACTGCCGCGGATGATAACCTGATCTTTCGCTTCTCTTAAAATCCGTGTTGTTTCTTTCGGCTCTGAAATACGTTTCCCATCTTTTTCCTCATAGCTGGTAACAATCTCTTTCTCACCATCTTGACCGACTTGCTCGATTCTTGTTTCACCGACAAGCATGTCTGGATCAATCTTTTCCCTGGTTTGTTTAGGAATCAACTCTTTTCGGACTTCAATATGTAAAGTCGGGTTTGTATCCTGAATCAGCGCTTCAGTAGCATTCACACCACCACTATAGCTAGGGATTTCCTGTTTCAGAGTATCAACGGGAACTGCGCCGCCTTCATAAGCTGGCAAGGCTTTGACTACTGCCCCTTGGCCATTGACTCCACCTTCAAATGTTGGTTTTGTTGGCTCAACTAAGGAATCGCCGGATACACCACCTGTAAACTCTGGGTGTTCCTGTTTCAGAGTATCAACTGGAACTGCACCACCTTCATACTCTGGTAAGGCTTCGGATACTGTACCTGGGCCATTGACTCCACCTTCAAATGTTGGTTTTGTTGGCTCAACCAAGGAGTCGCCGGATACACCACCTGTAAACTCTGGAATTTCCTGTTTCAAAGTTTCAACTGGAACTGCACCACCTTCATACTCTGGTAAGGTTTCAGCTACTGCTCCTTGGCCATTAACACCACCCTCAAATGTTGGTTTTGTTGGCTCAACTAAGGATTCGCCGGATACGCCACCTGTAAACTCTGGAATCTCCTGTTTCAGAGTATCAACTGGAACTGCACCACCTTCATAATCTGGTAAGCTTTCAGCTACTGCTCCTTGACCATTGACGCTTCCTTCAAATGTTGGTTTAGATGGTTCAACCAAGGAGTCGCCTGATACACCACCTGTAAACTCTGGAATCTCCTGTTTCAGAGTATCAACTGGAACTGCACCACCTTCATAATCTGGTAAGCTTTCAGCTACTGCTCCTTGACCATTGACGCTTCCTTCAAATGTTGATTTTGTTGGCTCAACTAAGGATTCGCCGGATACACCGCCTGTGAAGTCTGGTTTGGCGTGGACTTCTGGCACGCCACTTTGACTACTCAATTCTGCTTTATACTCAGGCAAGGATTCAGCTACTGCTCCTTGGCCATTAACACCACCTTCAAATGTTGGTTTTGTTGGCTCAACTAAGGATTCGCCGGATACACTGCCTGTGAACTCAGTATGTTCCTGTTTCAGAGTATCAACTGGAACTGCACCACCTTCATACTCTGGTAAGGCTTCGGATACTGTATCTTGGCCATTAACACCACCCTCAAATGCTGGTTTAGACGGCTCGACTAAAGATTCGCCGGATACACCACCTGTAAAGTCTGCTTTGTCATGGACTTCTGGGATGCCACTTTGACTGCTAAACTCTGGGGTATACTCTGGTAAGGATTCGGCTACTGTACCTGGGCCATTGACTCCTCCTTCAAATGTTGGTTTAGATGGTTCAACCAAGGAGTCGCCGGATACACCGCCTGTGAAATCTGGTTTGGCGTGGACTTCTGGGATGCCACTTTGACTGCTAAACTCTGGGGTATACTCTGGTAAGGATTCGGCTACTGTACCTGGGCCATTGACGCCACCTTCAAATGTTGGTTTTGTTGGCTCTACTAAGGATTCGCCGGATACGCCACCTGTGAATTCGGAAATTTCATGAACGGCTGCTTGATTTACTGGCTTTGCAGGAATTTCTGGGCTTGCAATAGATGTTAGATCTTGCCCTGTTCCTCTTAAATCCGACTCTAATAAATAGCCGACATAGTCATAGCCTTTAATGTCAATAATCCCTTGAGAGAAACCATCTGCAGACACAAGGGTTTTAGTCTGATCATAAGCTAGCAAGTCCTTGTGTTCAAAAGCAAATACTTGATAAGGTAGTAATAAACTCTTACCTACAGAAGCAATCAATAACACTCCAACTATCTTAGAAGGTTTTTTCTTTGAAAATAGGAAAACCACTAAACTAGCAGTCAAAAGACCAACACCAGCCAAGGGGAAGCTGATAGATCCAGTTTGGGGTAAGACGGCTTGTCCCTGCTTGCGATAAACTAGATAATAGTTATCTTGGCTCAAATCTTGTGGCAATTCATGATGAATGAGTTCACGTTCAGCAGCTGTCAACTCCGATTCTGCTAAGTAATGAAAGGAAACTTGCTTGGTTTCATCAGCCTGAACCAGTTTCGGTTCAAGTGTTCCTCCAATGAAGGCAAGTCCAATCAATACCGAGCCCACTCCCATGCTCAGTTTACGAATGGCAAATTTTTGTAGCTTTTTTCTATCTTCCATGTCAGCTTTGTTATTGTCCTTAAAGACATCTCCTTTATTCCGTTTTCATAATTTTATTATAATATTTTGTTGATTTTTTTACAAAATATTTTCGAGATAAATCGAACATTTTTAATTTGGTAGATATTCCAATAAATCATCTGGCTAGCGACCTAGTTATTAGTAGATAGCTTCAAGCATTGAAAAACGGATAACTTTCGCCTTACTTATTTTCAATATCGAAATATTTGCAAGAATACTACCAACATGTTCTATTAAATTGCCCAACCGCTTCTAAAATCCAAATTCTACACTTCTTATGAATTAAAATGTATTTCTAGTAAACACTTTTTAATAATCTCAAGATCACTCAACATAATCCAACAAATAGCCATAGCCCTTTTCTTCCATTTGATCCTTTGGGATAAAATGGATGGATAGACTATTGATACAATAGCGTAGACCTCCCTTGTCCTGAGGTCCATCTGTAAAGACATGTCCTAGGTGAGAATTCCCTGTTCGACTTCTGACTTCCGTTCTGACCATATTGTATGACTTGTCTTCCTTGTAGGTTGCAACATCTGGGCTGATAGGCTGGGTAAAGCTAGGCCAACCACAGCCCGATTCAAATTTATCTTTCGAAGAAAAGAGAGGTTCGCCAGTCGCAACATCCACATAAATACCTGCTTCAAATTTATCCCAGTAACGATTTGAAAAGGCACGTTCTGTTTGACCATTTTGAGTCACAGCATACTCCTCAGGAGACAGAAGTTTTTTCAATTCATCGTCACTCGGTTTTGGATATTTACTTGCATCAATAACAGGATAGGATGCTTGATTGACATTGATATGGCAATATCCATTAGGGTTTTTCTGGAGATAGTCTTGGTGGTAATCTTCAGCCACGATAAAATTGCTTAAGGCTTCCTTTTCAACCGCTAGAGGTTGGTCGTATTTCTGAGCAACTTGGTCAAAGACTTGATTGATGACTTCTAAATCTTTCTCATCTGTATAGTAAACTCCTGTTCTGTACTGAGTTCCCACATCATTTCCCTGCTTATTTTTACTAGTTGGATTGATAATGCGGAAATAATGGAGCAAGATCTCTTTTAGAGAGATTTGATTGGCATCATAGGTCACATGAACAGTCTCAGCATGCCCAGTTTGGCCGATCAATTCATACTGGGTTGTTTCTCCTCTACCATTTGCATAGCCAGAAACAGCATCTGTCACACCTGCTACTCGTGAAAAATATTCTTCGACTCCCCAGAAACAACCTCCAGCTAGATAGATTTCATGCAAGTCCGCATCTTTACCTAGCTCAGTTTTTTTCTTGGCCTTTTGTCCTTGACTAACTGCTGCCTTCTCGATTTGAGTGGTATCTGTGTAGCTTGCGCTCCTTTTTCCCAAAAGAAATAAAATTCCGATAATAATGCAAATGATGATTCCAATGAATACAATTATTTTTAATTTATCATTCATGATGAGCCTCTAATCTATGCTTTTTAGCGTCTGTAAAATAGTTTCTTTGTCCATAAAACCTGGCTGGGTCTTAACGAGTCTACCTTCCTTATCAATAAAGGCCTGAGTCGGATAAGAACGAACTCCGTAACTCGCCAAAAGTTGTCCCGAAGGGTCTAACAATACTGGTAAATCTTTATAGTCCAAGCCCTGATACCACTTCTTGAAGCCTTCTTCTGCTTGCTCGCCTTTTTGACCAGGAGAAACGACTGTCAAAACAACATAGTCATCGCTTTCTTCTTTAGCCAGCTCATCGGTATCAGGGAGGCTGGCTAGACAAATAGAGCACCAAGATGCCCAAAATTTGAGATAGACCTTTTTACCCTTATAATCAGATAGATGATAGGTTTTCCCATCAACTCCCGTGAGTTCAAAGTCTGTAACTGCTTCTCCGTTTTTTGCTACCTGAGAGCTAACTTGCGCTTGTTTGTCTCCATTTTGTTTATCAGCCTCGCTTGTTGTCTGATTTTTACAAGCTGATAGACAAAACAAACTAGTGCAGACCAATACAGTTGCTTGCCATGTTTTCATCTTCATCACCTTCTTTTTTGTTATATGAATATAGATATTCACTTTGTAGTTCTATTATATACCTACCTTGCTAAAAATACTTAGAATCTGTTTGGAAAATCATTAAGCTTCTTGATTATAAAAACTCCCACCTGCTAAGCAGATGAGAGCTTTGGATTATTGAAAGATAGAAGTTTTAAAGCTATCTGTTTGTTGAAGAAGTTTCTTATAAACAGCTTCTTTGAGTTTGGTTACATTATTTGTAGACACAGACTTATTACCATTCTTCTCTGTTTTTAAGGTTGCAGCATCCTTAGCAGCAGCTTCCTTGAATAAGCGAAGAAGATCACTGTAAGATGAAATGCTAGTTCCATTTACTTCAAAGGTTGTCAAACCATTTGTAGCCTTGTCTTTCACTTCTTTATAGTAAGCTTTCTTCCAATCTTCAAGATTGTTGAATTTTCCTTCAGAAATCTTGTTGATAATAAAGTCATCACCTAGGGTGTTCTTACCTGCAGCCTTAGCCTCTTGTTTATACTTATTAGTAGCATAGCCTAGGAAGCCTTTTTCATATCCGTAGTAACCCCATAATCTGAATGTATTATGTTTAAATGACATTCCTCCAGGAGCACCTTCACTTGTGTTACCACCATAGATACCTGTCATCATAGGGACGTTGACATATGCAGAACTAAAGTCATCTGGTTTATAGATACCATTTCCTGGTCCACGGTTAGTCATAAAGTTGTTATCTACTAGGTCGTTCACGGAATGAAGTTGAATTGCTTTTTCAGTATCATTTAGAGCACGAACATTATCGTATTGGTTCTTAGAGTTTCCTCTCATTTGCTTATCAACCTTCTTGAACCAAGCATTATTCAATTCTTGACTATTTTGTCCAAGAACTGCATCAGCCTCAAGATTGTCTAACATCATCAGAGTATCGTTATAACCTTTCATGTAGTTATCGATAGCTTCACGTGATTTAAGATCATTTGGATTCGTATTATACCATTGGTTCCCATCGTTAGGTCTTTCAAATGCCATGTTTAATCCTAGAGCTCCATATTCACCTTGGTGGCCTTGTGTTGCAGGTGATTGAAGCATACCTTGGGCAAAGGCTTCAACATCTGTACCTTCACGACGACCAAAATTACCGAAGTAAACAAGACGGTCATTTAAGTGTGTAGTCTCGTGTGTGAACGCAGAAGCTCCGTATTCGCTAATCATATTAGACATAACGAAAGTTACTTTAGCACGATTATCATTTGGATTATCGTAAATACTTGCATAAGCTCCAGCAACAGCTCCATTATCACCGTAGTATTCTCCTACAGGTCCATAGATTTCACGGATTGGGGCATATACTTCCGTACTATTTTTGAATTGGCCATAGCGTTCAGGCCAGCCTGGCCAACCGTGACCCCAAACATAGAATCCTTCCCAAACTGGATAGACGATATCTTTGAACAATCTATTCTTCACATTATCCAAGGCCAATCGATGCCAGAAATCAAGATAATTAATCTGACGTTGTGCGGCTAAATCAATCTCCGGTTTAAGTTTTTCCAAAGTAGTATTGTACTTATTAGCTGTACCATAAGACATCGTATCGTAAGTAGAAATGAGGAACATTTCTGTCTTATCTAGATTCAACAAAGGTAGAATCATTTTTCTATGAAGACCACGAGTCAAATTGTCATAAGCACGATATTTATGTTCGCCAACTCCTGGATTTTGAGAAGCTTTTTCTACTACATAGACCTTATCCTTAGTCGCATCAATGAACCAATCATTCATATTATCGATATTAGTGAATAATCCTCTGTTGTAGTCTAAGAAACCATTTAAATCTCCAGATTTAGTGTATTTCGCTAGAACTTCACCGAAAGCATCATATGTTCTTGAACCACTAATATTATTTTCTTTAGAGCCAATTTCAATTAATCTATCAAGAACATCAACGTTTTTACCATAGAAATCAGGTTTGAATAACATTAATTCTTTAATGTTAACATCACCGAATTTAACGCCGTAGTAACGATTTAAGTATGTTAAACCTAGCAATAGGGCAGCTTTATTTTTCTCAACTTTATCAAGAATCATTTGTTGCGCTGCAGGAGAATTATTAAGTTGATGATCTTCATTTTCAACCAATTTAGTTACTAATGTGTTTAAATTAGCTTTTACATAGTCGAAACTCTCTTCTAAGAATAGATTTTTAATCGCATTTACTCTATTTTGTCCTGTTCTGCCAAGTTTTTGGTAAATTGGATCAGATTGAAGCTCGATAGGGTTTAAGATATTTACGATACCGTTAATTAAAGCACTATGATCTTTTTGAACGATATTAGGTGTATATTTAATACCTAAGTCTGTTACGGTGTATTCTCTAACATTACTTAGACCCTCACCACTAGAAGATAGGTTGAAGTAATCTTTTGTTCCATCAGCATAGTGAACAATAATTTTGTTTGCAACACTTAGATCTGTTACAAAGTTATTATCATTCATTGGAGTAACAGAAATAACTTCTTTAGTATTTAACTTGTGGTTCTTATCTAGTTTATTAGCTTGATTAACGATAAAATCTTTGTTATAGAATGGTTGTATTTTTTCAATATTCTTATAAGCAAGTTTATAGTCTGGATTGTAGTCTTGAATAGACTCATAAGCTGCTTCACGAGTGCTTACATTGTTCAACTTGTTCAATTCATAAGGTTCACTTATGAATTTATCGGCTGTAATATTGTAACCAGCAACACGCTTATCAGCTTCTTCCTTAGTCAAATGTTTGAGTTTTTTAGGGCTCTTGGTATCTTTACCAGTACCATCCTCAGCTGAGCTATAGCCAACTACGCCAAAAAGGTCTTTAATATGTGGGCCACCATCTTCATCGTTAACATCGTTAGAACCAAATATTTCATGACCTTTGATTACTTTAGCATATGTTACGTTATCTTGTACAGCTCCGTATGGCCATGTTTTAGAGGCAATACCACCAACGTTTCTAGTATTTTTAACATCAAGGATACCCTTGGCAACAGAATTTGTTAATCTTGCTTTTGTACCTGATTTCCAACTATTTAGCATGTAAGTGACAAATGGCACTAGCATACTTGCATTTGCATTTTGCGCCGTAATAGTCGCATCTACATAGGCTCTATTGACAAAGCCCATATAGTTTGAACCAGCAATACCACCAACTGTCGAGTTATTTCCTACAGAGTTGATTTTACCAATAAAGGCGACATTTTCAACCTTACCATCTTCATCAATCTTATTGACAATACCTGCAACATCATTGTTACCAGTAACCGAACCAGTCACCTTAACATCTTCAATCAGACCTTTATTTTTAAGGTTAAATCCAACCGTCGCAATTTGATTTTGACCAGAACGATTAATATCTACATTTTCAAAGTTAATGTTCTTAATAGTCCCACCATTAATGACATTGAAGAGGGGATGTTCCAAATTATGGATAGCAAAACGTTTGTCACCATCACTCAATAGTTTACCAGTAAACTCCGAAGTAATGTAAGATTTACCTTGAGGAACAACGTTACGAGCACTCATACTTTGACCCAGTTTAAATTCACCAGCAGGATTTGCCTGAATGGCTTGGATCAATTCTCCAAAGTCGTAGAAAACACCATCCTGACTAGCTTTTGGTTTTTCAATATAGTAGGTATAAGTTTCATTAAAGCGATTATCGACATTACGTTGAACCAAGTTCTCCGCTGCTGCTGTTACCTTGTAGACTTGTTTTCCATCAATTGTTGACTCTTCGATTTTTTGAACCGCTAGTAGATTGGTCTTATGGTCATTAGAGGTAACTTTCAGATAATAGTTTGACAAGTCGGTTGGCACTGAAGTCAGTCGAGTTTCATCCATTTCGATTTGATTTTCATATTTGATCAAATCCGTTCTTAGAATATCTTTAATCTCGATTTTCTTTAAATCCAGCCTTAGTGGTTCTTCCGCAAGAACTACTTCCTCGTTCCCATTTCCACGATCGTAAACCATCTTGGTCGCAATCTTGTAGTCCTTGTAATACTTCAAGTTTGTAAGATTAGCGGTCAAATCTCCCTCAGACATATTGACTGTTTGAAGACTAGTGTCTCCATCTTTCAAGACAACTTCAAGAGATTTAATGGTTACACCTGTTGGTTTGACCAATTGGTAACGAGCCTTGGCACTACGCTCTAACTCTTCTTTATCAATTTGAGTAAGTGTCAACGTTGGCGCAGTCAGGATTTGATCACCTTTCTTGATGATACGATCTTGAACTGCTTCAACAACTTCCTCTGAAATCGTTGGAGCATCTGCAGTTTTCACGCCTTTAAGAGTCTTATAGACTTTGGTAATCTTTTTCTTACCGTTCTGACCAGCTTGAGCAACAACTTCTGTTCCCTTCGGAAGAGTGCTGTCTACTTCTGTTCTTGTCTCGAAAGGAATTTCTTCAAACGAAACTTCTTCAACTTGACCTTCAATAGCCTTGGTACCACGACTAATTTTTTCGTTTACTGGAGCCTTAACAGTTTCAGTACTTGTGCTGATTGGCTCCCCAACTTTTTGGCCATTGACTGTCTTATAGACACGATGAATCAGCTGACTTCCTGCTTGACCATTTTGAATCACTGTTTCTTCATCAGTGTAACGAGTATCATCAGCCACATACTCCTTTGTATATGGAACTGCTACTGTTTCAGTTTCTGTAATAGTTGCTTCAGCTACTGTATACTCTGGCAATTCTGGCTGAACTAGGGATTCACCTTCGTGACCTGCTTCTTGGGTTCCTTTGGCACTAATCTCGCCTGTATAAGCTGGGGATTCTGGTTGAACCAAAGATTCGCCTTCATGACCTGCTTCTTGCGTGCCTTTGGCTGTAATCTCACCTGTATAAGCTGGAGCTTCTGGTTGAACTAAGGATTCGCCTTCATGACCTTCTTCTTGGGTGCCTTTGGTACTAATCTCGCCGGTGTAGGCTGGCAACTCTGGTTGAACCAAAGATTCACCTTCATGACCTACTTCTTGAGTACCTTTTGCGCTAAGCTCGCCGGTGTAGGCTGGCAATTCTGGCTGGACAAGAGATTCACCTTGGTGACCCTCTTCTTGCGTGCCTTTAGCTGTGTGCTCGCCGGTGTAGGTTGGCAATTCTGGTTGAACTAAGGATTCGCCTTCATGGCCTGCTTCTTGGGTGCCTTTGGCTGTAATCTCACCGGTGTAGGTTGGCAACTCTGGTTGAACCAGGGATTCGCCTTCGTGGCCTGCTTCTTGGGTGCCTTTGGCACTAATCTCGCCGGTATAAGCTGGGGATTCTGGTTGAACCAAAGATTCGCCTTCATGACCCTCTTCTTGAGTTCCTTTAGCACTAATCTCGCCGGTGTAGGCTGGCAATTCTGGCTGAACTAAGGACTCACCTTCGTGACCTTCTTCTTGAGTACCTTTGGCTGTAATCTCGCCGGTGTAGGCTGGCAACTCTGGCTGAACCAAAGATTCGCCTTCGTGGCCTGCTTCTTGCGTGCCTTTGGCTGTAAGCTCGCCGGTGTAGGCTGGCAACTCTGGTTGAACCAAAGATTCGCCTTCGTGGCCTTCTTCTTGGGTGCCTTTAGCACTAATCTCGCCTGTATAAGCTGGAGCTTCTGGTTGAACTAGGGATTCGCCTTCGTGGCCTTCTTCTTGGGTGCCTTTGGCTGTAAGCTCGCCGGTGTAGGCTGGCAACTCTGGTTGAACCAAAGATTCGCCTTCGTGGCCTGCTTCTTGAGTTCCCTTAGCAGTCGTCATTTGCTCTGGTTGGTCTTGGAAGTCTGATGCTTTAAAGTAACCGACGTATTCGTATCCTTCGATTTGAATAACACCTTTTGCCAAGTCCTCTTGACTACTTGCTGCAATCGTTTGGTTGTAGGACACCAAGATTTTATTCTCAAATGCTTGAGCTGACTGAGGGATAAAGTAACTACCACCTAGAGCTCCAATAAAGAGAAGACCCAACATTTTATTGCGGTGTTTTTTAGACATCACCACAACAACCAAAGACGCTGTTGCAAAACCGAGAGTTGCCAATGCCAACTCCTTGCTTCCAGTGTTAGGCAATTGTTGAGAATTCACTTCCTTTTTTCTGTATACAAGATAGACAACATCATCTTGTTTTAAATCTGAAGGGAGTTCGCGATGGATCAAAGCTTTTTCTGCTTCTGTCAATTCCTGTTCAGCCAAATAACGGTAATGAACTTGGCTAGGTGTTGCTACTTCGTTAGCTGCAACAGTTTCAACTAAAAAGTTGTTTGCTCCCAAAAGAAATGTCCCGATAACAGCAGAACCTACACCAACTGAGAACTTCCGAATAGAGTATTTGATGACTTTATCAAACTGCATTTTTCTGTTTTTCATTTTAAATCTTTCTAATGTGATCTATTGGATATTGAGCACGCGCTCCTCCAATGAGTTTTGGTCGGCTTGCAAGTGCCATTACATGAGCCTGACCAATCTCTCTCAAGACTGGTCGAATGGGTACCTGAACATGTTTGATATGCATACCGATAGCAGTATCTCCAATGTCCAAACCAGCATCAGCTCTAATAAATTCGACCTCCACGGGATCCTTCATATAGCGAAAGGCGGCCAATTGACCAGAACCTCCTGCATGCAAGGTCGGGAGTACACTTACAATCTCCAACTGATATTTTATAGCCACTTCTCGTTCAACAACTAGAGCGCGATTGACATGTTCACAACCTTGAACAGCTAGATGAATCCCCTTAGCCGTCAACAGCTCCAACATTGTCTTGACGATTAGCTCACCAATCTCCTGACTCGAATCTTTGCCAATGTGTCCTCCCAGCACTTCACTCGAAGACAAACCTAAGACAAATAGTGCACCTTCCTGTATAGAAGCCTTGTCTAAAACATCTTCAAGTATCTGCTGTGTTTCTGTTTGAATCCGTCTTTGGTCCATTTTTCACCTCGCTTTTTTTCATTCTATCATATCGTTTTTCATCAATTTTAGCAAGATTGGAAGACATAGGAATACCATTTGCTAGGATTCAAAAACTATATGAGGGCTCTTTTTAAAAACTGATTCAAATTCATCTAGTTTCAAATATAAGATAAATTATACTTTGAAAACAAAAAAAATATAATAGTTTAGTAAAATCGTTGATGTAACAACATTTACACCTAAAAGATTTGTCAGTCAATTCGATTATAAACTACCGAAAAGCAACTTCTACTATTCTACCCCATTTCTTCTATTAAAGCTACTACTTTGCTTATTTTTTAGGCACTTTTTCTTCCTTGTAGCTTTAGATGATGATTCAGAAAATTTTCATAAAATGATGCTAAAACTTTAATTTTATCCTCAAATTATAATATGACAGTTTTTTGGATACAAACTGAATCCAAAATTTTAAAAACTAGATTTTACAAAAACAGAGAAGGGTAGCTTCTCTGTTTTTTATAGATTAAACTTTTTGGAGTCCTTGAACAGCATCATGATTGATAAGTAGTTGCCCATATTCTTGTAGGACAGAACGACTGATATCACTATCATCCGCAAATTCGCGCATACGTGCCAACAACCAAGCTGGATAAAGGCTAGGTTGATCTTCTACATCAACTAAAACTGTCAGATAGTACTGGTAATTCATCTTGTAGAGTTCTGAAGTTTCCATTTGGTAGTCAACCGTTTTGGCAAAAGAAACCAAACTAGACAAATCGTCAAAACGTAAGATGTAGTAGATATAAGGCTCTCTTTTTCCTTCTTCTACTTCGAGGGTTTCATCAAGCGCTGCTTCTTCTTCCTTTTCAACCTGCTCTAAAGATTGAATGGCTTCAATATCATCTTTAGTTTTTTCTGCCATGGTTTTCTCCAAGGTTTTTAAAAACTCATCTGGAGACATTTTAGCCAACTCATCCATATCAGGAAGATCTGCCAAATCGTCAAAATCTAAATTCTGGTCGATCTTAGATTTTGTCACAAAAACATCAACCTTGTCTGGCTTAGGTGTTACTCGGAAGCTAAGCATACCTGTATCCAAAAAGCTGTCTGGCATTTCTAGCTCATCCAAGATTGCATAGAAAAACTCTTCTGTTTTCTCTTGTGGAACGAGAAAGTCTGCGATTTCCATTCCACGATCCATCAAATCTTCTAAAGATATGGTGATTTTTAAAGTCGTATCACTGATTTGTTTCATTTTCATAGTTCGTAACCTCATACTTTCAGTTCTATCTATTATACAAGATTTCAAAAATTTTATCAAAAAAAATGGCGTTGGGTTATCGATTACTATCTAGTATAGAATACTTATTACGCTATCCCCCTCTTTATTATCAAAGATAAAACACTACATGATGCACTTGACCTAGTTCGTGCAGGGACTAAAAGAGGATAGAGGTCATTAGCTTAGCCTTCTCAAAAATGTTCAAATTAAATATTATGTAACAAAAAGAAGACCTTACAGAGCCTTCTTTTTTTCTTTACGGACTATACAATAAATACCCACTCAATAAGCTTGTTAGAGCAAACGAAGTCAAGTCGATACTGACCTAGCTTAAAAAAATTAGAAAGAGTATCACTTACAAATCTACTGTTAGTACCTTCCCAGCTCTCACGACTTGCTCACCTGCAATGTATACATCATCAACGTCACTGGATTTGACAGCATAAACGAGGTGAGACAGCATGTTTTCTTGAGGTTGGAGATGGATTTTTCCTTGGGGTTGAATAACTAGAAAATCTGCTTGCTTGCCAACTTCTAGACTACCAATCTCATCTTCCATTCCCAACACCTTAGCTCCTTCAATCGTTAGTGCCTTGAGAGCAGTTTCAATAGGAAATTGACTGGCATCACCGCTCTTCATTTTCTGTAAAAGGGCCGCCGTGCGTCCTTCCTCAAACATATCGAGATTATTGTTAGAAGCAACTGAGTCCGTCGCGATACCAACTGGAACACCTGCTTTTTGTAATTGAATGATTGGTGCAATTCCCGAAGCTAGTTTGAGGTTGCTGATAGGATTGTGGGCGATAGCGACTTGCGAATCTGCCAAGCGGGTAATTTCTGCTTCATTTAACTCCACACCGTGGGCAAATACAGCCTGATGATCTAAATACCCGAGTTCATCTAGAAAGGCTATTGGTCTTTTGCCATAGCGTTTCAGGATAATGCCTGACTCTTCCTGGGTTTCTGCCACGTGGATATGAAGTGGAATATCTTCTTCTTTTGCTAGGTTCAAACTAGCCTCTAACAATTCTCGACTACAACTGTAGGGCGAATGAGGAGCCACCATAACCTTGAAATTGGGATCCTGATAGCCTTTGATTGTCCCGATGACAGCACGAGTTTTTGCTATAGTCTCATCTGTGGTCTCCATGTCTGAAGAAAAGAGAGTTGGAGAAAAATAGCAACGCATCTTGGATGCCTTGACTGCTTCATAAATCTTCTCTATCTCTACTCCATTCGGATTGTACATATCATTGAATGTTGTCGTTCCTGACTGGAGCATCTCTGTTAGCGCCTCTTTGACGGCTTTTGTAGTCATCTCTGGTGTAAATTCTGCTTCTGCTGGCCAGATATAGTCTTCTAGCCATTCGTGGAGATTGCTATCATCACGAATCCCCCTCAAGCCTGTCATGGCAGAGTGGGTATGGCAGTTAACCAAACCAGGCATAATCCAAGCACCCTGATAGTCTATGATTTGATCTGCTTGCTTGAGAATTTCTTGATTTTCCTGACCGACATAGACGATTTGAGAATTTTCAAGAGCTAAGATACCATCCAGGTAGACATGGAAATCTTGGTCACAAGTCACGATATTTACATGCTGAAAGACTTTCATCAATAGGCTCCTTTTCTAAATTATACTCTTCTAAAATCTCTTCAAACCGCGTCAACGTCGCCTTGCCGTATGTGTAGGATACTGACTACGTCAGTTCCATCTACAACCTCAAAACAGTGCTTTGAGCAACCTGCGGCTAGCTTCCTAGTTTGCTCTTTGATTTTCATTGAGTATTAGCTTTCATACTAGATAATTTTTCTAGCTATTGTAACAAAAAAGTCACCCGAAGGCAACTTTTATTCCGTATTTGCTTATTGCTTTATAAACGATTAAAAGTCTATTCTGGACTAAAAGCAGCTGCTTCTTGCATTTGATAGTATTTGCCTTTTCTAGCCATGAGTTCATGATGATTGCCATACTCGACAATATCTCCATCCACCAAGACAAGAATCAAATCAGCATCTTGAATGGTAGACAAACGATGGGCGATGATGAAGCTTGTTCGCCCCTTCATGAGTTTGGCAAAGGCATCCTGAACCAAAACCTCTGTCCGGGTATCGATGGATGAAGTCGCTTCATCTAAGATAAGAATCTTAGGAATAGCTAGAAAGACACGGGAAATAGTTAAGAGCTGAGCCTGACCAACAGACAAGGATTCCCCTGCATTTTCAAGCTTGGTATCATAACCATGTGGCAACTGTTGGATAAAGAAGTCTGCGTTAGCTGCCTTGGCTGCCGCAATGACCTGCTCTCGGCTAGCATCAGGATTGCCAAAGGCAATATTGTCATGAATGCTTCCTTGCTTGAGCCAAGTTTCTTGAAGCACCATTCCAAACTGCTGTCGAAGAGAAGCTCGAGTATAGTCATAAATGGAATGACCATCCAATAAAATAGCTCCAGAGTTAATCGGGTAAAAACGCATAAGAAGATTAATGATGGTAGACTTCCCAGCACCCGTTGGTCCTACGATAGCAACCTTACTACCAGCTGGAATATCAATAGACAAGTCCTTAATCAAGATTTTTTCTGGAGTATAGCCAAAAGAAACATGCTTAAAGGAAATAGCTCCTTTGACTTGGTCGCTGTTCAAGACTTCAAGACCTGTTTCTCTAATCTCAGGGCTTTCTAAAACAGTATAAACACGTTCTGCACAAGCCAAGGCACTTTGCAACTCAGCTAAGACCGATGAAATATCATTAAAAGGCTTAGTGTACTGCTGCACATAGTTCAAAAAGGTCACTAAACGTCCAACTGTCAAAGTAGAGCCCATCATGATACGGAAAGCACCAACTCCAGCAAGAAGGGCATAAATAAGGGCATTTACAAAACGGGTTGAAGGATTGACTGTCGAAGAATAAAAGATAGCCGACTGAGAATATCCTGCATAAGTATCGTTTGCCTCATGGAGTTTTTGGATAAATTCTTCCTGGGCATTGAAGGATTGGATGATAGTCTGCTGGGTAAGCGACTCCTCAATCAACTGGGTTTGAATCCCTCTAGTCTCCGTCTGTTTTTGAAAGAGATGGTAGGATCTCTTGGCAATAAAGCGTGAAATGACCATAGACAGAGGTGTTAAGAGCAGAACTAATAAAGACATCAAAAGATGAATTTGAAGCATAGCAAGGATGCTGACCAAAATCATCAGAACTCCGATGAAAAATTGGTTAAAAATCATGTTCAGTCCTGCTGCTAACTGTTCGATATCTGTCGTCACACGGCTGACCATTTCTCCACTCCCCTGTCTGTCTACCAGGGCAATGGGGAGACGATGGAGTTTTTGAATGATTCTTTCGCGCAAATCCCTAGTATAGGAGAAAATGAGGCGGTTGTATAGGAGGGGATTGGCCCATTGTACCAGTGTATTTCCTATCACCACCAATATCATCTGGAGAAAAATCTGCCAAAATACCTGAGATGAGCCCGTCACTAGGACTTGGTCGATTACCTGTCCAATCAAGATTGGAAGATAGATTGATAGGGCCACTTGAGCAATGGTTCCTAAGAACGCTAGGAAAAGAAGGACGGGATGACTTGCTAAATCTTTTGCCAATTGTTTAAGGGTTTGACTTGCATGTTTGCCTTTCATTCTAGTCCTCCTTTCCATGTTGGGATGCATTGATTTCACGATAGACTTGACTAGATTTCATCAATTCCTCATGATTTCCGAGTGCTAATTGCTGACCTTTCTCTAAAAGAAGAATCTGCTCTGCAATCTTCAAGGTTGAGGTCCGTTGGGAAATCAAGAGTAAGCTCGTATTTGGCAAGTTCTCCTGAATGGCCTTTAGAAGATTGGACTCGGTGATGGTATCAAGAGCTGAAGTCGCATCATCCAAGATGAGAAATGGTGCTCGATGCAAGACTGCTCGGGCAATAGACAAACGTTGTTTTTGCCCACCTGAGAAATTACGGCCACCCGCTTCAACCACTGCGTCCAGCTGACCTTCCTTTTCGCTGACAAAGTCCTTAGCCTGGGCAATTTCCAAGGCCTGCCAGAGTTCTTGGTCCGAGACAGGCTCTTCCATACCCAGAGTCAAATTAGAACGAATAGTCCCTTTAAAAAGTTCAACCTTTTGAGGAACATAGGCCATCCAAGAACGCCATTGAGCAAGATTTTGAGGACTATTCCCAGCCTGATAGAGGGCCACTGTTCCTTTATCTGGTTTGTACAAACCAAGTAAAACCTGTACCAAGGTTGACTTACCAGAACCAGTTCCTCCGATAATTCCAAGAATTTCTCCTTGCTGCATATCAAAAGAAATATCCCTTAGCGAAGGTTGAGATGCATCTGGATAAGTAAAGGTCAAGTGACTAACTTGTAAAACTCGATGTCCAGATACTTTTCCTACATGAATCTCAGAATGAATATCTTCAGGTTTTTCTGCGAAGACTTCCTCAATACGCTTAGCTGATATATAGGACTGGTTGAGTGAATTAATCAGCATGGCTAGTTTAATCAACTCTACCAAGATCTGTAAGAGATAGTTGATTAGGGCAATCAAGGCACCCTGACTGAGCCAGCCTCCCTGGATAGAAATATAACCATTCCAGATAATCACCAGCAAAGTTCCGTTGACGATCAAATAGGTCAAGGGGGTCAAGAGACTAGACCAGTATCCTGTTTTCATTTGGATAGCCATATAGACTTGGTTTAGTACTTGGAAATGTTCAATTTCTCGTTTTTCTTGGCCAAAAGCTCGAATCACGCGCATACCTTGTAGTTGTTGGCGCGTCTCCTGAACCAGCTGGTCAGTTTTCTTTCTCAAACTACTGTAGAGGGGATTGACCAACTGTGACAAAACGACAATGACAAGGGTCAAAATGGCAACCATGACCAAGAACCAGAAGGTCAATTCAGGCGATAGTCGATAAGCCATGAAAATGGCACCAAAAACAATAATAGGAGCCCTTAAAAATAGGCGTAAAAATTGATTGATACCAGTTTGAATCTGATAGGTATCCGAAGTCAAACGCGTCACCAAACTCGAAGTCGTCAAACGGTCTCGACTATCCTTTGGCAAGGAGAGAATATGACGATAAAGGTCATTGGTCAACTCCTTGGTGAAGCCGACTGCTGCCTTGGCTGAGTAAAACTGAGCAACTAGGGCAACTAGGACGCCAATAACTGCAAAAACAAAGAGGAGTCCCATTTGCATCCACAGATGCCCCTGATCTTTTTGAGGGATAGATTGGTCAACAATTCCAGCTATCACCATGGGGACCAAGAGTTCAAAAACAGCTTCTAGCAGCTTAAACAAAGGTGCTAGGAAAGACTCCTTAATGTAGGGTTTAAAGTAAGAAAGTAAGTGTTTCATAAGTCCCTTCTATTTTCAAAATGAAGAAGGTGGAAAAACCACCATCTTTTTATTTGTTCAAATATGGAAGTAGGTAGCCATAACCAGCCTCTTCCATTTCATCCTTAGCAATGAATCGTAGAGAGGCAGAATTAATACAATAGCGTAAACCACCTAGTTCCTGAGGCCCGTCTGTAAAGACATGACCCAAGTGGGCATTACCCGAACGTGACCGAACTTCGATTCGCTCCATTCCATGACTCAAGTCTTTGTAGTAATGAATGAGTTCCTTGGAAATTGGTCGGCTAAAGCTTGGCCAACCACAGCCTGAGGCAAACTTATCCTTAGCAAAGAAAAGAGGCTCACCAGTCGTGATATCAACATAAATTCCTTCCTCAAAAGTTTGGTCGTAGGCATTTCTAAAGGGAGCTTCCGTCGCAGCTTCTTGAGTAACTCTATAAGACTCTTCTGACAAATTCTCTCTTAAAACTGCCTGACTAGGTTTTTCATAGTTGGCGGCATCTATCAGTGGTTTCTCAGCATCCCTCACATCAATGTGGCAATAGCCACCAGGATTTTTCTTGAGGTAGTCTTGGTGATAGTCCTCAGCCAGGATATAGTGACGGAGTTTCTCCACTTCTACCGCTATCTTGCGACCGAGCATGCGCTCCTGCTCTTGGACAAGAGCATAGATAGTCGGCAAATCCTCTTCATCTAGGTAATAAATCCCTGTGCGGTACTGACGACCACGGTCATTTCCTTGTTGATTGACAGACAGTGGATCAATGACTCGGAAATAATAGAGTAGAATCTCACGGAGGGACACCACCTTTTCATCATAGATAACTTGCACAGTCTCTGCATGATCTGTTTCTTTGATTAATTGATAATTAGTAGTTTCTACTTGACCATTAGCATAACCAACACTGGTTTGCAACACTCCAGAAATTCTGGAAAAATATTCTTCCAAACCCCAAAAACAACCGCCTGCTAGATATATTTCTGCCATTTCAAATCCTCCTTGACCATCTATCGGTCAGCAAAAGTGGGAAACATTTCATATCCCATCTTTCATTTTCAAAAAAAGGATAGGAAGCCCTCTAATAGAGAGTTTCCCCATCCTATCGCAATATTTATTTTTCTTCGACGCGCACGCCTTGTGTGTCTACTTGCAAATCATGAAGCTTGCCTTTGAACGGTTGTTTTTCAAGCTCTGCCTTAATCTTCGGCATCTTATCAGGATCAGCTAGAACCATGACAGTAGGCCCAGCGCCAGACAAGTAGGTCGCATAAGCACCGTTTCTCTTGGCAACTTTTTTAATTGTCGCAAATTCTCGAACCAAATCTTGACGATAACGCTCGTGGAAAAGGTCACTCTCGATAGCTTGACCAGCTTTGACCATATCTCCTGTCAATAGAGCTGCGATAGCCACATTGGCTATTGAACTTGCTGCAACAGCTTCCTTGTATGATAATTTCTTAGGCAAGACACCACGACTATCGCGAGTTCGCAATTCATAGTTTGGAATATAAGCTAGGAAAGCACACTCTGGGAAAGGCGCCACAACAGCTGAAACCTGACCTTCGACTGAGCTTGCAATGACCAGATTTCCGTAGATGGCTGGGGCAACATTATCAGGATGCCCTTCAATCTTAGTCGCCAATTGCAATTTGTCATGATCGCTTAATTTAAGATTTCCTAATTGATTTGCCAGTTCAATCCCTGCAACGATGACAGAGCTCGATGAACCAAGTCCACGTGCAAGAGGAATATCACTAATCATTTTCAAACGTCGTGGTTGTAGGTCTGGAACAATTTGTAGAGCAATTTTCAGCAAAAGATTACGTTCGTCACGTGGAATCCATTTACCTAGTTGGTGCTCAATCATCCATTCTTCACGTTCTTCACAAACCTGAATCTCTAGATACTTAGTTACAGCTACACCAACCGAGTCAAAACCTGGACCCACATTGGCACTTGTAGCAGGTACAATAATCTTCATCTTAGTCTCCTAAAACCTTGAAGGTGTTGAGAAGTTCAAACTCAGACAAGGCCTTCAAAGCTTCTGTAATATTTTCAAGCTGTGACTTGTTGATTTTATGAGTGATGATAACGACACGAGCTTTGCCTTCTTGCTTGCCATCTTGAAGGATTTGCTTGAAGGAAATATCTTCTGCATTAAAGAGTTCAGCCAATTTCAAGACTTGACCTTTTGAATCTGGTGCCAAGATTGAGAAATAGTAGTTGGCTTTGACATCTTCTGGCTGAGCCAAAACAAGGTCACGATGGTATTCGTTAAAGGCTTTTCCAATGGTACCGTCATTCAAGCGACGAACGATACGAACGATATCGGCTACGACACTCGTCGCAGTTGGTTTTTGTCCTGCACCAGGTCCATAGTACATAGATTCGCCGATCCCGATAGACTCTACAAAGACTGCGTTCATAACACCATTGACACTTGCAAGTGGATGAGCTTTAGGAAGGAAGGTTGGAGTAACCTCAGCAGCGATTCCAGAAGCTGTTTCTTCGATAGAACCTACCAACTTAACCACATACCCAAGATCTTGAGCAACTGCTACATCCTCTGGAGTGATATTGCGAATCCCTTGATGGGCCACATCTTCAAATTTGACATTCATCCCAAAAGCAAACTGGCTGAGGATAACCATCTTATAGGCTGCATCAATCCCATCAACGTCATTAGTTGGATCACTTTCAGCAAAGCCAAGTCGTTGGGCTTCAGCAAGGGCATCTGCATAAGACCAGCCTTCTTCTACCATTTTGGTCATCATGAAGTTAGATGTTCCATTGACAACACCAAGAACACGTGTGATTTTGTCTGATGCTAGCGAGTTAACCAAGGTACGAAGGATTGGAATTCCTCCCGCAACAGCTGCTTCATAGTAAAGAGCAACATTATGAGCTTTGGCAATCTCAAGCAATTCAGAACCATGGACAGCTAAAAGGTCCTTGTTGGCTGTCACGACGTGTTTCCCTGCTTCTAATGCACGAGTGATAAATGTTTTAGCAGGCTCGATACGTCCCATCAACTCAACAACGATAGTGATGTCTTTGTCTGACAAGATTTCATCGATATTTGTTACAAAATTAAAATCATTTCCTTCCTCAAGCAAGCGTGCTTTCTCTTCATCGTCTTTGACCAAAACCTTGGCTACTTCAATTTCTGAATGTGCTGCTTGAACAATTTTTTCTCCATTTTCCTTTAGTAAGAATGGTACACCACTGGCTACTGTACCAAATCCAAGTAAAGCAATCTTAACTGACATATTTGTCTCCTCGAAATTTTCTAATAGTCCTATTATACCAAAATTGTGAGAAAATTCCTACCATTCTGAATTAAAAATAGGAGCGTCAAATCATAAAAAAGTCTGCCCTGATACAACCTAGGACAGACTCTATTTTCAATCTATTTTACAAAGACCATTTCCTTGTCACTAGACAAGTCTTCTCGATAGTGGAAACCTGCAAAGCTGAGCTTTTTGATTTCTTCTACAGAAGTCACCTGATTTTCCATCAAGGCTGTTAAGAAAGCACCTCTAGCTTTTTTTGAAATGGTTGAGTGGACTTTAAGTTTTCCATCTCTGTCTTCCATAAACTTAAAGGTCACCATTTGCTCGCGAACCTCTTTAGGGAAGACAGTTTCAAATTCCGAAGACAAGAGTGAAAAGATTAGTTCTTCACCCTTCACCGACTCTTCATAAGCTGACTGCCAGTGACTTTTCAGGCTTTTCCCAGCGATTTTAAGCTTCATCAAAAAGTCCAGTCTGTGAGGTGCAATCGGTGCAAAGGCTGGAATCACACCGTAAAGAGCTGACGTTATCATGAGGTGTTTCTCCAGATAGGCTTGTTCAGCCTTGGTTAGATTGTCCCGTTTGATGTTACGATACATAAGTCCATCAAAGAGTTGCAAAGCAGGATAAGAGTTTGCAGTTCCATTTTTTAAAGCTTGGATGCGTTCATACTCTTCTTGTGCTTTTTCAGCAGAAATTTTGTAAAAAGTCTCTAGTTCTTGGACCGAGTATGTTGCTAACTCCTCTAGTATAGCCTGACTTTCAGGACGCAAGGGATTTGCATCTAAACTAGGGATTTCAGTGTTCATTTCTTTTGCAGTTGGGATTAGAATTTTCATAGTCTTAGTGTAGCATATTTTCCTATGACTACCAAGGATTTGAGCCTAAATAATACGACCTTCTAAATGATCGAGTTCATGCTGACAGATCTGAGCCGGAAAACCTGTCAGGGTAATGGTCTGTTCTTTCCAATGAACATCTCTATAGGATACGGTAATTTTTTCATACCGAGTTGTCGGTCTTACACCCGTCAGAGACAAACATCCTTCCTCGGTCTCGTAAGGCCCTTCAAAAGACTTGAGAACGGGATTAAACATAACCATGGGAATCATGCCAATATTAAAAATAATCACGCGCTTTTGCACTCCAATCATATTGGCCGCTAGTCCAACACAGGTTTCACGATTTGCCAGCAAGGTATCTTGCAAATCCTTTGCTAGAGGCAAATCCTCCTGACTCGCAGGCTGGGATACTTGCGATAAAAACATCATATCTTTTACAATTTTCTTTTCCAACTACTATTCCTCCACCTTTATCATTCTACTTGATTATAGCATAAAATGCTCAGTCAGTTTATCTTTATATAAAAGCAAAAAGCCATCCGAAGATGACTTTTCATAGTGCTTAAATAGCGTTTTTATCTTTTCCGAGTGCTCGTTGGATTGCTTTAACAATCTCAACAAGGACAACAATCATTAGTGCTCCTACAGCGACCACCATCCATTGAGTCAAGCTCAAGTGTGACACGTGGAATAGATTATTAAATCCAGGAACCAAAATTGTCACCACAAAGAAGACGAAGGCAACTGGGATAGACCAGTTAAAGGTCTTGTTCGTAAAGAGTCCCACTTTAAAGATTGATTGGTAAACAGACTTGACGTTAAAGGCATGGAGCAATTGGATCAAACCAAGAGTTGCAAAGGCCATTGTAAGGGCATCTGCGTGGATTTCACTTTGAACTTGATGCTCTGGGAAGAGAATTGCCCAACCATAAACACCAAGAACCAGCATGGTTTGGAAGATACCTTGATACATGATAGCTCCGAAGACACCACCATCAAAGAAGTTAGACTTACGTCCACGAGGTTTGTGGGTCATCACGCCTGGCTCAGCTGGTTCAACACCAAGAGCGATGGCTGGAAGAGTATCTGTTACCAAGTTAATCCAGAGAAGATGCACTGGTTGCAACACATCCCAACCAAATAGGGTTGCAAAGAAGATGGTGAAGACTTCAGCCATATTGGCAGACAAGAGGTATTGGATAGATTTTTGGATATTTGAGAAGACCTTACGTCCTTCTTCAACCGCTACGATAATGGTTGCGAAGTTGTCATCTGCAAGGACCATATCAGAAGCTCCCTTAGAAACCTCTGTACCTGTAATCCCCATACCGATACCGATATCAGCTGTCTTAAGTGATGGTGCGTCGTTAACCCCATCACCAGTCATGGCAACAACTTTACCTTCTTTTTGCCATGCTTTCACGATACGAACCTTGTGTTCAGGTGATACACGAGCGTAAACAGAGTATTGCTTGAAGACCTTTTGGAATTCTTCATCAGAGAGTTCATTCAACTCAGCTCCTGTGAAGACATGGTCTTCTGTATCATTTGGATCGATAATTCCAAGACGTTTGGCAATGGCTTCTGCTGTATCTTGGTGGTCACCAGTGATCATGATTGGACGGATACCTGCTTCCTTAGCGACACGGACAGCTTCTGCAGCTTCTGGACGCTCAGGGTCAATCATGCCGACCAAACCTGAGAAGATGAGGTCAGACTCAACAATTTCAGATTCCAAGGTTGGGATTTCGTTGCTTGTCTTATAAGCCATCATCAAGACACGAAGGGCTTGTTTAGCCAAGTCTTTGTTGGTAGCAAGGATAGCTTGTTTGTCTTCTTCTGTGATTGGACGAACTTTCCCATTTACTTCAATACGAGTCACACGTTTGAGCAATTGGTCAGGGGCACCCTTAACAGCGATAAAGTAAGTACCGTCTGCTTCCTTATGGATCGTAGACATAAGTTTACGTTCTGAGTCAAATGGCAATTCTGCCACACGTGGCTCATTCTTCAAAACTTCACGAACGTCAAAGTTGTGGTCCAAACCAAACTGTACAAGAGCTGTCTCCGTTGGGTCACCAATCAATTTACCAGATGGGTCCACCTTTGTATCATTGGCAAAGTTCATGATACGAAGGGTATTGTTACTAGCAGCAATCTCAGCTGCTGAGCTTTGCAATTGACCGTTAGTATAGACTTTTTCAACAGTCATTTGGTTCATAGTCAAGGTACCTGTTTTATCAGATGCGATGATTTCTGTTGAACCAAGTGTTTCAACTGCTGGTAATTTACGAACAATCGAATTACGTTTGGCAAGGGTTGTTGTTCCCAAAGATAGAACGATGGTTACAATGGCAGGGAGTCCTTCTGGAATCGCAGCAACCGCAAGAGCAACCGCAACCATCAAGCCTTCTAACGGATGTTCTCCACGAACGAAGACACCAACCAAGAAAGTGATAATCGCAATCACAACGATTAAGTAAGTCAAGGCTTTAGATAATTGTTCCAAGCTTTGCTTCAACGGTGTTTCTGTCTCATCGGCATTAGCCAACATATCTGCAATCTTACCAACTTCAGTATACATACCAGTGTTAGTCACGACACCAATACCACGACCGTAAGTTACGTTTGAGTTTTGGTAACCCATATTAACGCGGTCCCCAATACCAGCATCTGCTTCTACTACTTGAGTAATATCTTTTTCAACTGGTACAGATTCACCAGTGAGGGCAGCTTCTTCAATTTTAAGAGACGCCGCTTCAAGCAAACGCATATCGGCAGGCACCACATCTCCAGCTTCTAGCAAGACGATGTCCCCAGGTACCAATTCTTTTGAGTCAATTTCAATGACATGACCATCACGACGAACACGGGCCATCGGGCTAGACATATTTTTCAATGCTTCAATTGCTGCTTCTGCTTGACCTTCTTGGTAAACACCAAAGGCTGCATTCAAGACAACTACGGCCAAGATGATAATGGCATCTGTTAAACCGTCCATTCCTTCTGTAATGACAGAAAGTGCCGCTGCTGCTAGCAAGATGATGATCATCAAATCCTTAAATTGATCAAGGAATTTAGCTAGTAGGCTACGTTTTTCGCCCTCTTCTAACTCATTTCGACCATAAGTCGCTAAGCGTTCTTGAGCTTGAGCAGTTGACAAACCTTCAACAGATGAGTCCAGATTCTTTAGGACTTCCTCAGAAGATTGTGTGTAAAACAAATCTTTATTTTGTTCTTTTGACAAAACAGTCTCCTCCTTTTTGGCCTCTTTTTACAAAAAAAGAGACCTGTTTTTTAAAAAAACAAGTCTCGCTGTTTAATATAGTGCCGGAAATAATTCGTAATGACGACACTATCGCGGTTAACCGCCAGCTACTCCCTTGAGTAGTTCTATTATATCAGAATTTCAAAAGTTTTCAAGCCTTGAGGTGGGGTTAACTTACTTCCCACATTTGAATTTTCCTTGGAAAACCAGTATAATAAAAGAATACTAAAATGCTAGAAGGGGAGTTAGATGAATCAATCGGTTTCAAACTTAAAATTAGCTGAGCGTGGTGCCATTATCAGCATTTTGACCTATCTATTCTTATCTGCAGCTAAGCTAGCGACCGGACACCTCCTTCATTCATCCAGTTTGGTAGCTGATGGTTTTAATAACGTTTCAGATATCGTTGGAAATGTAGCCCTTCTAATCGGGATTCGTTTGGCTCGCCAACCGGCAGATCGGGACCATCGCTTCGGTCACTGGAAAATCGAGGACTTGGCAAGTCTCATCACTTCCATCATCATGTTTTACGTTGGTTTTGACGTTCTACGCGATACCATCCAAAAGATACTCAGCCGAGAGCAAACAGTCATTGATCCACTTGGGGCGACGTTGGGAGTCATCTCTGCCATCATCATGTTTGCCGTTTATCTCTACAATACCCATCTGAGTAAGCAAGCTAAATCAAAGGCCCTCAAGGCAGCCGCTAAGGATAATTTATCAGATGCCGTAACATCTCTTGGAACTTCTATTGCTATCCTGGCTAGTAGCTTCAACTATCCAATCGTGGATAAGTTGGTCGCGATTATCATCACCTTCTTTATCCTTAAAACTGCTTATGACATTTTTATTGAATCATCCTTCAGTCTTTCTGACGGCTTTGATGAGCACTTGCTGGAAGATTACCAAAAAGCTATCATGGAAATTCCTAAGATTAGCAAGGTCAAATCTCAAAGGGGTCGTACCTACGGAAGCAATATTTATCTAGACATTACACTTGAGATGAACCCAGACCTCTCTGTTTTCGAGAGCCACGAAATTGCGGACCAGGTTGAATCTATGTTATCAGAACGATTTGGTGTCTTTGATACTGACATTCATATCGAACCAGCCCCAATCCCTGAGGATGAAATTCTTGATAATGTCTATAAAAAATTGCTCATGAGAGAGCAACTAATTGACCAAGGAAATCAATTGGAAGAATTACTGGCTGAAGATTTCATTTATATTCGCCAAGACGGACTAGAACTAGACAAGGAAGCCTATAAGGAGGAAAAAGAATTAACCTCTGCTATCAAGGAGCTTCACTTGACATCCATTAGTCAAAAGACAAAACTCATCCGCTATCAGGTTGGTGACACCATCCATACAAGTATCTGGCGCAGACATGAAACTTGGCAAAATATATTCCATCAGGAAACGAAAATTGAAAAAGACTAAAGAAAGAGGCCGGGACAAATCCCGACCTCATTTTTTATGCTTATTTTGCTACGCTCTTAGCAAGAACGAAGTTTCCAAGTGTAGCTGAACCATTACCTGCAACAGCTGGTGTTACGATATAGTCACGCACATCGGGAACTGGTAGGTAACCATTGAGCAAGGATGTGAATTTCTCACGCACACGGTCAAGCATGTGTTGTTGGGCCATAACCCCACCACCAAATACGATAACGTCTGGACGGAAGGTTACAGTTGCGTTTACAGCTGCTTGAGCGATATAGTAGGCTTGAACATCCCATACAGAACTGTTGAGTTCGATGTTTTCACCACGAATTCCTGTACGAGCTTCTAAGCTTGGACCAGCTGCAAAACCTTCTAAACATCCCTTGTGGAAAGGACAAACTCCGTTAAATTCTTTCTCCTCATCCATTGGGTGTTTTGCTACATAGTAGTGACCCATCTCAGGGTGTCCAACACCACCAATAAATTCACCACGTTGGATAACTCCTGCACCGATACCTGTACCGATTGTGTAGTAAACCAAGTTTTCGATTCGTCCACCTGCGTTATTACGCGCTACTACTTCACCGTAGGCAGAACTGTTTACGTCTGTTGTGAAATACATTGGCACGTTTAGAGCGCGACGGAGAGCACCAAGTAAGTCAACATTCGCCCAGTGAGGTTTTGGTGTAGTTGTGATAAAACCGTAAGTTTTTGAATTTTTGTCGATATCAATTGGACCAAATGAACCAATTGCAAGACCTGCAAGATTATCAAATTTTGAAAAGAACTCGATAGTTTTATCGATTGTCTCGATAGGAGTTGTTGTTGGGAATTGTGTTTTCTCTACAATGTTAAAGTTTTCATCACCGACAGCACAGACAAATTTTGTACCGCCCGCTTCCAAGCTTCCATATAATTTTGTCATGATAAACCTCTAGTTTTTATTTTCTCTATTATAGCATATTTCAAGGAGGAAAGTTGCTCTATATTTTAGTTTTTCCTCTGTAAATTTTAAGATTCAATCAAAAACGAACAAACATGACATTTGTTCGTTTCTTTGTTTTATTAAGCTTTAACTTCGATGATTGCATCACCTTTAGCAACTGATCCAGAAGCAACTGGATTTACTGAAGCAAAGTCTGCAGTGTTTGTCACGATAACCATTGTTGTGTTATCAAGGCCTGCAGCAGCAATCTTAGCTGAGTCAAATGTTCCAAGAACATCTCCAGCTTTAACCTTGTCACCTTGAGCAACTTTTTGGTCGAAACCTTCACCGTTCATTGAAACAGTATCGATACCCACGTGGATCAAGATTTCAGCTCCGTTTGCAGTTTTCAAACCATAAGCATGTCCTGTTGGGAAGACGATTGTCACTTCAGCATCAGCTGGTGCATAAACAACATCTTGACTAGGTTTTACAGCGATACCTTGTCCCATAGCTCCACTTGAGAAGACTGGGTCATTAACGTCTGAAAGAGCAACTACGTCACCAACGATTGGTGTTTGGATGACACCTTCGCTAGGTGCAACAACAGTACCAGTTACTGCTTCGTCAGCCAAACGTTCAGTTGTAGCTTCTGAAGCCACTTCTGCTTCATCTTCATAACCAAACATGTAAGTAAGAGCAAAACCAAGAGCGAATGATACAGCTACCATAAGAAGGTATTGTGGAAGTTGTCCGTTACCAATGTAAAGCATTGTACCAGGAATGATTGTGATACCATTACCAGTACCAGCAAGACCAAGGATTGAAGCAAGTCCACCACCGACTGCACCAGCGATTAATGAAAGGAAGAATGGTTTACGGAAACGCAAGTTAACCCCGAAGATAGCAGGCTCAGTAATACCTAGGAAGGCAGAAAGAGCAGCTGGGAAAGCAAGTGTTTTAAGTTTAGGATTTTTAGTTTTCACACCAACGGCTACTGTTGCAGCACCTTGAGCAGTCATGGCAGCTGTGATGATAGCGTTGAATGGGTTAACATGGTCAGCAGCAAGCAATTGAACTTCAAGCAAGTTGAAGATGTGGTGAACACCTGATACAACGATAACTTGGTGAACTCCACCAATCAAGAAACCACCTAGACCGAATGGCAAGTTAAGGATAGCTTTTGTTCCAAGAAGGATATAGTTTTCAACAACGTGGAAGACTGGTCCGATCACAAACAAACCAAGAATTGACATTACGAGGAGTGTTACGAATGGTGTTACCAAGAGGTCAAGAACATCTGGAACAACTTTACGAACAGCTTTTTCAAACTTAGCTCCGACAACCCCGATGATGAAGGCTGGAAGAACTGAACCTTGCAAACCAACAACTGGGATAAATCCGAAGAAGTTCATAGCAGTTACTTCACCACCAGAAGCAACAGCCCAGGCATTTGGAAGTGAACCTGAAACGAGCATCATACCAAGAACGATACCAACAGCTGGGTTACCACCAAATACACGGAAGGTTGACCAAACAACCAAACCTGGCAAGATAATGAAGGCTGTGTCAGTCAAGATTTGAGTGTAAGTTGTAACATCTTCTGGAAGTGTCATTCCAAGAGCATTCAAGAGTCCACGAACACCCATGAAGAGACCAGTTGCTACAATAACTGGAATGATTGGTACGAAAACATCACCGAAAGTACGGATGGCACGTTGGAACCAATTTCCTTGTTTAGCAGCTTCTGCCTTCATCTCATCCTTAGATGATGTTGGCAAGCCAAGAGCTACGACTTCATCGTACATCTTGTTTACTGTACCTGTACCAAAGATGATTTGGTATTGACCTGAGTTAAAGAAAGCACCTTGAACTTTTTCCAAGCTCTCGATAGCATCTTTGTTAATTTTCGCTTCATCTTTAACCATAACGCGAAGACGAGTCGCACAGTGAGCTACACTATTAACGTTCTCACGTCCACCTAAGGCTTCGATGACTTTTTTTGCAATTTCTGTATTCGTCATTTGCAAAAATCTCCTTATAAAAAATTTGTAAAATGTTTGAAAGCGATTTTATCCGCCCTACGAATATTATTCTATCACGTTTAAAAAATATGTCAAGCGTTTTGCAGAAAAAATTTTGCTAATTTTTATTTTTTGATTGTTTTTGCTATTTTTTTCATCAATACAGCAATAAATACCCTATAAACTCAAGGTTTTTACTTTTAAATTTTCAAAAACTTTCATATTTTCATTATTTTTCATAAAATAGTGCTTCTACATTCTGTCAAACGTTTGACATTTTTTTCGTTAATTTAGTGTAAAAGACTTGCTTTTTTATAAGGAAACGTTTACTATAAAGATAGTAGAATTTTATGGAGGAAATAGAAATGGAATGGACTACTGAACGTCGTTACAGACGTTACGAAGATTGGACACAAGAAGAAAGAAAAGAAATCCAAGAAAAGATGGCGCAATCCCCATGGCATGTCAGCTATCACATTGAACCAAAGGAAGGACTTCTCAACGATCCAAACGGTTTTTCTTATTTTGATGGTAAGTGGATTGTCTTTTACCAAAACTTCCCCTTTGGTGCAGCTCACGGCTTGAAATCTTGGGTTCAACTTGAGAGTGACGATTTGGTGCACTTTACTGAAACAGGTGTAAAAATCTTGCCTGATACTCCACTGGATAGCCACGGCGCTTACTCTGGATCTGCTATGCAGTTTGGTGATCAGTTATTCCTTTTTTATACAGGAAATGTCCGTGATGAAAATTGGGTTCGCCACCCTTATCAGATTGGTGCCTTGATGGATAAGGATGGAAATATTAAAAAGATTGATAAGATCTTGATTGATCAGCCTGCTGATGCTACTGACCACTTCCGCGATCCACAGATTTTTAACTTTAAAGGACAATACTACGCAATCGTTGGTGGTCAAGACTTGGAGAAAAAAGGTTTTGTTCGTCTCTACAAAGCTATCAACAATGATTATACAAACTGGCAAGAAGTTGGTGATCTTGACTTTGCCAATGACCGTACTGCCTATATGATGGAGTGCCCGAACCTCGTCTTTGTTGGAGAACAGCCTGTCCTTCTCTACTGCCCACAAGGTTTGGATAAAAAGGTTCTTGACTATGACAACATCTATCCAAATATGTATAAAATCGGTGCTTCCTTTGATCCTGAAAATGCACGTATGGTAGATGTGTCTGAACTACACAACCTCGATTATGGATTTGAAGCATACGCTACTCAAGCCTTCAATGATCCCGATGGACGTGCCTTGGCAGTTAGCTGGCTTGGTTTACCAGATGTTTCTTATCCATCTGATCGCTTTGATCACCAAGGAACTTTCTCATTGGTCAAAGAATTAACCATTAAAGATGGCAGACTCTATCAGTATCCTGTAGCTGCTATCAAAGAACTCCGTGCTTCAGAAGAGGAATTTTCAAATCGTTCTGAAACCAAGAACACCTACGAACTTGAACTGAACTTAGAGTCTAATAGCCAAAGTGAAATTGTTCTTCTTGCTGATAAAGAAGGTAAGGGACTCTCTATCAATTTCGACCTTGTCAAGGGTCAAGTTACTGTTGACCGCAGTCAAGCAGGTGAGCAATATGCTCAAGAATTTGGAACTACTCGCTCATGTTCAATCGACAACCAAGCTACTACTGTAAATATCTTCATCGATAATTCAGTCTTTGAAATTTTCATCAATAAAGGAGAAAAAGTATTTTCTGGTCGCGTCTTCCCTCATGAAGATCAAAATGGAATCTTCATTAAATCTGGAAACCCAACTGGAACTTACTACGAATTAGAATATGGTCGCAAAACTAACTGATGTCGCAAAATTAGCTGGCGTCAGCCCTACTACTGTTTCACGTGTCATCAATAAAAAAGGCTATCTGTCTGAAAAAACCATTCAAAAAGTCAATGAGGCCATGCGAGAGTTAGGCTATAAACCCAACAACCTTGCTCGTAGCCTCCAAGGGAAATCAGCCAAGTTAATCGGTTTGATTTTCCCAAAAATTAGCCATGTTTTCTATGCTGAATTGATTGACAAATTGGAACACGAACTCTTCAAAAAAGGCTACAAGACGATCATCTGCAATAGTGAGCACGATTCGGAAAAAGAACGTGAGTATCTTGAAATGCTAGAAGCCAACCAAGTAGATGGTATTATCTCTGGCAGTCATAACTTGGGGATTGAAGACTACAATCGCGTTACGGCTCCAATCATTTCTTTTGACCGAAACCTATCACCGGACATTCCTGTCGTTTCCTCTGATAACTATGCTGGCGGAGTCCTTGCAGCTCAAACCTTAGCTAAAACTGGAGCCAAGTCTGTTATTATGATTACAGGTAATGACAACTCCAATTCACCAACTGGACTTCGGCATGCAGGCTTTGCCTCTATCTTTCCAAAAGCTCCCATCATCAATATTTCCAGTGACTTTTCACCCCTCCGCAAGGAAATGGAAATCAAAAGTATCCTGACCAAACAAAAACCAGATGCTATTTTCGCATCGGATGATTTGACTGCCATCTTGGTAATGAAGATTGCTCAGGAACTTGGTATCTCTGTTCCAGAACAACTTAAGGTTATTGGTTATGATGGAACTTATTTTATCGAGAATTTCTATCCTCACCTCACTACCATTAAACAACCTTTGGAAGAAATTGCTCGCCTGACAGTTGATTTACTACTCCAAAAAATCGAGGGAAAAGAAGTTGCCACGACTGGTTATTTCTTACCAGTTAGTCTCTTACCAGGTAAAAGTATTTAATACTCTTCGAAAATCTCTTCAAACCACGTCAGCTTCCATCTGCAACCTCAAAACAGTGTTTTGAGCAACCTGCGGCTAACTTCCTAGTTTGTTCTTTGATTTTCATTGAGTATAAACAAAAAAACTCAGACTAGATTCGTCTGAGTTTTTCTTATGATCTTAATTTTTTCAAAAGAGTCTGCGCTTTTTCTAAATTAAAGGTTTTTTCAGCAATCAAGTTTTCTACTAGCTTAGGTACTTCTGCCTCAGTCGCACCTGCTAAAAGTGCTAACGATTTTGCCTGAAGTTTCATGTGTCCATGTTGTATCCCTGTACTGACAAGAGCCTTAAGAGCTGCAAAGTTTTGAGCCAGACCAATTGACACGATAATTTGAGCCAATTCTTTGGCAGATGGATGACCTAGCAACTCATGACTGAGTACGACTCGAGGATTGAGACCAATCGAACCACCCTTGGTGGCAACTGGCATCGGCATGGTCATCTCTCCAATAAGCTCTTCGTTTTCCGAATCAATCCTCCAACGACTGAGACCTTTATAGCTACCCTCATGACTCGCATAGGCATGCGCTCCCGCTTCAATGGCACGCCAATCGTTTCCAGTAGCAATCAAGAGAGCATCAATTCCGTTAAAGATTCCCTTGTTGTGAGTCGCTGCTCGATAAGGATCTGCCTGAGCAAACTGACTGGCTAAAACCATTTTTTCTGCCAACTCACGCGCTTCATCCTTCTGGCGACTCAAATAACGAAAGGCAATACGACAAGTTGCTGTTACTAGAGAATCTGTTGCATAGTTGGATAGAATTCCCATTAAACTTTGCCCTTGACTTAGAGCCTCTAAACTTGGTTTTAAAGCTTCAAGCATGGTATTGAGCATATTAGCTCCCATGGCTTCCCGAGTATCGACATGGAGATAAACTACTAAAAAGTCAGCCTCACCAGAAATTTTTTCAACTGTTAGCTCTCTCGCTCCACCACCACGTTTGACAATAGAGGGATAGGCTTGATTTGCCAGTTCCATCAGTTCCGACTTTTGACTCAGAATAGCCTGACGAGCTTGGTCACCATCTGGGACTTGATAGAGAGCCACTTGACCGATCATTTGGCGTTGGTGAACCTGAGCAGTAAAACCGCCTGCTCTTTTGATAATTTTGCTGGCAAAACTAGCTGCAGCAACTACAGATGGTTCTTCGGTCACATAGGGAACGGTATACTCCTGACCATTTACCAGAACTTCTGGAACTACTGAGTAAGGAAGCGAGAAGGTTCCTACCACATTTTCACTCAATTGGTCCGCAACTGCTAGACTGAGATTTTCATTCTGCTCAAGACTTTCTTGGGCTTCGATAGAAGCAAGCGCCTGAGATTTAACGAACTCGAGGCGCTCTTGAATTGATTTTTTAGCAAATCCATTCCAATTTTTTTTCATTATTTTTCAACCTTGCTGTAGCGACGTTGGTGTTCTACAATCTCAACAAGGGCATAGTCTTGCCCTTCATAACCTGACATCGTTGCAGATCCAGACTCATCTAAGTTGGCTTCCTCAAAGAAGATTCGTTCATAGTCAGCAACACTCAAAGCTTGACGTTGGTCTAGCAAGTCTAAGCGATTATGCTGCAATTGTTTTTCATAGCCTTCAACCAATTCCACACTAAAGAACTCAGATACAGCACCACTACCATAGCTGTAGAGTGCAATCTTATCTCCAGCTTTCAGGCTATCAGAATTTTCAAGAAGAGACAAGAGACCTAGGAAGAGTGAACCTGTATAGATGTTCCCAACTTTTTGGCTATAAATAATAGATTCATCAAAGTGCTTTTGAAGCAAGTCCTTCTTCTCTTGAGGCAAGGATTTGTCTAGGATTTTTTTCAATCCTTTGAGAGCTAGCTTCGGATATGGCAAGTGGAAACATACAGCTTCAAAATCCTCCAAGTTACAGTCATAACGCTTTTGGTACTCTTCCCAAGTCGTTTTTAAGCTATCAAGATATTGCTGTGTTGAGTAAACCCCATTTACAAATGGTGTTGTCGAGTAATTTGGACGCCAGAAGTCCATAATATCACGAGTCTGCGCAACGTTATCGTTGTTGAATACCATAACTCGTGGATTTTGGCTAATCAACATGGCAACACAGCCGGCTCCTTGAGTTGGTTCTCCAGGAGTTTCGACACCATATCTTGCAATATCACTAGCCAGCACCAAAACTTTTGATTTAGGAGAATTCTCTACATGTAACTTAGCATAGTGAAGTGCCGCAGTTGCACCATAGCAAGCTTCCTT
This sequence comes from Streptococcus infantis, assembly GCF_047464415.1. Lineage (GTDB taxonomy): Bacteria > Bacillota > Bacilli > Lactobacillales > Streptococcaceae > Streptococcus > Streptococcus infantis_AE. Next base: position 45,469 of record NZ_JASHBX010000007.1, on the reverse strand, counting down.
GATTTCAAAACTACGAGCAAATGGTTGAATCCCAAGCAAACCGTGTACAAAGACAGCTGCAGCTTTACTCTGGTCAACCCCAGACTCTGTCGCTACGATAACCATATCAATCTCTTGCTTATCTTCTTCAGTCAGGATAGAATTTCCTGCACTGGCAGCCAAGGTAACGATATCCTCTGTTAAAGGAGCGATACTCAATTCTTTTAAAAGGAGTCCTTTACTCAATTTTTCAGGATCAATTCCTCGGGTTTCTGCTAAATCTTGTAATTTCAAAACGTATTGACTGGTTGCAAAACCAATCTTATCAATACCGATTGTCATATTTACCTCTATTTTTATCATTCATTGTAAAAAATCGTTCACCTCTATTTTATCACAATTGAGGTCAAATGAGCTAAAAAAGACTTGATTCACCAAATCAAGTTCATTATCTCATTTTTCAAACAGAACTTTAGGGCTACAAAAAATCGAGTCTTAGCTAGCTCGATTCTTTTTGAGATAATGATACAATTTCAACAAAACTGTCCCACTGGCCATTCCAATGGAGATAACAAGGGCCAACATCATGACTAACATGGCACTAGAAATGGCATGGCCGTAGTCACCTGTAACGAAGAAGGAAGTGGTTCGGTAAGATAGATAACCTGGTACTAGTGGTGCCAGAATGGCTAGGGCAAAAACCACTGCTGGCGTTTTGTAGAGAATACTCATAATCTGGCTGACACAAGAACCAATCACCGCAGCAATAAAGGTTGCTAAAATGACGTTAGTCGGCTCCTTGAGTATCAGATAGAGTAGCCAGATAGACATCCCTAAAACTCCACCAGGGATGAGCATGGAACGCTGGACATTTAAGACGATTAAGAAGGTAATAATGGCAAGCAAACTTGCCAGAGCTTGCAATAAAAATGTTGTTAGTGTCATATTAGTTCATGAGTACGAGGGCAACTGATGTTCCAGCCCCTAAGGCAAGGGTAATCAGCAAGGATTCAAACATCTTGCTCATACCAGAGTTAATGTGATTGGTCATAATATCTCGAACAGCATTGGTCAGGGCAATTCCAGGTACAAAGGGCATGACCGCACCCGCAATGACCAAATCAGCTGTCGATGGTAAACCAGAATAGCGCGCCCAAAATTGTGCAATCAAACCAAAGACAAGAGCTCCTGCAAAAGCTGTCATAAAAGGAATACGAATAAACTTTTCTACATAGAGAGAGAAAGTAAAAGCAAACAAGGTCGCCACTCCTGCCCCTATTGCATCGTAGACATTCCCACCGAACATGATTGAAAAGAAAGGAGCACTGAGGGTCGCTGCAGCAGTTAGTTGAACATTGGTATAGGGAGATGCCTTAGCATTCAATTCCTTTAGTTGGATAAAGGCTGTCTCCAAATCAAGCTGTCCTGATACAAGCTGCCGTGAAATCTGGTTGACATCACATACCTTCTCAATATTATAAGCAGAGGAGGTCACTCGCTTCATACGAGAGATATTTGTATTTTCAATGGAGAAAAAAATGGCGGCAGGCATGGCTAAAACATTACAATCCATAATGCCCTGTGAATGAGCAATCCGAATCATGGTATCTTCAACACGATAAATCTCAGATCCGTTTCGAAGCAGTATCGTTCCTGCTAGCATAATGACATCGATCACTGCATTCAGTTGTTTGACTTCGTCCATGTTTTCCTCCTTCTAAAACTCCTTTTATTTTATCATAAATTTGAAGGAAAAAAAATCTTTGTCACAAAAACTGTGACAAAGATTGATTAATTATCTGTATTATGTTCGTCTGTTTGATTATGTGTTGACGAAGATGGAGTCGATTGACTTTGTGATGGCACTGTACTATCTACTCTGTTAGTGTTACGCTGGCTCGAAGATGGAACCGAAGAAGATGATGGTGGGGTTTTTGGTTTATAAATAGAAATCTTTATACGTGTCGTACTTAGATCAATTTTCTCACCTAGTTTTGGACTTTGATCGACAACAGTTCCTTCAGCAGTGCCCTCAGGTGCTGTCGAAACCTCTACGACTTCGATATTAGCTTCCTTGACACCAACAATTTGAATTAAGTTATTCTTTGTAAATTCAAGACTTGAGCCAATGTAGTTTGGCATAGTTATCGTCGTCACCTTTTTCTTCTTAGCAACAGTTAAAACGATAGAAGTTGCCTTGCTAAGATCATAAGTCGTACCTTCTGCTAAGCTCTGTTTTAAAACCACACCTGGTTCTGATTCACTGGACTCTTCTTCTTCAATCTTAATCAGATTTTCAGGAACTTTTTTCCCTTTCAGCTCAGCAATGACATCTGTAGATTTACGACCAACATAATTTCCAAGCTTAAAGGATTGTTGACCTGAAGAAATAATGAGATTAACCTTAGTTCCTTCTTTGCGAGCTGAGCCAGCATCTGGATCTGTTCGGATGACCCGACCTTCTTCTACGGTATCACTCGCTTCGGTCTTCTCCTCACCAATCTCAAAATTCGCTTTTTTCAAGTTTTCCTTAGCTTCAGCAACAGTTTGACCTGCAACTTTTGGAATCTCAACAGTAGCTGGTGTTCTGGATAAAATCCACACCAGAGAAGCGGCAACCAGTACGAAACTTGCTAGTAGAACTAGATAACGTGCTTTAAATCGACGTTTTTTCACTGGTTTTTCCACAGATTTTTTAGCACTTACTTCTGGGCTAGCTTTAGTTGCCTGATGGCTTTCTGTCTGTGGTTGAACCTTAGGAATAGAGGTCAAGGTTGTCTGAGAAACCTTTGGCAATGTCTTTGTGTCCGCCTTAGTAGCATCATCAAAAACAAGTTTTGGTTCATTTCTGCGGTTATAAGATAGACTGCTAGATAAATCAACATACATCTCTGAAACCGACTGGTATCGATCTGTAAGCTTTTTAGCAGTTGCTTTGATGACCACATTCTCCAAAGCTTGGGGAACAGATGGGTTTTCAGCTATGACCGAAGGAAGAGGTTTTTGAAAATGCTGGAGGGCTATAGTTACTGCACTATCGCCATCATAAGGGATATGCCCAGTCAGCATCTCGTAGAAAATAATCCCCATGGCATAGATGTCACTCTGCACAGTTGCCTTAGAGCCACGAGCCTGCTCAGGTGACAAGTAGTGAACAGAACCCAGCATAGAGTTGGTCTGAGTCAGACTAGTCTCTGCAAAGGCTACAGCAATCCCAAAGTCCGTCACCTTGGCCGTTCCATCAGGAGTTAAAAGAATATTTTGAGGCTTTAAGTCACGATGGACAATACCTTTTGTGTGCGCCAAGCGCATCGCTAAGAGAATCTGTCCCATGATACGGACAGCTTCTTCATTTGAGAGGGGATAGTGTTCTTTGATATAGCGCTTAAGATCAAGACCAGCTACATATTCCATAGCTAGGTACTGTTGACCGTCCTCTTCGCCGATATCCGTTATCCGAACGATATGGGGATGATCTAAGTCAGCCATTGCACGCGCTTCACGTTGAAAACGCGCAACAGCAATCGGGTCAGTCTGGTAGTTAGTCCTCAAGACCTTAACAGCTACCTCTTCCCCATCTAAAATCAAATCCTTGGCCAGGTAGACATCTGCCATCCCTCCACGGCCAATTTGTTTGATAATCCGATACCGCCCGGCAAAAATCTTGCCGATTTGGATCATTCTGCCGCCTCCTCCTTAATCGAAACAAGGGCAACTGTAATATTATCAAGCCCTCCGGCATTGTTGGCAAAGCGTACCAAAGTGGCTGCCTTATCATCAAGCGAAATATCGCTTGTCACAATATCATAGATCTCACTGCCTGAGATCATATTGGTTAGACCGTCACTATTCATGACCAGATAGTCACCTGGTTCCAAGCTGACAATTCCAAAATCAGGTTGAATTTCGTCTTTTTGTCCGATAGATTGGGTGATGATATTCTTTTGTGGATGTGCTTCAGCTTCTTCAGGTGTCAATTGACCTGCCTTAAGCAATTCATTGACCAAAGAATGATCACTGGTCAATTGATGGTATTCTTCACCACGAATCAGACCGATACGAGAATCTCCAATATGAGCATAAATAGCTTGATGATCAATGATTGCCAGGGCTTCTAAAGTTGTCCCCATTCCCTTGTAGGCTTCATCACGCCCCATTTGATAAATCTTTTGATTTTCAACTTCTAGATGGTGGGCAAACCATTCGCGAACTTCATTAACGGTGTCAATCTGCGTATCAACCCAGGCAACACCTAAATCAGTTACTGCCATTTCGCTAGCAATATTACCTGCACGGTGTCCTCCCATCCCATCAGCCAAGATGATCATTGTACGACCGGCACGGTTGACAAAAAGATTGACATAGTCTTGATTATTTGTACGTTTCTGACCCACATCTGTTAATAATGAAATCTCCATTGTGTCAGTTCCTTCCTACTTGGATATCTTGCGAAATTGGCTGATAAAGAATCCATCACTTCCGTATAATTCCGGAGTAATGAGGATACAACCATTTTTCACGATATCCTTACATTCGTGTTCTAGTTTAACCTGCTCGAACTCTGGATGACTTTCTAAAAATGCTTGAACAACTTGAAAGTTCTCTTCAGAGACAATAGTGCAGGTACTATAAGTTATTATACCACCTTTACGTAGCGTTTGACAAACACTACCTAATATTTCCAACTGAATTTCCTGTAATGACGCGAAATCTGCTGTCTCTTTATTATATTTGATATCTGGTTTTCGACGCAATAGACCAATCCCTGAACAAGGAGCATCAACAAGAATCTTATCAAATTGATCCTTACCAAAAAATTCATGCACTTTTCGAGCATCCAGTTTTTGCGTTTGGACACGGTCCGCTACACCTAGTCGCTCTGCATTCTCTTGAATCAAAGTGAGTTTATGATCGTAGAGATCTAGAGCCGTTACCTGACCTGTCGTCAAATAGGATGCCATATGGGCGGTCTTTCCACCAGGGGCCGCACAAGCATCTAAAACCTGCTCATCTCCTTGTAACTCTAGTGTCGGTGCAACCAACTGACTAGACTCATCCTGGATAGTAATAGTCCCTTCAGCAAACAAATCATGGCCTGCAAAGTGCCCCTGTTCCTTAACCAGACCAGCAGGAGATAAAAGAGAATCACTTGCGCCAAGCAAAACTTTGATTTCCTCTTTTCGGCTCAAATCTGTTACGCGAATACTGGCTTTATTCCGTTGCAAAAGACTTTCAAAAATCGCTTGCGCTCGCTCTTCTCCATACTCTTCCTTGAGTTTCGAAATCAACCAAACTGGTAAAGAGTAGGCAATGGAATCACGCTTGTTTTTACGTTTGATACTTGCAATATCTGGCAAGCCCTCACGCAAGATACGGCGCAGAACAACATTGACCAGTTTTTCACTACCCTTCTTACGAGATTTTGCAATTTCCACTGCCTCATTGACCACTGCATGGTCAGGAAGCTTATTCAAGTATTGAAGTTGATAGACACTCATGAGAAGCAGAACATAGAGCCAGCTATCTAGCTTATCTCTATCCTCAATAAAGTGAGAAATGTACCACTCCAATGTAAGTTTTCGAGCTACAGTTCCATACACAAGCTCTGTCACCAAGCCCTTATCTGTCAGAGATAGCTGACTTGCTTTTAAGTGTTTATTTAAGGCGATATTGGAGTAAGCTTGTTGGATAAAGACATCCTCCAATACCTCTAGGGCTAAACTTCTAGCCGTTTCTACTTTAGTCACCAAATCGTTCTCCTACTGCCAAAGTTCGTCCCACACCGTTAAGGAAGGAAGCAATGTCCATCTTAGGTTTTCCTGCTGGTTGAACTTGCTTGAATGATAAAGCTCCTTCTGCTGTTGCGACGATCAATTCTTTCTTGCCGATGGAGAGTATCTCACCCGGAGTCCCTTGACCATCTACTGGTAGAGCTTCATAAATCTTAAAACGATCTCCCTTGAGGAAGGTATGAGCAACTGGCCATGGATTCATCCCACGGATTTGGTTAAAGAGTTGACGATTGGTCTTGTTCCAGTCCAATTTTTCTTCCTCAGGTTTGATATTTGGCGAAAATGTAACCTGGCTTGGGTCCTGTGGTTCTGGTTGAATCTCACCAGCAATGTATGCAGGCAACGTATCCAAAAGCAGATCACGACCAACAATTGCCAATTTTTCAAATAAGGTTCCAACATTGTCCTCATCTGTAATTGGAATGCTACGACGAGAAATCATATCTCCGGCATCCATTTCCTTGACCATTTCCATAATGGTTACTCCTGCCTCCTCATCACCCTGAATCAAGGCATAATGGATAGGAGCACCACCACGGTGTTTAGGAAGGAGGGATGCATGAACATTGACTGCAAAATCCATGCTATTAAGGAGTTTACTTGGGAGAAATTGCCCAAAGGCGGCTGTTACAATCCCATCAGCACCCAAATTCATGATAGTTTCCATTTCTGGACTACCCGATAATTTTTCAGGTTGGTAAATAGGAAGTCCTGCCTCTTTGGCAGCTTGTTTCACTGGGGTTTCTTGGATAACTTTTTTACGTCCGACAGCACGGTCTGGCTGAGTCACGACAGCCACAATTTCATAGCGATCATCTGTCAAAAGTCCCTTCAAAACGGTTGCTGAAAAATCGGGAGTTCCCATAAAGATTAATTTTGTCATATCTTCTCCTTCTTATAAAAACTGTTGCGGTTCGTGGTCAATACTGAGACGAAGTTCGCTATTTTCCCGTTCTTGTGTCAAGGCCAAGACCTGGTTAAGGGTTGGACCCAGCTCATCTTCTAAACGGTATTTAATTAAAATCTGATAATGATAGAGGTTATGAGTACGAGCGATCGGTTTAGGGGTCGGTCCTAGGATTTTACTAGCATCCGACAAACCTGATCGCAATATTTCCATGACTTGATAAGCACGTCTAAGAACCTCTTCTTCTTTCTTATGAGACAAGGTAATTCCAATAGTGAAATAATAAGGTGGATAACCCAACTGACGTCTGATACCCATTTCATAGGCATAAAAGCCTTCATAATCCTGATCTTTGGCAAAACGAATGGCGTAGTGTTGAGGATTATAGGACTGAATCAAGACCTGACCTGCCTTTTCAGCACGACCTGCTCGTCCTGCCACCTGGGTCAAGAGTTGAAATGTTCTCTCAGAAGAACGGAAATCAGGCAGATTCAAGGCTGTATCCGCATTAAGAACACCAACCAAGGTTACATTTGGAAAGTCCAAGCCCTTGGCAATCATCTGGGTTCCTAGCAATATGTCCGCTTCACCATTGCCAAATTGTTCAAGTAGAGCTTGGTGACTGCCTTTTTTACGAGTTGTATCTACATCCATTCGCAGAATGCGAGCCTCTGGAAAGAGTTCAGCCAGCTCATCGTAGGCCTTTTGAGTTCCTGTTCCATAGTAACGAATACTGCGACTCTGACAGTTTGGACAGACATGAGGAATTTCTTTGGAAAAACCACAATAATGACAGTTCATCGTCTTAGTATCCATGTGAAGCGTCAAGGAAATATCGCAATTAGGGCAGGTATCCACGGTCCCACATTCCCGACACATGACAAAACTAGAATAGCCACGGCGATTGAGCATGAGAACAACCTGCTCTTTTTTATCCAGTCGATCTTGAATGGCCTCAATCAGTGGTGGTGTAAAGTTTGACGTTTCATTTTGCCCAATATAATCACGGAAGTCAATCAGTTGAACTTCAGGAATGCTTGCTAAAGGATTGGCCCGTTGCGTCAGACGTAGATGTTGATAAACACCCTTACCAGCACGCGCACGACTTTCTAGACTTGGTGTTGCAGAACCAAGGACTAGGGCAGCTTGATTGTACTGGGCTCGTAAAAGAGCCACATCTCTAGCATGATAACGAGGATTGCTATCTTGCTTATAGCTAGCCTCGTGCTCTTCATCGATAATGATAACACCTAGATTTTTTAAAGGTGCAAAAATAGCCGAGCGAGCCCCAACAACTACCTGAGCATCTCCACGCTCCACCTTGCGCCACTCATCATACTTTTCACCGTTGGACAAGCCTGAGTGGAGGATGGCAACTTGCTCACCAAAACGAGCAATAAAGCGCTCTGTCATTTGAGGTGTCAGAGAGATCTCTGGTACAAGAACAATCGCTGTTTTTCCCATATCCAAGGCACCTTGGATAATCTGCAGGTAAACCTCGGTTTTCCCACTTCCTGTAATTCCTTGTAAAAGAAAGGGAGGGTGTTTCTTCCCAATCGCTCCAACAACCGCCTCACAGGCTTCTTTTTGTTCTGGATTTAACTCTAAAGATTGGCTAGATTCAATACCTTCAAAATAAGCCGCTGAACGTTGCACTTCTTTTTGCACTATGGTGATAGCACCATGTTCCACAAAGAAATTAACTTGTTCACGTGAGTAATGTTCTAACAAATCAGCCAAAGGAACTGTTTCAGGATGTACTAATAAGTATTCTCGCAGTTCCAATTTCTTCTTGGCACGATTTGAAATTTCTAGCTTTTCTAATTTGTCAAGATTCACTTCAACCCAAGACTGCGTCTTAACCTTCTTCTGATCCACAGCTTGATACTCTAATTTCAAGAGCCCTTTTCGAGTCAATCGCATCATCTCAGCTTGCTTTTCTAGGTCGAGAGATGAAAATGCTAGAGACTCCTGTGAACCAAATAAGCGTTCTCTATCTTCTTGACTTAAGCCTTCCAGAGGATAGAGGATCTTATCATAGCTAGAATTCAAAAATCCCGGAAGCATAGCTTTTAGAATGGAAATCTTGTATGAAAAAACTGACTTACGTAGTTCTTCTGCCAACCAGAGTTGTTCCTCCGTTAAAACTGGAGAAAAGTCAAGAACCTCGGCAATCTCTTTCAAACCTTCGTCCGCCACATCTGCAGCAACTTCTTGTTCAATTCCAAGAACAATACCCTGAATCAAGCGATTGGCCTTCCCAAAGGGTACATGAACCCGCATGCCAACTTCCAACATCCCTTCAAATTCTTCAGGAACCTTATAACTGTAGGGTTGATCCGTCTGCATCAAGGGAACATCCACAATGATTTTTGCAATAGCCATTTCCTCACCTCCTTCTCTTCTTAAATCGTTTCATTTGAGTGAGTATTCTTGCAATAGAAAAAATAAGATTGAGTCCCCCCAACCTTAAATTTTTTCACCTTCTTCTTTTTCTTTCGCGATTTGCTCTTTGATTTTCTTTTCTTCTTCTTCTTTCAATCGTCTTTCTTCTTCGATACGACGACGAACAGCCTCGCGTTTTCCTTCTGGATCTGGGTGGATGGTTACATTCCCTGATTCAATTTCTTCTAAGGCACGAAGAGTAGATTTCTCAGATTTAAATTCTTGAGTAGCAGGTGCTCCAGCTTCTAATTCGTGAGCACGCTTTGCTTCCAAGATGACGAGTGAATATTTTGATGGTACCTTGTCAAGTAAGGTATCAATAGAGGGTTTAAGCATCATTTGTTTGTACCTGTTTTCTAAATTTTATCGAATAGTCGGAGACTTTGGTAGCATATCCTGATAATGACCAATCACGCGGTCTACACGGAAATGTTCAGCCTCAATGACACGTTTCACACGCTCGGCAGCTAAAGGAACATGGTCATTGACAATAGCGTAGTCATACTCACGCATCAAAGCAATTTCTTCCTTGGCTTTTTCGATACGCTGAGCAATCACTTCTGCACTATCTGTACCTCGGCCAACGAGACGGTCTTGCAATTCTTCCAAATCTGGTGGTGTTAAAAAGATAAAGACCGCATCTGGAACTTTTTTCTTAACCTGGAGAGCTCCCTGCACTTCAATTTCAAGAAAGACATCAATTCCCTTATCAAGCGTTTCATTAACATAAGTCAGAGGAGTTCCATAATAGTTACCCACATACTCTGCATACTCTAACATTTGCCCTTGACGGATCAACTCTTCAAATTCCTCCCGTGTACGGAAGAAATAATCAACACCATCTACTTCACCTGGACGTTGTGCCCGCGTTGTCATAGATACAGAATATTGAAATTGATTTTCAGAACTCTCAAAAATTTCTCGTCTAACCGTTCCTTTTCCAACTCCAGAAGGACCTGAAAAAACGATTAGTAAGCCTCGGTCTGCCATTATATCTCCTTTGGATAGTTTGTGAAATGACTTGAAAATTTCTGTAAGATTATATATCTAAAGCCATTTCTGCTCGCTACAATCTTTCTATCTAGTGTAACAAAAAAGCAGTAATTTTTCAACTGCTCTTTCTTATTTATTTTGCATAATCAACTGCACGAAGTTCACGAATCACGGTTACCTTGATATTTCCTGGGTAATCGAGATTGTTTTCGATTTTCTCACGAACTTTATGAGATAAGATTGTGACCTTGTCATCCTTGATTTGACCTGGATTTACCATAATACGGATTTCGCGACCAGCTTGAAGGGCAAAGCTATTTTGAACTCCTTCAAAGCTATTCGCAATTTCTTCAAGGTCATGGAGACGTTTAATGTAGCTTTCGAGTGACTCACTACGAGCTCCTGGACGGGCTGCGCTTAAGGCATCCGCTGCAGCAACGATAACTGCGATCACACTTTCAGGTTCTACATCTCCGTGGTGACTTGCAATGGTGTTGATTACAACTGGATGCTCTTTGTACTTGCGAGCTAACTCGGTACCAATCTCAACGTGGCTACCTTCTACTTCACGGTCAATGGCTTTACCAATATCGTGAAGGAATCCCGCACGACGAGCAAGGGTAGCATTTTCACCAAGTTCGCTGGCCATAATACCAGCCAACTTAGCAACTTCAATCGAATGACGCAAGACATTTTGTCCGTATGAAGTACGGAACTGCAAGCGACCCATGATCTTCATCAAGTCTGGGTGAAGGTTCGGTGCACCAATTTCATAGGCTGCGGCTTCACCATATTCACGAATCTTGTTATCAATCTCTTGACGATTTTTCTCAACCAACTCTTCGATACGAGCTGGGTGGATACGTCCATCCTTAAGCAAGGTTTCCATCGTCATACGGGCAATCTCGCGACGGATAGGGTCAAAACCTGACAAGGTTACCACTTCTGGAGTGTCGTCAATGATAACATCAACCCCTGTCAAACTTTCAAAGGTACGAATATTACGTCCTTCACGACCAATGATACGACCTTTCATAGTATCATCAGGCAGATGAACCGTAGAGTTGGTAGACTCAGCCACATACTCACCAGCAATTCTCTGCATGGCTTGAGACAAGATGTCCTTAGCCAATTTGTCGGAACGTTCCTTAACTTCTTGCTCAGCCTCACGAATGCGACTAGCAATTTCCTTAGTCAAGTTTTCCTCTGTCTGGGCCAAGATAATGTCTTTTGCTTCCGACTGAGTCAGAGTTCCAATACGCTCTAGTTCAGCTTGCTTTTGTTTCTCAATTTCTTCTAGTTGCTCTTCACGTACATCAAGGTTTTTTGCTCTATCAGAAATACTTTGTTCTTTTTGTTCAAGTGTTTTTTCTTTGTTCGTCAAATTGTCATCTTTACGATCAAGACTGCTAGCACGTTCGGTCAAACGACTTTCGATTTGCTTGAGTTCTTGACGTTCTGATTTAAATTCAGCGTCCACTTCTTCACGGTATTTTCTGGCTTCTTCTTTGGCCTCCAATAGTGCTTCTTTTTTAAGAGACTTGCTTTCGCTCTTAGCTTCATTGAGTAATAAATCCGCTTCGCGCTCAGCTTGTCCTCGTAAATTAGTTGCTTCTTGTTCAGCATTTAAAAGCATCAGCTCTGCAGCCTCTTGTGATGATTTCATCTTGACTGAGATGCTGACATATCCAATGACTAAACCAATGATGACGGCAAAAACAACTATAACAATCGCCATAATTTCCATGTTTTTACCTCAATTTATTTGTTTATCCGAATGATATGCATTCTTATACATTCTACCATAAAAAATCATTTTTAACAAACCTTAAATTGAAGTTATTTTGATCATTTCAAGGCTAAAAATCCTTATTTTCCCTAATAAAATAGGCTATTCTCCCTAAGTAAATTTTTAAAGATTTTTTTAGAAAAAAATAAGTTAAAAAGCCTACCTTTCAGTAGACTTAATAATGATCTTTAAAGGATAAAAAAGCGATGCTTTCACCATCCATCATATAAATCAAGCGATTTTCTGCGTCAATACGACGCGACCAAGCTCCTTGGTACTCATACTTGAGCGGTTCTGGTTTACCAATTCCTGTAAAAGGGTCGCGTTGAATATCCTTGATTAGTTTATTGATTCTTTTCAATGTTTTCTTATCTTGGTTTTGCCAGTAGCAATAATCCGCCCAGGCATCTTCTGTGAACTTGAGTAGCATCCATCACTCCTCAATCACATGCACCTGAGTATGTCCTGCACGAACTTGGGACATTCCTCGCAAGACCTTGTCAGAAAGCTCCTTATTCTGAGCAATTCTCAAGGTTTCTTGAATACTATCCCACTCACTCTTTGAAAGAACGACAATATCCTCGTCAGGATTTTTGTTGACCACAGTCAAAGGTTCAAACTCATCGTTTACCTTCTTCATATAGTACTTCAAATGATTTCGGAATGTTGAGTAAAGAACTGCTTCCATAACCATACCTCGTTTTACCTCTTTTCCATTATTATACACGAAAAGAATAAAATTGTCAGGAACTTGTACAAGTTTTCCCGCTTCTATCTATTTATTCGAAAAAAACTAAAAAAGCCTACCTTTCAGTAGACTTACTTTGTTTCGATTCTGATTGGTACTCTGCCAAAATTTTGTTCTGCGATACTTGGGTGTCCTAGTTGGTAAATCTGGTCTGCCTTTTGAGTCATGGCATCCCAGGGCTCTTTGCCGATTCTACTAACTAGATTGACCTGCTCTTTCAGAGACTTGAGGTGTTGTCTGCCTTTTTCAGTAAATCCAAGAACGTGAATGGCTTCAGGCAAGTCACTTTCTCTAGCCTGGACCAAGATATAGGTCAAGAGGCGGCTGACACGTGCTTTGGTATAGCGTTTAGTGGCAACTGACTCTACCAATTCTTCCAAAGTCTGTGACGTCTTAATAGCCTCCTTGATGCGTACCGCCATTTCTTGATTGACCTGATAGATGGTTGTTAGGTCTGGATTTGACAAGATTTGATAGCGAAGCAAAGGATAATAATCTTCCCAGTTTACTTTACTAGCATTTTCAAAAAGGGCAACCGAAGGCATAAAGCGTTCTAAGAAATCTTGGTCATTTTGGTGCTGACGAAGAGCTGTCGCCGAGGCAAAGTCTACATCCTTGTCCACAGAATGGTAACCTGCTCCCTGACGTTGAATTGGATGAAGTTTGATATTTCGTTCAGCAACCGCCTTGGCATAGGCGAGAGCAAGAACATGATTGGGCGTATCTCCAGAAAAATCAAGACCAGCAAACTCCTTCCACATAGCTTGGGTTTTCTGAGGGTAAGAAAGAGAATCAGGTAAGTTTTCCATGAAGAATTCCATCTCTTGACCACGTTCTGCGTATAAATCAGCAATTTGCTGGTAATCCAGAACTTCCTCTGTCCCAAAAGCTAAAGTATCAATCCCCAAATGATCCAAGATATCTACTGAACCTTGACCAAAGAAATCCGCTGCTTGTACACTGACTAAAAAGGGTAATTCTACAACTAAATCCGCACCATTTTCCAGCGCCATTTGAGCCCTTGTCCACTTGTCAACGATAGCCGGCTCTCCACGTTGCATGAAATTTCCAGACATAGCCACAATTTTCAGGCCATCTGCCTGTTCCAGCAGGTATTTATGGCCATTATGAAAAGGATTGAACTCCGCAATAATACCTGTAATGGTCATGGTAACCTCCTACTTCTTCGCGACGAAAAACCAACGGGTGCTGGTTTCTGTAGGCTCCTTGTCTTCAAAGTCTGCATAGAGTTTGAAGGACTTAAATCCAGCCTGCTCCAGCAAAATATCATAGGTTAAGACTTCATAAGTTCGTTCCTCATGAACTTCATCATGACGACTAAAGGAACCGTCTGCTTCCTTGACAAAGAAGGTCAGTTCATGCACGATTGAGTGAGGAGCTTCGTCCTCATAGGTATCCCAAAGCATAGCGAAGTCTTCCGCATTTTCATGATAAGAATAACCTGGGAAGACCTCATCTGTCTGGTAAGTCGAATGCACATCAAAGATAAAGACGCCATCTTCATTGAGGGCATTGTACACTTCCTTAAAGACGTCTCCAACCTCCACTTCATCTTGCATGTAGCAGATAGAGTCCGAATAACAAGTGACAAAATCGTATTTACCAGCCTTAGATAAATCCAGCATATTGCCTTCAATAAAATCAATCTTTTGCTTGGCTGAAGCCGCTCTCTTTTCAGCAATCTTCAACATATCCGCACTCAAATCAAGTCCAGTCACATCAAAACCAGCTTGCGAAAAGCGAACGGACTGGATGCCTGTCCCACAAGCCAATTCCAAGAGTTTCTTTCTCTCCTTGGCCTTAGGCAAATGACGCAGAGAAAAATCCGTCCATTTATCATATAAACTATCGTCCATGACCGCATCATAGACCGCCGCAAAGGTTTCATAAGTTGCCATAATCATGATACCAAGAGCGTCCATGGCAAACACCACTCGCCCTTTACCTTTCAATCAATTTTTCTAAAATAAGCAAATAAAACCCAGTTGACTGCAACTGAGTTCAATTGTAACGCTATAGTCTTTTCGTTTGCTTTTAGTACTAGGCAACGAATTGCAGGCATAACTAGAGTTAGGAAAAATGAGTTAACGCCGTAATAAAAGATAAAGGAAAAGACTATAGAGTTTCTGATAAATCTACAGAATTAGCCTCATGCCAGAGCTTTTCTAGGTTATAGTGGGCACGCATTTCTTCTGAAAAGATATGCACAACGACACTGCCGAGGTCTAGCAAGACCCAACCTCCAGCCGCATCACCTTCGACATGGCTGCCTTTAAAGCCTGCTTCCGCTACTTTTTCACGAATATTGTCAGCGATAGCATCCAACTGACGGCTATTCATAGAGCTGGTGATAACAAAGTAGTCTGTCACGCTGGTCAAATCTTGTACATCAAGTGCGAGGATATCCTCCGCGCGTTTTTCATCAGCCGCTTTCACGACTAGTTCTAATAATTCTTTTTCGTTCATTTAATCCTCTTTCAAATAGTGCACATAGGCGTTATAGGTTTCAAGGGTTTGGGGATAGATGGGAAATCCTTGGTGAGCTAAATGCTCTACTGTGTGAGCTGTCTCGTAGGCCACCGCCTTATTTAGCGATAGTTCAGCAATCTCACGCGCCTCACCTACTCCTGGAAAGGCACGATTGTGCTCGATATAGTCTGCGACGTAGATAACCTTATCAAGGTCCGTCATCTGACTAGCTCCGACTGTATGAATTTCAATAGCCCGTAAAATTTCAGGATCTTTCAAATCCAAATCTTCCTGAATCTTGTAAATCCCGACCATACCATGCCAAACATTATTGCCCCAGTTTTTGAGGTCAGAGTCAAGTTGATATCGATCAATCAAGTCTAGAAATTCTTGATCTGATAGCTTTTTAGCATAGTCATGAAGAAGACCTGCCAAACCAGCTTTCTCAACATCCACACCAAAGCGCTGAGCCAATTCAATGGCTGCACGCTCCACACCCAAACAATGGGTCAACCGCTTCTCGGGTAGAAGCTCTGCCATTTTTTCCAATAATTCCTCACGGGAACAGTTTATATAGTCCTGGTATGCCATCAGTAAAGCCCTTCTTTCTCGATATAGTCTAGTACAGGCTTAGGTAGGAGAAAGTTAGGTGTGCGTCCTTGGGCGATGAAATCACGCACCATGCTGGATGAAATATCCATGAGAGGCACATCCACCCAGATAACTGGATAAGAAGTCCCTGCCTTGTAACGTGGACGCTGAACCCCCACAAACTGAACCAAATCGACCAATCCGTCAATTCTATACCACTTAGGCAGATAGTCTACCATATCGGCACCGATAATGAAATAGTAATCTGTATCTGGATTCTTCTCTGTTAAAAGCTTCATGGTGTCGTAGGTGTAGGAAACTCCCTTGCGTTCTAGCTCGATGGTCTCAATAGCTAAACCTTCGATTCCTTCGATAGCCAATTCAAGCATTTTGAGACGGTGGTGTTCAGGAATGGTTTCCTTTTTATCTACGTGAGGTGGTTGGTATTCAGGCATGAGCAGAACCTGGTCCAATCCCAACTGTTGGCGCACTTGATCTGCAACAATCAGATGGGCATTATGAACGGGATTAAAATTTCCACCCAAAATACCGACTTGTTTGCGTTTTTTATCCTTGATTTCTGGCTCTAACTCCACTTTTGTAAAGGGAGTTAATAATTCAATTGCCATAGGTTAATCTCCTTTACTCTTCTGTAAAAACAGCTTTTGGGAGTATCGTTCTTAGATTCCTTTAACTTTTTTAGAAATCTTGCGATTTTCTTTCTTGCTTGATTGTTTATACAAAATCAAGATGCGTCCGATTTTTTGGACTGTATCCACACCGATTTCTTCTTCCAAGATTTCAGCTACTTCGTGGATATTTTCGTCGGTGTTTTGCAAGAGAGTAACCTTGATCAATTCACGAGCGTCAAGTGCCTGACGAACACTGGTTTTGATTTGATCGTTGAGACCATTTTTCCCGATTTGGATGATGGGTTTGAGGGTATGTGCCTGGCTGTTGAGGAAGGCACGTTGTTTTGATGTTAATGACATATTCTTTCTTCCTTTTTTGATAGTTATTTTAGGTGGTGAGGGACGGTCGGAACTAATTTTTCAATGATTTCATCTTTGAAAAATGGATTTCCTGACCTCACAATTGAGCCTAGGTCTCAATTGTGCCCCTTGCCAATCTAAAGATTGGCAATCACACCACGGCAATAACTATCTTTTTATGAGCTCACTTTGTTCGCTCGGTGATTTTATTTTAAATAATTGCTTTTCTTGTGACGACGGCGACGCCTTCTGGTGCCCAGACGGCTACTTTGGCAGTTCCTGTTACACGGATCCAGCCTAGGCCTGAGATAACTAGGTCTGTCTTGTCCTTGATAGTAAAGACATGCTGGACTAGTTTTGGAAAATCTTCTTTTTCCTTGTTATTTGGTGGTGTGAGGAGAGTTCCCAGGTGCTTGTCGTAAAAGGCACTAGCTCCCTCTAGCTTGGTACGATGAAGTTTGAGTTCATTGTCAAAGAAGGCTGTAAAACCTTGCTTTTCTCCTGCAATAAAGTCAAAGCGTCCCAATCCACCTAAAAATAGGGTTTGTTCAGGGTTTAGCTGATAGGTTTTTGGTTTGATTTCCTTTTTAGGGCTGACATACTTGAGATTTTTAGCCGTCAAGTAGTGAGCCATCTGGTGACGGTGAATAATCCCCGGCGTATCATAGATATAAGAACCGTCATCAAGTGGAATCTCAATCTTATCTAGAGTTGTTCCTGGGAAGCGTGACGTTGTGATGACGTTCTGGTCACCCGTGATTTCCTGGATGATAGCGTTGATGAGGGTTGATTTCCCGACATTGGTCACACCAACTACGTAAACATCACGTCCCTTACGGTAGTGCTCAATCTTGTCGATTACTTCTCTAATGGCATGCTTGTTTTGTGCCGAAGTTAAGACAACATCGACTGGACGCAAACCTTCCTCGTGAGCACGTTCCATCAGCCATTGGCTAATCTTACCTGGTTTCACTGACTTAGGAAGGATGTCTTTTTTATTTCCAACCAAGAGCACATCATTTCCCGACACAAAGCGTGGCAAGCCTGGGATAACAGAGCCATTGAAGTCAAAGATATCAATGACATTGACCACCAAGGCATCGCTATCTCCAACCTCGTGCAAGAGTTTGAGGAAATCATCATCCGTCAACTGCACATCTGTGATTTCATTATAATGACGAAGACGGAAACAACGCTGGCAATAAACTTCTCCAGTTTCCAAACCTTTTTCAAGTGCTGACTGAGGTGTAAAACCTAAACCAGTCTTATCTTCCGTCTGAATGGTTGCTCCACAACCAATACAGAGAATTTCTTCCATAATTAGATTCCTTTTTTATAAGTAATAGGGCCGTACTTTTCAGCGATTTTTCTCATGACACGACGCTCACGCGCTCGGTTAATCTGAGTCTTAATAGAGTCGTGTTGAACCAAGGGTTTAACCAAAATCGAGCGAATGCCTGCTCGATGGGCTGCTCGAATATCCGTCATCAGCTGGTCGCCTACCATGACCACTTGGTCTTTTTCATAGTGGAAATGTTTCATGGCACGGTTAATTCCTAAAGTAAAGGGCTTCAGTGCCCAGTAAACATAGTCAATATCAAATTTTTCAACTGCTCGTTTGACACGTTTGGGAGTATTGTTAGATACCACAATGATCCGTATGCCAGCATCACGCAGATCATGCAACCATTGCTTCATCTCTACTGTTCCATCTGGATTATTCCAAGCAATCAGGGTATTGTCCAAATCCACCAAAACAGCTTTGATTCCCTGTTTCTGCAGGCTTTGAACTGTCAAATCATAAACTGCTTCCACAGCAAAATCTGGCATGTAATTTTCAATCGCCATTCTGGCTCCTTCTCTTTTATTTTCTAGTAATTTTCTTCAGCCATTGAGATAAGGCTGCCCATAAAATCAAGCTAGCTATTAAGATATAAATCCAAGCATTGGGCTCTTCTGTAAATGGTAGAGGAACATTCATTCCGAAAAAACCTGTAATAACCGCAAGGACTGCTAACAAGACTGAGATAATGGTCAAAATTGTCAAACTATCATTCAGGTTATTGTTTAGGATGTTGTTGTAAGAAGCGGAGAGTTGTTGCAATACTTGAGAAATCAAATCTGTCATGGACACCAACTGATGGGCTTCAATCATCGCATCATCAAACTGCTCTCTTTCCACTTCGTTAAAGTTCCGATAAAGCGCATGTCCCTGGATATGCTCCAAGAGGAGACGATTTTGTTTAGCCGCAGCTGTCAAGTAAACCATACCAGTTTCCAAGTCAGAGAGGGCAAAGAGATTTTTTTTAGTGGTTGTTTGACGCAACAAGGCACTGATTTCATCCTTACTTTTATCCATCTGTTCAATGACAGGATAATAAGCATTGCTGATAAGCTCTAAACCGGCAAATAGAAACTTGTAGATTGAAATGATTTCATGATTTTCAAGATAGCCTAGCATCTGATCAATGACATAAGCGTTCTTATGATTGCTGATGGTAATCATTCGTTGCTTTTCCACGATAAAGGTCATAGGAATGGCTTCATAGTATTCCTTGTCCCTTTCTAAGTCAAGAACGTTGTAGATAAAGGTCACTGTCCCATTTTCACGGTTATAATCCATGTGGGCCCGTTCGTTTCTATCCAGCGCATATTCGATGGTTTCTTTATCCAATCCATAGATTTCAGATAAATCTTCAAGATTTTTGATGATTTCCACATCTAGATTAATCCAGGTGCAACCATTCCCTAACTGCTTATCTAAAAACATCGTTTCTCCTTTACCAAACTCTTTCTATTGTACCATAAATCAGGTAAAATTTCAGTCCTCGTCTTTTCTTGAAAAATTGCTAACGACGGTGATATTCCGATTAGGAACAAAATGAAGAGCTTGGTCATCACTTCGCAGTTGAGTCGTCCGAATTCCTACACTAACGACTTTCCCCGATACGGTAATCGGACCATTGGTCAAAACAACCTCATCTCCCACATCCAACTGACGTTCAAAGAGAATAAAGAAGCCATTGATGACGTCTGATAGAAAACCTTGTGCTCCCATTCCGATAGCCACCCCAGCAATCCCAGCCCCAGCAAGCAAGCTAGATACAGGCAAACCTAGAATGGATAAAATACAATAAATCAAGAAGAAATAAAGCGTGTAGTTGAAAATATTCTCTAGCAAACGAGAAATGGTCTTTTGTCTACCAGCATCTCGATTTGAAAACTTAAGTGAAGGTTTAACTATCTTTCTTACAGCAACATGGAGAAACTTTTTGGCAATATAAAAGATAAGAATCAGTAGCAAAAGGGAAATCACCTTGGTCAAGAGATTCTCTAAAACAGTTGTTACATCTAATTTATCCAGATAACGTTGAAAAAATTCTTGCATATAAAACTCCTTTTCTATTCATTATACCATAAATCCTTCCTCGCCATCCTTTTCATAAATATTCATTTATTTCAATAAAACTTATAACTCACTTGCTTTTCAAGCATATTTATACTATAATCATAAACAATACACAAAAAAGGAGACCTCTATGAAAAGAATTATTCGTGCTTGGAACAAAACAAATCTTATCAAACGGATCGGGATTGGAATGACCTTGGGAGCTATTCTAGGTCTACTCGTTCCTAATCTAACTGGCATCGGTTTATTGGGAGATTTATTTGTAGGAGGACTAAAGGCCATCGCTCCTATCCTGGTTTTTGCTTTAGTCGCTAATGCCCTTTCCCAACACCAGAAAGGCCAAGATAGCAATATGAAAAAAGTCATTTTCCTCTATTTGCTGGGGACTTTTGCTGCGGCTCTTGTAGCAGTTTTGGCTAGCTTTCTCTTCCCTGTTCAGATGGTCTTGAGTAGTGCTAGTACAGAAGTTACTCCTCCAGACGGCATCGGACAAGTACTCAGTAATCTCCTACTAAAAATAGTAGACAATCCTGTCAATGCCATCATCGGAGCTAACTATATCGGAATTTTGTCTTGGGCTATCGTCTTTGGAGTTGCCATGCGTGAAGCTAGCAAAAATAGCAAGGAGCTACTCAAAACAATGGCCAGTGTGACTTCAAAAATCGTCGAATGGATCATTAACCTTGCGCCATTTGGTATCCTAGGGTTAGTCTTCGAAACCATCTCTGGGCAAGGTATTGCGAGTTTAGCAAATTACGGAATCTTACTCGGACTTTTGATTGCCACTATGGTTTTCGTTGCCCTAGTGATCAATCCTCTGATTGCTTTTCTCTTTATCAAGAAAAATCCTTATCCACTTGTTTGGAAATGTTTGCGTATCAGCGGAGTCACAGCCTTTTTCACTCGAAGCTCAGCTGCAAATATACCTGTTAATATGAAACTCTGTGAGGATCTAGGGCTTAATCCAGATACCTATTCTGTCTCTATCCCACTTGGATCAACTATCAATATGGCTGGAGCTGCTGTTACCATCAACATCTTAACCCTAGCTGCTGTCAATACCCTTGGAATCTCAGTTGATTTTGCAACAGCCTTTGTACTCAGTATCGTTGCAGCCATCTCTGCCTGCGGTGCTTCAGGAATTGCTGGAGGTTCTCTCCTACTTATCCCGGTTGCTTGCAGTCTCTTTGGGATTACCAATGATATTGCTATGCAGGTTGTAGGTGTAGGTTTCGTCATCGGTGTTATCCAAGACTCTTGCGAAACAGCCCTCAACTCTTCAACAGATGTCCTCTTTACAGCAGTAGCCGAATTTTCCTCTGCTCGCAATAAATAATCAAGGCAAGCCTATTTAGGGCTTGTTTTGTCTGGTTTCTATCATTTATTATAGGAAATGTCTCATGTCTATCACCCAACGTACTTTTAAACTCGTTCTGGCAACCTGTTTGGCCTGTGTTCTAGCCTACTTTCTTGATTTATCTTCAGCAGTGTCCGCTGGTATCATTGCCCTATTGAGCTTATCGGATACCCGTCGAAGCACCATTAAGCTAGCTCGCAATCGTTTATTTTCAACCCTTCTTGCTCTTTTCATTGGTGTCCTTTCCTTTCACCTGACCGGCTATCACATCTGGAGTTTTGGTCTCTATTTGGCCCTCTATGTCCCTCTGGCCTATAAACTGGGATGGGAGATTGGCATTACTCCGAGTAGTGTCCTAGTCAGTCATCTCTTGGTTCAGAAGTCTACATCACCTGATCTGCTAGTGAATGAACTCCTCCTATTTCTGATCGGTACGGGATTTGCCTTGATTGTCAATCTTTACATGCCTTCTCGGCAAGAAGAAATCCATCTCTATCATCTCAAGGTAGAAGAAAAACTCAAACACATTTTACAACGTTTTGAATATTATCTTGGAAAGGGCGATGGTCGTAACCGTGCCCAACTCGTTGAAGAATTGGATCAGCTTCTTGAAGAAGCTCTCAAACTGGTCTATCTTGATCACTCTGACCATCTCTTTCATCAGACCGACTATCATATCCACTATTTCGAAATGAGACAGAGACAGAGTCGCATTCTTCGTAATATGGCCCAGCAAATCAACACCTGTAATCTAGCCGCAAGCGAAAGCCTAATCCTTGCCCAGCTATTTGCTAAAATTGCGGATCAACTCAGCCAGACCAATCCTGCCAACGATTTATTAAATGATATTGAAAGCTACCTGCAAGTATTTCGCAATCGCAATCTCCCTAAAACAAGGGAAGAATTTGAAACACGCGCAACCTTACTTCAACTCCTGCGCGAATTGGAAAACTTTATCCAACTAAAAGTTGACTTCTATCAACGCTATTCTGAAGAAAAAAGCAATCTATCATCATAAACAAAACACCTTTTGAACTGCGAAAACTTGCAATTCAAAAGGTGTTTTTCTGTCTCGAACCTAGCTAACTAGTTAATCTTACCGAGTAGCAAAATTGCTATGAACTCCTAATGATAGACTTATCTTTCCCTTAAGAAGTATAGATGGAATTTCTAAACTCATTTGATTCCTTGAGGTAAGCTTTGTATATAGCTTTTTTCAACTTCTGAACAGGAGTTTCAATGAAACGGTATTGTTTTTGACTGATATTTCCTGCTTTGATCTGAGCAAGTTCTTCTTTTACCGCTCCTTCCATCAATTGCTTCAATCGTTCAGGACTAGAAATCACTTCCTGCTTACCTTGATAATCAATGGTAATCGGTTTTAACTTACTGATATTCGCGATCCGTTCATCCATCTGTTCCTTCTTGAATTGAGCATAGGTCTTACCAGCTAAGATCTTTTCAAAGATGTATTGGTCTGACAAGGGACGATTCTCTTTTTCAGCATCTTGCTTGTACTGATTAGAGACATAAGGAACGAAACCTTCGTAATAGCCAAGACCTGCCATGAGTTCAAAGGCTTGTTTTCTAAAGCTGATATCACCACTCATTCCCTTATCATTTTCGTTGACACCATAAATCGTATCAAACATATCAACGGTATAATAACCATTGGCATCTACTTTACCTGTAGCCGTGAATCCTTTAATGATATAGCGATTTACCACGATATGATTGTCAATCAAACTATGAACATCTCCTAGTTTGCTAGCATCTGCCTCGGTTAAAGCCTTGATTTCCTCGCTCTGGTGGCTTGGTTTGACCGATGGATTTGGATAAGGAACAGGTGTTCTTGAACCACTTGTCGCACTTGGTAAGAGTTGCTTGAAGTAGACTGCCTTATCCGCAGCTGACAATCCTCGACTTGCCTCAGCTTCTAGATAATCTAAAGTATAGAGAACATCGAAACTACCGTGCATATATTCTTTCACATCTGTGGCTGATTTAAAGCGCTCTGGTGTCTTGTTGTAGAAACTTTCTTTGTCACTCTCATCATAAACAAAGTTCAAGTTAAAGTAGGTATCTGTTTCAGGAGTGTAGGAATTTTCAAAGATTCCACGTGCATAGAATTCTGCCCCAGTACCATCTCGTCGACCATAATTATTAAAGAGGACTGTGCGATCCAACAAGTGAGTCATTTCATGAGAATAGGTTGCTGACCCTCGATCGTCCAAGACCCTATCAATAAAGTAACGCACACCAGCACCATTTGCCTCAGCACCTACTGATTGAGGCGGAGAATACATGCCTAGCGGAGACATGAAGTCCTTGACTCCCTTATCCGCCTCTGAACCAAACTCCTTGGACCAAGTTTCCTTGATACCTGCATTTTGCTTGCTAGTATACTTTTTCATAGTATCCACAATCAAACGGTTGGTTACTAGTTTTGATTGATTGTCTTTTTTAGTGATTCTATAAAGCGTATCAACATAAGCAGCCTGACGCTCAGCTGTCAATTCAACCAGAGCCTTCACTTTTTCTAGTTCAGTCTTATATTGACTAGGATTGCTCTGAGCCAGTGAGCTATCCATATAAGTTCCGATATTCCCGTAAGAAACGGTTCCCATATTTGTAATGGCATAGATGCTTGGTTCCTTGATATTCACTAGGCCTAGAAGGGTTGCCATGTTATATTGTTTGCGATTATCAATCTGTTGAGGTTCTGCCCCATACTTGGCAGGATCAGAGGTTAATTTCGTGTAGAGACTTACATTTTCATCTGTTTTTTCTTTAGATTTCTTCTCAACAACGATAGCTTTTGTAGCATCCTTCAACCAAGTATCGCCATCCATATTTGTAAAGGTAGTTCGGTTATAGTCAAGAAAGTCTAATAGGGTTGACTTATCGGTTACCTTTCCAAAGTATTTTTCAAATGTTCGTGGACTATTGACCAGCTTCATCTCATCATAGCTCATTGAACCCAGAGATGTTAGCCATTCTAATGACGTCACCTTCTTGCCAAAGGAGCTTGGATTGTAGGCAAGAATATCACGGATATTGGTCTTGCCAAAATCAATATTGTAGAAACGATTGATATAGGTTAAACCTAGGAGAATTTTTTCCTTATTAGCTTCTAGATCTGCCTGAACCTTAGATCTGGTTTCAGCTGTATTTCCGAGCACACTCAAGCTATGAGCTACAACTTTTTTAAGGTCTGTATCTAGGGTCTTTTTCGTTTCTTCAAGCGCGTCTTTAATAGATAATCTCTCTAGATATTCTTTGCGAAGGACTTCTTTAACCTCTTCATCTGTGATAGCTGGATTGGTCTTTTTGAGTTCAATCTTCTTACTAATCACATCTCGTCCCAAAATATTTGGTCTGAGGGCATTTGTCACGTAAGGATTGGAAAGCAAATCCACAGCCTTCATTCCTTGGCTAGCAGGTCGTACATCGATAGCATTTTCTAACTCCGTATTCACTGGAAGAAGATGTGGTTTGTTTTCTTTGGTTCCCACCAAGATGACCTTTGGCTTCATTGCTTTTGTCACAGCACTTGTTTCCGTGTGTGATAGCAATTCACCTGTTTGAGAATTTACTTCATAAACTCTGGTAGTGGTGGTCTCGCCAGGCTCTCCCTGGCTTTCTACTTTTTCAAGATCCTTATCAAGTGTTGGATCCTGACGACGTTCCTCCTTGATTGGAATTGGTGTCACGACGGTTTCGACATTTCCGACTTTCATAACTTTATCAATCGGAGCTGTTACTTCTTTTTGGTGATCTCTTTCTGTAACCTGACCTGTCTGAGCATCTACTTGGTAGGTGGTAGTCGTTTTTTCGCTTCCTTCCTTACCTGAAATAGCAACTTTTTCTGTTTGATAAGGAAGTGTCGGATCCGCTTCATAAACCGTATTATTTGCGATGACCCTTGTTTCTACACTTGGTTTGGTCCCAACTAGAACAACCTCATCTACCTTTTCCACCAGAGTTTTTGATGTACTAGCCTCTGTAATCTGACCACTGGTTTGATCTCTTGTATATTGGGTAGTGATTTCTACTTGTCCATTGACCCCATGTGTTTTCGTTTTTCTAGAACCGACTTCTTGGCTGTCATCTGCTTGATAGATTGTTTTATATGGGATTGTTTGGGTTTCAATCTTAGGTTCTGGAACTGGCGCCGATTCTACCTTAGTACCTACTGCGATGATTTCGGTAACTGGTTCTAAGGTTACAGTGTTGGATTTGACTTGACGGACCTCCTTACCATCTACAGTCGTCACTTCCGTTAAAATAGTACGCTCACCTGCTACGCCTGCTTGAATGACACGAGTTTCACCCTTAAGCAAGTCTGGATCTTCCTGATGAATAGTATCATAAGCAACGGCTTCTGTCGTAACCTCAAGTTCTGGCTTCACCTCTACCAAGCTTGGAGTACCTTCACTTGGAATTGAGGTGGATTCTACCTTAGTGCCTACTGCTATGATTTCGGAAATTGGCTCCAAAGTCACAGTATTGGATTTGACTCGGCGGACCTCCTTGCCATCTACAGTCGAGACTTCCGTTAAAATGGTACGCTCGCCTGTAACACCTGCTCTGATGACACGAGTTTGACCCTTAAGCAAGTCTGGATCGTCCTGATGAATAGTATCGTAAGCAACCGCTTCTGTCGTGACCTCTAGCTCTGGTTTCACCTCGACCAAGCTTGGAGCACCTTCACTTGGAATTGAAGTGGATTCTACCTTAGTGCCTACTGCTATGATTTCGGAAATTGGCTCCAAAGTCACAGTATTGGATTTGACTTGGCGGCCTTCCTTGCCATCCACAGTCGTCACTTCCGTTAAGATAGTGCGCTCACCTGCTACGCCTGCTCGAATGACACGGGTTTGACCCTTAAGCAAGTCTGGATCGTCCTGATAAATAGTATCATAAGCAAGAGCCTCTGTTGTAACCTCAAGTTCTGGCTTCACCTCTACCAAGCTTGGTGTATCTTCGCTTGGAATTGAAGTGGATTCTACCTTAGTACCTACTGCTATGATTTCGGAAATTGGCTCCAAAGTCACAGTATTGGATTTGACTTGGCGGTCTTCCTTGCCATCCACAGTCGTCACTTCCGTTAAGATAGTGCGCTCACCTGCTACGCCTGCTCGAATGACACAGGTTTGACCCTTAAGCAAGTCTGGATCGTCCTGATGAAGAGTGTCATAAGCAACGGATTCTGTCGTCACCTCTAACTCTGGCTTAACCTCGACCAAGCTTGAAGTCCCTTCACTTGGAATTGAGGTGGATTCTACCTTAGTGCCTACCGCGATGATTTCTGAAATTGGCTCCACAGTTACAGTATTGGATTTGACTTGGCGGTCTTCCTTACCATCTACAGTCGTCACTTCCGTTAAGATCGTGCGCTCACCTGCTACTCCTGCTCGAACAACACGAGTTTGGCCCTTAAGCAAGTCTGGATCGTCCTGATGAATAGTATCATAGGCAACGGCTTCTGTCATCACTTCAAGTTCTGGTTTCACCTCGACCAAGCTTGGAGTGCCTTCGCTTGGAATAGAAGTGGACTCTACCTTAGTGCCTACTGCGATGATTTCGGTAACTGGCGCCAAGGTTACAGTGTTGGATTTGACTTGGCGGTCTTCCTTGCCATCTACAGTCGTCACTTCTGTTAAGATAGTGCGCTCACCTGCTACGCCTGCTTTGATGACACGTGTTTGCCCCTTAAGCAAGTCCGGATCGTCCTGATAAACAGTATCATAGGCAACGACTTCTGTCGTAACCTCAAGTTCTGGCTTCACCTCTACCAAGCTTGGAGTTCCTTCACTTGGAGTTGAGGTGGACTCTACCTTAGTGCCTACTGCGATGATTTCAGTAACCGGCTCCACAGTTACAGTATTGGATTTGACTTGACGGACCTCCTTACCATCTACAGTCGTCACTTCCGTTAAGATAGTGCGCTCACCTGCTACGCCTGCTCTGATGACACGTGTTTGCCCCTCGAGCAAGTCCAGATCGTCCTGATAAACAGTATCATAGGCAACGGCTTCTGTCGTAACCTCAAGTTCTGGCTTCACCTCGACCAAGCTTGGAGTTCCTTCACTTGGAGTTGCGGTAGATTCTACCTTATCTGCTTGTGGAGAATGAGGTTTTGTATTTTCATTTCTAGAAACTTCTCCATTTCCCCTTACAAAATAATAGCCTGTAAATTCATAACCCTCAATCTTTTCTGGACTAGGCAAAAATTCTCCTGCAACTGTTTTGACAAGAGCTGGACGAAGCTCTACTAAGTTCTCCAAGGCAGAAACTGATAGTGCAGTACCACCTACAGCCAAAACTGTCACTAAAAAGAGAGAGGCGCCTTTTCTCTTTTTAATGAGAGTGAGCGAAACTAACAAGATACCTGTACCTAAGACAGGTAGGATAGCATTTGAAAACAAGCCAGTATCAGGTAACTTAGTAGTAGACTTACGGTAGACGAAGTAATAATCCTTACCTTCCTCCACTTGGATAGCATTTTCTTCAAACCAACGTAGTTCAGCCTTCAAAGATTCAGGCAAGTCTTTATCCTCCACATAGTGTGACACTAGCTGAGGAATCCTTTCCTCTGCAAGCACAGCATTTCCACTTGTACCTACAAAAAACAAACTCGTTCCCAATAAGACGGAACAAGTTCCTACTGCATACTTTCTCAAAGAAAAGCGTTGTTTTGCTTTAAAATGATGTTGTTTCATGATAAACTCCAATTTCGTATCTATTCCTTATCACAGTATATCAAAAATAGTAAACGTCTACAAAGGATTTGAATAATAAAATTGCTATGGTTAGCTTCTTTATCCAATTTTTAAAGAAAAGTATCCTTATTCTTTGTAAACATTCACAGTAAGAACGTAATTTCCTCCCAGAAGTTCTTCTATTATCTGCTACTTAATAAAAATCTATTGAATGAAAGTAGGAGGCCGATGAAGCTTAAAGAGCCTAAATTTCTAGATTATACAAAGCAAAAACCACAAGTAAACTCAGTTTTACTGACTTCACTTGTGGTAGTTATGTTTTATCAAAATATTTACCGAATCCTAATAGAACTCCAAAGCCACATACCTATCTCTTTTTCACCGACATTAGGGAGATATCTCGTAAACTAAAGTACGTGAGAACCAGCATAGCTACTGTGATAAAAAATTCTGTTGGTAGCTGAAAGATTTGCAGGATGGACAACATAAGCAAAATCACGAGGGAAACGAGACCAAAAACAAGAATTACAATATTAACCGTCCCCTTGATACTTTGAGGTGTCGCAAATATATAGAGTAAGAGTAATAAAATCCCTATGATTAAATAGACCATTTTCTGCTCTTTCTAGCTCTTATTCAGCTGATTTTTTCTTTTTGTTTGCTTTCTCACGCTCTGCCTTGTTAAGGATTTGTTTACGCAAACGAATAGATTCAGGCGTTACTTCCATGTATTCATCATCATTCAAGAACTCAAGTGATTCTTCAAGAGTCAAGATACGAGGAGTCTTGATAACCGCTGTTTGGTCCTTAGTAGCTGAACGAACGTTGGTCATTTGTTTCGCTTTCGTGATGTTAACAGTCAAGTCATTTTCACGAGAGTTTTCACCGATGATCATTCCTTCGTAAACCTCAGTACCTGGGTTAACAAAGATTGTTCCACGTTCTTCGATAGACATGATAGAGTATGTTGTTGCCTTACCAGTATCGATAGAAACAAGTGCACCACGGTGACGTCCACCGATTTCACCTGGAATCAATGGCAAGTATTGATCGAAGGTATGGTTCATGATACCGTAACCACGAGTCATTGACAAGAACTCAGTTGAGTATCCAATCAAACCACGCGCAGGAACAAGGAAGACCAAACGAGTTTGACCGTTACCAGTTGAGATCATATCCAACATTTCACCCTTACGTTCAGAAAGACTTTGGATAACAGATCCTTGGTACTCTTCTGGTGTGTCGATTTGAACACGTTCAAATGGCTCACATTTAACACCATCAATTTCTTTTACGATAACTTCTGGACGAGATACTTGAAGCTCATAACCCTCACGACGCATTGTTTCGATAAGGATTGACAAGTGCAATTCTCCACGTCCTGAAACAGTCCATTTATCTGGTGAGTCCGTTGGATCAACACGAAGGGAAACGTCTGTTTGCAATTCTGCTTGAAGGCGCTCTTCAACCTTACGAGAAGTGACCCATTTACCTTCCTTACCAGCAAATGGTGAGTTGTTGACCAAGAAGGTCATTTGAAGTGTTGGCTCATCGATGTGTAAGATTGGAAGAGCTTCAACTGCGTCTGTCGGAGTGATGGTTTCACCGACAAAGATATCTTCCATACCTGATACGGCAATCAAGTCACCAGCTTTGGCTTCTTGAATTTCACGACGTTCCAAACCAAAGAAACCAAAGAGTTTTGTGACACGGAAGTTCTTAGTTGTACCATCCAATTTAGAAAGGGTAACTTGGTCCCCAACCTTTACACTACCACGGAAGACACGTCCGATACCGATACGACCTACGAAGTCGTTGTAGTCAAGAAGTGACACTTGGAATTGAAGGGGCTCATCTGAGTTATCAACTGGAGCTGGAATGTGGTCGATAATGGTATCAAAGATTGGCGCCATAGTCTTTTCTTGGTCTGCTGGATCATCTGACAATGAAGATGTTCCGTTGATCGCTGACGCATAAACGACTGGGAAGTCAAGCTGGTCATCATCCGCACCAAGCTCGATGAAAAGTTCCAAGACTTCATCTACTACCTCTGCTGGACGAGCTGATGGCTTATCGATTTTGTTAACTACAACGATCGGCACAAGGTCTTGTTCCAAGGCTTTTTTCAATACGAAACGAGTCTGTGGCATAGTTCCTTCGTAAGCATCTACGACCAAAACAACACCGTCAACCATTTTCATGATACGTTCAACTTCTCCACCGAAGTCCGCGTGTCCTGGTGTGTCCATGATGTTGATACGAGTTCCGTTGTAGGCAACTGCTGTATTTTTCGCAAGGATAGTGATTCCACGCTCTTTTTCAATATCGTTTGAGTCCATTGCACGCTCAGCTAATTCTGTACGCGCGTCAAGAGTTTCAGATTGTTTCAATAATTCGTCAACGAGGGTCGTTTTACCGTGGTCGACGTGGGCGATAATCGCGATATTACGGATATCTTCTCTTAATTTTGTCATGATTTCCTCTATTGTATTCAAAAATTTATTTTCTAACTGAACGATTATACCACAATTTTAAGCAAATGACTTAATTCAAGTAAGTGTAAATGTTTTCAAAAGAAAATTCATTCCTTCTCTTTTCTTTTCAAAAATTCCGACTTGTGATAAGATAGGCTGGTATGCGTTTAGATAAATTATTAGCCCAGGAAAAAATCAGTCGAAAAGCCATGAAACAAGCTCTTCTGAAAAAAGAAATTTTAGTCGATGGACTCCCTGCTACTTCCCTTGCACAGAATGTTGATACAGGGTTGCAAGAGCTGATTTTCAAAGATAGAAAAATCCAAGGATATGAACACACCTACCTCATGCTCCATAAGCCAAATGGAGTCGTGACTGCAAGCAAGGATAAGAAACTCCCAACGGTTATGGATCTACTTCCTCAACACCTCCAGTCGGCTCAGCTTTACGCCATCGGCCGTCTGGATCGGGATACGACGGGTCTCCTCCTCTTAACAGATAATGGTCCCCTAGGTTTTCAACTCCTCCATCCTCAGTATCATGTGGATAAAACTTACCAAGTAGAGGTCAATGGGCCACTAACTCCCGACCATATTCAAGAGTTTAAAGATGGGATTGTCTTTCTTGATGGAACTATCTGTAAACCTGCTCAACTTGAGATTTTATCCTCAAGTCCTAGTCTCAGCCAAGCCACCATTACCATCTCTGAGGGGAAATTTCATCAGGTCAAAAAAATGTTCCTCTCAGTCGGTGTCAAGGTCACTGCTCTCAAACGAGTTCAATTTGGAGATTTTATATTGGCCCCTGAACTAGCAGAAGGTGATTTCCGACTTCTAAACAAAGAAGAATTGCAGGTTATTAAAAATTACTTAGAAAACAGTGGATAAAACAAAAAAAGCTTTAAACAAATAAAGCTTTTTAAAATCTTCTTTAGCGTATAAATACCATGACACCTAAAATAAAGTGAAGTGCAGAAATTACAATCCCTAGGATGGACAGATTTTTTTCTCTCTTATAGTCAAGCCCAGATTCTTTTTGATGTGAGTTAGCTAAGACTAGACCAATAATCCCCAAAATCAAACTTACCACCGGCGAAAGCAAACCAAGAATGATAGACAAGATCCCTAAAACAAGTGACGCTTTTTTCTTTTCTTGCATATTCTAAAAACTCCTTAAACTCATACAAATGAATAATACTATAAAAATTAGCTTTATCAATTGGATAAAACAAAAAAAGCTTTTAAAGATAAAGCTTTTTTTGTTAGAATCCTGATTAGTGCATCATTAAGATGAGCCCTGCAACCCAGTTAACTACAGAAATTACAATCCCTACGATATTAAGAATTCGTTCTGTTTTGTAATCAAGCTCAGATTCTTTTTGATGTGAATTAGCCAAGACTAGACCAATGATCCCCAAAACGAGACCTACGATTGGAGATAGCAAACCAAGGACGATAGATAGGACACCTAAAACAAGTGATGGTTTTTTCTTTTCTTTCATCTTCAAAAACTCCTTAAATTTTATACTAACAATTATACCATAAAAAGCTGGAACTTTATATTAAACATATGTGACAAGTTTTTTCACATTGTTAATTAGATTTTACCTTCCCTGTCCAAGAATCCAATCCGTAAGAGAGGATATAGATTTCTGAGAAACCTTGTTTTTTCAAGAAAAGTGCTGCATTTGTGACACGTTGCGCACGTTGGTTTTCATAGAGAAGGACAGGTTTATCCTTGCGAAGAGCTGCCAGACTTGTCTTCAATTGATTTGAAGGGATATTACGAGCTCCGAGGATATGTTTTCTATGAAAATCAGCTGGATCACGCAAATCAATCAACTGACCTGTACGAATCAAAGACTCAAACTCTGCATTGTCTACAATTTTCGCTGCACGACGAATGCGAAGATAGTTATATCCCATCCAAGCCAACATCGCTATAATAAGTCCCCATAATACCCAAGTTACCATATTACTTAATCTCCATTTTTTTCTAAATAGTCTAATTCTAGTTTGTGCTCTCTGCGAAGAACAGCCTCCGCTTCAAGATAATCCAGCTTGTCCATCAAGCCTGCATCATAGATTCGAGATAGCTCGATCTTCATCAGTTCAATGTCATAGAGACGTTTTCCCATATAGACAATGATACCAAACTGTTTGAGAAATTGTTGCACATCGTAGAGTGTTTTCATAGCTTTCATTTTAGCAAATAATCAGAGTTTTTTCAATAGTTCCCTAATAGTTCGGGGTAGGTTTCCTTTTTTCACTATTATCTGAATTTCTTTACACTATGACAAAGAAGAAATCCTAAAGTCATTCCAACGATATTTTGCATGAGATTTGGGATGATTTCTGGAATAGCTGCGCCCCAACCATTCATCCAAGCTGATGCCAAGGCATAACCAGCTACCATGAATAAAGTCGCTAAGACTAAGCCTAGCCATTGCCATTTTCCTTTAAAGCCTGCGAAATAACCTTGGAAACCATGGTTAATTAAGCTAAAAATCATCCACTGAGGGTAGCCTGAAATGAGGTCAATAAGAAATCCTGCTAAACCTCCAACAACAGCCCCTTCACGACTGCCAAAGTAAAAGGCTGTGAAGAAGACTCCAACGTCCAAAAGTGTTAGAAATCCAGTTGGTGTCGGGATTTTTATAAAATACCCCAATACGACAGAACTAGCTGCCAAGATAGATACTAGGGCGATTTTAGTTGTTTTGGTTTGCTTCATACTGTCTCACTCCATATTGATCTGCTTGTGCAATGGCACGGTAAACAAAGGCTTTGGAAGTTTCAATTGCTGGTAATAGTTCCTCTCCCTTGACTAACTGACTAGCAATACTTGATGCAAAGGTACATCCTGCACCAGCATTTTGTCCTTGGATGACTGGATTCTCAAGAATAGTAAAATTCTCCCCATCATAAAAGACATCCACAGCCTTATCCTGACTGAGGCGATTTCCACCCTTGATAATCACTGCTGGTGCACCCAAGTCATGTAATTTCTGCGCTGCAGCCTTCATATCTTCCATACTTTCAATCTTTTGGTCTGCAAGCAACTCTGCCTCAGGAAGATTCGGAGTAATCACTGATACATAAGGGAAAAAGCGAATCAACTCTTGACAGAGCTCACTAACTGCAACGTCGTGCGTTTCCTTACAAACCAATACAGGGTCCAAGACCACTGGAACTCCTGATCTTTCCTTAATGAAATTCAAGGCTTTTTCAGCAACACCGACCGTCGGCAAGAGACCAATCTTAATCCCTCCAAAGTCTACGCTCTTCAGACTATCCAACTGTTGTTGAAAAATAGTCTCATCCGTCGGGAAAACCTCAAAACCATTTTCTGTCAAAGCAGTCAAGCAGGTCATGGCTACAAATCCATGCAGACCATTCAAAGTATAGGTGGCAAGGTCAGCTGCTAATCCACCACCACTAAAAATATCATTTCCTGAAAGTGCTAAAATACGATTATTCTTCATAACGAATCTCCTTCAAATACAAACCATTAGGCGCTGCAGTTGGTCCTGCCAACTGTCTATCCTTTTTCTCCAAGATGAGGTCAATCTGTTCAATCGGCATACGATTGTTGCCAATTTTCAGCAAGGTTCCAACCATATTTCGAATCTGCTTATAGAGGAAACCATTGCCTGAGAAGGTAAAGGTCAAAAACTGCCCTGTTTCATCAACCCTAAGACTAGCTTCCGTGATCGTTCTTACCTTGTCTTCCACACTAGTACCTGATGCCGTAAAACCAGTAAAGTCATGTGTTCCCTCTAGTTTTTTTACAGCTTCTTGCATCCGCTCCACATCTAGTGGATAGGGATAGTGGGTGGCATAATGACGACGCATGGGATTTTTAGGACGTCCTCTATCTACGATAAACTCGTAGGTCTTGCTATGCTTGGCATAACGGCAATGAAAATCATCAGCCACAATTTCAATCGAAATCACATCGATGTCTTCAGGACTTTGGGTATCAAGAGCAAAGCGAAGTTTTTCCTCATCCATCTGATAGGGGAGATCAAAGTGGATGACCTGCCCTAGCGCATGAACACCACTGTCCGTTCGCCCAGCACCATGAATGGTAATAGCTTGTCCTTTATTTAATTTTGTTAAAGTTTTTTCAATTTCCTCCTGAACACTACGCGCATGAGGTTGCCGTTGAAAACCAGCAAAAGCGTAGCCATCATAAGAAATTATAGCCTTATATCTAGTCATGTATCTATTTTATCAAGAAAATTTCTCTGCAACAAGTTTGAGAATTAAAAATTGTAAGGGGACAATTCCTCGAAGTTATTTATGTTCTATCTGACCTTTTTCATGATGTATTTTCGTATAGGTACTTCAACTATTTGAACGATTTCAAATCCTTCTTTTTGGTAAAGATTATAAGCTGTTTGATTTGCCTCGTAGACATTTAGAGAAATAGTATCTATGTCTTCATTTTCAAAGGCCAAACTAACAAATTTCCTTAAAGCCTGGCTACCTAACCCCTGCCCCTGTTTCTGGGGATTGATAAAAAATCTCCCGATATGAAGATTCCTGTCTTCTAGCCTGATTTTCTGGATAAGCCCCACAAACTCTTGTCCATCAAAGATTGAAAAGATTCCTTCCAAATCTTGCAAGACTTGAATTGTCAAGGGAAAAGGAATCATTGGTCCCATCCATTGCTTCTGAAAACTTTCTCCCAAAGCATTAGACCACTGACAAATGAGTTGGGCATTTTCTGACTGAAGTCCTTTTTCAAAGTGAATTTTCATATTTGTTCCTAAAACTTCTCCTATATCCAACTATTATACTCTTTCTCTTATTTTTTCCGAATAAATAAGTATGATTCATCTTTATTTTTTTCTTGTTGGAACGATTCTTGCTTCCTTTCTAGGCTTAGTCATCGATCGCTTCCCTGAACAATCCATCGTCTTTCCTGCAAGTCACTGTGATTCTTGTCAGACTCGCTTGAGACCACTAGATTTGATTCCGATTGTGTCCCAGATATTC
This sequence comes from Streptococcus infantis, assembly GCF_047464415.1. GTDB lineage: Bacteria > Bacillota > Bacilli > Lactobacillales > Streptococcaceae > Streptococcus > Streptococcus infantis_AE. The sequence continues at coordinate 9,775 of NZ_JASHBX010000007.1, read as the reverse complement.
AATCGCTTTCGCTGTCGCTATTGCAAGGCTCGCTATCCTGTTTGGTATGCCCTCTTTGAGTTGTGCTTAGGACTGCTCTTTCTAGCTTTCTCTTGGGATTTTCTAACTTTGGGGCAAGTCATCCTAATCAGCGCTGGTCTGACCTTGGGCATCTACGACTTTCGCCATCAGGAGTATCCTTTACTGGTATGGATTTTCTTTCATCTACTTCTAATGGCTTGCTCTAGTTGGAATCTAATCATGGCTTTTTTCTTGATTCTTGGAATCATTGCTCATTTCATCGATATCCGCATAGGGGCAGGAGATTTTCTCTTTCTATCTTCTTGTGCCCTAGTTTTTACACTTACAGAAATACTGATTCTCATTCAATTTGCTTCTTCAACCGGCATTCTAGCCTTTCTCCTGCTAAAGAAAAAGGAAAGACTTCCTTTTGTGCCTTTCCTCTTACTGGCTGCTTGTGTGATTATTTTTGGTAAGCTACTGCTTCTCGGATAAAGTCAGCGATTTCTGCTATTTGTCCTTCATGTAGAGCTTTAACAATCTTGGAACCGACGATAACACCATCAGAGACCGCATTGAAACGTTCCACATCAGCCTGAGTGGATACACCAAATCCTGTTAAAACTGGAATGTCAGCCACTTGATGAAGTTGGGACAAGTGCTTGTCCAAGTCATCTCGGTAATTTCCTGATTTCCCTGTCACCCCATTGATAGCAACGGCATAGACAAATCCTTCTGCCCCTTCAATGAGTTCCTTTTGACGCTCAATTCCTGTCGTCAAGCTGACTAAAGGAATCAAAGCAATGTCTGTTTCCGCCAAATATGGCTCTACAAAGTTGGCGTGCTCATGAGGGAGGTCTGGTATAATCAAACCTTTGACTGCTGTATCAGCAAGGTCTTTAACCAATTTCTCCACACCGTACTGAAAGAGGGGGTTAAAGTAGGTCATGATGACAAGCGGAATTTCTGTTTCAATGGTTTTCAAAGTTTCAACCAAAGCCTGGGTAGAGGTTCCGCGAGCTAGACTGCGCAAGCCTGCTTCTTCAATAACAGGACCATCTGCAACCGGGTCCGAGAAAGGAACTCCTACCTCAATGGCAGACACACCCAAATTTTCTAAAAAGTGAATTGTTTCACCGAGACCATCTAATCCTTTTTCGTGATCTCCAGCCATAATATAGGGGACAAAAATTCCCTTTCCAGTTGCTTTAATAGCGTTCAGTTTTTCTGTCAGTGTCTTAGGCATGAGCTTCTCCCTTCTTTGCTGCGTCTGCTTCCAAGCGGTCTTTAACTTGAACTACATCCTTGTCTCCGCGACCTGATAGACAGACAATCATAGACTTGTCTGGACCAAGTTCTTTGGCTAATTTCACCGCAAAGGCGATAGCATGACTAGATTCCAAAGCTGGGATAATCCCTTCCACACGTGACAAGAGTTGGAAACCTTCCAATGCTTCCTCATCTGTCACAGGCACATAAGTCGCACGCTTGATATCGTGGTAATGAGAATGTTCTGGACCGATACCTGGGTAGTCCAAACCTGCTGAGATAGAGAAGGCTTCTAAGATTTGTCCATGGGCATCTTGGAGCACATCCATGAGCGAACCGTGGAGAACACCTGGTCTACCCTTGGTCAAGGTAGCTGCGTGATGCTCTGTATCCACACCTAGTCCTGCCGCTTCAGCTCCATACATAGCTACAGATTCATCTTCCACAAATGGATGGAAGAGACCGATAGCATTCGAACCACCACCAACACAGGCAACTAGCGCATCTGGTAGATTTTCACCTGTCAATTCACGGTACTGTTGTTTAGCTTCTCGACCAATGACACTTTGGAAATCACGAACAATTTCTGGGAAAGGATGAGGTCCCAAGGCAGAACCAAGGATATAGTGGGTATCATCGATATTTGCTACCCAAGAACGAAGGGCTGCATTGACCGCATCCTTGAGCACGCGCGAACCATCTGTTACAGCTTTCACCTTGGCTCCCAAAAGTTCCATACGGAAGACATTGAGGGCTTGGCGTTTAACATCTTCCTCACCCATATAGATAGTACATTCCATGTTGAAAAGAGCTGCAGCTGTTGCAGTTGCCACACCGTGCTGACCGGCACCAGTTTCAGCGATAATTTTCTTTTTGCCCATGCGTTTAGCGAGAAGAACTTGTCCCAAGGCATTGTTAATCTTGTGTGCACCTGTATGGTTGAGGTCTTCACGTTTGAGGTAAATCTTGGCTCCACCAATATGCTGGGTCAAGTTTTTTGCGTAGTAAAGAGGTGTTTCACGTCCTACATACTGGCGCAAAAGTTGGTTTAACTCTTCTTGGAAACTTGGATCTGCCTGACTTTCACGATAAGCTTCTTCCAACTCCAATACTGCTGTCATCAATGTTTCTGGGACAAAACGTCCACCGAATTTTCCGTAAAATCCTTCTTTATTTGGTTCTTGATATGCCATGTTTTACCCTCTCTATAAATCTTCTTATCTTTTCATGATCTTTTTGTCCGTCTGTCTCTACCCCACTTGATACATCTACTGCAAAGGGAGTAAAGTGTTGAATTGCTTCTTCTACATTGGCTTCATTTAGCCCACCTGCGATGAAGAAAGGCTGAGATAGATCTTTCGTATCCAGTTGACCCCAGTCAAAGGTCTGACCACTTCCTGCCACAGGTGCATCAAAGAGTAGATAATCTGCCTGAGAACTTGGCACGTGACCATCTCCACCCACCTGTACTGCCTGAATGCTAGTACAAGGTAAATTCTCAAACAAATCATCCGCCACCTGGCCATGAATTTGGACTAAGTCTAAATCGACCTTTTCAATCGCTTCTAGTAATTCCTCCCGACTTGGTGAAACAAATACGCCAACCTTTTTTACATTTGTAGGAATAATCTCAGCCAGCTTTGCTGCTTGTCCCAAGGTCACTTGTCTTTTGCTAGGAGCAAAGACAAAACCGATGTAGTCGGCCCCTGCTGACACAGCTGTTTCTACCGCTCCTTTGGTCGATAGTCCACAAATCTTAACCTTTGTCAATCTGCAACTCCTTGATTCTCTGGGCTACATCTTCTGCCTGCATGAGGGCTGTTCCTACCAAAATTCCGTTAAAGTAGGGGGCAACTCGTTTCGCATCTGCTTCTGTAAAAATAGCAGATTCAGAAATGTACAAGCAATCGTCCTTAAAGTATTGGGCCAAGTCTACACTAGTCTGCAAGTCAACTTCAAAGGTAGTCAAATTACGATTATTCACACCGATAATTTGAGCTCCAAGGCGGTGGGCTACTTCTAGCTCTGCTAGATTATGAGTTTCCACTAATACTTCTAGACCAATCTCTGTCGCATAGTCATACAGTTCCTTGAGGCGTTCTTCTGATAAAGCCGCTACGATAAGCAAGATAACTGTCGCACCTGCATTGCGAGCACGGATGATTTGCTTTTCATCGATGATAAAGTCCTTGTTCAGTGTCGGAATCTGTACTTGATTGGAAATCTCACGAAGATAATCCAAATGACCCTTGAAAAAAACTTCATCTGTCAATACAGAAATCATAACAGCGCCGTTAGCCTCGTAAGTCTGGGCCTGTTGAACGATATCCACATCCAGATTGATATCACCCATACTTGGACTCGCCTTCTTGACCTCCGCAATGATTTGCAGACGTTCTTGATGGTTTTTCAAATATTCAGCTAAGCGATAGCTTGCTCGCAGGGGCTGAAGCTCCTCTCGCTCCATCTTTTCAACTTCACGTGCCTTCTGCTCTAAGATACGTGACAAAAATTCCTGACTCATTTTTGGTACTCCTGTAATAGTCTGAGTTTTTCAAGGGCCTTACCACTAGCAATCACTTGACGTGCCATTTCAACTCCGTCCTTGATACTGTCTGTTTTACCATTGGCGTAGAATCCTAGACCAGCATTTAAAACGGTTGTTTCCAAGAATGGACTTGGTTCGTTATTAAGAACACTGACAAGGATGGCTGCATTCTCATGAGCATTTCCCCCACGAATGTCCTCAATAGCAATGCGTTCCATTCCCAAATCTTCTGGGGTAAAGGTTGACAAAGTGATTTCACCATTTTCAAGAAGGGTAATGCTGGTAGTCCCATTCAAACCAGCTTCATCCAATCCTTCTGGACCAGCTACTACAATGGCACGTTTGCGGCCCATATTTTTCAAGACCTGAGCAGTACTTTCCAGAAGTTCTGGGCGACTGATCCCTAGAAGCTGTGTTTCCAAGACCATTGGGTGAATCAGTGGGCCTGTCAAATTCATGATGGTTGGAATTCCCAACTCCAAGCGTGCTGGCATGATATATTTCATAGCTGGGTGCATGTTTTTGGCAAAGAGAAAGACAATACCTGTTTGATCAAATACCTTACCCAATTGTGCTGGTTTGAGGTCAATATTGATTCCCAAAGCTTGCAAGACATCTGCCGAACCAGATTTAGAAGAGATGGAGCGATTGCCATGTTTGGCCATGTGGATGCCACCACCTGCCAAGACAAAGGCTGCAGTTGTAGAAATGTTGAAGCTAAATGACTTATCTCCACCCGTACCGCAATTATCCATAGCATCTTGAATGTTGGTTGGAATGTGTTGAGCATGTCCTCTCATAACTTGGGCGAGGGCTGTTCTTTCTTCAGGTGTTTCTCCCTTCATCTTGAGGGCTAACAGTAGTGAAGCGATTTGTGCTTCCGTCACACGTCCTGTTACGATGCGTTCAATCACATCTGTCATTTCAACACTTGATAAATCTTCAAAGTTCGCTAATTTTTCAATAATTTCTTTCATTTTGTGTTCCTCACTTTACAACTTTCTCGATAAAATTCTGAATAGAAGATAGGCCATCTGGCGTTCCAATACTTTCTGGATGATACTGCAAGCCATAAATCGGAAGAGTTTTGTGTTGGATCCCCATAATGGCTTGGTCATCTGTCGAACGAGCTGTGACTTCAAACTCTTCTGGCATCTCTTCAATTAAAATACTGTGGTAACGCATGACTGGACGATTGTCCTCAATCCCTTGATAGAGAACTGATGGAGTCTCAAATCGGATTTGACTTTGTTTACCGTGCATAACTTTAGGAGCCAAGCCTAACTTACCACCAAAGACTTCTGCGATGGCTTGGTGCCCCAAACAAATCCCTAGAATAGGTTTCTTACCTGCAAAATCACGAATCATTTCTTCCATTTTCCCAGCATCAGCTGGCCAACCTGGGCCAGGAGAGAAAACTAATCCATCTGCCTTTGTAGCTTCTTCATAAAGGTTTGGATCATCATTTCTCAAAACCTGAACTTCTGCGAAATTCCCGATATATTGAGCCAGGTTATAAGTAAATGAATCATAATTGTCAATCAATAAAATCATGGTCTTAGTTCTCCCATTCTTGTCATAGATTTAGCTTTGTTAATCGTTTCTTGGTATTCATTCTGAGCGATGGAATCATAAACAATTCCTGCACCAGCCTGTACGTAGGCTCTTTTATTTTTAAGAATCATGGTTCGAATTGCAATGGCGAAATCCATGTCTCCAGTTGCTGATAGGTAACCGATAGCTCCTGCATATACGCCACGCTTCTCTGTTTCTAGTTCATAGATGCGTTTCATGGCCCGAATCTTTGGTGCTCCCGATACTGTTCCTGCCGGAAGAGTCGCTTTCAAGGCATCCATGGCAGTTAATTCTGGTAATAAACGTCCTTTAACCACGCTGGTCAAATGCATGACATAACGGAAAAGTTCCACTTCCATATACTTAGTTACTTGGACACTGGCTGTTTCAGCAATTCTACCGATATCATTTCGTCCCAAATCCACCAACATTCGGTGTTCTGCCGTTTCCTTTTCATCAGAAAGTAGATCACTAGCATGTGCTGCATCTTCTTCGTCATTAGTGCCTCTAGGTCGCGTCCCTGCAATTGGATTGGTTGTCACGATACCATTCTTGACGGAAACCAAACTCTCAGGACTGGCACCGATGATTTGATAATCTCCAAAGTCGTAAAAGTAGAGATAATTTGATGGATTTGTCACTCGGAGATTTCTGTAAAAGTCAAAAGGATTTCCAGTGACCTCAGCAGAGAAACGTTGACTGAGTACACATTGGAACATATCTCCATTGCGAATCAAGTCGCGAGCTGTTTCTACCATTTCTTCAAATTTCTGAGGTGCAATATGTGGTTTAAACTGAAGTGGAGAAACGTCCAAATCTTCAAATTCATTTGAAGCAGGGATTTTCAACTCTTCTAAAACCTGATCTAAAGCCACTTCTAGTTCTTCATTGCTTCGATCACTGTAAAGAGCATCCTCGATGATATGAATTTTTTCTTTCTTGTGGTCAAATACCATATAACTCTCGTAAACAAAGAAATGCATATCTGGCGTCCCAATCGTATCCTCAGGAAGCTGGCCAATCTCTTCGTAAAGAGAAATCATGTCGTAACCAACAAAGCCAATCGCTCCACCACCAAAAGGTAGGTCTGAATGGTGCTGGCTCTTATGAGTTACCTCATAGAGAAAATCCAAGGGGTCACGATCAATCACTTGGCCATTTTGATATAGGACTCCATTCTCAAACTTAATCTCAAAAACTGGGTTATAGGCTAAGATAGAAAATCGAGCATTTTCCTTTTCTCTTGGGATACTTTCAAGTATGACCTTGTGTTGTCCGTTCAAGCGCATATACGCCAAGATTGGTGATAAAACATCTCCATGAATGATTCGTTCCATTGTAATTTCCCTTTCAGTTCTTCATAAATCCTGTGGTGATTCTACAAAAAATCCCCACGCAAAATAACTTGCGTGAGGACGAAATTCGCGGTGCCACCTCAATTATAGGATTTCTCCTATCTCTCATTCCTGTCTCAGAACCTTCTTGTAACAGGCTGTGCGATAAAGGACACTCCCTTGAGAATTATGAATTCTTCTCTCGTTTGAGATGGACCCAACCTTACAGCTTTCTCTGCTTGTTTTCAGCAACCACAAGCTCTCTGAGAGAGAAACAGCTATAATTTTTCCATCTTTTATTATTTAGCTTCAAGGTAGTCTGCAATAGCAGCTACGTCCTTGTCTCCACGACCAGAGACATTGATGATGATAATCTCATCTTTACTTAGTTTTGGTGCTCGTTTGACTGCTTCTGCGATAGCATGGGAGCTTTCAATAGCTGGGATAATTCCTTCAGTCTTGCTAAGTAAAAGCAAGGCTTGGACAGCTTCTTCATCAGTCGCTGCAACATATTCTACACGACCAGAGTCTTTAAAGAAGGCGTGTTCTGGTCCAACCCCTGGATAGTCTAAACCAGCAGAGATAGAGTAAACAGGTGCAACATTTCCATCTTCACCAAAGACTGCATAGGTTTTCATTCCATCGACAATTCCTACACTACCCTTGGTCATTGTTGCCGCGTGTTTATCGGTATCTAAACCGTGACCAGCAGCTTCTACCCCAACCAATTTAACTTCTTCATCAGTTACATACTGTGAAAAGGCACCGATGGCATTAGAACCACCACCCACACAGGCAATGACGTAGTCTGGCAAACGTCCTTCTTTTTCCAAGATTTGACGACGTGATTCTTCACTGATTACTTTTTGGAATTCATGAACAATCGTTGGGTAAGGGTGCGGACCTACAGCCGAACCTAAAACGTAGAAAGCATCAAGGTCATTCATCCATGCTCCAAAGGCTGCATCAACCGCATCCTTCAGTGTACGAGTTCCCGTTTCAACTGCGTGAACAGTCGCTCCCATCATCTCCATGCGGAAGACATTGAGACGTTGACGCTCCACATCTTCTGCCCCCATGTAGACATCACATGCCATACCAAATTTGGCTGCAGCTGCAGCTGTCGCAACGCCGTGCTGACCAGCTCCTGTCTCAGCAATCACCCGTTTTTTACCCATGCGTTTGGCAAGAAGGATCTGTCCCAAAACATTGTTGAGTTTGTGTGAACCCAAGTGGTTAAGGTCTTCACGCTTGAGATAAATCTTAGCTCCACCTAGGTGCTCTGTCAAGCTTTCAGCAAAATAGAGCGGAGTCTCACGGCCTGAATAATCTTTCAAGTAATGACGATATTCTGCCAAAAATTCTGGATCATCCTTGTATTTATCAAAAGTCACTTCCAACTCATCCAACAAAGCCTGAATCGGCTCCGGTACAAAACTACCACCAAATTGTCCAAAATAACCTTTTGTTGTCATAAAATTTTCCTCCTTCTGTATGAATCCGGCTTTTTGTTTGCTTTTGGTAGTAGGCAAGAAGCTGTAGATAGAACTAAAGTTCATCAAAGCTACTTAAGGCCCTAATAAAAGATAAACAAAATGACGGATAGAAAAACGCCCACACACGGAATCTATTTCCATGTGAGGGCGTTTGTAACGCGGTACCACCTCAATTGTAAAGAGAATATCCCCTTTACATCTCTGCCTTGTCTAACAACAAGTTGCACTGTAAGGTGTGCCTACCGAATTTTCATTGTTTCAAATTCACTTTTAAAATCAGCCCAATTTCACTAGTTCCAACCACCTGTTCACAGTAACCACAGGCTCCCTGAAGATTAAAAATAATTACTTTTCTGATTTGTTGAGTTAATTATATGTTATTGTTTTTTCTTTGTCAACCGTTTTCACTAATTTGTATGCGGTAGAATTTTTTAGAATGCCTAAATTCATACATTTTTTAGGAGAACGTCACCGAGTTTTAAAAAAAGACTGAACAAATTTCTTGCTCAGTCTTGACATTGATACACTTATCAGGTATCATTAATTAAAGACTGAGTAAGAAGGACGAGTTCTTACTCGGTAAGGCGAGAAGTGTTAGCGCACTTTTCGTCTTTTTTTATTCGATTAATTTAAGTAAATTATAACACATTTTCACACACCACGCAAGCATTTTATGTTTGATTGTAGCACAAAAAGACCTTTTTTTACAAAGGTTATTGTTATATAACTTTTTATATACTTTGTTATGTACTTCTATTGTTTTCGGAAGTATGATAACCTTTTACTATCAGGGTAACATTGATATCTAGATGTATTTTCTTTACCCGTTTTACTCATTCTTTTTTTAATGGTATAAGCAGAAACTTCTTCTAAAGAAATAAATTTTTCATAATCTTCTCTCCAGTTGCCAAAAAATAGATCCCTCAAAGAATCTTCATAATTCAAAACAATTATCCGACTCATCGTTTCAGCTCCAGCAAGAGTCCAGTACATTCCTCTTTTTTTCATTCTATAAGTGACCTTACGATGCTGACTCTCCATTATCCCGATCCCTGCATGACTGAATCCTCTCTGTTCGGCTGGTTTGGTATATTGGAAATTTCTCAATATTTTACTCTTGAACTTCTCAAACAACTCTTGTTCTTCTTCTGTCTCGATATAACTTTCAGTCGTATCTAGGACAGTTCTCATTAACTGCTTATCATGTTGCTTAATCGCCTGGAAAGCTCTCTCTAATAGATCTTCAGAGTAAAATTTTAGATAATTCTTTAACTCTTTATTTACATGGTACTCATCCCAGAAATGTTCGTGGCGTTTAATTCGCAAAACCTTCGCAATCTCTTTGAAAACGTAGGGTGTATATCCATGACCTCCATCAGAGTTCGTGATCAATAAAGTCCTATCCGTAACTTCATAATTATTGAATAGATAATCGATCACCTGCTCCCTCACTAAGCGATTGTCAAGACCAATAAATTCCTTTTTGTCCTGGAGTTCAAATCGATTGCTGCCAACTTTTTGGCTTCCCGTATGGACTACAAAATGGGATAAAT